>NZ_JAXBMA010000005.1:0-370361 GCF_033963885.1 Draconibacterium sp. IB214405
ATTACGAAGGTGCCAACTGTGCGCCGGATACTGTATTGAATATTAAAGTAACTCCGGAACCTGTTCCGATCGTTACAAACGAAACCATCTGTTCGGATGAATCTTATACATGGACTGTGGACGGAGTGGAATACTTCGGTACGGACGGCGATACTACTGTTCATTACGAAGGTGCCAACTGTGCGCCGGATACTGTACTGAATATTACCGTAACTCCGGAACCAGAACCAATCGTTACAAACGAAACCATCTGTTCGGATGAATCTTATACATGGACTGTGGACGGAGTGGAATACTTCGGTACGGACGGCGATACTACTGTTCATTACGAAGGCGCCAACTGTGCGCCGGATACTGTATTGAATATTACCGTAACTCCGGAACCAGAACCAATCGTTACAAACGAAACCATCTGTTCGGATGAATCTTATACATGGACTGTGGACGGAGTGGAATACTTCGGTACTGAGGGTGATACTACTGTTCATTACGAAGGTGCCAACTGTGCGCCGGATACTGTACTGAATATTACCGTAACTCCGGAACCAGAACCAATCGTAACGGATACGACAATTTGCTCGAATGAAACATTCACATGGGATGTGGACGGCGTTACTTACCTTGGTACTGACGGAGACAGCACTGTACAATACGAAGGTGCTAACTGTGCGCCTGATTCAATTCTTGTTTTAAATGTTATTCAAAGTACTTCCAGTATAACTCAGATTACTCAATGTGATTCATACACATGGAACGATTCAACCTATACTCAGAGCGGTACATATACGTTTGAAACGGAAAATGCTGCCGGATGTGATTCAATTGCTACCCTTGTATTAACAATACTTGAAAGTGGTGAACAAACGCTGAACATAACAGAATGTGAGAGCTACACCCTTAATGGAACTACATACACTGAAAGTGGCACATACACTATTCTTAGTGAAAATGACAACGGTTGTACGCTAACAATTACATTGAATCTGACAATTCTTGAACCTCTTGAATTAATCAGCGATGCCAGCGATTTAACTGTTGAATGTGGTGCTGAAGGAATCGATGGTGTTCTTGAGAACTGGTTAAATACAAATGGAACCACTGGTGAAGCAGAAGTTGCAGTTGGTAATATAACATGGACTAATGACTTTGAGTCACTTACTCCGGGTTGTGGAAGCACTGGTTCTGCTATAGTTACTTTCACTGCGACTGATGATTGCGGAAACTCTGTATTTACAACAGCAGAATTCAGCATTATAGATACGACAGCTCCGGTAATTGAATGTCCGGAAGATGTTGTAGTAAGTATTGACGCAGACGATCCGGATGCAATTGTGGAAATTCCACTACCACTTGTTTCGGACAACTGTGGAGATGTAACTTATTCGAATGACTTTAATGGAACCACTGATGCAAGCGGTTTATATCCACTTGGAGTTACAACAGTTACTTACACTGCTGTTGACGAATGTGGAAACACTGATTCATGCAGCTTTACTGTTACAGTAATTTGTGAAGGTCAGACCCGCATCGATGGTATCGTTTATGATACATTAACCGGAGCTCCTCTTCCAGGTGCTATGGTAATGTTAATTCCTCAGGGAGAAACACCGGGTGACATTATTATGCAGATTACAAATGCTGCCGGCGAATACTACTTTACCAATATGGTTCCTGGCGATTACCTGGTTCAGGTTCAGGATGCTAATTTGAATGGTCAGGGTTACTACCCAACCGAATCAAGTTTATTCTTTACAACAATTGAAGAATGTGAATTCCAAACTAATGACTTTGGGTACGAATTGTCAGATCTTGCAGTACTGGGTGACTTTGTATGGTACGATCTGAATGGAAACGGAATTCAGGATGAATGGTACGATGCAAACGACGACGACCTGGTAACTCAGAATATACCTGATGCCAATGGATACGTTGATTTAGCCGCATGGGAATGGATTGACCTGAATGGCGACGGAAGCTACTCCGGACCACAAAACGAAGGAGAATTGAACAAGGCTGGCCTTTATGGTAGTGTAACAACACCAAACATCCATATAGAAGGACCTAATGGCTATGTTAAAGACGTAATCGTTGGTATTATCGGATACTGGAGAACAAGACCGGGCAATACTGAAGATACCTGGGGTACTTACACTGCAACGCTGGTACCTGATGCATTCATCGAAGCTTATGCACAACAGCTGGAAGCTTCGGGCTTAGTGAAGATATTACCTGAGTTCAAAAGTGCGATGCTCACTAAAAACGGAACAATTTTATACGATAGTGAATTTGTTAGCTGTGGTGCAACAAGCGGACCTAAGTCTGCCGAAATAAATGCAACAAACAGAGTTGATTTAACACTTGACTTTGGTATCCGTTGTGTTGAGACTGAAGTATTGAGAGCAAATGCAGATGTGCTTACCTTGATTTACTGTCCTGGTGGAAGAGTATCGGGAGACATCGACTTGTTTGCCAACGATGAAGGATTTACACGCGGCGGTGTAAGCTTCAATATACTTACCGATATACCAGAGGGCATTAGTGTTACTGATGGAGAATTGGTTTATGTAAACGAAGCTGCAAATGAGGCTGTTCTTACACTCACCTATGCTGTGTGCGATACATTTATTACTGATAACTGCGACACTGCTGAGGTAACGATCCATGTACTTCTTGACACAGATTGCGACGGAGTACCTGACCTTGACGATATTGACGATGACGATGATGGTATCCTTGATATACACGAACAAAGTCCTGTTAATGACGACCCAAGTGATGGAGACATTGACACTGATGGTGACGGAATTGTTGACCGTTTAGATATTGACTCTGACGATGATGGTATTGTTGACAACATAGAGTGGCAACAGAACATTCCTGAAGGAGCATATAGTGCTGAAATATTTAATGGTATTGATCTCGAATTTGATTACTATCCGCCACTTGGAGTCGATTCAGACGGTGACGGCTGGGATGACCAGTATGACGAAGACAACGAGAACATATACTACTACCCACTATTTGATATGGATATGGATGAAATTCCTGATCACCAGGATCCAGACTCAGACAATGATGGAATACCTGATTATATTGAAGGCTGGGATGCAAATGAGCACGATACTGTTGCTGATGTTGAATGGAGTGGAGTAGACTCTGATGGAGATGGTCTTGATGATGCATACGATACCTACGATACCAGAGGCGAATGGTTGCATGGACGAAATGCAATTGGTTCAGGTGCACCATTACAGGATATGGCTGCCGATACAGCTAATAACATCCGCGACTGGAGGGATATCTACGAAAGACCTGAGGTGGTAGACACATTCCAGGTTGAAGGATGCGTACGGAATATTCCTGACGGATTCTCTCCAAACCAGGATGGTTACAACGACTACTTCGAAATAAGGTTTATTTGTGCTGAAGGAGAACAGACTTTTGAAGAAGCATATCCGGAAGCCCGAATAGAGATCTTTAACCGCTGGGGTAACCTGATCTATGAGAAAGAGAACTATGGTAATGTATCGCGTTGGGGAAGTACCGATGCGTGGTGGGACGGAACATCGATGCACGATATGCAGATCGGCAAAGATAAACTGCCTGCGGCAACCTACTTCTACATCCTCTACCTGAACGATGGTAGTAAAGCGATTACCGGAACTATATTCCTAAATAATTAATTGATTAATAATTAATGAATGTTAAATCTGAAAAAATTTAAAACGATGAAAGCAAAATTAAATATAATCAAAGGTTTAGGGATTCTGGCAATAGTTTTATCAGCATTTACCTCAAATGCTCAGCAAGATCCAATGTATACACAATACATGTTCAATACACAAACCATAAACCCGGCTTATGCCGGGACATGGGAATCAGTAGGATTTATGTTACTCGGGCGTCACCAATGGACTGGTTTCGATGGTGCTCCCGAAACATACTCCTTTTCGTTCCAGGCTCCTCTTAAAAATGAAAGAGTAGCCTTAGGATTCAACCTCATCAGCGATAAAGTGCAATATGTAAAAAGGTTATATATGTTCGCCGATTATTCGTACCTGGTGCCATTAAGCGAAACATTGAACCTGCGTATGGGTTTGAAAGGTGGTTTTACCAACTACTCGCACAACCTGGCCTTGCATAATATTCTTGATCCGGGAGATCCTTCATTTGTTGGAGAAATCGACTCGAAACTAAAACCAAACTTTGGAGTTGGAGCATTCCTTTACAGTAAAAGAGCTTATTTGGGATTCTCTATTCCAAGGATTGTAAACAGTACTTTCGATAACGATTACGACAACTTTTCGGTAGAAGCACAAATGCGTCACTACTTCCTGATTGCCGGTGCGGTATTCGATTTGGGTGAGAATGTGAAATTCAAACCAACGGCTTTAACAAAAGCTTCGTTTACCTCGGAAACCGGTACTCCTGTTCAGTTCGATTTATCAGGAAACTTCCTGATTAAAGAAAAACTGTGGTTAGGTGCGATGTGGCGTTCAGGCGATTCGTATGGTTTTATTGCTCAGTTCCTGTTTGCAGAGAAACTTCGGTTGGGTTATGCCATCGATTTTTCAACAACAAACTTGCAAAATTACAACAACGGAACACATGAGGTAATGATCTCGTACGAATTAAAATTCAAGAAAGAAAAAGTAGTATCACCAAGATACTTCTAGAAAATATATTTTGATGTTGTGTTTAGAACCCGAGTCGCAACTTTCCTTGTTGTGGCTTGGGTTTTGTTTTTGAATGCTGTTCAACCAAATCATCAATAACCGGTAAACATCGTCCACACGAAGTTCCGGCACGCGTTAACGATTGAATCTGGGCGGTTGAATCAGCTCCCTTTTCAAGCAGTTGTTTAATCTCCTTTTCATCAACAAAATTACACATGCACACCAGTCTGTTTGCCATTATTTTTCGGAATTAAAAAGCGTTACAACTACATTACGGGTAGTACGTGGTCCATCAAACTCACACAAAAAGATATTTTGCCAGGTGGACAAACCCATTTTCCCATTTACAATTGGAATTGTTTCGCCCGGACCAACCAGTCCGGCTTTTAAATGCGAATCGCCATTATTATCCTGCGCATCGTGTTCCCAAACATCGGCCGGAATTAACTTATTCATCAGACTAACCACATCGTTCTGTACCGAGTCGTCCCAGTTTTCCTGAATCATTATTCCTGCCGTCGCACCCTGAACATAAACATTCACCAACCCGGTATGTATGCCCGATGATTTCACAACAGCTTCAACTTCCGAAGTAATATCAACTAAAATATTATGTCGTGGCGTAGAAACCGTTATTGTTTGCTGCATCAGGCGATCACTTTATTTTCGATATAAACTTTTATTTTTCTGTAGATTTCGATTACCGTATCATTTTTTGGCATCGAGTTGTAGATTTTATCCACATAACGGTTCTCCACCATTACCTCAAAAGATTGCCTGTAGTTTAAATCGTACACCCACGAAAGTTGCATAACTTTAATATCCAATTCGCTTGCAACGGTGTCTTTCGATACCAAATCTCCATTCAGAATTTGTTTCGAAACCTTGGGAGAAACCGCAACGCCTCGTGGCATTTCCCAGGTTAAGGTATGATTTGGAGTAGCTTTCGGATTGGTATAATAATCGGTTAACACCCGTAAAATATCCAACTTATCCGCATCTCTTATCAATTGGGCGAAGAGGCGTTCTTTATCGCTCATTTTTTTTGACAAGCCAAGTTTATTGTGCTGGCTGATTGCCAAAAGAATCAAATTTATCTGCCCCTCATCAAGATCTTCAAAAAAGTTGTTTTCTTTTAAAATCTCAACAGCATAATCAGCATGGTCAACTGACTTTGCATCGTTAAAAGTATTGAACTCTTTTAACTGTTTAAACCTTCCGATATCATGAAACAAACCTATCAGATAAGCCAGGTAAGTTTCCGTTTCATTAAGTTCCATTTTTCCTGCCAGCATAGTGGCAAGCTGTGCAACTCGAAACGAATGCTCCCGCTTTATTTCCAGGTTTTTAATCTGATCTTCACTCCATCCTGAAAAAGAATCTACGTAATCGTTAAACTTCTTCAAAGCCAAATCGGCCCTCTTCTCCATACTCATCTGTTTATGCTGGCAAATGTAGCGATATAAAAAAATGAGAGCTGCCGGGAACAGGGTATTTTATCAACATTTATTAGAAACCTAACCTGGAATTAAGACATACACATTCGGGAATTTTGTTACTTTTGCAGCCGAATCGGGTCCCCTAGTTCAATGGATAGAATTTCAGATTCCGGTTCTGACGATATGGGTTCGAGTCCCGTGGGGATCACCAAAAGCCGCTTAAAATGCGGCTTTTTTTATTTTGGAGATTAAAACTCAGAAAGATGTAGAAGTATCGGTTTATTTACAGAACTGATAATGATATTATCGGATTGCTTATTCTCGGGCAATCACCTTTTTCATTCGCATAAGCGCTTCGATATAATAATAATCGGCATAGCTCAGCGGTACGTCAACCTCACTCCTATTTGGCATATGACCAACACTGTGTTTTAGAATAAAGTTTCCGTTGGTACCCGGTACTGCAAGATATTCGTCAGAGCTTAGTGTACGAAGTTGTTTTTCGGCAACATCAAGATACTCCTCTCCTTTTTCGGCAGAACAATAACCACTCAATTCAATCAATGCAGAACACATAATTGCACCTGCCGATGCATCTCGCAAAGCATTGGGAATATCGGGTGCATTAAAATCCCAATATGGAATTTTATCTTCGGGCAAATTGGGGTGATTGATTATATAATCGGCAATATTTTTTGCCTGTTCTAAATAAGGCCTATTTCCTGTTTCACGATACATCATGGTGTATCCGTAAAGGCCCCAAGCCTGACCGCGTGCCCAAGCCGAATTATCAGAATATCCCTGCGAAGTGTTTTTCTTTTCAACTGCTCCGGTAATCGTATCGTACGAAATTACATGGTAACTGCTGTAATCATCGCGAAAATGATTTTTCATTGTTGTATTTGCATGTGTGCGGGCAACATGACTAAAAGTAGTATCATTAAATGCTCTCGCACTCCATTCCAATAGTTCCAGGTTCATCATATTGTCGATGATAACCGGGTACTGCCACTGGGCGCTCCAGCTGGCATAATCCCACGAACGAATACAGCCAATAGTTGGATTAAAACGTGTAATCAACGATTTCGACGCATTGTGAATCACGTCTTTGTATGCAGGATTTCCGGTAATACGATAGCCGTTTCCGAAACTACAGAAGATCATAAAACCCACATCGTGGTTATCGGTTGTGTATTGCTGGTCTTCAACGCGCAAAGTGAAGTTTTCGGCCCATTGTTTTAAAGAGTCTGAAGGTGAGTTTTCATACAAATACCATAAAACACCGGGGAAAAATCCACTTACCCACCAATCCGAATTACAGGTTACTAGTCTCCCCTCCTTATCGATTGTTTGAGGTAGTTTGTCCGGTTGATCCTTTAACGACTCAGCCATTAATAAACTTTGCTGTGTGGCACGTTCAAGCGATTGATCAATAATCAAACTCAATGACGTATTATTTTTATCAGGTGTTTTGCATCCCATAAACAAGAGAAGTATTACGAGAAAGGAAGTGGTTTTTAACATGACCGAATCGTTTTAAAATTGCTTCAAACTTAAAAAGAATAAGAAATGCCCCGAAGGGCATTTCTATAATACTCAAACAAATCTAACTAAACTAATGAACCATCGAGTATTAATTCGTGGTTACAGAAAATTCCTAATTATATCCCGGGTTTTGTTCCCATTGAACATCTTTATTACGTTGGATTTCGCTTAAAGGAATAGGTAACAACAGGTTTATCTCACTAATTCCACTAATTGTACCTTTTATCGTACTTTCGGTATTCAGAGCTGCACGCTCAACCAATGTTTTGGTGCGCATCAATGTCATACGACGGTTTTCTTCAGCAAACAATTCGCGTGCACGTTCATCCAAAATAAAGTTGAGGTCGATATCAGATGACGATACTTTTCCTAAATCGCTGTCGCCACTTTCTTCGCGTGAAGCTTTGAAGGCACGGTCGCGTAAAACGTTAATATCGTCGGCAGCGCCCGCAGTATTTCCGTTTTTCAAACGAGCTTCAGCACGAAGCAGGTAAGTTTCGCCGAAACGCATAATTGGGAAATCCTTAATATTTGTCCATCCCCACTGATCAGTAGGGTCGAACGAATCCCATTTGCGTGTATAAGGGAATGCAACTTCCAGCGTGTCGCTGGCTGCAATTAATGCAGTATCACCTTCCTGAACTTCTACTACTTTAACTGCATCCGGTGAATCCGCTGAAACTCTGTAACCGTTTGCATCTACACCCCAGGTTGCGCTATAACCAACAGAGTTGTAGTACATTGTTCGTGTAATATTGTTTTCAGAGTTACGAATGTCGCCTTCATCATATAACTCGTATTTAACCCAGTTACTTGGGCGAATACGACCGTTACCACGACCTCCGTATGGATGCACAAAACTTTCGTCAACACCATCGTAAACGTAAGTCATTCCCGGAACGTTGTGATAAGCCGGTACCCAGTTACGACGTTGCTGAGGTGCATTTGTAAATCCACCAGAAATTCCACCTTTGTTGTACTCGAGTTCAAATGTCCAGATCGCTTCCGAGTTTCCTTCAGAACGACGCTGATTACCAAACTTGAACATGTCGCTGAAATAGTCGCCATTTACATCGATAGCAACACCATAACGTTCTTCAACAATCGAGAAAAGTCCGCTGTTGATAATGTTAGTTAATACAGTTTCTGCTTCGCCAGGTTGATCTAAACGCAAATACACTTCACCCAGACTTTGCATAGCCATGTGCTTATTGGCACGACTTTCGCTTACTGTACCCGTGATATCAGGTAAGTTCTCTGCTGCATATTTCAAATCTTCAACAATTTGTGCGTTTACCTGAGCAACAGGTGTGCGCTCTAAATCTGTTCTGGCAGATGCTGTTGGCTCAACCAGTAACGGAACATCGCCATAAAGTGTAGCCAGAATGTTATAACAGTATCCACGGAAAAATCGTGCTTCGGCCATTTTTGCAGGATCGCCATCTTCGCCGATTGCTACCATTGCATTGTTTGCATTGTTGATGATCAGGTAACACATCGACCACATGTAACTAACTGCGGCATTTTCAGAATTCAGGTCTTCGTATTTAAAAAACGGAATTTCTACACCCTGAACACCGCCAGGAGAACATACATCGGTTCCATCCTGCCAAACACCAGCCCATCCTTGTTGATCTGACCAGGTCCAGATTCTACCAAAATTATAGTGCAACCCTTTTAAAGCGGCTTCAATACCGGCTTCGTCGGTTAATGTTTCAGGCGCATACGAAGAATACGGTGTCTCATCCAAAAAGTCTTCGCTGCAAGAGATGGCTATAAAAGTTAGCGCCATCACTATTAATATGTGAAATTTATTCTTCTTCATTGTTGTATTCTTTTATAGAGTAAGATTAATACCAAAAACAATTGTTCTTACTGCCGGGTAATTGATTTCCCAATTCGACCAGCCACGTTGTGTATCGCGTTCTTCAGGGTCCCAACCGATCCAATCGGTGAAGGTGTAAAGGTTACGTCCGCTCAGGTACACGCTTAAAGCACTAATACCGGCTTTGTCGAGCAAATGCTGAGGTATATCGTAATTAAGTGTTACGTCTTTAATACGGGTGAAGTTATTTTTAACCGGGAATCCGTATCCGTGAGGATTTGAGTTTTTATTCAGCGAACGCCATTCGTTGCTTTGGTTTTCAGGTGTCCAGTAACCAATTTCAGCGAAACTGTTTCTACGCTCGATTTCGTCGGAAGCCATACCAATATGCGAATTGTTTCGCATCGCTCCCTGAACAGTTTGAATAAATACGTTCAGTGTGAAGTTTTTATACGAGAAAGTGTTGGTTAAACCACCGGTCCATTTTGGAGCTGTTTGACCAAGAATAACACGGTCGTCGTCGCTAATAACACCATCGTTGTTGATGTCTTCCAATTTTACATCACCGGCTTTTGCAACAGGGTCCCATTCTAAATGATCGCCATTTGCAATTTCGCTTTCTTGCCAGATACCCACTTTCTTGTAGTCGCGGATAACTCCGATAGGCTCACCAAGGAACCAACCACTTCCAATATCATCAAGGCCATCGCCATACAATTCAACGATCTCTGTTTTGCTGTTAGAGAATACAATCGAACTGTTCCATTTGAAGTTGGCTGTGGCAACGTTTACAGTATTCAGTGTAAGTTCGATACCTTTAGTAGAGGTTTCACCAATGTTTGCTGTTACAGAACCAAATCCTGAAGCTGATGGCAATTTACGCGACAGCAACAAGTCTGAGTTATTAGCAGAATACACATCAAGCGAACCATTGATTCGGTTATCGAAGAAACCAAAATCCAAACCAAGGTTCAAACTTTCTTTTGTCTCCCAGCTTAAATCGCCGTTACCTAAACGATCGGTAACCATGGCAATGTTTGTTGATCCGCCAAATGGAATTTGTCGGTCGGCCATTGTTGTAAACGTGCGGTAAACACCAACAGCCTCGTTTCCTGATTTACCATACGATAAACGCAATTTCAGGTTGGTAATGTTTTCTGCACTCTGCATGAAGCTCTCATGACGAATGTTCCATCCAAGAGCTACAGATGGGAATGTACCGTATTTCATACCGTCGGCAAAAACCGATGAACCATCGCGACGAACAGTAACTGTAAACAGGTAACGGCTATCGTATGAATAGTTTAAACGTCCCATTTGCGAAACCGCTGCATAACGATCGGCATAAGAACTAACACTTGAGCTGGCACCTGCCTGCATTCTGTTCCATCCAAGCTCGTCGTTTACAAAGTCGCTCGCTTGTGCCCAGTTAGTGTTGTACTCTCTTTCTTGTGAAGAATAAACACCTGTAAGGTCGATGTGGTGCTTGTTTACATCGTAATCGTAACGCAAAATATTTTCGATGGTATACGCTTGTGTTTCACTTCTTGAAATTGAAGCAGTACCAAGCAAATCGTTTACTGATTCACCGGTATAATTACTGCTGCGGCTTTGAATAGTAGAATGACCTGCATTCAGGCGGTAAGTTAATCCGGTAAGTGGTTTCCAGATATCGCCAAACGTAACATAGGCAAAACCATTTAGGTTAACGTTGAACTGACGACGCTCAGGATTAGTAGTTGTTGGAAGCATTGGGTTCGCCCACAAAGTTTCGCCAAACATTGGGTAAATTGTGTAGCTACCGTCTTCTTCGTACATTCTTCCGTAAGGACTCATTGCCTCTGCATTTAACAGGTTTGCGCGGCCACCATCGCGGTTGTGATAAACAATCGATGAGTTGGTTCCAACTTTCAGGTATTTTGTAACCTGTGCATCAATATTTGTACGTATTGAATTACGTTTGTAGTTATAACCTTTTACAACACCTTTTTGGTCTAATAAATCACCCGAGATGTAGTAAGTCAGGTTTTCGCTTCCACCGGAAATACTAACATTATGATTTTGCTGAATACCGGTTTGCGAAACTTCATCAATCCAGTCGATTGTATGACCGTTTTCGTAATTTTCTACCTCGTATTGGTATTTAACCGGAGCCTGATACAATGGAGAACCATTAATTCGGTTTCCTTCTGCATAACGTGCAAGTAATTCATCGGTTGAAACCATCTCAGGAATGTGAGCAAATTCTTCTACTCCAACGTAACCAGAATATTTGATTGTTGGGGTTGAAGATTTTCCGCTTTTTGTCGTGATAAGAATAACACCATTTGCACCATTCATACCATAAATTGCCGTTGCAGAAGCATCTTTCAAAATCTCGATTGATTTGATGTCGTTAGGGTTGATATCGTTGATAGATCCTCCCATTTTTGAAATAGGAATACCGTCAACAACAACATAAGGACTTGTTGATGCGGTTAAAGATCCACCACCGCGAACCAAAATAGAAGGTGCTTCACCAGGAATAGATGATACCTGTGTGATATTAACACCTGAAACCGATCCCTGTACCGCCTGCATAACGTTTGAAACCGGAATTTTGGCCAGTCGTTCTTCGGATACAGAACTTACAGAACCGGTAATATCCGATTTCTTTTGTGTACCGTAACCAACCACCACAACTTCATCAACACCAATTACGGCATCTTCCATTGTAATTTGAATACTGCTTTGATCGCCTACTGCAACCTCAACTTCTTTCATACCTATAAAAGAAAAAACGAGGATATCTTCAGAACGCACGTCGCCGATAGAGAAATTTCCATCCACGTCGGAAATGGTTCCGCGGGTAGTTCCTTTTACTAAAATCGTAACACCGGGTAAAGATTCACCGTTAACACTTAGCACCTTTCCTGTGATAGATTTTTCTTGTAATGCTGTTCCGGATGCGGCAAATGCAGCAGATCCGAGAACCATGATTAGCATCAATGTTACAGCCATGGTTTTTAGCACCAGATTGCTGCAAAAGCATTGATTAAAATTACTCTTCTTTTTCATAAAGATTCATGATTTAATTATTAAAATGAAATAGTTCTAATACTAATATTTAGTTTGTGTTTTGATTCTGTTTGTACACACGTACATAGTCAACCTCAAATTTTAGGGGAAACGTTGTCTGATCGGGATCTCCCCCATTCGCACCGATGGCAAGATTAAGTAAGAGGTAAAATTTCTGATTTGAGGTGAACGGATTGTACCCGTCAGTATTAACCGTTTTTTTCAAATCAATTTCGTTCATCAGTTCATCATCGAGGTAGATACTTATTTTTTCACTGTCCCAATTCATCGACCAGATATGGAATTTTTCGGCCCATAAGGGATCGGAAGCGGTAAAATATAAAAGTGGAATTTTTGCATCGTCCCAGCTGGCCTGGTTTTGATACGACGATCCCCATGCAGCATTGGCGAGCAAATGCGGAACATCTTTAATACGATAAAATTCCATGATGTCGATTTCGCCGCAATCAGGCCAGTATTTTTCGGTTCCCAGTAACCAGATCGCAGGCCACGAACCATTCGAAATATCGATTTTCGCACGTATCTCAAAATACCCGTTAACAGGCCACTCCTGCAATCCTTTTGTTATTAAACAAGTTGATGTATACTCCGCATTTGCTCGGTTTAAACGCCAATCGTCGCTAAGTGGATTATAATTCGGGTTGAATGTTTTTTCGCGACGTGCTTCAATTTTTAAGATACCATTCGCGCAATTTGCGTTTTGCGGCTGGTACCATTGTAATTCACGGTTGCGAACAAAACCATATTCATAGGTCCAGTTTTGCGAATTGGGATGACCGTCAATATCGAAATTATCTTCCCAAACCAGTTCGAAGCCTGATTTTTGATGATTACTCTCATCAACAGAAATTTTGGCAGGAAATTGGGCAACAACTAATTTATTGCCACCAAACAGGCAAATACAGCTTAGCAATAGCCTGTAGAAAACGTTTATCGTATTTTTCATACGAGTCATAAGTTCAAGTTTTGTTTATGGTTTGCTCCCATTAATCATAAGTGAGAAATGAAAGCAATACAAAGTTCAGGTAAGATTTTGTGAAGGATTAAAACAAATTCGACCTAACCTTTCATTAAATTGAAACCGATTGCATAAATTTGAAAATTGCTAACACTTTTTTGACAGCACGTTTACGAGGACTTTAAATATCAGAATGTAAACATCAGACAACTAGTAGTTTATTGTCCGGAACTAGAAAATGTGGAATTTATAGACTTCACAGGGTTTCGTCAGAAATTTGTTATTTTGATTTTTGATATCATTAAACGACCTATTAGCCGAGATGCGAAAGACTTATATTTTTTCCATTATACTACTTCTTACCTGCTATTTTGCGACTGCACAAAATGAGCTTTATTTTTCTCATCTGGGAACCGAACAGGGTTTTACAATTGATAAAGCAAACACCATTGTTCAGGACGACAATGGATTTATTTGGGTGGGTACCTGGAATGGCTTGAATCGTTTTGATGGTTACGACTGCGTTACTTATCAACCCGAATTTCATGATTCTACCTCCATTACAAACCGCGAAATCACCAAGCTGATGGTTGACTCGAAGGGTAACTTATGGATTGGTACTGCAAGCGGATTAAACTGTATGAATCTTGAAAGCGGCAAGATTACCAAAATTGATATTACAAAGCGGATCTTGTCGTTTTGTGAAGACCACAACGGAAATATCTGGATTGGCACCTGGAGCGGTGGCCTTTTTAAACTCGATACTGAAACCAACCAGTTAACCAGATATTATGAAAATGAAGTTATCAGTGATATTTACGAAGACTCGAGAAATATCTTGTGGGTAACAACCTACAATGGTCTGTTAAAATTTAATCCCGGAGACGAAACCTTTACACGTTACGAATATGATCCGAATAAAAATTCGATTTCGGACAATACGGTAACTCAAATCGTAGAATCGGCTGACGGAACCTTGTGGATTGGCACGTGGACCGGTGGACTGAACAAGGCAATCGTTGATGAGAATGGCGAGATAACAGAATTTATTAGTTACGTTGAAAAAAACAAAACGGGCGATCGTAACAAAGTGGTTTACAGGCTGTTTTACGACCAATTTGATAATCTGTGGATAGGAAGCTGGATAAACGGATTAAGTCTGCTAACAAAAGATCAGCAGCAACTTCCACCTGAAAAGGCGCACTTCTGGTCGTATTACGAACAGGTTGACAACCCGGGGAGTATTTCCGGGAATAATGTGGCTGCCATTCATGTAGATCGGAACGGATTGCTTTGGGTTGGCGCCGGAACAATTGATTTAACTTCTATCGCCGACAAAGGGCTAAACCGTTATGTGCTTCCGGTACGAATGGATGAAGCTGACAACCGGGTTTTTGTTCACTGTTTTGCGGCCTACGAAAACCAGCTTTGGATTGGGACAACCTATAACCTTTTGCAATACGAGAAAAGGAATGGGATTTATGTTTTAACCGAGGACTATGGAGAGCTCACCTATTCGATGTACAACAGGAAATACACGGCCTACAACATTTTTGATATGTTTGCCGATTCAACAGGTCTTTGGGTTGCAGGCGAAGATGCCGGTATTCTTCATTATCCGTTTAAAAGGAATTCAAACCTTGATATCAAAAATCCCAATATTTATAATACGGTAACCGAACCATCGCTTTCGGGGAATAAAATAACCGAGGTTTGCCCGTCGAAAAAATATCCCGGGGTGATTTGGGCAGGGGTAAACGAAATTGGAATTGTTAAAATCGAACGGTCGGGAGCCCGGATTACCAACGTGAAGAAATACTTTGCAGGCAATACGAATAAAACTTTAAGCAACAATATTATCCGGTCGGTTTACGAAGATAGCAATGGTAAAGTATGGATTGGCACAGAAAACGGTTTAAACTGTTTTGATCCAGAAACAGAAGAATTTGAAAAGTTCTACTACTCCGCCAACGACACCAATTCGCTAAACGACAATGCAATAAATGCAATAATGGAAGATCATTCCGGCAATTTATGGGTAGGAACAAATTCAGGATTAAATAAAAAAATTATTGCACAGGATAATGATGGCAATTCTACAATCAAGTTTAAAGGATACCCTGACCTCGAATATCTCAGTAACGAATTTATTTCAGGCATACTCGCAGATCGTTCGGGGAATTTATGGGTGAGATTATATCGGGGAATCATTCAATTTAATCTTGAGAATGAAGAAATTAATGAGGTGCATTTTTCTCAGGATTTTAAAAATGAACGTTTTGAAAGAAATGCAGAATTGTTGTTGGAAAATGGGAACCTACTGTTGGGCAACCTGGCAAGTGTTGTTTTGATGGATCCTAACAAGATCTCGAACAAATCAGTTCCGAAAGTTGAGATGACCGACCTGAAAGTCTACAATAAAAGTATATTCGAAGATAAAGGGCTGCAAAATAAATATGGTATAAACTCCACTATTCCATACGTCGATCAGATAAAGCTGTCGTACAAAGACAAAATGGTTACTTTCATATTTTCGGCCATGGATTTTAAAAATCCTGATAAAAATACCTACTACTACAGGCTCGATGATTTTGATTACCAATGGAACATTATCGAGGGGAGTAATTCGGTTACCTACACCAATATTCCGCCCGGACACTACACATTTAAAGTTAGCGCAACCAATGCGGATAATCCACAAGAGAATGAGATGACAACCATGTCGCTGATTGTTACACCTCCCTGGTGGAAAAGTAACCTGGCGTATGTTATCTATTTCGTACTGTTTATCGGTCTTTTATATTTGTACCAACTGCTGTCGGTTATCAGGGCAAAAGAAAAGCACACACTGGCTTTTGAAAAAATGAAATCGGAAGAATTGCAGCGTATGAACGAACAAAAATCGCTGTTTTTTACCGACATCACACACGAGCTTCGAACGCCACTAACACTAATTTTAGGTCCGTCGAAAGCTTTACTCGACGATAAAAAACTAAGTCCTGAATCACACAAACAGGCACACCTGATAAACACCAGTTCACATAAACTTTTGCGATTGGTGAATCAATTATTGGAATTCCGAAAGATCGAAAAAGGAATTCCCGACAGTCTTTATATTCAACATTGTAACCTGGCAAAACTGCTTCGGGAGGTTTATAATTTCTTTCAACCATTGGCCGATTCGCGACAAATTAATTACACACTAAACATCTCTCCGGATAACATCATGGCCTATTTCGATCCGGATAAAATGGAGAAAATTATATTTAACCTGCTGTCGAATGCCTTTAAATACACACCCGATAACAGTGCCATTTCAATAAAACTGTTTGAACGCACCACAATGGCCAACTCTTCAGAAGTGATTATTGAAGTTGAAGATAGTGGTGTTGGAATTGCAAAAGAGTACCAGGAAAAGATATTTGAGCGCTTTTTTCAGGTGAAAGGAGTACGCACACAAAGTACTGGTGGAATTGGTTTGTTTATGGCTAAAGCAATGATCGAACAACACGGCGGTTCGATAGAACTCGACAGCGAGGTGGACAAAGGAAGTTGTTTCCGCCTTGTTTTACCGGTTAACGGCGAACTGGCTGCCAAAGCACAGAAAAACGAAAAATGGAAACCGGAAGATTCGATATCCTCTTTGGTTCAACCCGAAGACTCAACATTCGACAATATTTTGCACGATGTTTCTGTAAACGGAACGGATAGTAAAAAGCCACAAGTATTGGTTGTTGAGGATGATACCGATCTGAAAGAATTTTTGTGTACTGGGTTGGCAAAATACCTCAAGGTAGAATGTGCCGGCAATGGTAAAGAAGCGCTCGAAAAAATCGAAGCAAACATTCCCGACCTGATTCTTTCGGATATTATGATGCCAGAAATGGATGGTTTTGAACTTTGCCGGGAACTCCGAAATGATCTGAATTATTCGCACATTCCTGTAATTTTCCTAACCGCCAAAACCATGCAGGAAGACCATATAAAAGGATTAGAACTGGGAGCTGTTGATTATATCTACAAACCATTCAACATGGCATCGTTGTCGCTGAAGATCTACAATTTACTGACTTTGCAAAAACAAAAACAGGATCGTCTTCGCACGGAACAACTTCTTGAGCCGGAGCAAATCGAACTGTCTTCTCTCGACGAAGAATTTCTGAAAGCCGCTGTACAATCGGTGCAGAACAATCTTGATAATGCAGGTTTTGATGTTGACGCTTTCAGCAAGGAACTAAAAGTTAGTGCCAACCAGGCTTATCGAAAAATAAAAGCGCTTACCGGACAAACCGCAAATGAATTTATTCGTACACAACGCTTAAAAGTTGCAGCGGGTATGCTTGTGCAAAATAAACGATCGATAAGCGAAATTATTTACATGGTTGGATTTACCAGCCCTTCGTATTTTAGCCGGTGCTTCAAAGATTTTTACGGCTGCACACCAAAAGAATACATTGAAAAGAATTCGCAGAATTAAGTTCTAGCATTTTATCGTTTTTTACCTGCGGTATCGAATATCTGCAATTTTACGTTGAATTTATGCCACTATATACCAACGTGTACTGATATTTTTGCATCACCTTCTTATATCATTAGAAGCGCTAAAAGCAAAACAATCAGGTATTATGAAATCAAGATCGAACCAACATTTTCCCCTTCTGCATCTTTTAATTGTTGCGTCCTTATTAACTGTATTTTGCAGATGTAATGCAAAAAAAGAACAGCCGAAAGGATTTCAAAACTTTACTCCCGGAAAACAATGGCCCGATACCGACAGCGTGCATATTAATGCACACGGAGGTGGAGTTTTATACCACGACAACACTTATTACTGGTATGGCGAACACAAAAGCGAACACACCAGTTCGGCGCAGGTGGGTGTAAATTGTTACTCGTCAAAAGATCTCTACAACTGGAAACACGAAGGTGTAGTTTTGCCGGTTAGCGACAGTGTTGGAAGTGATATTGAAGCCGGTTGTGTAATGGAGCGTCCGAAGGTTATTTATAACGCAAAAACCAAAAAGTTTGTATTGTACTTTCATTTGGAATTAAAAGGCAAAGGATACAGTGCTGCGCGGGTTGGTATTGCCGTAAGCGATAAAGCTACCGGCCCTTTCACCTACCTTCGTTCCTTACGTCCGAATGCCGGAGTTTGGCCCGAGAATATGACTGAAGAACAGAAATCGAGTAAGGTTACGCTCGATGATTTTGCTGATTGGTGGACCGATGAATGGATGCAGGCTGTTAACGATGGATTGTTCGTTCGTCGTGATTTTGAAGGCGGACAAATGTCGCGCGACATGACACTTTTTGTCGACGATGATGGCTTAGCCTATCATATTTTTGCTTCGGAAGAAAATCTGACGTTAAACATTGCCGAATTAAGCTATGACTACCTAAGCTACACCGGAAGATATATTCGCATAGCTCCCGGCGGACACAACGAAGCACCGGCCATTTTCACCAAAGATGGTAAGTATTTTATGATAACATCGGGCTGCACAGGTTGGGATCCTAACGCTGCCCGACTGTTTACCGCAGAATCAATTTGGGGACCATGGACACAACATCCGAACCCATGTATTGGCCCCGATGCCGATCTTACTTTTCACTCGCAAAGCACCTATATTTTACCGGTAGCCGGGAAAAAGGATGCCTTTATTTTTATGGCCGACCGCTGGACACCAAAAAGCCCGATTGATGCACCATACATATGGCTACCCATACAATTCGAGAATGGATTGCCGGTGTTAAAGTGGAAAGATCAGTGGGATCTGAGCATATTTGACACAACGAATTAAAACTATAATGATGAGAAAATTAGCAATATTAGCACTGGTTCTTCTGCCATTTATTGGTCGGTCGCAGGAAGCATTTATTCAGAATGCCGAAGGAAGGGAATTCACGAGCCTGAACGGTAAGTGGAAATATGTTCTTGACCCCTACGAACAAGGGCAAATTGGATTTATGCCGGTTTATGAGAATGTAAAACAAAAAGACAAATCCGACCGGGTTGAGTATAATTTTGACGGCGCTCAAACGCTTTGGGTACCCGGTGCCTGGGATGCTCAAGATCCAAAACTGTCATACTACGAAGGAAGTATCTGGTATCGGAAAACTTTTGACAAACCAGATCTGTCGAGTGACAAACGTTATTTTGTATATGTTGGTGCAGCAAATTACAAAAGCACAGTAACACTTAACGGGAAAGTGCTGGGAATTCACGAAGGTGGTTTTACTCCTTTTGCTTTCGAGATAACTGATTTGATTCAGGATAAGGACAATTATTTAATTATCGGTGTAAACAATACACGTATTAAAGACGGCATTCCGTCGCAGGTAACCGATTGGTTTAACCACGGCGGTATTACACGCGATGTGAAGCTGATTGAGGTTCCAAAAACCTTTGTGAGCAACTATTTCCTGTCGCTGGATAAAAGTTCACTTCATGATAAAACAAAGAGGATTAACGGGAAATTGAATCTCAATGGAGAAGTTTTCCCTGATAATGCGGTGATTGCAATACCTGAGTTAAATGTGAGTGAAGAAGTTTCTGTTGAAGCTGACGGTACTTGTAATTTTTCTATCGATGTTAAAAATTTAGAGCTTTGGTCGCCTAAAAATCCAAAACTATACGAGGTTTCAATCTCCGCTGCCTACGATAAAGTGAGCGATCAAATAGGATTCAGAACAATTGAAACGCAAGGCAAAAAGATCCTCTTAAACGGGGAACAGGTTTTCTTGCGAGGAATATCGTTACACGATGAAAATCCACTTCGTGCCGACCGCGCCAATTCTGTTGAAGACGCTGAACTTGTTTTGGGATGGGCAAAAGAACTGGGGTGTAATTTTGTCCGTCTGGCACATTATCCGCACCAGGAAAATATTCTTCGTGTGGCCGACAAAATGGGTATTTTGCTTTGGGAAGAATTGCCTTTGTATTGGGGAATCGACTGGGAAAACCAGGACGTACTCAGAAAAGCAAAACAACAATATTCTGAAGTAATCAACCGCGATTACAACAGGGCATGTTCGATAATCTGGTCGATTGCAAACGAAACTACTCCATCTGATGCAAGGAATGCATTTCTGGGTGCGGTGGCCGATCACATCCGTTCGATTGACAATACGCGGTTATTATCGGCAGCCTGTAAAAAAGACCAGCCCGGCGATGGCAATAAAGCCAAATATTACACCATCAACGATCCGCTGATGAAATACCTCGATATTGTAAGTTTCAACGAATATTTGGGATGGTACGGCGGTTTACCCGATGAGTGCCGTGAGAAAGTTATCTCGTCGGATGAAGACAAGCCAATTATTGTGAGTGAGTTTGGAGGCGGGGCCTTACAAGGATTTTATGCCGACAGTCTCACCCGTTGGAGTGAAGAATTTCAGGAATATTTGTACCGCGAAAGTATTGATATGTTTGATAAAATTGACGGACTGGCCGGTATGACACCTTGGATATTAACTGATTTTATGTCTCCGCTGCGTCAGCTACCTGATGTTCAGGATGGCTGGAACAGAAAAGGTTTGATATCTGAAAAAGGAATTAAAAAGAAAGCCTTTTTTGTTTTGCAGGACTACTACAACAAAAAGGCTGAAGAGTTCGGAGATTAAAATTTACAGTTAATCATGCGAAAGAGATTGTCCATCAACCAGTAAGCTCAAGTTCAAAGCTTATTGTTTGGTGGACTTTTTTTGTTTTTATTCATTTCTAATCCTACCATTATCTATCATAAAAATACGACCGGTAAAACTACCTGTTTTTTCATATTGAATTTTATCGAAAATAAGCTCTATTTAAGCTACTATCCAACAATACCTTACCTTTTAGAGCGCTAAAATTAACTTCCAAAATTTGCAAATAACAAAGCTTACAGCTACATTTGAAACATACAAAACGAGTTCTTTGAGAGAGAAAAAATATTTTCCGCATTAATCTAAAATTGGTAAACTCAACAGAAAAAATTAAACCGAGTAAGCTCTTTATGGTTGTAAAAGCAGGCCTTGTAGTCCCGATTTATCGGGGTGAGTCTTCGGACCGGTGGAAGTTTGATCAGCCGGGCGCTCAAATCCTGTTATACAGGGGTTTTCGCAATGGATTAGTGCGGATTTTTTTTGTCCTTATCTGAACCTTCTTACAAATACCAACAACACAATCATTATACTTACAAAAATAGCTGCGCGAGGTATAAAATCGCCATGCTCCACATAATAAGTAATCTCATCGTTTTTATTTACACAACCCGAAATTGCAGCTGCTTCCCACCAGTTTGTAGCTTGTAAAACTTCTCCTCTCTGATTGATAAAACATGACGTTCCGGTATTTGCCGCCCGTGCAATACTGCGCCTGGTTTCGATTGCCCGCAATTGTGAAAACAAAAGGTGCTGTTTGTAACCGCGTGAATTCTTCCACCAGCCATCGTTGGTCATTACAACTATTAATTCTGCTCCCTTTTTTACATAGTCGCTTACGTAGGCTCCAAACACCGACTCGAAACAAATTACCGGTGCAATCACCACTCCGTTTTGCATTTCCAAATTGGAGGCTTCTGTTTGTCTGCCCAGCGTACCGGATGTTCCTCCCAAATCGATGTAGTTATTCTTTAATACAGAAAAATACTTTTGAAAAGGTACCTTTTCCACTCCTGCAACCAGTTTCGATTTATGGTAAATCTGAGTCTCACCGGCACGATCTAAAAGCAAAGCTGTATTAAACCGGTCGTAAATTACACCATCCTTATTCTGCGCAGAGGGAGTAATTTCATCCTCATTCTCATAAACCTTAAACGACGAGACACCAAAAACGAGTTCTGCTTTTTTAAAATTATTTAGGAAATGCTGTAATTCGTTAAGAAAATGATTCGATTGAAATCCGTCCTCATTCCACAGGTACTGATGCTCGAAAACCGTTTCCGGTCCAACAATAAGATCGGTGCTGTCGGTGGTAACGTGTGTAGCCAAACGTAAAAAGTCGTCAAGTTTTTGCTCTTCCGATTCCATATCGAATTTCTCAGTATAAGGATCAACGTTTGGCTGAATAATCGAAATATGAATAGGATTTTTTTCTTCAGTATAACCAGTATACAAAATCAACGACCAAACAATGGGCACCAAAATAAACAGGCCGGACACGGTAACATAGGTTAGCTTAACTTTTAACTGTTTTGTTTTATCAAGGAAGGATTGAAGCAGTTTAAATAAAAAGATATTCAACAATAGAATCCACAATGTTCCACCAAAAGTTCCGGTGTACTCATACCACTGAATTATTTTAAGATTACTCGCCAAAACGCTTCCCAATTGCAAACATGGCCATTCGATATCCCAGCTAAACTGCAGGTATTCCAACGAAATCCAAAACACAACCAGCGAAATGTATCCTAAAGGCGATGACAAGTCTCGACGAATTGAATGGGCAGCCCACCATACCGTCGACATCAAAAAGGCATTAAAAATCATGGCAGACCCAACTCCCACCAACGATACTTTTGTCATCCACCACGAAGCCAGAATATTCCAGATAAGAGCAGCAAAAAAAACATGGCCCCACAACGATACCGTTGGAAATCCCTCTTTGTATTTATAAAAGAAATGTTCGAGATAAAGTAGCGGGACAAACGCAAAGAATAAAATCCAGCCGGGCAAACCAAACCAGGGCAGACTTAATAATAATCCCGCACAACCGGAAAGTAACAGCCTGTGAATCCTTTTCATAGGCATTAAAAATTAGTTATAGTAAATCAGAATAAACTGCTTTTTTATTCTTTTTAGATTTTTCGAAAACAAAATCAACTTTTCCAACCACAAGACCACCCCACCAGGCCTGATTTACGATTACAGGATTTCCTACTTTGTTCTTCTCTTCCAGTGGTTTTTCGAGATATGAGTGTGTGTGCCCGCCAATAATTAAATCGGTAAACGAAGTTTCTGAAGCCAATACCATGTCACTCACTTTATCGTCACGATAACGTAATCCGAGGTGCGATAAACAAATAACCAAATCGCACTTATTATCGTTTTTCAGGAAGCTCTCCATTTTTTGAGCAATTTCCACCGGCTCATTATAGACCGTTGCTCCGTAGTTTTTCTTTCCTACAAGATTTTCCAACTCGATACCTACAGCGTAAATTCCAATTTTAACGCCGGCGCGTTTAAAGATCCTGTACGCGGGAAAACTACCCGACAGAATTGTATCCGAGAAATCGTAATTCGAAGAAATAATCGGGAATTCGGCGTTTGGCAGCGGGTCTTTTATTCCCTGTAAACCGTTATCAAATTCGTGATTCCCAATGGTACCGGCATCGTAACCAACCTGGCTCATTACCTTAAGCATCAACTCACCTTTAAAGTAGTTGAAGTAAGGTGTTCCCTGGAACATATCTCCTGCATCGAGTAGCAAAGTATTCGGATTATTTTGTTTTTGAATAGCAGCCAACTGAGCAATGCGGGCCAAACCACCTTTATTGGCGTACCTTTCATTGGATCCTGTAAACGGCTCGATATGACAATGAATATCGTTGGTATGCAATATCGATATAGTGGTAAAATCTTCGTGAGCAAATAATTCGTACGGAACTGCTCCTAAGGTTATTCCGGCTGTTCCTGCTGCTACATTTCTAATAAATCTTCTTCTATTCATTCCTTATCCTCCCGTCCAGCTTAGTGGTAATGTGCTCATTCTTTTTGTTCTTGTCTTCCAGGAAGCTGATAATCGCATCTCTGATTTTCACTCCGCTATTTATATATTGCACACTATTCTGGAACATTTCAAGTCCGTCGCCACCGGCTGCCACATAATCGTTGGTTACCAGCCAGTAGGTTTTATTCATAGCTAATTTTTCGCCACCAACTAAAACATTGGTCGCTTTTTCATCGTTGATCACCATCTGTATTCCACCAACGCTGCCACCACCGTGTTCAGCAATATAATGCAGAAACTCCTCAATTTGTTCGGCCTTTAATTCCAAAAAGACCATTTCATTTTCAAATGGCATCAATTCAAAAATATTGCCTACGGTAATTTCTCCCTTTGGTAACGATGAACGTATTCCTCCATAATTAAAAAACGAAACTACTGGAGTTAATTTAGTCGACTGATTTTGGCCAACTTTTGCCCCTTCTGTCAATAACAAATCGCCTAAAAAGTTTGTAAGCGGACTTTCGGGTTTGTCTTTTACCAACTCAACATCGGAAATTGCGAGTACACGGTTCATGTCCTTTTCAAGGATATTTTTGTAAGGTGCATATAGCTTAACAATGCTACTATCCATTACCCCAACTTCCTCTGACACAGAAACATTTTCTATTTCATAACTTTTTTGAACAAACTGTGTTTTACATGAAAAAATGAAAAACAAGCAAGTTATTAACAACAGATAGCTGATACTTTGTCGCATAAATAAATTATAAATTTTTACGTTAATTCTATTTTAGCATCATAGTGTTCAACAGAAACAAAATAGGATCAATCATGTTCGTGTCAAACATACATATAAAATTATTGTCGAAATATTTTTTTATATGTTTTTTAGTAATATTTCTACTTCCGCAGGTTACGCATGCGCAAACAAAAGAAGTTGTAGCTCTTAAAGGCGATGGAATTTACCGATTGCTTACGCGCTATGGTTTATCGTCGTCGGAATACATGGATGATTTTATTGCGTTGAACAAAAACAACCTGGGAAAAGATAATACCTTGCTTGCCGGAGTTAAATACAAACTCCCCGACACGGCCGTTTCAGGTGGAGGAGCAGAACCTGCAGCAACACCTTCGAAAGGCACAGGTAAAATTGTACATTACGATATTTTTGGAAGTAAATATGCCGATGTTGAGATATTAACTAACGAATTAAAAGGAGCCGTCTACTATTTGGTTGGAGGACATGGTGGTCCCGACCCGGGTGCAGTTGGAAAATACAACGGCAATATGGTGTGCGAAGATGAATACGCTTACGATGTAACCTTGCGACTCGCTCGTCGGCTCATAGAAGAAGGTGCTACGGTTTACATGATCACACGTGACAAAAACGACGGAATTCGTGATGCCAATGTTTTAAAAGCCGACAAGGACGAAGTTTGCTATCCAAATCTCACCATTCCTTTAAACCATACCAAACGCCTGCGTCAACGCACCGATGCTGTGAATAAACTTTATAAAACACACAAAGGATCGTTTCAGCGAATGATAGCGGTGCATGTGGATTCCAGGAGTAAGGGTGAAAATATCGATATCTTTTTCTACCACGATAAACGTAGCGAAACAGGGGAAAAAGCATGTAAGATTCTAAGAAATACAATCGAACAGAAATACCACGAAGTCCAGCCGAACCGTGGTTATAGCGGCACTGTTTCTACCCGGCCTTTATACGTGGTAAAAAACACCTGGCCAACAGCAATCTTTATCGAACTCGGAAATATGAATCACCAGCGCGATGTAAAACGCCTGGTAATTTATGATAACAGACAGGCCGTTGCCAACTGGCTGGCACTTGGTTTGATAAAAGACTTCAAAACAAACAAATAAACATTCTGCCTTTTGACCTTCAAACCGAACACCGGGCAATTTGTTATGCTCATGTGAAACAGGATCAAAAAATAATTCTTTTCGACGGAGTTTGTAAGCTTTGTAATTTCTCGGTGGATTTTATCGTAAAAAGAACATCTGCCAGCGAGTTTAAAATGATCTCGCTTCAATCATACGAAGGACAAAAAATCTTAAATCAATTTGGATTACAACAGGAGATAAATTCCGTTTTACTTATTCAGAATGATCAGGTATATGTGGAATCTGACGCTGTGCTGGAGATTTGCAAACACCTTCGCGCACCATGGAATTGGCTGCGGGCATTTAAAATTCTACCTAAAAATTTCAGAGATATCTTGTATCGTTGGATAGCCAACAATCGTTACAAGTGGTTTGGAAAAAGAAAAACCTGCCGGGTCATTTAAAACGCAAAATCACCACTTTCAAAATCGCGGTATAGTTTCGACAGATCACCCAACCATTTACTTATTCGTTTAATGGCTTCAAGTGTGTCGATCGAAATATCGGCTTTTTGCATTTTTAAAATAAGAAAACCATAAATGGCTGTAATTCCCAGATCGATATCGTTTTTAGCATCTGGATTTTTCTCCTTCAGTTCAGTAATGAGACCAGAAACCGTTTTAAAGGATTGCACATACATACCGTCTTTTGAAGTTTCCATCAGCTTTTGATGAAAGTCGTTCACCTCGGCAACAAGGTTGGTGATAAACTGCAGGTGACCTTTTTCCTGGATCTGTTCCTTTTCCATCATTAAAACCAGGTTAGCATACCAATCGGTAATTGCCACTTTGGTTTTATCATCGGTTTTATAACTGGCTACCAAACGTTCTTCAATTAGCTCCATATCGAGTTTAAAGGCACGAATAAGGTCTTCGACCTGGTAGAGGTACAAAATGTATTCTACAATATTTTCTTTTCGTTTTTGTTTTGCAACCAGCATATTTTTTGTTTTTTAATTTCTATGATTCAAGATAAAAGATACCAGCTTCTAGCTACGAGTATCAAGAATCAAGTATCCAGTATCAATCCTTCAATCCCTCTATCCTTCAATCCTTCTATCCCTCAATATCTTACCACTCGAAAAAGTCATCCAAATCGCGGCGGTCCTTTTTAGTCGGGCGTCCGGTTCCTTTTTGGCGTTCACTCCATCGCATATTCTTCTGCATTTCGAGCAGTTCCAGTTCTTCCGATGGAGTTACATCTTCAAAAAAATCAGTTACCAGCTTTGCCCCCATTCTTTTTCCCGACAAAGCCAGCACCTTAAAACTACGTGTAATGGGCGATTTACGCACACTTACCGTTTCACCAACATGGACTTCGCGCGATGCTTTTACAGGGCTGTCAGCAATACTAATATGACCCTTTTTACAAGCTTCAGTTGCCTGGCTACGCGTTTTAAAAATACGCACGGCCCACAACCATTTATCTATGCGAACTCCGGATTCCATTTACTTTTTGTTGTGAAAGTTCATTGTTCGGTCGACACCAATTGTACCAAAACTTTTAATGATGTCAATCGCATCGTCGATTTTAAACGGCAATTCTTTTTGCTCTTCTTTCGACCACTCGCCCAAAACGTAATTCACCTGGAATCCTTTGTGGAAATCGTCGCCGATACCAAAGCGCAAACGCGCATAATCATTTCGGCCAAGTACCTGATTAATGTTTTCCAACCCGTTATGCCCCCCGGCACCACCTTTTGCTCTAACGCGCAGTGTACCAAATGGCAAAGCCAGATCGTCAACCAAAACCAGCATATTTTTTATATCGATCTTTTCTTTTTGCAGCCAGTAACTTACTGCCCGTCCACTCAGGTTCATATAAGTGGTTGGCTTTAACAAAATAAACGTACGGGCTTTAAATTTGTATTCTGCTACAAAACCGTAACGCTTATCGTTAAAACTAATATTGGACGCCTCAGCGAGTGCGTCCAATATTTGAAAGCCAATATTATGGCGAGTATTTTTATATTCTGGCCCTATATTACCGAGTCCGGCAATTAAGTATTTCATGTGTTCTGTTTTATGAAATTATTGTGGAAACACATGCAAGGCGCAAGAGTTTAGTTAAAATTCATGCGCACTTAACAGAAATATGTTTATTCTTCAGCTGCTTCTGTTGACTCTTCCTCTTCCTCGTCATCAGTTGCTGCACCAGCCGCTGATCTTGCAGCCCTAGTAATTGCAACACTTACGATAACGTTCGATTTCTGATCCAACAAATCAATTCCGTCGATAGTTAAATCACCAACTTTGATACTCTGAGCAAGATCAAGATTTGATACGTCGATATCAATTGTATCAGGAAGGGCATTTGCCAACGCTTTTACAGTAAGACGACGAAGGTTAGTATTCAATTTACCACCTTTTCTTAAACCTTTTGCATAACCCTGAATTTTTACAGGAACTGCAATTTTAACCGGTTTGTCTTCGCTAATAGCAAGGAAGTCAACGTGCAATACCAATTCTTCAACCGGGTGCCACTGAATATCTTGCATAATTGCTTTGTAAACTGTTCCGTCAATATCAAGATCAATAAGGTATACACTTGGAGTATAAACCAATTGTCTTAATTCAGAAAAAGGAACTGCAAAGTGAATTGGCTGATCGCCACCGTACAATACTGCAGGAGCTTTTTCTTCTGCGCGAAGTTTTTTAGAATCTTTTTTTCCGAGAGATGATCTTAACTCTCCTTTAACTACTACTGATTTCATTTTAAGTAATTTACGTTAATAAATATGGTACTCAGTCCTCCCTTCCTGTGGGTCGGGCAAACAGCATGCACATTATTAATGCGTCTGCTTATGGAAAAAGCGGTGCAAAAATAGAAATTATTTGTAATATAACGAACTTATTGACTGATTTTTATACACCCTGCGAATCGCCTCACCAAATGCTTCGGCAGTTGAGATGTATTTAATCTTTTCACAACCTGTTTTTGGCTTGATTGAATCGGTGAAATATACTTCTTCCAATTCCGATTTTTCAATTCGTTCGAGTGCCGGTCCGGATAAAACTCCATGAGCAGCAAAAGCGCGAACACTTCGTGCACCTTCTTTTTTCATCAGGTTGGCAGCTTTGGTAATAGTACCGGCGGTATCAATCATATCGTCAACGATAATCACGTCTTTGTTTTTAACATCACCGATTACGGTCATATTACCCACTTCATTCGGACGCGCTCTCGTTTTATGACATATTACGATACCTGTATTCAACATTTTTGCATAAGTGTTGGCACGTTTTGTTCCACCCACATCAGGCGATGCAATAATTACATTGTCGAGTCCCATTTTTTCGATAAATGGTACAAACAGTGTTGATGCATACAAATGGTCAACCGGAACATCAAAAAATCCCTGAATCTGATCGGCGTGCAAATCCATGGTTATTAAACGGTCGATTCCTGCAACCGACAACAAGTCGGCAACCAATTTTGCTCCGATAGAAACTCTTGGTTTGTCTTTGCGGTCCTGACGCGCGTAACCAAAATACGGTATCACTGCAATTACCTTGTAGGCGCTTGCACGTTTGGCGGCATCAACCATTAACAACAGTTCAAGCAAGTTATCGGCTGTCGGCGGAGTTGATTGCACAATAAATACATGCGAACCACGAATGGTTTCCTCGTAACAAGGCTCAAATTCTCCATCGGCAAAAACCGGACACGACGAATGTCCCAGATCAACGTCCAGACTGTCGCAAATTTTTTCAGTTAAGTATCGGGTTGCTCGTCCTGTAAAAATTTTTAGTGGGTGAGTTTTCATCTCCATTTATATTTGTTTGAATTTTATTTCGAAAGACTGCACGGAAAAACACACGACCATCCATACGAACGTTTTTTTGGATAATAAGTAGCAAGATGTTGCTTTAGCCATAATGTTTTCTTTGTATCCGTCAAGATGCTGCAAAGTTAACAACTTTACATGTATCTTAAATAATTGTTAGCTCATTTACTTGGTTCAATACCCTGATTTATTGTTCCTCATTGTTTACGTCGTCGATAAAAGCGAGTATTTCATCTTTCCCTAACACTTTTTCCGACGATGAAACAAAATAGCCAGGCATGGTTTCCCAGGTCTCAAACATTTTTGCTTCGTAAGCCTTTAAGTTCGCCTCCAGTTCGGAGGGTTTTAGCTTATCGGCTTTCGTAAAAATTATATTGAAAGGGATTCCACTAATCCCCAACCATTCCATAAATTCAAGATCAACTTTTTGTGCTTCATGACGCGAATCGATAAGCACAAAAAGACAGTACAGATTTTCCCTTTTCAGGATATAGTTTTTGAGCATTTTCTCCCATTTCAAGCGCTCAGCTTTTGGTACTGAAGCATAGCCGTAACCGGGTAAATCAACGAGGTACCAGGTTTTATCGATAAGAAAATGGTTTATCAATCGGGTCTTTCCGGGTTTGCCGGAAGTTTTTGCCAACGATTTTTTGTTGGTGAGCATGTTTATTAACGACGACTTGCCCACATTCGACCGACCAATAAAAGCATACTCCGGCCGATCAGCTGCCGGACACTTCTCTACTTCAGTGTTGCTCATCACAAACTGAGCTTCTTTTATCTCCATAAAAGGTGCTTTTTTAGAATGGTTTCTTAAGGTAAGAAATATTCTTTTATTTGATGTAAACCTCAAGAATTTTTACCGACTTACTTGTTGGTTTTAGCTGAACCGACTCAAGACTTGCAGGTAGTAAAACAGTTTCACCCATTTCAATTTTTTCAGTACCTTCCTCGGTAATCACCTCAAATTCGCCTTCCATTGTCATGTAAATAACAAACGAATCGAGCTGATAATAATCTTTGTCCAGCTCCTCGCTGAATTCGATGATATTCGTGGTAAAATACGGGCAGCTTACAATTTCTACTGCTTTGTTTTCTTCGGTTTTATAATCGGTTTTATACTGACTTGAATATGAAAAATCAATCGCATCCAATGCCAGGTCGGTATGTAATTCGCGTTCGTTTCCTTTGTCGTCTTTCCGGTTGTAATCGAAAATACGATAAGTTACATCCGAAGTTTGCTGAATTTCGGCAACCAAACATCCTTTACCAATGGCATGCACACGGCCGGCCGGAATAAAGAATACATCACCTACTTCCGCCTCATCGTAATGTAATAAATCGGTTAATTTGCCAGAATTGAAATATTCAAGGTATTTTTCTCGATCAACCTCCTGATTAAAACCTGAGTTGATCAATGCCCCTTCTTCGGTTCCGGCAACATACCACATTTCGGTTTTTCCGTAAGCATTGTGGCGCTCTTTCGACAGTTTATCGTTGGGATGAACCTGGATAGAAAGATCGTCCTGTGCATCGATAAATTTTATGAGCAGCGGAAATTCGTTTCCAAATTTTTCGTAAACCTTGTCGCCTACCAAATCTCCCATGTAAATTTCGATCAGTTCATTCAGATCGTTACCGGCCAAAAAGCCATTGCTTACCACCGAAATATTACCGCCAACGCCCGAAAGCTCCCAGCTTTCTCCACAGTTTGGCAAATTGCCGAAATCTTTATTCAGGATCGTTTTCATTCGGTTTCCACCCCATATTTTCTCGTGGAAAATAGGTTGAAACTTTATGGGATACAGCTCACTCATAATTTCTAAGTATTAACGATAAATGTATTTGGAAACAGACTAAAAATTAAAATCAACAGCGGCACGTGCTTCGGTAGTTTCGCCAACGCGTTTTACCACTTTCATATGCTCAGGATGCACCCGGTACACATCGAGGTCTTCAACGCTTTCGAAATGCGTAATCAGCGCCAAATCGAAACTTTTTGAATCCAACTCGTAATTCTCGCCCACTTCAATGTGCTTTAATTCAGCGATTTTACCTTTCAAACCCAATAACATTGCTTTTAGTTCTGCTATTATTTCCGTTTTCTCTTCGGCCGGATAATCCTTCAATTTAAAAAGAACGACGTGATTAATCATTGCTGTCTATTTTTTGTAACTTGTGCTTTTATGGCTGCGAAAATAGTGTTTTCTTAGCGTTTAATTTTAATCTTCAATTATCATTTAACAAATAAATAGAAGAATATGCTGGTAATTGGCATTGCAGGCGGCACCGGTTCGGGGAAAACTACAGTAGTAAAAAAGATCAGTGAAAAGTTTTCCGATAACGAGGTGGCTATACTTTCGCACGACTCGTATTATTACGACAACAGCGATCTTTCGTTGGAAGAAAGAAGGCAAAAAAACTTCGACCACCCCGATTCCATTGAGTTCGACCTGATGATTGAACATGTAAAACAATTAAAAGAAGGTAATGCCATTAATGAACCGGTTTACTCGTTTATTAGTTGTACCAGGCAAGAAGAAACAAACACTGTTGAACCAAAACAAGTATTGATAATTGAAGGAATTTTATGCCTCACCAACAAAGCATTACGCGACTTAATGGACATAAAAGTTTATGTTGATTGCGACTCGGATGTACGACTGGCGAGAGTAATACAGCGCGACATACAGGAACGCGGAAGAGATGTAGAACAGGTGTTGGCACGTTACAAAAAAACCGTTCGCCCGAGCCACATCCAGTTTATTGAGCCAACAAAACGTTATGCCGACATAATCGTTCCACAGGGCGGTAAAAACAAAATCGCCATTCAGATTCTAACCAACCACATACTACAAACTTTAAACAAAACCTGATGCTTAAAAACCTAAATATTGAAGACATTCTTTTTCTCGACATTGAAACTGTTCCGCTGGCACCGGAATACACGGAACTAAACGACAAATGGCAGCAACTTTGGGAGCACAAAATGCAGTTCCAGATCAACAATGGCGAGCTTCCGCACGAATTATACGAACGTGCAGGTATTTATGCTGAGTTTGGAAAAATAGCTTGTATTTCAGCCGGTTATGTTGTACAAAAACACGGCGAACCTTTTTTTCGTGTAAAATCGTTTTATGATGATGACGAGAAAAAGCTGATCCAGAATTTCTTTAATGCGCTTGACAGTTTTGCTCGTGCAGGAAAAAGGAGGCTTTGCGCCCATAACGGACAGGAATTTGACTTTCCATACATCTCCAGAAGGGCTTTGGTGAATAACTTAAACCTGCCAAAAGTGCTTGACATTGCCGGCGCCAAACCGTGGGAAGTGAAAGATATTTTGATTGACACCTTGCAACTTTGGAAATTTGGCGACTATAAACATTACACGTCGCTATCGCTGTTGTGCGAGTTGTTTAATATTCCAACGCCAAAAGACGATATCGACGGTAGTCAGGTTGCCAAAGTATACTGGGAAGAAAACGATATTGACCGCATTGTAAAATATTGCGAAAAAGATACCATGGCCGTTGCCAATCTTCTGCTGAAATATAAAGGCGACAAGATTATTCCTTTTGAGAATTTAGAGAGTGTGTAGCTTTGCCTACTGAGGGATTGAAGGACTGATGGATTGATTCTGAGATTGAGAAAAGCTTGAACAAGTTCGAAACTTTTGCCTTTTGCCTTGAACGACTCTAAAACTTCATTGCCCGATCCATGTCTCGTCTGGCGTCTTTTGACTTTAGTGTTTCGCGTTTGTCATATGTTTTTTTACCGCGAGCCAAAGCAATCTCGAGTTTTGCCAATCCACGGTCGTTTACAAACAATTTTGTTGGAACGATGGTAAATCCCGACTCTTTGATTTTTTTATCGAGCTTTTGAATTTCCTTTTTATTCAGAAGCAATTTCCGGTCGCGTTTCGCAATGTGATTATTGATCGTACCCAATTCATATTCGGCAATGTGCAGATTTATCACATACATCTCGCCATTAATAAGTGTACAATACGCATCGGTGAGATTAACTTTTCCGTTACGAATTGATTTTATCTCGGTTCCAACCAGTTTCATTCCGGCCACAAACCGCTCGATAAGCTCATAATTAAATGATGCTTTTCGGTTTTTAATGCTGATATTTTGTTGTGGCTTATGCGACATGATTCTGACAATTTAAATAATTCTGTTCGTCCGTTTTTAATAAAATGCCTTCAATAATTCGGACAAAAACACATTTAAAAAACTAAAAACAAAGAAGTTGACTACAATTGTAATTAATATATAACTCTGTTCTTTATTATTCGGAAAGGTAAGCAACTTTTTTGCTCCAACCCAAAACAAATAAAAGCTGTACATTCCCAGAATATCAAGAATATACAAAAACTGGAACAGGTTGGTTACAAGTGCCACCAAAAGCATCGGTGTCATTGAATAAACTACCAGCTTTCGTGCAACATCAATTTTCTTCTCGGCTCCAAATGTTTTCATCAACGCCGTGGTAAAAAATACGCTGACAAAATATTGCAATACAAAAAGGACAACTTTGCCAAAAGCTTTTACCAGCGGATATTGAATAAAAAAATCGGTGCGTCGAAAAAATTCACCGATAAAAACAGATAAGGCAACTGCCAAAACAATTGGCAATAAATAGGACAGCCAAAGTTTATCACTGTTTTCGGTTTCTTTTTGCTCCTCCCAAAATTCTGCGGGTTTTACAATAAGCAACTTGATTTCATTAATATGTTTTGAAAATGAAAATTCCATCCATCAAGATTTTGCGGCAAAAATACACTTTTTTAAAGAACATGCTATTTCTGCGCGTTTCACTCAATTTAAAATTTGTTAAACTGAAGAATTGAAAAAGCCGACGTTTTATGAATTTGAAGATGCCTTACTTTTTTCCTTGTCCTTGTTTCCTTTCCTGGATGAGGGCTTGTAAAGCAAACATCTCATCACGTAAACGGGCAGCTTCAATAAAGTCAAGCTCTTTGGCCGAAGCCTGCATTTGTTTTTTTGTTTTCTCCACCGCTTTTTCAAGGCCTTCAACACTCATGTACTGAACAACCGGATCGGCAGCAATATCGGGCTGTCCCATTCCGCCTTCATACTCCTGATTTTTGTCGCTCCGGTATTCGTATCCTATTATTTCGCGGGTTGGTTTTACAATTGCTTTCGGCACAATGTTGTTCTCCTCATTGTATTTCAACTGTTTCTCCCGGCGGTAATTTGTTGAATCAATGGTCTTTTGCATCGAGGCAGTAATCTTGTCGGCATACATAATTACCATTCCATTCAGGTTGCGTGCCGCACGACCTGCCGTCTGTGTCAATGATCGCTCCGAGCGTAAGAAACCTTCTTTGTCGGCATCCAAAATAGCAACCAGCGACACTTCCGGCAAATCCAAACCTTCACGCAACAGGTTAATACCAACCAGCACATCAAACTCGCCCTTGCGCAGTTGCTCCATAATTTCAATACGCTCCATGGTATCAACATCAGAGTGAATGTACCGCGTTTTTACGCCCATATTTACAAGGTATTTCGAAAGTTCTTCGGCCATCCGTTTTGTCAGCGTGGTAACCAGTACCCGCTCGTTTTTATCGATACGAAGATGAATCTCGTGCAAGAGGTCGTCGATCTGATTGGTACTTGGCCGCACATCAATTATCGGATCAAGCAAACCGGTCGGTCGAATAATCTGTTCCACCACCACGCCTTCGCTTTTTACCAACTCATAGTCGGCCGGTGTGGCACTAACGTATATTACCTGATTTACTAACTGTTCAAATTCTTCAAATTTTAGCGGGCGGTTATCAATGGCTGCCGGCAAACGGAAACCGTATTCTACCAGGTTTACTTTTCGGGAGTTGTCGCCACCGTACATGGCGCGTATCTGCGGAATAGTTACGTGGCTTTCGTCTATCACCACCAGAAAATCATCAGGAAAATAATCCATCAAACAGAACGGTCTCGTTCCGGGTGCACGCCCGTCGAAATATCGCGAGTAGTTTTCCACTCCCGGGCAGTAACCCAATTCGCGCATCATTTCCATATCGTATTCCGTACGTTCTAAAATTCGTTTGGCTTCTAGCGGCTTTCCAATTTCCTTAAAGAAGTCAACCTGTTTCACCAAATCATCCTGAATTTGATGAATCGCCGATTTCATGCGGTCTTTTGTGGTTACAAAAATATTGGCCGGGTAAATTACAATCTCAGTGAGTGTTTCAATTGTCAGGCCGTCTTCCGGATCAAAACTCGAAAGTTCTTCAATTTCGTCGCCCCAAAATGTTATGCGGTAAGCCACATCGGCATAGGCGGGAAAAATATCAACGGTATCGCCTTTTACCCTGAAATTTCCTCGTTTAAACTCCACTTCACTCCTACTGTAAAGTGCTTCAACAAAATTGTACAACAAGGCATTTCGTTGAATCTCGTCGCCAACACTCACCTTGGTCACGTTGGCATGAAAATCTTCCGGATTTCCAATTCCGTACAAACACGAAACCGACGACACCACAACAACATCGCGTCTTCCTGAAAGCAATGCAGATGTTGCACTCAAACGCAGTTTTTCAATGTCTTCGTTAATCGACAAATCCTTTTCAATGTATGTGTCGGTAGTTGGTAAATACGCTTCCGGCTGGTAGTAATCGTAGTACGAAACAAAATACTCAACAGCATTATTTGGGAAAAACTGTTTCATTTCGCTGTACAATTGCGCCGCCAGTGTTTTGTTATGACTAAGCAGCAGCGTTGGTCGTTCAACCTTTTCAATTACGTTGGCAACGGTAAAGGTTTTTCCCGAACCCGTTACACCAAGCAAGGTCTGATAACGCTCTCCATTATCCACACCTTCAGCCAGTTGCTTAATCGCTTCCGGTTGATCGCCGGTAGGTTTATAATCCGAAACTACTTTAAAATCCATTAGACTTTTCTCAGTATTTATGTCTCCAAATTTAATCTTAATAAAACGACCTGCATATATTTTTTTTCCTATTTTTGCCCCCAACCATTAATTATCAGTGATTTGTCGGGACGCAAATTGCTTTGTAACATGCTAAATATGAATTGGATAAAACACTTGAGTTTTCTTGTGCTTTGTTTGGGATTTTCTTTCTTAACATTGGCTCAAGATGAAAATGTATCGTCGAATTACCGGGCACCACAAGCAAAAGGTTTATACCTAGGCGGCCAGGTTTCCACAAACGGTTTTGGGGGCAATCTTCGTTATGCTTTTAACGATAATTTTTCAGTGCGAACAGGATACGAAACTTTGTCGTTAAGTGTTGATTTTGACTTTGATGAAAACGACATTGCCTACGATGCTACCATGGATTTTAAAACCGGAGGCATTCTGGCCCTGGTAGATTTTAACTACACTAAAAACCTCTATATTTCAGTAGGCGCAATACTTAACTCGTTTAACACCGAGGTAGAAGGATTTGCCGTTAGCGATTATGAATATGGCGACATTGTAATTCCATCGGAAGCTATTGGTGATTTTGTATTTACCGCAAAACCGGGATTGAGTGTTTCGCCATACGCTGGTGCAGGTTATCGTGCTTTCTGGGGAAAACGCGACGGGATTGTTTTTAACTTTGAAACAGGATTGTATTACATGGGGCCGCCGGACATTGAAATTGAAGCTACCGGTTTGCTCTCTCCTACTGCCGATCCGGCTTTTGGCCAGGCAGAATACCTGGAATACCAGTTTGATGCGTATAAGATTTATCCGGTTGTAAAAATCGGCCTCGCAGTAAAACTATTTTAACATCAAAAACACGACATCATGAAAAAGATTGTATCGAATATTTATAAAATGCTACTTGGGTTTGTAATGGCAATCGCAGTTTTGAGTTGCGGTGAAATGTTTAACAACCCTACCATTGACAAAGATACCGGTGAAGACATCAACCTTCTGATCGTTGATTTCAACTTTTTCACCACACGCATGAATTTCAAATTGTTGGATGCCGACGACAACGCGCAGATTACCAAATCGGCCAAAATATGGTTTACCGGTGATAATGCTAACGACATCGTAAATTTTTCCGGTGAAAAAAACAGCGAATATCTGACAGAGCAGGGGGAAATGGAATTAACAATCGATCCAAATGTTGAAATAACTGCAAGCTCTCCGTTTAACTATGGTGTGCATGTTGAAGTTGATGGCTATCAGGCATTCACTCAAGGGATTGAAATTCAGTCGGAAGGCAAAAAAACCTATGAACTACAGCTTGTAAAAAAATCGAATGACGAAACACTTACCGGAACGGAAGATGATGATTCATTTATTTTCGGAGCTCTAGTTGCCAAATCCGTATCAGTTGACGACAAGTCATATAAAGTTCAGTTCGGCATTACCAAAGCTGATATGATTCAGTTTACCGATACTAATGGAAAGGAATTATTCAGCAGTGTTGCTGAACTGGAAGCTGCCTATGCAAACAGTAGCGACAAAGCAAATTTCCTGCAGTTAACCATCAGCAATAAGAAAACGGATTACAACGCAGGAATTGATGTTGTGAATGTTGAGGGCGAAAAACAGTCGGTTTTGTTTAAAAAGCTGGAATCAGGCAGTTTTGGTTCGCTGGTAATCGACGGGAAAGTGGTAAAGAGTTTTCAAAATGGTGGTATTACAGCTAGCTGCTCGTACCTGAGTTCTCCGGTACCAGATTTATTCGGATTTACCGGTTTTGAAACCGACAGTTGGAGTTTCACCGGAACCAGCAAATGGTTTTCTACTCCCGATTTCTCGTACCTTGTTGCAGAGGCGTCGCTAGACATATGCACCACAGGTGCCAATATAAAATTTTCGTCAAACGCTCAATCCAGTTTTTCAATTGATGCCGATATTTATGACGCTGATGGTTCGCTAATTAAAAGCACCAACTTTAAGGGAAAATTCCCTGAGACTTTTACGCTTGAAAATGTTCCTTCAGGAGCCGCAACCTTTGTTTTCAGAACGAATAATCCGGCGTTTGCACCAATTAGCGACTTATCGGTTACCGATCTTTGCAGCGGAACTTACAAAGTTGATGTTGATAAAGCAGATGGATATGAAGAGTACCAGATTGTTTTAAAAGCGATTTGTCCTGACAATCCAACAATTGCAATTGCGCCAACTTACAGCGGGCAGATTCGCATAAAAGACAGCAACGATGCCTGGCAGGGAATAGATATGGAGGGCGGAATTGTGGATGTACTTGCCAAACCCGGCGAAGTGTACCAGTTACGTTTACTATGGGAAGATGAATGGGAAACAACAGACTTCTCAACTCAGTTTGATGCCAACGGAAACTACATTAACACTACCGACTCGAAGGTTGTAACAGAAGAGTTGCCAGACGGTCGTATAAGGTTTCTGATAGAACACGAATTTGAACAGAATATTTGTGATGATATGGGATGGTAAAATTACCGCCTCCTAAATATTAAAGGGTTCAAAACTTAGTTCAACTATATTTTGAATCCTTTTTTTATGCCTTAAAAACATCGTAATAATCGGTCACCAATGTGGCGATCATACCTGCTTCGCGGGCAGCAATCATTCCGGGTTCACCATCTTCAAAAACCTGGCAATCGGCCGGAGCTACTCCCATTTGTTCAGCACATCGCAGAAATGTTTCGGGGTGAGGTTTTGGGTTTTGAACATCGTTGGCCGAAACCAGTATTTCGATATAATCTTTTAAGCCGATTATTTCAAGTGTTTTCCACGCCAAACGATGATAACCACCGGTTCCAACCGCAATTGGCAATTTACCGTGATATTGTTTTACCAGATTCACTACCGGCTCAATCGGTTTCATCTCGTGCATCATACGTTCGTACTCTGCTTCCTTCTCGTGACCTACCTCCTCGGCATTCAGAGAAGTTCCGTACACCTCATTTATTCTTTCAATGGTTTCAATCGCAGGTACTCCTGCTAATGCAAGAAACATTTTTGCAGAATAATCTACACCGTACTTACCAAGTATATTCTGATAGGCTACAAAGTGCACAGGCATCGTATCGGCAAGCGTTCCGTCGAGATCAAAAATTAATCCTTTTGCTTTTGGGTTTATATCCAATGTTTTCATTGTAATCAAATTATGCGGCGTGAAAATAAACTTTTACAGCGTGCAAACAGAAAAGGCTTTTTACATTTAAGAAAAATTTTAACCTTTGTTTCCGGTAATTTAAGATTCAATGACAGAAGTATTTCTATACACATTTCCCCAATGGATAGTTTTTGCAGCACTTTTCGGCCTGGTTTACGGCTGGGTGGAAGACAAAAAGGCTTTTCGTTTAATTGGCCTGGCGTGTTTTATCGCGCTTGGTCTGTTTTCACTGTATGTTATTCTGGGAGATTATCTTGCTCCGGGCAAATTTTTAACTCCTGAAGAAGTAATGAGTGAAGAGCTGAATGACGAAATACTTAACGAGGCACCCATTGAAGCACAACTTCTACCCGCTTACCTGAGTTTTATGGGCTCGGCAATACTGGCAATTATTGCGCTTCTACTCGACTGGCTGAATAAAAAGTACAATCGATTATTTATGGTTTTGGCAGGTTTGGTAGCGTTGTTTGGTTTTTTTATCGTGGTTGGCGCAGTCCGATCGATATAATTTCCACCGGCTTTACATTTGATTTTTAAGAATCCCCTACACCACTGCTTTCAATATGTTAGGTATTTATAAAAAATGAAATCAACTTGTTAACAAAACTTCGTTTTTCATTAGGGCTTTTCCTATCTTGCAGCCAAATAACAACAGACAAATTTATTGATTATGAATCCACAGGCTGCTGAACTTAACAGCGTAATTCAAGCTAAAAGCACCCCCGTTTTTGAACTGCTTTCCGAGAGAGGAAAAAACATTTTCTTTCCGAAGAAGGGCATTTTAGGACAAACCGCTGAAGCAAAAGGAACAAAGATTAATGCAACCATTGGAGCCGCAATTGAGGACGATGGAACACCTATGCGACTGGAAGCTGTGGCTTCAAAGATCAATATGGATCCTTCATTGGTATTCCCGTATGCGCCGAGTTTTGGTCGTCCCGATATCAGGGCAAAATGGAAAACGATGATTTACGAGAAGAATCCTTCATTAGAAGGAGTTGAAATGAGTCTTCCCGTGGTAACCAATGCGCTTACACATGGTATTAGCATGGCCGGTTATATGTTTGCCGATGCTGAAGATGAAATTATCGTACCGGATCTTTTCTGGGGTAACTACAATCTTACGCTAACAAATGCTTACGGCTGTTCAATCGGCAAATTCAACTTGTTTAAAGATGGTGGTTTCGACCTTGAAGCGTTTGAGGTAAAATTGAACGAAGGTGGAATTGGCAAAAAAATTGTCATCCTGAATTTCCCGAACAATCCATCGGGTTATACTCCAACTGTTGAAGAGCAAGACGCAATTGTTGCCATTATTAAAAAAGCTGCTGAGGCCGGAAATAAAATTGTTACAATTACAGATGATGCCTACTTCGGATTGGTTTACGAAGAGGGAATCGCTACCGAAAGTATTTTCTCGCCACTTAGCCAGTTACACGAAAATGTGTTGGCAGTAAAAGTTGACGGTGCCACAAAAGAAGATTACGTTTGGGGATTTCGCGTTGGATTTATCACTTACGGAATAAAAGGTGGCGATGCTGAATTATACAGCGCATTGGAGTCGAAAACCGCCGGTGCCATTCGTGGAAACATTTCCAACGCTGCAAACATTTCACAATCGTTGTTGCTTTCAGCTTTTGAAAGTGAAGAATATGCTGCACAGAAGGAAGCGAAATACCACATCATGCAAAAACGTTACGATGCGGTTAAAGAAGCATTATCAGACGAGAAATACGAGGAGTGTTTTAAGGCAATTCCATACAACTCGGGCTACTTTATGTGTGTTCAGTTAGCTGAAGGATTGGTTGGAGATGAAGTTCGCCAACTGCTGATTAAAAAATACGGAATCGGTTTAATTGCTTTGGGTAACGTTCTTCGAATAGCATTCTCGGCAGTAGCCGCTGCCGATGTAAAAGAAATGTTCGACGGAATATACGCAGCCTGCAAAGACTGTAAAAAATAAATACTGTGATCAATCACAGTTCGGGAAAGCCGCTTCATATTTTGATGCGGCTTTTTTTTATGTCATTTCGAAGGAGACACGACTGAGAATTGTAAATCAGCGAAGCTAAATCTATAACATTTATAGAACAGATTTCTCACTTTGTTCGAAATGACAGGTTATAGTTGAGCCGCCAACTCTTCAAACGTCATCATTTCAACGCCAAGTTTTTTCCACACGTCAAATGGTAAAGGAATATTAGGCAATTCCTTTATTGCATCTTTTACAACAATAACACGCTTCACCCTTTTCGACAGGCCAACAACCGCATCGTTTACACAAACATTGGTTGTAACTCCATAAACTACAACCGTTTCGGGCGAAAGCAATTGCAAAACATTATCAGTAAAAGGATTGCCTGCAAATACATCAAAAGCATCTTTGCGGATAACAATATTTCTCGCTTTCCGAACTGCCTCAAACGAGTCGTAATCTTCGTTCCATTCAAACACCACCGGGTTGTTTGGTTGTGTTTCAGCAACATATTCTGCTCCCGTGGTGTTAGCCATACAATGTTGTGGGAAGGTATTTACAAAGTCCGGTTCATCAGAAAGTTCAGCCGATTCAGGATAATGAAAATCGGCCGTATTCACTACAGTTATATTTTTCTGTTTCGCAAAATCCGTAATCTGCTGCCACAAAGGTTTTATTTTTTCAGCGCCCTGTACATATAATTTACCTTCGGGCTCTACAAAGTCTACCTGCGTATCAACATTCCAAAAAATAACTTTTTTGTTTTCCATTGCTCAACGTTTTGCTGTTTTATGCCTCAATTTGTCTTCTAAAATTATCTTATTTTCTTGTTTTCTAAAATTTAAGCCGAAAAAATTGCCCATTCAAGTCACCCTTTCTGTAATTTCCGTTGTTATAACTATACTCACAGAGTAATACTTAAATTCAAACGCAGTTTAAAAGGAACTACAAAAGAAAAAATATGAAAAAATTTGTTTTATCGATGCTGGCATTTTTACTGATTGCCCCAATTTTTGTGTCAGCACAAGACATGCTAAAGCAGGCAGTGCCGGTTGATCCTGCCATCAGAACAGGAAAACTGGAAAACGGAATGACCTATTTTATCCGTCATAACGAAGAGCCCAAAGAAAGGGTAAGTTTTTATATGATTCAGAATGTTGGCGCCCTGCTCGAAAACGATAATCAAAATGGTCTGGCTCACTTTCTCGAGCACATGGCATTTAACGGTACCGAACACTATCCGGGAAATGGATTTTTGGATTACCTCGAAAAAAATGGTGTTGCTTTCGGACGAAATATTAATGCTTACACGGCTTTTAACGAAACCGTTTATAACCTTAGCGATGTACCTTCAACACGTGAAGGCTTAATCGATTCGTGTCTTTTGGTGTTAAACGACTGGTCGAACTACCTCTTGTTAACCGAAGAAGAAATTGACAACGAACGCGGTGTGATTTCTGAAGAGTGGAGAACACGACGTAATGCAAGTTTCAGAATGCGTGGTCAGTGGTTTCCGGTGGTTTTTGAAGGATCGATGTTTGCAGAACGTGATGTGATCGGCGATCTGGATATCATTAAAAACTTCAAGCCTGAAACTTTACGTAGTTTCTATCACGATTGGTACCGTACCGATTTACAGGCTATTGCAATTGTTGGTGATATTGATGTTGACCAGCTGGAAGCAAAAGTAAAAGAGCTGTTTTCGAAAATACCTGCTGTTGAAAATCCTCAACCGCGTCCGCAATTTGAAATTCCTGAGCACGACGAAACGAAATTTGTTTTGGCAACCGACGAGGAAGCTACAAACTCAAGCATTTCAATCTACATAAAACACAAAGCAACTCCGCGCGAAGATAAAAACATTGGTTACCTGCGCGAAGACTATATTGCAACGCTGCTGAACCAAATGAGCCGCGAACGCATCTCAGAACTGCTACAAAAAGGAAATCCTCCGTTTATTAACGGTAGCGTTCAGGTTAGTGGTTTTGTAAGAGGGTACGATGCAGCATATATTTCGGCTACTGCTAATCCAAATAAAGAAGACGAAGGTTTAAAAGCTATTTACACCGAGGCACAACGAATTATTCGCCACGGATTTACTGAAGGAGAATTGAACCGCGCCAAAGTAAACCTGCTGACTTCGATGGAAAGTGCCTACAAACAACGCGATAAAATCAGCAACGACCAATATGTTAGTGGTATTCAGAACTATTTCCTTGAAGGAGAACCTTTAACTGATGCTGAGTTTGACTGGCAATTTGGTCAGGCAATTCTTGAAACAATTACGCTGGCCGATGTAAACAAACTGGCTACCGATATGATCGTTGACAAAAACCGGGTAATCGTTATTACCGGCCCCGACAGCGGCGTAAAACACCTCACACAAGATGAAGCATTCGCCATTTTGGCTGATGTTGAAGCCTCTACAATCGATCCGTATGAAGATTCAGCCGAAGCGGCCTCACTAATTGAAGGAGAATTACCGGGAGCTGAAGTTGTTTCAACTAAAAAACTTGAAGAGCTGGATGCTGTTGAATGGAAATTGAGCAACAACGCCACGGTAGTGTTTAAACATGCCGACTACGAAAAAGATCAGGTTACGTTGCGCTCATTCAGCCTTGGAGGGAATTCGTTATTGGAAACTGGCGACCTGCAGGCTGCTGACATGCTTCCACAGTTTATCGGCTCGTTTGGTGTTGGCGATTTTGACGCAATTGCTCTTCGTAAAGTTTTAACAGGGAAAAAGGCAGCTGTTTCTGCCAGTCTCGGACAACTTACTGAAGGTTTTAACGGAAGTAGTACGCCAAAAGATTTTGAAACGATGATGCAGTTATTGTATCTGCAATTCAACAATCCACGTTTTGATGAGGAAGCTTATGAAGCCTTAAAAAGCCGTTACGTAGCGTATTTGCAAAATATGGCAAACAATCCGCAAAAGATAATGGGCGATTCGCTTTCTTTGATTGCAACCAATTACAACGAGCGCACAAAACTGACATCAGCTGATATGTTCGATGAGATAACTTTTGCTCAAATGGAAACATTATATAACGACCGTTTTAAAGATGCAGGTGATTTTACCTTCTTTATTGTTGGTAATATCGAAGAAAATCTGGCAAAAGAAATGGCCATTAAATACATCGGTTCGTTAAAAGATCTGCCTGGCGAAGAAAAGTGGGTTGACCATAAAGTTAGAATTCCGGAAGGTAAAACCGAAAAGAAAATTGAAGTGCCTTTACAAACCGAAAAAGGAACTGTAATTATTATTATCCGTAAGGAATTAGCATATAAACCTGTTAGCAATATTGAATTGGCTGTATTAAAAGCAATTCTGGATTTGCGTTATACCGAAGAAGTTCGCGAAAAAGAAGGTGGAACTTATGGCGTCATTCTTAATTCATCATCGAACCAGTATCCTTACGAGCGAAAAACTTTACAAATTTCGTTCGATACTGATCCGGAAAAAGCTGATCATCTGAAATCGATCATTTACCGCGAGATTGACAAAATTGTTGCTGAAGGCCCAACACAGGAAGACCTGGATAAAGTTATCCTGAACATGAAAAAAGAGCGTGCACAGGCCAAAGAGCACAACAATTACTGGATGAACGCCTTGTACAACGACTATTACCATGGATACAATACTGATGCAGCAGAAAACTTCGATAACGTATTGGATGGTTTAACTACAGCACAAATTCAAAAATTTGCAAAAGCATTTTATACCGACTCTGATGTTGTTGATGTAGTCTTCTTACCGAAAAAGGCAGAATAGACATTCGATTAAACGAATATAAAAAAAACCGGGGTGCTTCACTCCGGTTTTTTTTATTGCATGATGTACCATATTAAATGTTGCACTACCACAAAATAATTTGCAAGGAAGTATAAAAAGTGAAACAAGTAAAGATGAAACTTTCAATTTATAATCAACGCACAATTAACTCCTCCGAACCTTCCCTAAAGTGGGAGACCTAAAGTACCCTACAGGGGATTTAGGGGTAAAAAACCAAGTGTTTACTTACAGATTGTGTTATTCTATGGCAATACTATCCTATTAACAACCACTTCAATGACCAAAATAAAAACAGCTAAAACAATTAAGGGCTAAAGCCCAGGTGTAGCTACATAATGCTTAACCCCGGCATTAATGCCGGGGTTAGTCAACCGCCAAACATTCCGGGCTTTAGCCCTTAATCATAAAGATTCATGCAGCCAACCAAAAACTAAAAAGCCGGAAACTTTCGCTTCCGGCCTTAGTGCAGTTTTTACTTTTAAAATATCTGAATAGCGATCGATTACTCAATCACGAACTCAAATTCTTCATCGGTTGGAGGTGTGCACATTTCGTCGTTACAACTCATCCACTGGATATAACCGGCAACTTTTGCTGGTTTTTCGGTTACCCAAATTTTATGTGAGATTGTTGCTTCGCCTTTGAAATAGGTTACTTCAATGTCGAACATTTTGTCGTGCATTTTATGCGAAGGCGTAACTTCAACGGCTTTTCCAAATTCCTTGCAGTTTTCAAGTGTCTCGAAATTAAATGATGTTTTCACCGGACCACCGTCCTCCATTTCAACACCGTAAAGTTTAAATCCCATATCGATTTTTGCTTTTGCAACAATCTCGTACTGATTTCCACCTTTTAACGGTTTGATCTGAACATCCCATTTAACGGGCTCCATCATTTGTGCCTGAGCAAATGCCGCAACGGCAATAAATCCCAGAAAGAAAATTAGCTTTTTCATCAGTTTGTATTTTTTATTTTTTGTATTCCGTTAATCCACTGTTCAGCCACTCGATAAAGTCGTCAGCATCCGGATCATAGCCGTATCCATCAACTACTTCTTTCTCGTTACTATCAAGAATTACATAATAAGGTTGGGTATTTCTGTGGTATCTCGAAATCTGGAAATCGGTCCATTTATTTCCAATCGTTCTCACTTTTCTACCAGTGGTTTCCGAAACATATTGTTCTTCTTCCGGCAACTTGGTTTTTAAATCAACATATAATGACACGACCACAAAATCTTCGAGGAACATGTTTTTCACTTCCTGCGCTACCCAAACATTGTCTTCCATTTTCCGGCAGTTGGTACAACCTTTTCCGGTGAAATCAATTAACAAGGGTTTTCCTGTTTCTTTGGCGTGCGCCAGTGCTTTATCATAATCATCGAATAATGGAATTCCGTGTGGTCCAATGTGCATTCCCACCGCCATTGTACCCGATGAATGTCCGGTTGCAACAGCGCCTGCAGGTTGTGTACGACCAACACCCAGCGGCGATTCAGCATAATCAACCGGCGGAGGAAATCCACTGATCAATTTCACCGGTGCTCCCCACAATCCTGGAACCATATAGATTACGAATGCAAAAACCATGGTTCCCATAATAAAGCGCGATACCGGCAAATGAGTTGTTGGCGAATCATGTGGCAGTTTAATTTTACCCCACAGGTACAACGCCAGTCCCATAAAAATGGCGATCCAAATGGCAATGTAAACTTCGCGTTCCAAAATATGCAGGTCAAGAACCATGTCGGCAATTGACAGGAATTTGAAAGCAAAAGCAAACTCCAGGAATCCTAAAACAACTTTTACTGAATTCAACCAGCCACCTGATTTTGGTAACGAGTTCAACCATCCCGGGAAAGCTGCAAATAAGGCAAATGGAATCGCAAGTGCCGACGAGAATCCTAACATACCAACTACAGGCGCCAAACCACCACTCCGGGCAGCTTCAACAATCAAGGCTCCAACAATTGGTCCGGTACACGAGAACGAAACCAGCGCCAGTGCAAAAGCCATAAAGAATATTCCCAACAGTCCACCTTTATCGGCTTTTCTGTCGACAGCGTTCACCCAGCTGCTTGGTAATACTATTTCGAAAGCTCCCATAAATGAGAAAGCAAAAACAAACAATAGTAATGCGAAAAACAGGTTAAACCATGGGTTGGTAGAAAGACTGTTCAGACTCTCTGCTCCAAACACGGCAGTTACAACTGTTCCGAGTATTACATAAATAAGTATAATTGATATTCCGTACCAGATTCCGTTTCTGATTCCTTTGGCCTTTGTTTTACTCTGTTTGGTAAAAAAGCTTACGGTCATTGGTATCATCGGGAAAACACACGGTGTTAACAATGCTGCCAATCCACCTAAAAATGCCAGCAAGAAGATACTCCAGTAATTTCTATCACTGTCATCCACCGGTACGGTATCAGCTGTTTGATCTGCTCCGTCTGTTAGTTCAAACGAGAATTCGCTATCCATCGGCGGTGTGCAGGTTTCGTCGTTACAACTCATAAACTCAACGTAACCACCAACAGTTCCTGTTCCTGTAACCTTTACTTTTTGGGTAAAGGTTACCTCTTTTGAGAACCAACGCAGATCCATTTGGAACGACTGGTCGAATTCTTCAGTAACTTCTTTATTCGGAGTAGGTTCACCTACCAACTCTGCACCTTCAACATTTTCAAAGTAGAAGCTGGTTTTAATCGGACCACCTTCAGGAAGATCGGTTGAGTACATGTGCCAACCATCTTCAATCTTTGCAGTGAAAGTGAGTTCAAATTCGTTGTCAGAAATTTTGTTTTGAGAGAAACTCCACTTTACAGGTTCCACAATTTGTGCAGAAGCCAACAAAGTAGATGTTAGTAGAAAAACTGCTAATAGTATTCGTTTCATAGCGTTATTATTGAAATAAACTTGTGATATTACTTTTTTGGTTTTATTAACGGCATTCTGTTGGTGCCAACTATCCAATAGTTTTTGGATGTTACAAAACTAAAAGTGAAAACAAAAAAAATGATAGTTCTGTTTAACTAAAAGTACTTAGACTGGGTTTGAAATAGGGTCTAGACCCCCTCCCATTAGTTTTTCATCGATCGATAAAAGTCAACTGCTTCTTTGCGTGTCGACACATTTAACTGCCTGTAAATGTTATTAATGTGCGTTTTCACCGTACTTAATTCCACAAAAAGTTCTTGTGCAATTTCCTTATTCGTCTTTCCATCGGCCAAAAGACCGAGTATTTCCTGTTGTTTTAAGGTTAACCCTTCATAGAGTGGTTTCAAATTGTTTGCAGGATCGTTTTCCTGTCCGCGAATTTTCTTGATTCGACTGTACAATCCGATCAAAATGATAAGTAGCACAAGGATAATAACCGCCTCAATTATCATCAACCAATCTTTCCACTTCGGTTGTACGCCGGGCATTTCGCAAACAAATTCACGAAAACCTACGAGTTCATCCAGTAGCTCGGAATAAGCTTCGGTATACGGCGTTACCGGAAGTTCCGCTTCCAAACGCTTCTGAAAATTAAAATAGAAATCGCTGTTTCTCAAAAAATCGGTTTCCTTGTCTTCGATGTGGTACAAGGCATAAAGTCCTACGTAAGGATTATTCGCATCGGCTACAACCGAATGAATAAAAGTTTCCAGTTCCTGCGACAAGAAAGTACTTTGCGCTTTTGGCAACTGGCCACTCAACTCACTGTTTTGTTCCTGAAACTTTTCGTCAAATTCAAAAATATCTTTTGTATCATCACTTCCATTCAACGCTGTAATCTCCAGCGAATTATTCCGGGTTGTGGCACTCAGTTCAATTGCCGATTGGCGGTTTAACAGCAAATGAACGTAATTTTTGTTTTGAGTCGCGCTAAATTGAACCGATGCATTGTCGCCCTGCACCAGGTACAAACGGTAAAAACGTTCGTCATCGGGAACTGAATGTGTGTTAATCACAAAACTGCCATCGGGATTAATAAATGTTTCGGCAATAATAAAATCGGGCGATGCCACAAAAATATCTTCGGGCGTGTTGAGTAAAGCAAGAAACACTTTTGGCTGCCACTGATCTGTTAACTCGATCTTACCTTTAATCTCGAGTCCAAAAGAAGTGGTAGTAATAAAAAGGAGAAGAATTATATAGAGTAATTTTTTTAACGACATCCGAATTTCTTTGCTATACTGCGAAAATAAAAAAAGCCGCTCAATTATGAACGGCTTTCCTTTTATAAAATAATTTCTTCCTCATTCTCGTCGAAAAAATGGTACTCCAGATAGGAATACGAATTTACAGCTTCAACGCTTACCCATTTCAGGTATTTGAAAAACCACTTGTTTTGCTGGCTTTTCCATCCTTTTGTAAGATAAGCAGCTGTATAAGGATGAACTTTCAGAGTTAGTTTCTTCTTGTTCAGCTCCTTTAGCGCGTAGTTTACTTTACCGTTGATATCGTCGGCAAATAAAACAGTGGGCACAACTTTTCCACTTCCTTTACAAGTAGGACAGCTCTCGGCAGTCTCCACTTTTTCTTCCGGGCGAACTCTTTGTCTGGTTATTTGCATCAGACAGAATTTACTCAGTGGAAGGATGTTGTGCTTGGTCCGGTCGTCAGCCATAATCTCCTTCATGTGATCATTCACTTTCTGGCGATTGGCCGCGACATGCATGTCGATGAAATCAATTACTATGATTCCACCCATGTCTCGCAACCGTAATTGTCTTGCTATTTCGTCGCAGGCAGCCAGGTTCACTTCCAGGGCATTTTTCTCCTGGTCGTTTCCGGCTCTTGCACGATTCCCACTGTTTACATCAATAACATGGAACGCTTCGGTGTGTTCTACGATTAAATAGGCACCATCTTTAAATGATACTGTTTTTCCGAACGAGGCTTTTATTTGTTTATCAATGCCATAATGTTCGAAAATTGGCTGACGTCCTTTGTAGTATTTAACTATCTTCTTTTTGTCGGCCTGAATGCTACCTATGTAATCGGCAATTTCTGACGCTACCGATTGATCGTTAACAATAATGCTATTGAAGTTGGGATGATAAATATCGCGCAACAGGGCTGTTGTTCGGTCCATTTCGCCAATAATCAGCGAAGGAGCCTGTGCTCTGCGAAGCTTTTGAAAGGTGGTTTCCCACTTTTCAACCAAACGACGAAGCTCTTTGTCGAGTTCAGCTACTTTTCTACCTTCGGCTACAGTGCGGATTATTACTCCATATTTGCGGGGTTTAATACTCTGGATCAGTTTTTTCAACCTGTTTTTTTCTTCGGTTGATCTGATTTTTTGCGACACAGATATTTTGTCGCTAAATGGCATTAAAACTAAATTTCTACCTGCAATGGAGATTTCTGAAGTTAACCGCGGGCCTTTTGTGTTAATTGGTTCTTTTGCAACCTGAACCAATATTTTCTGACCTACTTTTAAGAGCTCGTTTACCTTACCTTCTTTGTTAATGTCGGGTTCCGAATGAATTTTGGAAATGGAAGAAATTTTATTCTTTCGTGACGAGGCAATTCGCAGAAACTTGTTCAGTGTGGCGAATTGTGGTCCCATGTCGAGGTAATGTAAAAAAGCGTCTTTGCTGTAACCTACGTCGATAAAAGCAGCGTTCAGACTGGGCATAATTTTCTTCACTTTGCCGAGGTATATGTCTCCGACAGCGAATTTTGCCCCGCTTCTTTCTCTGGTTAGCTCTGCTAGCTTTTTCTTTTCCTGTAAGGCAATAACAATTTCGGATGGAGTTACATCAATTATTAAATCGCTACTCACAACCTTTAATTAATCATCTACTTCTTTTGGTTAATACTAATCGTTATAACAGACTAAACCTAAAGCATTAGTATGCTTTAGGTTTACTCTATAACTATAAGAAATTATCTCACTAATATCTTATTTCTTTTTCTTGTGCCTGTTTTTACGCAATCTTTTTTTGCGCTTATGAGTGGCCATCTTGTGTCTCTTTCTTTTTTTACCGCTTGGCATAACTCTTTATTTTACTTGATTTTTAACTTCTGAAACAAATGTCTTCGCTGGTTTAAATGAAGGTATATTGTGTGCAGGAATGATAATGGTTGTGTTCTTAGAAATGTTGCGGGCAGTTTTTTCTGCTCTTTTCTTAACTACAAAACTACCAAAACCTCTCAGGTAAACATTTTTACCATCAACTAAACAATCTTTTACGGTTTCCATAAAAGCTTCAACTGTCTTTTGAACAGTTACCTTTTCAATTCCTGTTTCTTTCGAAATTTCATTTACAATATCTGCCTTAGTCATCTCTTAAAATATTTAATTTTCAATATATTAATCGTTTTTAATCGAGGATGCAAAAATAAAAAATATTATAAAACCGAAAAGCATTTCAAATAAATTATTTTTGTTTTTCTGTAAGATTTTTAACCACTTAGCGAAGAATGGACAATTTCCTGACTAGTATTTATAAATGGTATGCGGTGAATCAACGCGATTTACCATGGCGAAAAAATAAGGATCCATATAAGATTTGGCTCTCGGAAATTATACTTCAGCAAACCCGAGTCGATCAGGGAATGAACTACTTCCAACGTTTTACCGAGAACTATCCGACAGTGAACGAGCTGGCTAATGCAGCAGAGGATGAAGTACTAAAACTTTGGCAGGGACTGGGATATTATTCACGGGCACGAAACCTGCATGCATCGGCTAAAATAATTGCTTCGGAGTTTAACAGTAACTTTCCAACCGACTATAAAAGTATTCTGGCATTAAAGGGAGTTGGCCCGTACACAGCCGCTGCCATTGCTTCAATTGCGTTTAATCTTCCCTATCCGGCTGTGGATGGAAATATTTATCGTGTTCTGGCAAGATTCTATGGTATTAATACTCCTATTGATTCTACGCGGGGAAAAAAAGAGTTTCAGGAACTGGCCGAAGAATTAATAAGCGGACACGATCCGGGCATGCACAACCAGGCCTTAATGGAATTTGGAGCTTTACAATGTATTCCGAAATCGCCTGATTGCAAAAACTGCCCCGTGGCAATGGAATGTTATGCTTTCAACAACAACCAGGTAAGCGGTTTGCCGGTTAAAGAAAAAAAGACGAAACAACGACAACGTTTTTTCTACTATTACTTATATAATATAGGCGACACTGTTTTACTGGAAAAAAGAACGGGCGAAGATATTTGGAAAAACCTGTACCAGCTGCCATTAATTGAAAGCGAAAAAGCCATAAGCGATGAAGATTTATTAAAAACGGACTTGCCTATCAATGCTCCGGGAGCAAATATCAAACAGCTTTCAGCAGAAAAAAAACACGTATTAAGCCACCAGATAATTTATGCAAAGATGATCTATGTTGAAGTTACCCCCAATTTTAACATTCCGTCGCATCTTATTCGGGTAAATAAAAAAGATATTTCTAAATTTGCTGTATCCCGATTGGTAGAACAGTTTTTACATGAGGCCGGTCTGGAGATTTAATAATAAAACCGGTGAATAATTACAGATTCTTATTAGCTCTGAAAAATGTTAACCAAATAAATTTAAGATTATGTCAGTAAACAAAGTTATTCTTGTTGGAAACGTAGGAAAAGATCCAGAAGTACGTCACCTCGACACGGGTGTTGCAGTTGCAAATTTTCCGTTGGCGACTTCTGAAAGTTATACCGCTAAAAGCGGCGAACGTGTAACTACAACCGAATGGCACAATATTGTTTTGTGGAGAGGTTTGGCCGAAGTGGCTGAAAAATATGTTACCAAAGGACGCCAACTGTACATTGAAGGAAGAATACGTACCCGCTCGTACGACGACAAGGATGGCAACAAACGTTATGTTACTGAGATTTACGGCGATCAAATGCAAATGCTTGGAAACCGCGGTGACAACCAGGGATCAGTAGAACAAGGCGGAGCAATGCAAAACTCGGGTTCTGCACCTACACCACAAGTTTCGCAACCGGATATTGAAGAACCGGAGGGCGACGAGGATCTTCCTTTCTAACCAAAATTATAAAATTTGGAAACAGAACCGCTATTAAGTTTGGCCTCATCAGGCTCGTGGCAAATTCAACTACACCCTATCGATTTTGGAATTATCGTTTCAATAGTGATTGTGCTGTTTTTGTTGTTTACTTCTGCGTTGATAAGCGGTTCTGAAGTAGCTTATTTTTCGCTTACGGCAAGTGATAAACAAAAGCTGAAACACAAGGGAAAAAACAACGAACGTGTAATTCATAACCTGGATAGCCCGGAAAAACTGCTGGCTACTATTTTAGTGGCAAATAATTTTGTGAATGTTGGTATCGTAATTTTAACGGCCTACATTTCAAGTAACCTGGTGTCTTTTGAAAATGATACACTGGAGTTTATTTTCCAGGTAGTGGTTATTACGTTTTTCCTTTTACTTTTTGGCGAGATTTTTCCAAAAGTTTATGCCACCCACTTTGCCCTGCGTTTTGCACGTTTTATGGCCTTGCCATTGCAAGTACTCGAAAAACTGTTCCGCCCGGTAAATGCCATATTAATCTACTCCACAGGATTTGTAAACCGCAGGCTTTTAAAGCACAAAAAGAACATCTCGATGGACGAGATTTCGCAGGCGCTTGAACTAACCTCGGACCAGGAATTATCGGAAGAAAAAGAAATTCTGGAAGGTATTGTAAAGTTCGGAAATAAAAGCGTGGAAGAAATTATGACTCCGCGTGTTGATGTGGTTTCGCTTGATATTAAAGCAAATTTCGAAGATGTTCTTGATGTAATCAACGATTCAGGTTACTCACGAATTCCGGTTTATATCGATTCGTTCGATAATATCAGCGGCCTGCTTTACATTAAAGATATACTTCAGCACAGCCATAAAACAAAGTCGTTTAAATGGCAAACACTGATTCGTCCGCCGTTTTATGTTCCCGACACAAAAAAGATCAGTTCACTTTTGGAGGAATTCCAGAAAACAAAAGTGCACCTGGCCATTGTTGTTGATGAGTATGGCGGAACTTCTGGAATTGTAACGCTGGAAGATATTCTGGAAGAAATTGTTGGTGATATTACCGACGAATTTGACGAAGAAGAAGACTTCTTTACCAAATTGGCAGAAAACACCTGGATTTTTGACGCCAAAGTTTTATTAGGCGATTTTTATAAAATCGTAAACTGTGACGACACCGTTTTCGATGACGTTAAAGGCGATGCCGATACACTTGCCGGTCTTATTCTTGAAATAAAAGGAGAGATTCCAACGTTAAAAGAAAAGGTAAAATGTAAACAGTTTTCGTTTACCATTGAAGAAGTGGACAACCGCCGGATTAAACAAATTAAGGTGGTTATCAATTAATACACAGAAAGATTTAGGGAGATGAGAAACACATTAATACTTTTATTACTGTTGTTTGTTTTTGGATGTAAGGAAAACTACACGCCGAAACCACGCGGATACTATCGCATCGATTTTCCCGAAAAAAGTTACACCGCACTTGATCATTCATTTCCTTATAATTTTGAAATTCCGGAATATGCACAAATTGAAAAAGACAACAGAAATCCGGATAAACCCTATTGGATAAATGTTGCTGTACCGGCGAATAAAGTTGAGATACACATATCGTATTACGACATCGACAGCGACCAGCTTTTATTCGAGTTAATGGAAGAAACAAGAACTTTGGCCTACAAACATTCGGTAAAAGCCGATGCAATTGACGAACGTTTATTTTTAAATCCGCAGCAAAAGGTGTACGGAACAATTTACGCCATTGAAGGAAATGCGGCTTCGCCAATGCAGTTTTTCCTCACCGACAGCACCCGGCATTTTTTACGCGGTGCTTTTTACATTCGCGAAGTACCCGATATCGACTCGCTGAGCCCGGTAATAAACTTTATCGAACCCGATATTATACATTTAATCGAAACCACTAGCTGGAATAACTAATGCCACTGATAGAAAAAATAGAGAGTAAAAGTGGTACAATTGGTATTTGGGAACTCAGCGAATCGGCTGATGATTTATTAAAAAACTGCCAATTACACCTGGCAGATTTGGAGCGATTTAACTCTTTCCGTGCTGAAAAAAGGCGCCGGGAATTCCTTGCAAGCCGGTTGACTTTACAACAAATTTTTCCCGGATATCCTGAAATTAGTTATACAAAATCATCGGGGAAACCGGTTTTTAAAGATTCAGATTTAAACATCAGCATAACACACTCGGCCAATCTGGCGGCAGTTATTATTTCTGATGAACCGGTTGGTATTGACATTGAACAATTAGACAGAAACATTGAAAAAGTTGTAACTCGTTTTGTTGCCCCAAGCGAAATGGATTTTATAAAAAAGGGCTCGCACCCTCAACTGGCAAAAATTATGCTTTGGGCAGCAAAAGAAGCTATTTACAAGTGTTCGGGCATGTTAGGAATTCAGTTTAACGAGCAGATTATCATCGATCCGTTTGATTACACAGCCGGAAATGAATTTTCAGGAAAACTGATCCATCCGTCGGGTACAATAAAATATCGTTTAAATTATCACCTTATAAAAAACAATGTTCTGGTGTATTGCGTTGAAAAGTAAAAATTGATTATGAAGAAAGCAGAAGATCAAATATTAATCATTTTCGGGGCATCGGGAGACCTTACAAAACGTAAGTTAATTCCGGCACTTTTCGAACTTTACCTGCAAAATCTTTTGCCCAAAAAGTTCGCGGTGATTGGTGCTTCCCGTTCTGCGCTTTCTGACGATGATTTCAGAAAACGAGCCGACGAGTTTTTACCCGACGACGAAAAAGCAGCAGAGTTTAAGAAAATGTTGTTTTACCAGGCGGTTCAAAATGATTCGGCCGATGATTTGATCCCATTAAAAGAACGATTGGAAACCATTTCCAATTCTTTGGAAATAGAAAAGAACTATATATTTTACCTGTCAACTCCCCCATCTTTATACCCGGTAATACCAAAACATTTATGCGAAAACGGACTATCGAAATCCGATAAATATTTCAGGCGTTTAATTGTTGAAAAACCTTTTGGAACCGATTTAACTTCGGCAAAAGAATTAAACAAACAGTTGCTGAACTATTTTGAAGAAGAGCAGATTTACCGTATCGATCATTACCTCGGTAAAGAAACGGTTCAGAATATGCTTGTAACGCGTTTTGCCAACGGAATTTTTGAGCCGCTTTGGAACCGGCGTTATATCGAGCGTGTGGAGATTACTTCGGCAGAAAGTCTGGGAGTAGAAGGACGTGGAGGATATTACGAAAACTCGGGAGCCATGCGCGACATGTTACAAAACCACTTGCTTCAGGTGGCCGGATTTGTAGCCATGGAACCACCGGTGGTTGTGGAAGCCGATGCCATCAGGAACGAAACGCTAAAAGTATTTCAGTCACTTCGTCCGATTAAAGAGAATGAAGTATCACGCTTTGTTATTCGTGGCCAGTACACTTCCTCAACCATCGCTGGTAAAAAAGTGGCAGGTTACCGCGAAGAGCCGGGTGTAGCAAAATTATCCCGTACCGAAACTTTTGTCGCGTTAAAGTTCTTTATCGATAACTGGCGCTGGGCAGGTGTTCCGTTTTACATTCGAACAGGTAAGAAACTCCCCACACGTGTTACCGAAATTGTTATTCACTTCAGAAAAGTACCTCATCATTTATTTGGACAGGAAGGATCGCAGGGCAATAACCAGTTGATTATTCGTATTCAACCCGATGAAGGTATTCTGCTAAAGTTTGGAATGAAAACTCCCGGAACAGGATTTAAGGTACAAACGGTAAATATGGATTTCCATTACTCCGATCTGGCCGACAAAAAAGTTCCGGCGGCATACGAGCGCCTTTTGCTTGATTGTATGCAGGGAGATGCTACACTTTATGCCCGTGGCGACGCTGTTGAAGCAGCCTGGAAATTTGTTCAGCCAATAATCAACGCCTGGGATACCAATCCTGAAATCCCAATTTACGGTTACCCTGCAGGTAGTTGGGGGCCAGAAGATTCGGACAAATTAATTGGAAACGGAAAATGGCGCTATCCTTGCAAAAACTTATCTAACGATGGTTTGTATTGTGAACTTTAACATATATTTGTGAAGAAGCATTAAACTAATTGAGATGGAAACCTTTACTGAAGTGAAAATTTATTCTAAACCTAAGAATGTTTACAATGCCATCGCGAAGGAGATCATTAAGATGGTACAAAATTCTAATCAGGAAATTTTCGACATTGCGCTTTCGGGCGGTTATTCACCTAAAGGACTTTTTAAAAAGATCAGTAAAAAATATGCTGAGCAGGTTCCATGGCAAAGGATTCATTTGTGGTGGGGCGACGAACGTTGCGTTCCTCCAACCGACGAACAAAGCAACTATAAAATGACCGTTGACTACCTGATTTCGAACATTAATATTCCGGAAAATAATATACATCGGATACAAGGCGAACAAGATCCGGAACTGGAAGCACTTCGTTATTCGAAAGAAATGGAAGACACATTAAACTCAAGGGGTAAAAACCCGGTGTTCGACTTGATTATTCTCGGACTTGGCGACGATGGTCATACTGCATCAATCTTTCCTGATCAATTGGATTTATTTGAACACGAGCAAAACTGTGCTGTTGCTGTTCATCCGCTTACCGGACAAAAACGAATTACAATTACAGGCAACGTAATAAATAATGCCAACCAGGTATTTTTTCTTGTTACCGGAACGAATAAGGCCTTACGGATATCGGAAATTATGAATGATAACGATGCCGCTCAATTATTGCCAGCCTATTATATTTCGCCGGAAAATGGTACTCTCACCTGGTTTTTGGACGAGGAAGCTGCTGCACAAATATCATAACGATAAGAATCTGTCATTTCGACGAGGCACGAGGAGAAATCTGTTACAAGGAGAAATAGACCTTTTGATTCAGAAAATCCCAGTTTGGATTAAACTTGCTGACTAGATTATTTTCTTGCTAGTTCGTTGGTTTTAAACCCAGAATTCCTTCACCAAAACGAATGGTTTCGTTTATAACCTCTTCAACACTTCCCGAGCTTAGATCGCAGGCAATAACATGGTTGCCGGCATCAGGAAATGCCTTTTTAATCTTTTGCGACGGCAATGTTCCCAGTTCATCAAACATATCGAGCATTGCATCAACACTAACGGTATTATCCTGGTTCTCATCATCCTTATAATAGTACCCCAGAAATACAGGCACCGTCACCCGGTTAAACGTTTCTTTGGTCATGGTGGCATCTAATAATTGCTGCAAATAAACCAGCGCTTCTACCCGATATTTACAATTCCAGTATTTACAATCCTCCGACTCTGGGTCATCATCAGAAACGCGATATTTCCCCCCCATAACTTTTCGTCCAATTTGTAATCCCCACGGTTTCGACAATAGTACCATCGATTTGTTATACACCTTTATATTCGGGGAATAAAGAATCAATCCATCCACATACTCCGGGAAATCAGCGGCCAGTTTTAGTCCAAGTGTTCCTCCGGTTGAAGTACTCATTATAATCACTTTCCTTCCCATTCCCCGGGCAATCATCAAAGCTTCTTTTGCCGATGCATACAATTTATCCGGTGTCATATCAATCAGCTGATCTTCGGTAACCAACCCATGATCGTGCAAGCGCGGAATGTATAAGTTATAGCCAAAATGCTGTGCAAAACGCTCATGCGCCGGATGCCCCTCATACCACGATGCCGAAAATCCGTGCAGGTAAAGCACACAATAATCCGTTCTTTCCTTTAGCGAATCGTTCGCCCAAAATATCCTCGATTCGTTATCCGGTTTTATCGAAAATGCAGCTTCTTTTCGTTCTACAAAACTTTCAATATTCGCAATACTTGCCGAAATTGATGGCAGGTCTTTATTTAATTCGGGTTTTGGTGGTTTGGGTCCCAACAGATAAGCAATTATCACCAAAAGAATAACAATAAGTAAAAAGCGTTTAATTCGTTTCATAATGAATTCTGAAGCTCAAAGACCGAAGCTGGCAGTATTTTTCCCAATCGGCCTGCATGATTATTAATTAGATGGAAAGATACGAGAGTTAAAGGACATAATATAGTTCAACAATAATTTTTCACTAATCGAAATTAAAATTCTATCACCAGCTGAACACCAATCTCTCCCTCCTGCTCGTGCAAAAAGTTCGAGAGTGTTAGTCCCAGTAGCCGAATTCCTTTTACAAATCCACCTTCCAGTTTTATCAGTTTCAGGCTTTCGCGAATAAAGATTTCTTTTGAAACAATAAATGGCTCAAGGGTTTTGCTGCGGGTATGTTGTTCAAAATCGGCATATTTAAACTTTAAGGTTACAGTTTTGGCTTTTACTCCTGACCGGCTTGCCCGCTCCCAAACTTTTTCGGTAATTACTAAAAGTTCCTTTTTCAGTTCTTCTTCACGGAACAAATCCTGTGAGAAGGTATTCTCTGCACCAACCGATTTTCTTTCGCGCGACGGTTGTACCTCCCTGTTATCAATTCCCCGGCAAATATCATAATAGTAGTTGCCGGCCTTTCCAAACATCCGGGTTAGTTCCAGCCGATCGATTAGTTTTAAATCGCGGCCATACCAAACGCCCATTTCGTTGAGCTTTTTTGCAGTCACCTTTCCTATTCCAAAGAATTTTCGGATTTCCAACTGGTCAATAAATGCCTGTGCTTTGTCAGGAGTTACCACAAACATTCCGTTGGGTTTATTCACATCGGAGGCGACTTTTGCCAGAAACTTATTGTACGACACACCGGCCGACGCCGTTAAACCGGTTTCATTAAAAATGCGTTGCCTGATCTCCTTCGCGATCAATGTTGCCGAGGGCCTGCCCTTTTTGGTGTAGGTAACATCGAGGTAGGCCTCGTCGAGCGAAAGCGGCTCCACCAGGTCGGTATATTCCAGAAAAATGGTTCGTATCTGCGAAGAAATTTCCTTATAACGATCGAAACGATGTTTTACAAAAATCAGGTCGGGGCATTTACGTTTTGCCACTTTCGACGACATGGCTGATCGTACACCAAATTTTCGGGCTTCGTAACTGGCAGCTGCAACCACACCCCTCTCGCTGGTTCCACCCACGGCAACAGGCTTACCACGCAACTCCGGATGATCGAGCTGTTCAACCGATGCAAAAAATGCATCCATGTCAACATGTATTATTTTTCGATTGGACTCTGCCTGCATTGTACAATTACTTACGAATCAAACTCTCCGGAATAACAAACAAGCGGTGATTTTGCCAACCTGTTTATAGTTCATCCTAAAATTTTCCATAGCCGCTACGATCGCTTATCCCATATTCACGTTATATTAGCAAAAAATTTGCATACGAAGAAAATGGAAACCACGGATATTTTAATCAAAATCAGAAAAATAGTTCGTTCAGTCGACATCGAATCGAAAAAAATACAGAAAGAACATGGCGTGAGTATTCCACAGGTCCTTTGTTTAAGTTTTTTAAATGAATCTCCGAATTACCAATCTACGCAGGGCGAGATTAGAAAATATCTCAACTTAAATCCAAGTACCGTTAGCGGTATTATTAACCGATTGGAAAAAAAAGGATTCCTGGCAAGGCTTCCGAAAACCGGTGATAAACGTGTTGTGAATATTACACTTACTTCGGCAGGCCACAAGTTATTAAGCTCCATACCTTCGTTATTGCACGAACAACTTTCGGAAAAGCTTTTACAACTTAACGAAAGTGAGTTGGCAACTGTTGAAGCAGGATTAAACACCCTGGTTAAAATCCTTGATATTGAGAAAATTGAAGCCTCTCCGATGATTACGCTCGATTCGGAGCTTGAAACAAATAACGATCAGCTTATTTAGTTAATTTCTAATGTATTGCGTCAAGAATCTGTTCATCTTCCGTTGTTTCTCCTTTCGCGAAGTTAATGGCCGTTTCAATTAGTGCCAAATGCGAATAAGCCTGCGGGAAATTTCCCAATAAACGTTTGGTTTTAAAATCGATATCCTCGCTAAACAGCCCTACATGATTACTGTACGACAACAACTGATCGAAAAGTTTTTTTGCCTTTTTGCGCTGCCCTGTGGCATTTAAAGCGTTTATCAGCCAGAATGTACAAATTGTAAACGATGAGCTTGGCAAACCAAAATCATCCTGATTTTTATACCTGTACATAAGCCCTTCAAAACACAGTTCACGTTCAGTTGCCTGAACCGTTTTTACAAAGCGCTCATCTTTAGGATCGATAAATCCGTAAGAATGCATTAAAAGTGTCGATGCATCAAGGTCTTCTGATCCATACGCCTGAGTAAATGCACCTGCTTTTTCATTCCAGGCATTGGCAAAAATGTCAGCTTTTATTGTATCAGCCAGCGGTTGCCATTCGTTCATGTAACTATCTTTATGAATGAAGTGTGCAATTTTAATCGCTCTATCGATGGCCACCCAACAAAGTACTTTCGAGAAAGTGAAATGCCTGTCTTCTGTTCGAATCTCCCAAATCCCTTTGTCCGGTTTCGTCCAGTTATTGGCTACCGTTTTTACGATGCTTCTAACAATTGTCCACAGCGACTCACTGTCTTCAAGCGAAATTTTAAACTCGGTAAACTGCTGGTAAATCACATCCATCAGAATGCCATAAATGTCGTTCTGCTTTTGAATGTAGGCAGCATTCCCAACGCGTACCGGGTACGAATTTTGGTAACCGCTTAAATGGTCAAGCACTTCCTCTTCAAGCTTTTTCTCGCGATTAATACCGTACATAATCTGGATCTTTTCATCTTTATCCGGAATAATATCGATAATAAAACGCATGAATCGTTTTACGGTATTCAGGTGCCCCAGGCTCGACATTACTTTAATAACCATCGACGCATCGCGTATCCAGCAGAAACGATAATCCCAGTTTCTTTCCTCACCAATTGTTTCGGGCAACGAAGTTGTAGCAGCGGCCAAAACGGCTCCCGACTTGTCGTAACTTAAGAGTTTTAACACTAGGGCACTTCGAACAATCTCGCTATTGTATTTTGTAAATGATGTGAGTTTATTCGCCCACTCCAACCAGTACACCTTTGTTTTCTGTAGTTTAAGATACTGTCTGTCAAGTGTCTGGGTCAACAGCTTCTGATCGTACGAAACAAGCACAAAAGCATTTTTCGTTAACGTGATCTCCTCTTCATTTACAATGGCCTGTTTATCGAGGTCAGTATACAGGTAGAGCGAATCATAATCTCCCTCGGTAGTGTAACATTTTATATATTCTTCGTCAACAACCGTATTGGTTTTAAATCGTGCATATTCCACTTTTGGATTATACCTGATTTTAAAGCTTGGCTTTCCCCACTTGTATTTTATGTAACGGATTATTTCGGGTGGCGTAAAGTACCCAAACTCGTTTGTTTTATACCGTGGCATAAAGTCCACCACTTCAAAACATGAGTCTTCGTTTTTAAAGAATGTTGAAACAATATTTGTTGTTCTTATGTAGCTTTGACTAATTTCATAACTGTCGTCCACCAGGAATTCCATACTCCCGCCTTTCTTTTCATCCAGTATTTTGGCGAACACCGATGAAGAGTTAAAATCGGGTAAACAACACCAGTCAATCGATCCTTTATCGGAAATTAATGCAGCACTTTTGCAATTTCCGATCATTGCATAGTTCAAATTATCCATGATTGTAACCTATTGAAATTTGAATAAATAATAACAGAAACCTCTTGTATGATTTCTTTTTTAACTATGATTTTACAAGACTGCCTAAAAAGGTTCTTACCTCTTTATAATTGTTGAGGTAATATTTGGCTACTGAATTTTCGCTTCCGACTTTAATTGTATGAGCTTGTTCCGGAAGTTCTTTAAACAGGAACTCATCCGTCCAGTCATCGCCTAAAGCCATTATAAGATCAGACGAATTGCCGTAGAGGAACTCTGTTGCAGCGGTTCCCTTATTAATACCCGAAACCTTTATTTCAACCACTTTTTTACCTTCAAGAATTTCCAGATCCTGATTGAAAATCAGGTTTGAAATATCGTGAACCAACTCAAGTGCACGCAACACGCCTAATTCAATATCGGCTTTGCGATAGTGCCAAACAAGTGAATAGGTTTTTTCTTCGATCAAACTTCCCGGCGTGCGATCAACATACGATTCAAGAACCGGCAAAATATTTTCTTTCCACTCGGTATGAACGGGTTTACGTTCAACCCATCCTTTTCCAACTTCTTTTAACCACGCACCATGTTCCGCAATTAGGGTATACTTTTTATTGCCAAACCAACGATCAAAAGTTTCCCTGTCGCGGCCACTCACCAACACCAGTTTTGTTTTATTATCGGCCGCCAGTTTGTCCAGCAGGTTATACAGTTCCTCATCAGGACTGGCCGACTGTGGGTTGGCATAAAAACGCTGCAGTGTTCCGTCGTAATCGAGGAATAGCACTCTTGATTTCGCCTCGGAAAACTCCGTCTGAATTTTGCTTTTTATTCTTGCCGTCAACTTTCGCGCGTGATGTTCCGAACGTTGCTCAATGGTTTTATGAAGTGCCGTCATAAATTCGGATGCCCACTTATGAATGTCGTAGCGTTTAATACGTTGTTGCATGGTAGTAATCGCCTTCTCACTCTCGCTGTCCGACATTACCAGGGCTTTATAAATCGCATCGGCAGTATCCGGGATATTATTCGGGTTAACAGAAATGGCTTCTCCAAGTTCTTTTGCGGCACCTGCCATTTCACTCAATATCAGCACCCCTTTTCGGTTAACTTTTGATGCAAGGTATTCTTTGGCCACTAGGTTCATTCCATCGCGAAGCGGTGTAAGTAAAGCCACATCTGCCGAACTGTATAACTCAATTAGGTTCTCGAAAGGAACAGACCTGTAGAAATAAATCACCGGATTCCAGTTCAAGGTACCAAACTCACCGTTTATGTTACCTACCAGCACATCAACTTCGTTTTTAAGGTTCTGGTATTGTTCCACATCTGTACGCGACGGAACGGTAAGCATTATCAGGGAAACCTGCTCGCGATACTCCGGATGTTCTTCCAAAAAGTGCCTGAATGCATGTAAACGTTGCGGTATTCCTTTTGTATAATCGAGCCTATCAATCGACAGAATCAATTTTCGGTTTGGCATACTGAGAAGAAACCTGTCGATATCCTGATGTTCTTTCGATCGTTCCTGAACAGGTTTACTCTGAATCTTAAGTGCATGCGATTCAAATTTTTCAAAATCGATACCCATCGGAAACACATCAATAAATACCTGACGGCCATCAATCTTAATCTGATTAAAATCAACATCGTAACCCAAGAGTCGTTTTACCGAACTTATAAAGTGTCGGGCATAATCGTATGTATGAAAACCTATGAGATCGGCTCCAAGTAATCCGTCCACCAGTTTTTCGCGCCAGGGCAAAATTCGGATTAATTCGTACGATGGAAACGGGATATGCAGGAAGAAACCAATGGTTAGATCGGGTCTTTTTTCGCGAAGGATCTGTGGTAAAAGTAATAGCTGATAATCGTGTACCCACACAATATCGTTTTCTTCGGCCTGCTCAATTATCGCATTGGCAAAAAGTTCGTTCACCTGGCAGTACGATTGCCAGTATGTTTCGTTAAACTCGGCAAATTCAGCAAAATAGTGAAATAACGGCCACAGTGTGGCATTGCTAAATCCATCGTAATAGTTAGAAATCAATTCTTCGTTTAAAAATACCGGAAGACATTTCTGCGTTTCGAGTAGTTGAGTAATTTCTTTAGCTTCTTCTTTTGTTTCAGGCATAACTCCGGGCCAACCAATCCAAACACTGTTGCCCTCTTTATGATACGATTTTAAACCTGTTGCCAGTCCTCCGGCGCTTGATTTAATAGTCATACCATCGTCATCTTTGTTTATCATTACCGGGAGCCTGTTAGAGGCAATTATTAGTTTACTCATATATTATTATTTCTATAGAAATTATTTTAATCTACAAATATATTGTTATATACACAAATGTACATTACGCTTACATGAAATCAATATTAACAATGAATTTAACACGCAGCTGAATTTGTATGCCGTTATTTTTTTCTAATTTTGTTCGCATAGAAACTATTTAATTTATGAACATTACTTCGCTAACAAAACAGCAGGTTGCTAAAACAGTTATTTCTCAACTAGAAGAACAGTCTTACGAACTATCTGTTCAAACAGGTTTATTGAATAGTTACTCGTCATCTCCCCAAATAACAACACAATCATCTCGTGACGTATTTTCACCGGATATTTTAACCATTGAGCAGAATGGAGAAACCAATATTTACGAAATACAACTAAACAGCAAAATAGACGCAGAAAAGTGGCGTATTTTTTCCCATTACACCAAAGTTCGGCAGGGGGAACTATTCATTATTGTGCCCGAACCAAATTTGAGCGCAGCCGAAGAAGCAATTATTAAGAACGACATCAGAAACATAAAACTGATGTACGTCCCTAATTAGCATCACCTTTATTGGTGTAGCTCAATAATTCACTACAGACAGACAGCAATCACCCGAAAGATCTCGGGTAAAAAAAGTTTTATGATATATAATAACAGACAGCAGACAATTGCACAAAAAATCGAATCGGAAGCACAACTTTCAAAATGGAGAGACTGGAAGTGGCAATTACGACATTCAATAAGAAGTTTGGATAAGTTTGAAGAACTATTGGGAGTTAAATTTGAAGATGAAGAAAGGAAAAAGTTAGGTGAAACATTCGAAAAATTTCCTTTATCGATAACGCCTTATTACCTTTCGTTAATTAACAAGCAGGATTTTAAAAACGACCCGGTTTTTAAACAGTCTTTCGGAGGTATTGAAGAGCTGGTCACATTAAAATCAGAACTGGAAGATCCGTTGTCGGAGGACCGCGACAGCCCGGTTGAGGGAATTACACATCGTTATCCCGACCGCGTACTTTTTCACGTAAGTAATACCTGTTCGATGTATTGTCGCCACTGCACACGCAAACGTAAGGTTGGCGATATCGACTTTGTACCGTCAAAAGATCAGTTGCAAAAAGGAATCGACTACATTGCCAACACACCACAGGTTAGAGATGTATTGTTGTCTGGTGGCGATCCTTTTATGCTACCTGACAGTAAAATAGACTGGCTATTGGCAAAGATCACCGAAATCCCTCATGTTGAAATCGTAAGAATAGGAACAAGAATGCCGGTTGTTCTCCCCTACCGAATTACCGATAACCTGATTTCAATATTAAAGAAATACCAACCATTATGGATCAACACGCACTTTAATCACCCAAAAGAAATAACCGCCTCATCTAAAGAAGCTTTAGCAAAACTGGCCGATGGCGGATTCCCATTGGGTAACCAATCCGTTTTGTTGGCCGATGTAAACGACTGTCCGAGAATTATGAAATCATTGCTTCATAAACTTGTTCAGAACCGAGTACGACCTTATTATCTGTACCAATGCGATCTTTCTGAAGGGTTGTCACATTTCAGAACACCTATTGGAAAAGGAATAGAGATTATGGAAAGTTTGGTTGGCCATACAAGTGGTTTTGCAAGACCTACTTATGTAATAGATGCACCCGGAGGAGGTGGAAAGATTCCGGTAATGCCTAATTATATTATTTCATGGTCGACAAATAAAGTGGTGCTTCGGAACTACGAAGGCGTAATTACCACCTATAAAGAACCAGACTCTTATGAGCAAAAAATGTGCGACAGGGATTGCGACAACTGCAACCTCGATTTAAAAATTGAAGAAGGCGATGAAACCGAAGCAATTGGTATTGAAAAGTTATTATCGGATACCAACGATGCTATATCGCTGGTGCCGGAAGACAACGAACGGATGAACAGAAGGGAGGAAGATGCAGGATAAAATTGAAAAAATTGGCAACGGAAGTGTTATTCATCATGGGCAATTAAACAGCCGCGTTTACCTGATGAAACTGAATCCTTCTGATTGTAACACAACATTTATTCACGAGATTAATGAGTTAGCCAGAAAACATGGTTACACAAAAATATTTTGTAAAATTCCGGACTTTGCTACTCCGTTGTTTTTAGCTGATGGCTTTTTCCCCGAAGCGCAGATACCGGCATTTTACAACGATAAATACACAGCGTTTTTTGTATCAAAATTTCTGAATTCCGACAGGCTGCTTGAAATTGAAACCGACCGGCTTAACGAATTTAATAAGATGCTGGAACAACAGGAATCTTTCATTCTTACACAAAAAGTAAAGGTTCCGGAAGTGCAGGTAAGGAAACTGGACAAAACAGATTTTGAGAAAATAACGGAAATTTACCGCAAGGTATTCGTTACCTATCCGTTCCCCATTTACAATCCCGGTTTTGTTTTAAAATCGATGCAAGACGGAACTCAATACTTTGGAGCCGAGGCAGAAGGACAACTCATTGCTTTGGCATCTGCAGAGATTGACAAAGAGGGTAAAAATGCAGAGATGACAGATTTTGCTACCTTACCACAACATCGTGGACGCAAGCTTGCCTTGCTTTTGCTTGATGCCATGGAAATATCGATGAAAGAACAGGGCATTAAAACGCTGTATACCATTGCCCGGCTAAATTCTCCGGGAATGAACAAAACTTTTCTGAAACTGAATTACCGTTATTCCGGTACACTTATTAAAAACACGCATATAGCAGGAAAGATTGAAAGTATGAACGTATTATATAAACACATTTGATATGAACCTGGGATACCGATGCCATTTTGCCAAAACCTGCCCCCTGTTTAACGGAATAGAAAAATCGAAGGATATGCCTTTGCCTCTTTTCAGAAACGTATTTTGTAATCGAGGGATGAAAGGTTGGAAAAACTGTGACCGGTACATGGAATTAACAAATGAGGACAATTAAAAAGAAAGCAGTAAATATTTATGAGTAACAAAAAAACAATTGACATTCAAAAAATCACAAATCCTTTTGAGAAAGATATTTTAAAACTTTTAGAAGAAAAAGAAAAATACGTTTACGGCGATATAATTAAAGACCTGAAATTGTCGGCCACAAAAGGACAGGAATCAATACTGTCTCTTATAAAACGTGGTTTTATCAAACATGTCGACCAGTCTTCGTACCTGAAGCTTAATGTGAATATTAAGTAATGAGCTGGATCGACCTTTCTATTTTCTGTGTGTACCTCCTTGCCATGCTGGGTGTTGGGGTATATTTTCTTCGAAAAAACAAAAATACCGAGGACTACTTTGTTGGCGGGAGAAAACTCAGCAGCATCCACATCGGATTATCAGTTGTTGCGACCGATGTTGGCGGCGGCTTTTCAATCGGATTGGGTGGACTGGGATTTACTATGGGCCTTTCAGGAAGCTGGCTTTTATTTACCGGCTTGCTGGGTGCCTGGTTAAGTGGCGTGCTTCTTATTCCAAAAGTTTCGGGATTAGCACGTAGAAAAGGATTTCTATCCTTTCCGCAGTTTCTGGAATTTGTTTTCGACAGAAAAGTGGCACTAATTGCCGGATTGATCTCTGCCATAGGTTATCTGGGGTTTACCAGTTCGCAAATACTTGCAGGAGCAAAACTGGCTGCCTCAACTTTTGATGGACTTAGCATTGATAATGCTTTGCTGTTAATGGGAACAATTGCCATTGTTTATACGGTTTTGGGAGGGCTAAAGGCTGTTATCTACACCGACACCATTCAATGGATCATTCTTATGGCAGGGCTGATTTTTGTCGGTCTACCTTTTGCCTATGTACGTATTGGAGGATTCGAAGCGGTTACAAACACACTCCCTGGCGAGTTCTTATCACTTCGCAATGTAAGTTGGCAGCAAATTGTAAATTGGATGTTTACCATTATTCCAATTTGGTTTATCGGGATGACTCTTTATCAGCGGATTTATGCAGCAAAGAATACACAAACCGCACAACGTGGTTGGTTTATTGCCGGACTATTTGAATACCCGTTAATGGCATTTATAGGAGTAATATTAGGAATGTTTGCACGCGTAGCTATGGAGAATCAGTTATTACCGGGTTATAACGCAGCAAACCTCGATGCAGAAATGGGACTTCCGGTATTGCTAAAAACAATACTCCCGGTTGGTTTTCTGGGAATAGTGTTATCGGCCTATTTTTCGGCCATCATGTCAACTGCCGATAGTTGTTTAATGGCGGCATCAGGGAACTTACTAACCGATGTATTCCGCTTGCACAACGGCAGAAAAAGTTTGCTTCTTTCGCAGTTGCTGACTTTGATAATTGGATCAATTGCTTTGTTACTGGCCTTAAAAATGACAAGTGTGCTGGATTTAATGCTCCACTCCTACTCCTTTATGGTTTCGGGAATGATTATTCCGGTGCTGGCAGCTTTATTCTCCAAAAACCCAAATAAGTTAGCAGCACTGTTCTCCATGCTAACCGGAGGTTCGTTAACACTGTTCCTAATTCTGTCGGGACTGGAACTTCCGCTCGGACTGGATGCCAATATTTTTGGAATTGCGGCTTCGCTATTGGTTTATATTATTGTAGCTTCTATAAAAAGAGAAAAGGTGTTATAAATTATAACTCCTTTTTCTCCTTCTTACTCGTGTAAGAAACATTAACCCCAAACTTTATCCGGAATCTGATGTGACATGTCAGTCTACTATTTTTTTTATCTTAGCTACACGTTTAAACTCGAATACGTGAAAAGATACTACACACTCGGAGAATTTCTGATTGATTACAGAAAACATCGCAACCTGACTCAACTTGATTTTGCGGCAATGATGGATGTGGATGCTCGCACTGTAATCCGATGGGAGAACAACCAGAGCCTCATAAAATCGGATAAAGAAAAGTTACTTGTTGAAGATTTTGGCGTTCCACATCAGCTTATTCGTAACCTGAACACCAATCTACCTATGCCGGTATATTTCGATTTTAAAAAATGGATGTATTCGCTCACATTGCTTTCGAATGTAGTACGAAACGCCAACGATTTTAAAGCCGAAATTACTCACGAAACAAGCCGGATTGATCAACTGGAACTCGACAAAGACTTTAATTTTATCTCCTATATTCAGGAAAACCAAAAGAATAGCACACCTATTCGACAGGATGTAGTAAAAACTGCAGCTAAAATATTACCCGAACTTAACCTTGTTATTCGCGATCATTCAGGCTATCACGGTGGACACATGGCCATTTTACCATTAAAATATGAGGCTTACGGATTGATTCGCGACCAAAAGAAACAAGAACATCAGCTGACTGAAAACGACCTTTCGAGGCATGTTGACGAAAATCCAACGGTCTTTTATTTTTATTCCATCTACTCGAATTCGACCGACAACAACTTCTACTTAATTAATAAGTTGCTTTATTATTTTAAAGAACGACAACTGAATAATTACATTTTTGCCGGAATAACCTACCAGGAACTAAAAGTTGAACGGTTTCGAGAAATTGGTTTTAATATAATTTGGGAGCGAATATTGGAGGACCATCCCGATCAAAAAGCCACTTTCCTTGCCGGTAATTTTAATGAATTTCTGTCGAAATAGAGAGTTGCTAAAGACGCTATTCTTCCAATCAATATTAACTTCTGGCTTAACATTTATTAACTTCTTCTCAGGTTTTCCTGACATTTTCTGTCATACCCTTTGCCATACTGTTGCTGTACTTTTGCCTCTGTAATTATTCATATTATAAAGCGAAACAAAAATGAAAACAACAATTGAAAAGTATTTAAGCATTGCAGCAGTAATTATGGTTGCCTCATTTTTCACATTAATCACCATGTTACTAATACACGCATAAAACAATAGTATAAAACTTAAAAATTTACAGTTATGGCAGACGTACAAATTATAACATTAGGCGAAGTATTGGTCAATCTGATCATTGTAGTTGGGAGTATTGTAAGCATCCTGCTGGTTGCCCACTTCCGAAACAGGTTTAATTAATCTGGTTTTTGAAACTGATTATTTAAGTTCAATCACATAACTTCCTGACTGCAACTTGCAGCTACCATTTTCATTCACTGTCAGGTTTACTTTTTTACCATTAAGGGCATCACTTGCTTTTTGGATAGAATAGCCTGCAGGCACATAAAAGTCGGCAACAGAATTGGCAGGAAGAGTAAGCGAATAAATAATCCCTTTACCTTTGTGTTGCCACGCCGAAATGATTTCTCCGTAAGGAGTTTGGTGAGACACTTTAATGTTTTCCAATGAAGAAATAAAGTTAGGGCGGAGAATCACATTCTTAAAACCTGGATTGTTCTCGTCCGGATATATTCCGCCCAATCCTCTGAAAAACCAACCTCCCACGGCACCAAACATCATATGATTATCAGAAATATCCCGTTCGGCTTCAAGATCCCAGTTCTCGAGCAATGTTGTCGCTCCGTTTTCAATCCACCATCCCCACGAAGGATATTTGTCCTGAACAGCCACTTTATAAGCGGCTTCAGCATGTCCGTTTTCGCTTAATGCAAATAAAAGTGCCTTTGCTCCGTGCACACCAACATCCAAATGAAAACCATTTTCTTCTACCTTTTTCGCCAGATTATCGGCAACCTGTTGTCGCATATCTGCCGGAACTACATTCCACATTAGCGGCATACTCTGTTCGGTCTGTGTTCCGTTGGCATAAATACCGGTTTCCTTGTCCAGGTATTTTTCGTTGATGGCTTGTTTTATTTTCTGTGCAAGAGCTGAATAATGGTTAAAGTCATCCTCTTTGTCAAATAGTTTTGCAGCATCCGCAAGAATCTTTGTATCTACATAATAGTAAATGGAAGACATCAATTCTTTGGTAGACTGCGATTTAACAGGCACCCAGTCGCCACGGCCCCACGATGTCAAACCGTCGGGACTGCGGGAATCGATATAATTCACATAGCGTTTTATGTTGTTGTAACAATCGGCCAATAATTTACTGTCGCCATAATACAGATAAATATTCCACGGAATAATGGCAATCGTACTGGTCCAGTCTACTCCATTATCAGTACCATAGCCCCAGCCGCCTGTAGGAATAATATCCGGAAGCACTCCGTTGGGTTGTTGTTCATCACGATGATCGGCCAGCCATTTTTCATAGATGGTAATTCCATCAAAATTGTAAAGTGCAGTTTCAATGGCAAAATGGGCATCTCCGGTCCAGCCATTTTTTTCGCGCTGCGGACAGTCGGTTGGGTAACCAAACAGATTAGATAAATAAGAATTATTTGTAGCCCACCACAACTTATTGATCAATGGATTTGATGCTTCAATAGTGCCGGCCGATGGCACGTCGCTGTGCATAAAATAACCCGTAAGGTTGTCCTTTTTCAAATCAATTGGTTGGCTACTGGTAACTTCAACATAACGAAAACCTTTATAGTTAAACCTCGGCATAAACTGCTCCTCTCCTTTCCCACTAAGGATAAAAATATCTGTTTGAAAAGGATCCGTAATTTTATCTCCCCGGTAGTAAACATCTATGTTCGAACCATCAGCTCTCCCGTCATCCGACAATCTTTCGGTATGTTTAAGTTTGATAATTGTTCCTTCATCGCCGGTTACCCTAATTTGACTAACACCGGCTATATTTCTTCCCAGATCGTACAAATAGGTGGTATCATTTATTTTTGTCATTTTCTGAGGAATGATCGCCTCTACATTTCGAATGGGATGTAATAGTTGAGAAACAATGTTCTGAGAAGGAGCAGGTCGGTATTTAACTCCCTGCCAATTACTATCGTCGAAACCGGGTTTGTTCCAGCCGTCCTGTTCTTCTCTGGCATCGAAATGTTCGCCGGTGTAGATGCTGTTAAAAACAACTCCTCCTGTTGAAGTTTTCCAATCGCGCTCAGAAACAATTGTTTCCACAGATCCATCCTCATAGGTAATTCGAAGGTCGAGACAAAAAGCCGGCCGGTTTCGCCATGGTGCATTATGGAAATCCCAAACGCCCAATGACTGGTGGTTGTACCAACCATTACCCAAAAGAACTCCAATGGCATTTCTACCATTTTTTAGCTGATCAGTTACATCGTAGGTAACATACAGATTACGACGGTCGAAACGGGTATAAATTGGATCAAGTCTGTGATTACCTATCTTTTCTCCGTTCAAGTATAACTCGTATAAACCAGCCGCAACCATATAGGCTCGCGCCGATTTTATTTTCTTTTCAGTTTTAAACTCCTTTCTGAAATAAGGAGCAGCTTTTTCGTTTTTATCACTGTGGTCGCTTATCCAGCTCCCTTTCCAATTTTCGACACCCATCATTCCGGTTTCAAATGAAGCGATGGCCGAGGTCGACTTTTCATTGTTATTGTTCCATACTATTACCGACCAAAAATATTTGGTAAATGGTTTTAGTTCGTTTCCGCTGTAACAAACAAGCATATCGTCGGATAAGATTTTACCCGAATCCCAGATCGTTCCCTGGCCTTTTACAACAGCAAGCGAATCGGTTGAAACCAGCAATTGATACGCCAATTGTTTCGCGCCAAGTCTCGGATCCGTCATCTTCCAGGAAAGACGGGGATTAGGAGAATCAACTCCAAGCGGATTGATAAGGTATTCGCAGTTCAACTGAGTAACGGTTTCCGATTGAGACTGGGCTTGCAAATAATTACACAAAAGCAACAGGAAAAGGATCGAAATACTGAATTTATTCATGATCATTCTAATTCTTCGAAAGGTTTGTATTTGAAACAGATTATTGATTTACTTGTTATTTAAACCAAGTAGAATCGTATTATTAACGGGGCTTAGCTTTAAGACTGCCCCCGGTGAAGATTTAGCGAAAATCCCTTCATTTGCATTTACGGAATAATTCACACCATCAAATTCGCAGTTCACTCCGGAGGAAGTAACATTTACAAACGGTAATTCAGCACCTGATTTTACATCTAAATCCCAAAACCAGTCAACTGCTTCCTTTGATTCTAATTTCATCGAAATATGCTGCTCAGTAAACTTTACAACAAAATTTCCTTCTACTGTACTCAAAGGCCAAACAACCTGTAACAAGCCCTTTTCAGAGCTCTTTATCTCCGGCTTACCTCCTTGTACTGCTATTTCATGTCCATCGATTACGGCTTTTAAATTTAATCCGGCCATTTCTTCCGACGAGCTCCACACATGACCGTCGACAAATGGAAGCGTGAAGAAATAACACTCGTTTGAATTTACTTTTTCGGTTAAATATTTCGACGACACATTTTCGTCGAATAAATGAATGTCCCTAAACCGTAAAGTTCCATTTTTCCAAAACAGATTTGCCCGGTAAAACCGGCTGTTAAACCAAACAGTCTGAACATCTTCACTCTCCAGATCATTATTAACCGTAACAGATGTAGCAGGTGTTACCTGATAATTGGCTCTGAACCACTTACCCGACTCTGCTAATGTCTCAACTTTCACTTTACCCTGATTACGCAATTGAGCGATTAGCGGCATCTGTATCTGAAATCCTTTTTCAACACCAGACCAGATAAATGAGTTCTCCTGGCCTGCCTGCGTGTAAGCAAACTCCATACATTCGCCCTCAACAAACTCTTTTAAATACCAGTTAACCCATGCTGAATCTCCACCTGCTTTTGGATAAACCGGTTCCAAAGTGATCACCCCCTGATGTTGGTTCCCAATGCCGTTATCGTACTGGCGAACCGGATCGCTCCCCAACATACGAAAAATAGGCACAGGAATCTGATTCTCCTCATTCTGTGCTGGCATATAAGCATTTTTCTGACTTGGATAATAAGCTTGGTTCCAATAACCTCCCCAAAGCGTATATCCGTCTGTACCTATTTGATCTTTACAGTTACAGGAAGCTATAATTCCATACTTTTTATGCATGTAATTCAAGGTGTGAGCATCAATAAACCATGATCCCACAGATTTGGGATAGTAGCCATAGATTTTTTTAAAGTCTTCCATATACACATCAACGAGCTTTTCCCGTTCTTCAGGAGTGTAACCTGTTGAGAAGCCAACATCTGCATGCCAGTCCCACGGATAACGGCCACGCCATTTCATCCCGGCATGCTCAACCAGCGGTTGTGGTATCTCCCACCAGGCTCCAATTTCAAACGAATCAGCAGGCAAACCTTTTAATAATTCCTGATACCGGGAATCCAGCAGCGCATCATATTGTAACAGAAACGTACCACCCAGCTGGTATTGTTTCATAATCTCTACCTGTTTGGCCGTTGTTTCAAAAAGCACAGTTTCTGTAATTCTTTCATCACGGGGTTCGAGCAATCGGATAAAATTGATAATATTTACGATTTTAGGAGCATCGGTTTCACCAGTTATTTCTTCAGGTTTATTCGGTGTTTGACACGCCCACAGAAGCGCCACAACTCCAATTATCAAAGCAGAAAATTTAAATTTGCGGTTCATGTTTTTAGTTAGGTTTAAGTTTAGATTTCTCAAATTTAAAATTCATTTATAAACCTTACGTATCAAATCCGGATAATCTTTTAACACAACCACCACGCACTACACTCCGAGCGGAGTATATTTCAGGTTTGAATATTCCGCCGGTTATTCAAATCGCACTAATAAAGATTGTACTGAAATAGAAACAAAGGTACTTGCTGGGCAAATTTTGTGCAAAAAAAAAGAGTTACAAGAAATAAATCTTGCAACTCTCTGTTTTCTGGTGAACCTGAAGGGACTCGAACCCCTAACCTCCTGATCCGTAGTCAGGTGCTCTATCCAATTAAGCTACAGGTCCAGAACGTGTTTGCTTTAAAAGCGGTGCAAATATAGCGCTTATTTGTATAAATACAAATCTGCACAAGATTTTTTTGAAATTTATTACAAATCCTTTTATTCTGCCTTTTCTACGAATAAACTAAGCTGCCTGATAACAACTAATTTACGCGTATTTTTCCATTTTATCTTCAATAGCCACGTCGTTTTCAAAGTTTACCTGAAGTTTAATATTAGTGATCATTCGTTGTGTTCCGGCCTCTCCACAGGCCGCATGAATACTTTCCAACAGAGCCGGCAATTCATTAAATTCACACTCTACTACCGTTTCAAACGGACAAACCTGGTAACGATAGCCAGATTTCTGAATTGTTTCAATCGCTTTGTCAACCAACTCGTATTTTACTTTTCCGTCGGCTTCGGGCAAAACCTGAATCGCTACATTTATCTTATTCGTCTTCCAACTCATCGTTGTTGCTATTTTTCTTTTGATGTATTAACTGGATGATCTCTCCCCGCGACAAAATCTTAACATTGGTAATTACCATATCTTCGCGCAAAAAGCCACCGTACTGGTTGCATTCATTAATCACATTCTGAAATACGTTTCTTATCTCGGCTGTTATTGGAAGCATCACCAGTGCCGACGAAAAGCCTTCCATAAAATCCATCGATTCAAATTCACCATCATGATGATTTAATTCGAATATTAACTCATCTTTCAATAGTTTTTGCTGCGTTTCGCTTAACATCTCGTGTTCGTGCACCGAAAGAAATACTACAAAATACCTCAATTTTTGTCCTTTCCCCCCCAGTCCTGTCGAGATAAATACCTGCTGCTCGTCAAGCAATGAGCTGTGCATCAGCATTCGACTTTCCTGCAAAGCCAGTGTTCCCCACTGTTTCAGATCTCCCTGCGCCTCTTTCACAAAACGCTCGAGTGTCCGGTATGCTTTTACATCATCGTAAACAGCAATCGCAGTTAAAATCTCCTTTTTCCGTTCCTCATCCACTTCTGCATCAAACAGCTCTTCTCTTGCCTCGAAACATTCCTCCGAAATATCTTTATCGCGCAACGCTTTGGTGAACTCAAAATATTTCATTTGAATACCCACATCAATCTGCTCCTCCAGAATACTGAAGTTTTCGGGCAAATCATCCAATGCCTTTTGAATATTGTTATAAAACTTGTCTTCCTCCATTTATCGCCTCCTTCGTTCGAACAAAAATAACTACTTGTTGTAACTATGTAAAGAACAAATATATTTTATTTTTTTTCATCGGAATTTAAATATATTTGTACGCTTATTTTTATTTAATTTAAATTTAGAAAGCAGGGGGAGAGTGAAATTAAGCGAGGCAAAAAATAATGAGTTGGTGGTTATCACCAAAGTCTTGGGTCATGGTTCGTTTCGAAAGAGGATTACTGAAATGGGATTTATCCGTGGCAACGAAGTCAGAGCCATAAAAAATGCCCCGTTTAACGGACCTACCGAATACAAAATTCTGAACTACAATATTACTTTGCGAAAATCGGAGGCTGAACGGATTGAGGTAATTCCTGCCAAAGATTTCAAAAAAAATTATCCTGATCATTTTGAAGGTACAATAGACCGCAACATCGACCTGGTAAACCAATCGGAGCGTACCCGAACAATTAATATTGCATTGGTTGGAAACCCGAATTGCGGGAAAACAACCCTGTTTAATTTTATTTCCGGATCGAAACAAAAAGTTGGAAACTATAGCGGTGTTACTGTCGATATTCATAAAGCAACCTTTAAAAAAGGCAATTACACCTTTAACTTTTACGATCTTCCGGGAACGTATAGTTTAACGGCCTATTCGAAAGAAGAAATATTTGTGCGGAAGTTCATTTACGAACAAACGCCGGATATTGTCATAAACGTGTTGGATTCAACCAACCTGGAAAGAAGCCTTTTTCTGACGACCCAACTCATTGACATGGACCTGAGGTGTATTATGGCGCTAAACATGTTCGATGAGCTGGAGAAAAATAAACTCAAGCTCGACAAAGACGAACTTTCTAAACTTACCGGTATTCCACTCATTCCAACAGTTAGTTCAAAAGGATTGGGACTCGATTCGCTTATTGAAAAGGTGATTGAGGTTTTTGAAGGCCGCGATACGATTTCGCGCCACGTTCATATCAATTACGGAAAAGACCTGGAAGAATCAATTAAGACTATTCGTAAAAAAATTAAAGCCGATAAGCCGATAACAGATAAAATATCGTCGCGCTTTTTGGCGATAAAACTGCTTGAGAAAGACAATCAGGTTATTGAGTTACTCTCGAGTTATTCGAATTTCGAAGAGATTCAACAGGTAACTTTAAAAGAGATAAAAAAAATAGAACTGTTGGAAAACGACGATAGCGAAACCGTTATTGCCAATGCCAAATACAGTTTTATTGCAGGTGCATTACGCGAAACATACAGCAATAAACGTAAGGAAAAAAAGACTAATTCGGAGAAAATCGACAGTATTTTAACCAACCGTTACCTTGGTTTTCCGATTTTTACTGCACTGCTGTTTTTTATTTTCTGGACGACATTTAAGCTCGGCGCGTTCCCAATGGACTGGATCGATATGGGAGTTGTTGCTCTTGGCAATTTCGTAGGCAATATAATTCCCGAAGGAATGTTAAACGACCTCCTTGTAGATGGGATAATCAGTGGAGCAGGTAGTGTGTTGGTATTTTTGCCAAACATTCTAATTCTGTTCTTTTTTATATCGCTGCTCGAAGGATCGGGATACATGGCTCGTGCCGCCTTTATTATGGACAATATTATGCACCGTTTTGGTTTACACGGGCGATCGTTTATACCGATGATTATGGGCTTTGGGTGTAACGTACCGGCTATTTTGGCCACACGCTCGATGCGTAACCGTGGCGACCGGATTCTTACGATGCTTATTATTCCGTTTATGTCGTGCAGTGCCCGGCTTCCGGTATACATTTTAATCATTTCGGCCTTCTTTCAGAAGTACGAAGCGTGGGTGTTAATTGGAATTTATGCTGCCGGAATTGCATTTGCATTTATCACGGCACAGGTGCTGAATAAAACGGTCTTTAAGAATAAAGAAACTCCTTTTGTTATGGAGCTTCCCACCTACCGTTTGCCAACATTCAGGAATGTCGTTTATCACATGTGGGACAAAACAAAACACTACCTGAAAAAAATTGGAACGATCATTCTGCTCGGTGTAATTATTGTTTGGGCACTCGAATATTTTCCGCGAACAACAGAAAAAACGGCCGAATTTGAACAGGAGATTGTACAAATTGAGAATTCTGAACTGACCGCTCAAGAGAAAGAAGCACAGATCACTGCTGTTAATCACTCCCGCGAATCTGATCGTCTGATAAATTCGTACCTGGGTAGGGCCGGAAAGTTTATTCAGCCGGTAATGAGCCCGCTGGGTTTTGATTGGAAAATGAGTATTGCTGTGGTTGCCGGACTACCGGCAAAAGAGATTGTTGTAAGTACCATGGGAGTTTTATATCAGACTCAGGACGGAGAAGACACAATTAATTTGCAGCACAAGCTACAAAATGAAACTCACCATAGTGGTAAACATATCGGAGAACCCGTTTTTACTACGCCGGTTGCGTTAGCATTTATAATTTTCATTCTTATTTACTTCCCTTGTATTGGGGTAGTTGCGACCATTAAAAACGAATCAGGCTCCTGGAAATGGGCTGCGTTTTCGGTTTTGTACACCACCGGTCTTGCGTGGCTGGCAGGCTTTGTTACTTATAATGTTGCTCAGTTGTTTATGTAATGGTTCAGGAAATTATTACATACCTGATAGTGGCGGCAGCTGTAATTTGGGCAGGTGTAAAAATCTATAACCGCTTTTTTAAAAAGGCATCAAAGAAGAAACAAGTCGATTTTAAAAAGGATAAAATTACGATGGCACATAACTGTTCAGACTGTGCTGCATCAGACTGTGCGTTGAGAGATTTACCTCAAAAAGTTATCGATAAAAATATAGATCAGTGTAACGAAACAGCTGTTCGATCACAGTGATTTTAAGCCTGAAATAATTTCTTTCGGATTATCGGCGCTAAATACAAAACTACCTGCTACCAGAACATTCGCACCTGCATCAAGCAACTTTTTCCCTGTATCGTAGTTTACACCACCGTCAATTTCGATTAAACAGTCAGATCCGGCATTATCGATCATCGAGCGCAATTGCTGAACCTTTTTGTAGGTGTTTTCGATAAATTTCTGGCCACCAAATCCAGGATTGACCGACATAAGCAATACCATGTCTAAATCCTCGATAATATCCTCCAATAGTGCTACCGGAGTGTGCGGATTCAAACTCACACTTGCTTTAATCCCATAGGATTTTATCAGCTGAATGGTTCGGTGTAAATGTTTGCAGGCTTCGATATGAACCGTTAAAATGGAAGCGCCGGCCTCAACAAAGGGTTCGACAAATTTATCGGGATCAACGATCATTAAATGAACATCGAGTGGTTTTTCGGCAATTTTATTGACATGTTTTATCACCGGAATTCCGAACGAAATATTCGGTACAAAAACACCATCCATCACATCAAAGTGAATATAATCGGCATCACTTTGATTGATCATTTCTATGTCTTTTCCAAGGTTATTAAAGTCAGCTGACAGAATGGAGGGTGCCACCAAAGCTCTCATAAAAGTTAGGTTTATTTACCCAGGTACGATTTTAGCAACCTGTTGCGGTATTGATTTTTTAGTTTTTTAATTGCTTTTTCTTTAATCTGTCGCACACGCTCACGCGTTAATCCAAACGCATCTCCAATCTCTTCTAATGTATGCGGCTGATACCCATTCAACCCAAAATAAAAGCGAAGTATCTCTGCTTCACGGTCGCCCAGCGTTGACAATGAGCGTTCAATCTCCTGACGCAGCGATCCGTCCATCAGCTCCTCATCAGGTTTTGGTGAATCGTCGTTCAACATCACATCATAAAGGCTGTTTCCTTCCTCTTCGCGCAGCGGTGCATCCATTGAAATATGTGTACTCGAGAAATTCATAGAGTCCTCTACTAAATCAGGTTTCGACTCCATTAACTCGGCCACTTCATCAACGGTTGGTTCGCGTTGAAATTCCTGCTCAAGCTTATTAAATGCTTTGTTGATTTTGTTGATCGAACCGATCTTATTTAAAGGCAAACGTACAATTCGTGCCTGCTCGGCCAAAGCCTGAAGTATTGATTGGCGAATCCACCAAACAGCATACGAAATAAATTTGAATCCCCTTGTTTCATCAAATCTCTCGGCTGCTTTTATCAATCCAAGGTTTCCTTCATTAATTAAATCGGGCAAACTAAGACCCTGGTTTTGGTATTGCTTTGAAACTGACACAACAAAACGCAAATTCGCTTTTATAAGGGTTTCCAGCGCTTGCCGGTCTCCCTTTTTTATGCGTTTGGCCAGTTCTACCTCCTTGTCAGCAGACAACAACTCCACCTTGCCAATTTCATGCAGGTACTTATCCAGCGAGAGGGTGTCGCGGTTAGTTACCTGTTTGGTAATTTTTAGTTGTCTCATATTTTGATATTGTTAACATTAATTCACCTAAGTGATCTCTTTATATAATATTACGTTGTAGTCATAAAAGTAATACTCTATTTTTAAAAATCTAACGATTATCTACTAGTTATGATTTAAAACACTAAAACACGATAACAGTTCATTGTTGTTCTTTTGTTTTAGTTCGTACTATTCAGAAGATAATTTTTAAAATCAGCATATGTAATAGACATTTGCTCAATATGTTTTTCTCCTTTCATAAATTCAGCAAGCTTTTCGGGCAATGTTAATTTATTTTTACCAATAACATTTTCAACCGTTTCGGTAAACTTTGCCGGGTGTGCGGTTTCTAAAAACACACCTATCTCGCCTTCTGATAAATACTCAATTAATGACTGATATCCACAAGCTCCGTGTGGATCGCATAAATATCCTTGCTCGTTATATACTTTTAGAATTACCTCCCTGATTTCCTCATCAGAATACCGGTAACCTTTTATTTTATCTGATATTACAGCATGATCGTGATCGTACAAATCAAGAATACGCGCAAAATTGCTTGGTGCTCCAACATCCATTGCATTGGCGATAGTTTCAACCGATGGACGTGGATTATACTCCCCTTTTTGCAGGTATTCAAAAACCACATCATTCTCGTTATTTGCTGCGATAAACTGTTTTACCGGCAGTCCCATTTCTGCGGCAATCAATCCTGCTGTAAGGTTTCCAAAGTTTCCACTTGGCACTGAAACCACTAACTCTTTACCATCAAGTTTTCCTGCTTCCTTTAACCGTGCATAGGCATTAAAATAATAGAATGCCTGTGGTAAAAAACGGGCAACATTTATCGAATTCGCCGATGTTAACACCAGCTTTTTATTTAGTTCTTCATCAAGGAAGGCAGTTTTTACCAGATGCTGGCAATCGTCGAAAGTACCTTCAACTTCCAGTGCGGTAATATTCTGCCCAAGGGTTGTGAACTGCGACTCCTGAATATCGCTCACCTTTCCTTTTGGATAAAGCACATGAACATGAATACCGTCAACACCCAGAAAACCATTGGCAACAGCACTTCCAGTATCGCCCGATGTAGCCACAAGTACGTTCACCATTTTCTCTTGTTTTCCAAGAAAATGATTTAATAAACGTGCCATAAACCGGGCGCCAACATCCTTAAATGCCAGTGTTGGTCCGTGAAACAATTCCAGAGAATAAATAGAGTCGGTGACCTTTACTACCGGGCAATCAAATTGCAGCGTATCGTAAACAATCTCTTTCAGTGTTGCCTCTTCAATATCTTCACCAAAAAATTTCGTGGCAACCTCGAAAGCAATTTCCTGAAAAGTAAGATTTTGGATTTCCTCAAAAAACGACGGATCAAATTTTTTGATCTGCTCGGGCATAAACAAACCGTTATCCGCTGCTAATCCTTTAACTACAGCGTCTTTTAAGGTTACGTCCGGTGTATTTTTGTTCGTACTATAGTATTTCATCTTCTGTACAAAAATATAGTTTTGCAGTAAAGGTTATCTTCCTAACACATGAAAAACATGACATATATCAGAAATTTAACACCATTTTAAATCAAAAAGTAAGGTTTATTTCAAAAAAGCGCGAATAAATTCATCGCCTTTCAAGGTGCCGTAAACACCCCTTTTGGTGTCGAACTCATCGTACTCTTCAACGTCATCGGGTTCAATACCGGGTTTGTAAATGGTAAACGGAACAGCATCGCGGGTGTGTGTTTTTAAAGCGCACGGCGTTGGATGGTCGGGCAAAATGGCAATTGCCACTTCTTCGTCCATCTTCGCAGTTTCTTCCAGAATGTATTTTACTACGCGCTGGTCGAGGTATTCTATGGTTTTTGTTTTCAATTCCACATCTCCTTCATGGCCGGCTTCATCACTGGCTTCAATGTGCAGATAAACAAAATCATTTTCCTTTAAAGCGTCAACAGCAGCTTTGGCTTTTCCTTCGTAGTTGGTATCGTACAAGCCTGTTGCACCTTCCACATGAATCACTTTCATACCGGCATAGACGCCAATTCCGTGAATCAGATCGACAGCCGAAATAACCGCCGAACTTTTTATCCCAAACATCTCCTGTAAAGTTGGCATGGCAGGTTTATAACCAGGCGACCACGGCCAAACACTGTTACCGGGATCTTTTCCAGCCTCTTTACGTTTCAGATTTACCGGATGTTTTTCCAGTAACTCCTGCGATTTCAAAATCAGTTCAGTAACTAAATCTGCAGTTTCTTTTGCTGCATCGGTTTTCGCTTTTGGCAAACACGGTTCAAAAGCTGTTCCCGGCACATCGTGCGGAGGCGTACAGGCAAAATCCTTTATTCCGTCCTTAATTACCAAAAGATGGCGATAAGAAACTCCCGGATAAAATTTGATTTTATCAGTTCCCAGTTTTTCGTTAAGAAACTGGATCAATTCCCGGGCTTCATCATTGGAGATATGCCCGGCCGAGTGGTTTTTTATTTTCTCGTCTTCAACGCAAATCAGGTTGCAGCGCATACCCAAATCTCCGGGTTGTAATTCAACTCCCATGCTGGCAGCTTCCAGTACTCCCCTACCTTCAAAAACCTTTTCAACATCGTAGCCCAGCACCGCCATGTTTGCAATCTCGCTTCCCGGATGCATACTTTCGGGCACTGTTTTTAACAGGCCCGACTGACCATTTTTTGCCAGCCAGTCGATGTGCGGTTTTTTGGCCATTTGAAGCGGAGTTTTCCCACCGTATGCGGCGAGTGGCTCGTCCGACATACCATCGCCAAGTATTATTATGTGTTTCATTTGTTCAGAAATAGTTGAAGACCGATGTCCGGTGACAGCAGTGAAAACCGGCCCTCAAAGTTTTTTTACTGTTTTATATCAATGCTTTAACATCAGGTTTTTCTATATGTTCGACACCTTTATTAAATCGGCAAACACACCGGCTGCAGTTACCGAAGCTCCCGCACCATAACCCTTAATCAGCATCGGAAATTCCTGGTAGCGCTCTGTTGTGTACATCACCAGGTTATTGCTTCCTTCCAGGTCGTAAAACGGATGGGTTGAATCCACCTCTTCCAAACCGGCCTCTGCTTTTCCGTTTTCGAAACGGGCCACAAAACGCCACTTTTTATTTTCGGCTTCCAGTCGTTGTCGTTCAGTTTCAAATTGCGCATCAAGATCAGGTACTCCCGCCCAAAACTCGTCAAGACTTCCTACAAACAGCTCTTCAGGAACAAAACGGTTGATAGAGATGTCTTCCATCTCAATTCGGTATCCGGATTCTCGTGCAAGAATTAAAATTTTACGGGCCACATCCACACCACTTAAATCAACACGCGGATCAGGTTCTGAATAACCTTCTTCCTTCGCCATTTGAATGGTTTTGCTCAGTGGAATATCTGCCGAAATAGTATTAAAAATATAGTTAAGCGTACCAGACAGAACAGCTTCAATTCGAAGTACTTTGTCGCCTGAATTTACCAAATCATTCAGCGTATTGATAATTGGTAATCCGGCACCGACATTGGTTTCGAAAAGGAATTTTATGCCTTTCTTTTTGGCAATCTTTTTTAGTTCGGCATAGTTCTCGTATTCCGACGAAGCGGCAACTTTATTGGCAGTAACAATTGAAATGTTTGAGCTTAAAATTTCGTTGTACAAATCGGCAACCGCGTCGTTAGCCGTACAATCCACAAACACCGAATTGTAGATGTTCATTTCTTTGATTTCATCTACAAAACCTTGTAACGACGAAGTTTGCCCCGATGCGTCCAGTTGCTCTTTAAAATTCTCTATTTCAATTCCATCGCGATTGAAAAGCATCTTTTTGGAATTGGCTATCCCGGTTAGTTTCAGGCGCAAATGATTCTCTTTTAAAAGTCGTTCCTGTTGTTGTTTTAACTGACCAAGCAGGTTTCCGCCAACAGTACCTATTCCCATCAGGAAAATGTTCAGTTCCACATTTTCCGATAAGAAGAATGATTCATGAACCACGTTCAGTGTTTTTCGCAGGTCTTCATTTTTTACCACCCACGAAATATTTAGCTCCGAAGCACCCTGCGCGATAGAAATTACATTTACACCACTTTTTCCCATAGTCGAGAAAAGTTTTCCGGCAATACCGGTGGTGTGTTTCATATTCTCGCCTACAATGGCCACTACCGACACTCCGGTATCCAGTTCAATTTTATTTACCTGTCCACCTGCAATTTCTTTTTCAAATTCTTCGCGAATGGCAGCTTCGGCAACATCAAGCGCTTTTTCTTCAATGGCAATACTTATCGAATTCTCAGATGACGCCTGCGAAATAAGAATGACGTTCACATTCACTTTTGCCAGTGCGGTAAACAAACGCATTGAAATACCGGTAACACCAACCATTCCAATTCCCTGCAGCGTAACCAGCGTAATCCCCGAAATAGAAGAAATACCTTTAATCGGGCGGTCGAATCCATTTTTTACGCCTTTAACGATCTTTGTTCCCGGGTTTTCAGGATCGAAGGTATTTTTAATCTGAATTGGAATTCCTTTTTGATAAACCGGCAAAATTGTCGGAGGGTAAATCACTTTTGCACCAAAATGCGAAAGCTCCATAGCTTCCGAATAAGAAATCTCCGGAATGGTGTAAGCTTTACGAATTATTCGTGGATCTGCAGTCATAAAACCGTTTACATCGGTCCATATTTCCAGAATTTCCACATCGAGAGCTGCAGCATAAATTGACGCTGTAAAATCGGAACCACCACGACCAAGTGTCGTAAATTCGCCTTTGGCATTTTTCGAGATAAAACCGGGAGCAACTGCAACTCCTTTAAAACCGGCAAATGCTTCCCGGATATTATTGTTGGTTACCTCAAAATCGACTTTTGCTTTACCAAAGTTGCTGTCGGTTTGAATATATTCCGAAGAGTCTTTTCGCGGACAACCAATAAATTCGGCAACAATATGCGACGAAATGCGCTCGCCTAAACCGGCAATTCGATCAAGCGTTTTCGAGGTTAATTCGCCAACCAAAGTAATACCGGTCAACAATTTCTCCAGCTCATCGAGCAAATTGTCAACCGTTTCTTTTACCGCTTTATTTCCATTAAAAAGTTCATGGATGGTTTCATCATGTCTCTTTCTGATTTCCGTTAGTTCCGTATGAAAGTCGCCTGTACCGGAGGCAGCATTGTGCGCTGCCGTGAGTATTTTATCGGTTATGCCACCAAGGGCCGAAACTACTACCAGAACATCATCGTTCTGATTTAGTACAATGTCTTTTACACGTTTAATGTTTGCGGCGGAACCTACGGATGTTCCACCAAACTTTAACACTTTCATACAAGAGTTTTTTTCTATTATTATTTGTAAAAATTAGTTCAATCTAAAGCATGTTTTAGTAACGAGTTACTTATAAAAAAACCGGATGAATCGACAGAATCAATTCACCCGGTATATTCTGTCTATATCAGTTTTTTCTATTCTGTGGTGGTTCCGGTAATAGCTTCTACAATTTTCGTCTCTAACTCCTGAGCAAGCTCCGGGTTGTCGATAACCAGCTGACGTACTGTTTCACGTCCCTGACCCAATTTTGTTTCGCCATAGCTAAACCACGATCCGCTCTTTTTAATAATGTTGAACTGAACGCCCAAATCAATGATCTCGCCTGATTTAGAAATTCCTTCGCCATACATAATATCAAATTCAGCTTTGCGGAACGGAGGTGCTACTTTATTTTTTACCACTTTCACACGAACATGGTTACCATTCACTTCATCGCCATCTTTAATCTGTCCGATACGACGGATATCCAAACGCACCGATGCATAAAATTTAAGTGCGTTACCACCGGTTGTTGTTTCAGGGTTACCGAACATTACACCGATTTTTTCGCGTAGCTGGTTAATAAAAATACAGCAGGTTTTTGTTTTGTTGATGTTGGCAGTAAGTTTACGCAAAGCCTGCGACATCAAACGCGCCTGAAGACCCATTTTTGACTCTCCCATTTCGCCTTCCAATTCAGCTTTTGGAGTTAATGCGGCAACCGAGTCGATTACAACAATATCCAACGCTCCCGAACGGATCAGGTTATCAGCAATTTCCAAAGCCTGCTCACCATTGTCGGGCTGAGAGATTAAAAGTTCGTCAATGTCAACACCCAGTTTACGTGCGTAATACGGATCGAAAGCGTGCTCGGCATCAACAATTGCTGCAATACCACCGGCCTTTTGTGCCTCGGCAATTGCATGAATGGCAAGTGTTGTTTTACCCGACGATTCAGGACCGTATATTTCAACGATCCGTCCTTTTGGGAAACCACCAACACCTAATGCAACATCCAAAGCGATTGATCCGGAAGAAATAGAAGGAATATTCTGCTCTCCCTGGTCGCCCATGCGCATTATCGAGCCTTTACCATAGCTCTTTTCAATTTTATCCATAGTAAGCTGAAGCGCTTTCAGCTTTTCTTTATTCATTTGAGTTCTCTCTTCTTTTGTCATGTTCAGACAGGTTATAAATTTAAAGTTTGAATGATTTGATTTGTGTGGTCTTTTGTTTGAACTTTTTCAAAAATTTCGACGATTACGCCTGCTTCGTCAATAACAAATGTTTTTCGTAAAACACCCATATATTCTTTTCCGTACAGTTTTTTCAATCCCCAGGCACCGTAAGCTTGCAGAATTTCCTTTTCAGTATCAGCGATCAGATTAAATTTAAAGCCAAATTTTTCAATAAATTTCTGATGCGATTTTTCACTGTCGGGGCTCACTCCTACCACGTCGAAACCTTTTTCCAACCAGGCATCGTAATTGTCGTTTAAATTACATGATTCGGCTGTACATCCGGGTGTATTGTCTTTTGGGTAGAAATAAAGAATTAACTTCTTCCCCGCAAAATCTTTTAAGGCGATCTTCTCTCCATTTTGATTGACACCTTCAAATTCAGGTGCCTTATCTCCAACTTTCAAATTTGCCATGTTTTACGAATTATTCAATTCTACAAATATAGTTTAATAAATGATAAATCTCAGTTCCATTCTTTATCTTAGCTGCTACTTCAGTATAATTTAATCTCTGAAAAAGTACATTTTTTGTAGCTTTACATCACGAAAAAGAAATACCTCTTTTACTATGATTTTTAGAAAGGTTTTAGCTCTACTAACAATATTCTTTATTTTTTTGTTTGCGTCCAATAAAGTTTTTGGAGGAAACCAGGAAAATCCGCTGTCGGAGGCCATTCGTTTATTCGACAATGGTCAATACGAGGATGCCGAAGTTATCCTGAAAAAACTGTTGGATGAAAAACCTGACCACCTGATGGTTAATTACTATTATGGTGCCTGCCGAACAGAAAACGGGCATTACGGAACAAATGAAATCATTTACCTTTTGAATGGTAGCCTGGGTGAATCGCCGCTAAAAACTGATTATTATATTGCTGTGCAGTACCACGCTAAAAACCGTTGGAGCGAGGCGTTAAATTATTACAAGCTTTTTGGTGATAAAGCAGACGAAGAAACCAAACAAGAGGTAAAACTGGCAGAAAAAATGCAACAATGCCGCGACAAAATTAATCCGTTCGAGGCAGCCGAAGAAACCACTGCAACCACAGAAACAGCTACTTCCGATGTGCTGCCAACTCCTGTCCCCCGCGAAACTGAACCGGAACCGTTTAATCCCGTTATCGGAGAAACCATGGCAAGCATTGAAATGAATGATTCTGTTGATTACGAGGCTACGATCGATTCAATTCCTGCCGATTCAGCTTTAATAGATTCAATGGAAGCAGAACCTGTAATTGAGGAGCCGTCGCCGAGAGTTATTAAAGAACCTATAAATTTTGTGGTAAATGCCGAGATTACTTACCCCGATACCACTTTCTTTAAAACCAAAAAAGGATTAAAATTTTACAACGAAGGAAGCTCAAAACAAAAAGAGCTGGATAAAACGACAGTAGAAACCGATGAACTCCGGAAAAAATACGGAGCAACCTCATCATACAGCGAAAAACAATCGTTAGGAAAAGTTATTCTCGAAAAAGAAACCGGTATTTACCAGTTAAGAGACGAGTCGGCTGCGTTACTTATTAAAGCGCAACAGGAAGAGGATGCGTTTTGGCAAAAGGCCACTCCGGATGAGAAACAGACTTTCAGGGAAGAGTTTGCTGCCTACAACAGTGCACTGCACGAAATGACAGCACCGGAAGAGCCGGATTCGATTATTTTTATTAGCCCGTCCATTGCGCCGGCGAGTGGAATTATTACCAATGAAACGAACGGCGCCAACGAGGATGAATTGATCTATAAAATCCAGCTGGGTGCGTATAGTCGCGGCTTACCTTCGTACGTTAAACGATTATTCGACAAGTTATCTTATATTCGTAAAATTGAGAATTACACTGACGACAAAGGTATTGTGGTTTACACCACCGGAAACCTAAGCAATTACGATGATGCATTAAAAATGCAGGAACAAGTACGACAGGAAGGTGTAGATGATGCTTTTGTAGTGCCGTATTTTAACGGAAAAAGAATAACTTTGAAAGAAGCAAAAGAAATAGAAAACGACAAATGACGCAGAAAGAGACAAAAAAGATCCCAACCGGAGATTTCAGAGAAGGAGTTGTTGAAGAAAATTTTCTGACTTTGCATAACGACGATGTTCATACTTTCGATTATGTTATCGATGCTTTAATTGATGTGTGCAACCACGGTTACGAACAGGCTACACAATGTACAATGCTGGTTCATTACAAAGGAAAATGCGATGTTAAAAAAGGAGCATTCGATGCACTAAAACCAATGAAAGATGCACTGATTGAACGCGAATTAAACGCAACTATTGACTAAAACATATGAGCATTCTTGCGATTATTTTACTCATTCTTCTCGGCCTGCTGTTATTGCTGATTGAATTTGCGGTGATTCCGGGCGTTACAATTGCCGGAATTGGTGGTTTTCTTCTTTTAGGAGGAGCAGTTTATGTAGCCTTTGCAGAGTACGGAGTAATTCCGGGATTTATAACGCTGGCAATTGTGCTTATTCTGGCACCGGCAATGGTCTATTACTTCTTTAAATCGCGGACCGGCAAAAAAATGATCCTTGAAAAAAATATCGACGGAAAAGTTGACCTTATTAATAAGGAGAAAATTGTTGTGGGCGATACCGGAAAAGCGATTGGCCGCCTGGCACCAATGGGCAAGGTTAAAGTAAACGGAGAAATGGTGGAAGCACAATCAACAGGAAACTTTATCGATCACAATACCGAAATTCGGGTTTTAAAAATTGAATCCAATAAAATTATAGTTGAACCTTTAAAGAAATAAAACATGGCAGAAGCAGCAGGTACCTGGGGATTAATCATCGGGGCAATCGTATTACTTTTTATAATTCTTTATTTTATCCCAATAGGATTATGGTTTTCAGCATTGGTATCGGGCGTACGAATTTCGCTCATCCAATTATTCTTGATGCGTTTCCGAAAAGTTCCTCCGGGGGTGATCGTTCGCGCACTAATCGAAGGTACCAAAGCCGATGTTCCCTTAAGTCGCGATGCGCTTGAAGCGCACTACCTGGCCGGTGGTCATGTGGCAAATGTTGTACACGCACTTGTTTCGGCATCAAAAGCAAATATCGAATTGCCATTTAATATGGCAACAGCCATCGACCTTGCAGGACGCGATGTTTTTGAAGCTGTACAAATGTCGGTAAATCCAAAAGTAATTAACACACCTCCTGTAACCGCTGTTGCGAAAGATGGTATTCAGTTGATTGCAAAAGCCCGTGTTACCGTTCGGGCAAGCATCAAACAACTGGTTGGTGGTGCCGGCGAAGAAACGGTTCTTGCACGTGTTGGTGAAGGTATTGTATCTTCAATTGGTTCTTCGCACTCGCACAAAGCAGTGTTGGAAAATCCTGACTTTATATCGCGTGTAGTACTTGAAAAAGGATTGGATGCAGGAACAGCATTTGAGATCTTATCGATTGATATCGCCGACATCGACATAGGTAAAAACATTGGGGCAGTTCTGCAGATCGACCAGGCCGAAGCGGATAAAAATATTGCGCAGGCGAAAGCAGAAGAGCGCCGTGCGATGGCAATTGCGCTTGAACAAGAAATGATCGCAAAAGCACAAGAGGCGCGTGCAAAAGTTATTGAGGCGGAAGTTCAGGTACCGCTTGCCATTTCAGAAGCCTTCCGCAGTGGCAATCTGGGTATTATGGATTACATGAAATACAAGAACATTATGGCCGATACGTCTATGCGTGAGTCAATTGCAGACGAGGACAAAGGCAAAAACAAAGACGAATAAAACAAATCACAACCAGTAGAAGAGCCCGTTATTCTATGAATTTCGGGCTTTTTTTAGGCTTAAATTTTAAGTTTAAGCGTTTGTTAAAAAACATGCTCTAGAACACATTTTCCTGCAAATTGCATTCGCCGAGAACATTTTTGAGCATATCTTTGCAGCATAAGTTTTAGTTCATAGGTTTAGGTTTGATTAGTTTTATTGGTTTAGTTAGTGAAAAGGATAGGTATTGACCTGTCCTTTTTTTCTTTCAAATTTCAGCCAGAAATATTCAACCTACAATCGCAATCAAACTCCACTCAATAGATTTTCTTGAAGTCCCCATAGATTTAAAATATGTTATAAAACACATTTTTTAACATTGGCGTAACTTCTAATTTACACAACCGCCTTACCTTTGTAGCATAAGTTTTAGTTCATAAGTTTAGGTTTGATTAGTTTTATTGGTTTAGTTAGTGAAAAGGATAGGTGTTGACCTGTCCTTTTTTATTTTATACCAATCCGTAAATTTCTTCAGCTCTGAATATACAGGATTCCAAACCGGACAGATTCATCAAAATAAAAATCACAGTGTAAGTTTTAAAACCTCCTAACGCTATCTTAACATTCGATATAACACTGGTGAGACACTCCTATCTTCTCTATTCTTCATAGAATTATTACTTCTAAATAAATCAACATTTCCTCAAAACGCTTTATTATCAACCATTCCGGATTATCAGTAAAAACAAAAAGCTGGTATACTATTTTGAGGTCATAGATTTCATCGATTCACCATAGAGTTAAAATATGTTATAGAGCATACATTTTAACATTCCGGTAACCTTATTGTCAGAAATACAGCTTACATTTGTACTACAAGTTTAGTTCATAAGTTTAGGTTTGATTAGTTTTATTGGTTTAGTTAGTGAAAAGGATAGGTGTTGACCTATCCTTTTTTTATTTTACACCTCAACACACCAATAACAGTAACTTTTACATTTCCCCAGAAAATTCTCAGAATAGATTTGATTGATGCCCCATAGAGTTAAAATATGTTATAGAGCATACTTTTTAACATTGACGTAACCTTCCATTCAATAATACGCCGTACATTTGTAGTACAAATTTAGTTCATAAGTTTAGGTTTGATTAGTTTTATTGGTTTAGTTAGTGAAAAGGATGGGTGTTGACCCGTCCTTTTTTTGTTTCCACACATTTTGCCCATTATCATTTTGCCACCTCATTAATCTTTCACAATCTTTTTGTCACTATTCTACGACACTGCAAGGCATAAACAAAACCTATCGGCCATAAATTATTACAATTAGACATCACAACACTTAACATTTGATTAACTTTTAACTCACCTATTCAGCTTATCTTTGTAGCATAAGTTTTAGTTCATAAGTTTAGGTTTGATTAGTTTTATTGGTTTAGTTAGACGAAAAGGATGGGTGTTGACCCGTCCTTTTTTATTTTATACCAACCAAAGAATAAAAACTCCGATAAACACCAGCGTTACCGCCACATTAATCACGCAAGCTTTGTAAACATCATTCGCTGATACCGGCCTTGGATTCATTCCAATAAAAGGTTTGTTAACCAATACACCATGATAACGGTTAGGGCCGCCAAAACGACAATTGAGTATCCCGGCTAGTGCAGCCTCAGGATATCCTGCATTTGTACTCGAATGTTTACTCCCATATTTAAAAATGAATTTGATCGCCCTGAGCTTAAAACTTACGATAGCCATTATAACAGCAGTTAAACGTGCGGGAATAAAATTCAATACATCATCCAATTTCGCAGCAAAAAAGCCAAAGTCCTTGTAACGTTCATTTTTATAGCCGATCATCGAATCGAGTGTATTCGCCATTTTATACGCAAACATGGCAGGAACACCACCAATGAAATAAAAAAACAAGGGAGCGATTACGCCATCGCTGAGATTTTCAGCCAGCGTTTCCAAAACCGCAGTTCTGATCTTGTTTTTGTTTAGCTGCGTGGTCTCGCGCCCGACGATCATCGACAATTGTTGGCGGCCGGCTTCCAATCCTTCATTTTCCAATTTTATTATCACTCGTAATGATTCCTGAATAAGCGAGCGGTTGGCTAAACCATAGAAAACTAAAATTGAAGAAGCAATGAGGAACAGATCCTGATATGCTGACAATGCTGTCAAACCTAGTTTAAAAAGAAGGTAAGTACATAGAATCAGAAAAGAAGCCAGAACCGCTCCCTTTATCTTTCTATATCTACCACGGTTTAACTTTGCTACTCCAACAGAAATTACTTTGCCAAACAAACGAATAGGATGTGGTAAAAAATGTGGATCGCCAATGAGACAGTCGAGCGCAAAACCGGCCAGAAGCGGTATAACTAGTTCAAGATGTTCATTCAATTTCCATGGATTTATAAATGTATTCCATATCTACATTTTCCCTTATCAGCGCGGCCAGCTTATCGTATTGCTCCTCTTTAAACTGCTGAAAATCCATTTGCGTTGAAACCTGTTTCCCCGATTCTTTCAAAATCCGGTTTACCACACTTATATTATCGAAAATACCATGTATGTATGTTCCCCATGTTCGTTCATCCAGGTAATACCCGTCCTGTTTCGCTCCGTTTATTACGCAGGCAGGACTTTCGTGTTTAGCAAGAGTTTCGCCCATATGAATTTCGTAGCCTTTTCCTTCCTCTTGATTTTGAAAAGTAAAAGTACATTGTTCGGTCACCTTTTCTTCGGTGAGAATTGTTTCTACGGGTAAAATTCCAAGTCCCGGTACTCTTTCAATCTTCCCTTCTACATGATGCGGATCAGCAATCCACTCTCCCATCATTTGAAAACCGCCACAAATGCCGTAAACCGCCTTTCCCTGTTCGTGCGCTTTTTTCACGGCCGTTGCCATTCCCTGCTTTTGGAGAAACAATATATCAGAAATGGTATTTTTCGATCCGGGCAATAGTACAATATCAGCCTCATCGATATCTTCGGGTGAAGCCGCATAAAACAGATTAACTTCCGGTAGTTTTTCGAGAAAATTAAAGTCAGTGAAGTTTGACATGTGCCGCAGCAAGACAACGGCAATATTCGTGTTCCCCTCTACAGCCTTAAACTGCTTTTTGTCGACCACCACCGAATCCTCATCATCGATATAAATATCGCGGAAATGCGGAATGATACCCACAACCGGCACACCACAAAGCTCTTCCAGTTTTTTAGCACCATCCTCAAACAGGGAGATATCGCCCCTGAACTTATTGATTAAAATCCCTTTCACCTGTTTTCGCTCCTGCTCAGGCAACAGCAACATGGTACCGTAAACACTCCCAAACACACCGCCTTTGTCGATATCAGCAATGAGGTAAGTTGCTGCATCTTTCTCAACAGCCACCCTCATATTGGTAATATCTTTTTCCCACAGATTTACTTCCGAAATACTTCCGGCCCCTTCGACAACGATCGGATTAAACTCCCCTTCCAAACGAGAAAAAGCAGTCATCGCCTCATTGAACAGAAAATCGCGATCGGTTTCGTTAAAATAAGCTTTAGCCGATTTGTTTGCCCAGGGTTTGCCGTTCAGTACAATTTGCGAATCCATATAACCCGTTGGTTTTAATAACACCGGATTCATTTCAACCCGGCAATCAATACCACATGCCTCCGCCTGAACGGCTTGTGCACGACCAATTTCCAATCCATCAGCAGTCGGGAAACTATTCAACGACATGTTTTGTGCTTTGAAAGGTGCGGGCGATAAACCATCCTGTTTAAAAATGCGGCAAAATCCCGCGTTAACAACACTTTTCCCGACATCGGAGCCGGTGCCCACAAACATTATCGGACGGTATGTATTTGATTTAGTCATTCTGATTTATTTCGAATACGGTAACACTGGCATAAGCCGGTTTAAAATTTTCAAAAAGCTCGGAGATTGGTATTTTTTCGATCACACTCTTTAATATGCGAATTACCCCGGCATGAGCAACAACTGCAATATTCTCAACTTTTAGTTGTTCTATTTCACGCACAAAGTCAGAAACTCGTTCCACCATTTCCGGGTACGATTCGCCATTCTTTGTTGGCAATACCTGGTAATTATCCATCCAAATCTTTCCTTCTTGACAGGCGTAAATTTCATCCCAGGAAGACATTTCCCAATCGCCAAAATTTAATTCTTTTAAACGCGAATCAAAATGTATTTCCTCATTCGGAAAAAGACTTTCGGCCAGTTTTCGGCAACGCAGTAGCGGACTCGACCAAATCTTTTCAAAATTTATCGGTTCCAATTCTTTTGCCAGACGTTTTTGTTCTTCCTCATACGTAACGGCTACATCAACATCCGTTTGTCCATAACAAATGCCTGGCTTTACATCAACGCTGGTATGTCGAATCGCATAAAACTTCATACTATATTCTGATAAGCAAGAATACACAGATAAAAAAACACTTCGCAAAGTTGCTGGAGAGCTCCTAATACATCCCCGGTGTACCCGCCTAATTTACGCGTAATATAATTCCGAAAGAAAAAGGTTACAATGAGCAAAACAGCAACGACCAAAACGATTTCCTGCCAGTTGAAGAATAACAAAGATAATGCTCCGGTAACCAAAGCGAAAAGCAAAGAGAATAAGGAATCTGCCTTTCCTACCGGTTTGGTTTTACTGCTGGCATCCAGACGTGCATAACCAGAAGAATAGATCAGCAACACCGGAAAGATACGACTTAGCGCATGACCTGCAATTAAAATGAATGGTATTCTAACGGCATCGAGATGCGACAGCGCCAAAAATTTTATAGCCAGAACCGACAAGAGCCCTACTGTTCCGTAGGTACCGATCCGGCTGTCTTTCATAATTTCCAGTATTCGTTCGGGCGTGTAACCGCCACCAAAACCATCGCAGAAATCGGCAAAACCATCCTCATGAAAGGCACCTGTCAGCAGAATTGTGGCTACCATACTGAGCGCTATTGCCAACGTAACAGGCAACACCGTCCCAACAAGTGAAAAAACCAATGCTGCAACTCCTCCAACAAGCCATCCGATTACCGGAAAGTAGCGTGTCGATTTGTTAAGCATTCTTTCCGACCAACCTTCAATTTGCCCAACAGGAATACGGGTGTAAAACATTAGGGCTGTGAGGAATATTTTTATTTCGTTTTTCATATTGCTGGTTTTCCACCGATTAATCTTTATTGCTCACCCCGGCATCTTCCATACTGCTCATTTCATTCAGAAAATTAACTGCCGAATGTATTAATGGCATCGCGACAGCAACTCCAGTTCCTTCGCCCAGTCGCATTCCCAACTGTAGCAATGGTTTTACGCCAAGATGCTCCAACATCAGTTTATGGCCTTTTTCATCGGAACTGTGGCAAAAGATACAATTATCTTTAACAGAAGGCTCTATTTGAATAGCAGTAAGCACGGCAGCCGTTGCAATAAAACCGTCGATAAGAATCAGCATATTTTGCTTTTTTGCTTCCAGGTAAGCTCCTGTCATTGCCGCAATTTCGAGTCCGCCGAATGTTGCCAGAATTTCTTCAGGAGTGGCCGGAGTGTATTTTTCTGCAATTTCTTTTAGAATTTTTGTTTTACGATCTACCTGCTGATCTCCCAAACCCGAGCCACGACCGGTACAATCTTCTATAGAAAGGCCGGTAAATTTGTGCATCAGTAATGACGAGGGCGAGGTATTTCCAATTCCCATTTCGCCACAACCGATAGTATTGCAACCTATGGCAACCTGTTCGCGAACAGCTATTGCACCAACTTCCATAGCAGCATTACATTCTTCAGATGTCATGGCTGGCTCTTTTCGCATATTACGACTTCCGTTTGCAACTTTTGCATTAATCACCGGAAGTTCGTCAGTGAAATTGTAGTCAACACCTACATCGTAAACTTTTAGCTCCATCTCATTCTGACGGCAAAAAACGTTTATTGATGCGCCGCCTGCACAGAAGTTCATCACCATTTGCCAGGTGACATCTTTTGGGTATGGACTGATTCCTTCGTCAGCCAAACCATGGTCGGCAGCGAAAACAAGATGTGCCTGTTTTTCAATTTTGGGAGATAGTGTATTTTGTACCAACCCGATTTTCAGGGCCAGTTCTTCAAGCAATCCAAGCGATCCGAGCGGCTTGGTTTTGTTATCAATTTTATGTTGAAGTTGATCTTTTAAGGTCATAGTTTTATTTTTTCTCGCAGATTACGCGGATAAGCACTACTTAATTTTGAATACTAATAGGCACATTGGGCACAGTACAATTTGCCTATTGTTTTTGCCTACTGCATATTCAACCTGAAATCTTAATTCGTTAATCATCATTCGAAATTCGTTTGACTTGCACAGGAATTCCGGAAACCATCAGAAAGACTTCGTTGGCAGTTTTGGCAATGTACTGGTTCATCCAGCCTTGCAGATCGGCAAACTTGCGGGCAATTTCATTTTCAGGGTGAACTCCCATTCCCAATTCATTACTTACTACAAAAAGCTCCATTTCCTGATTGATAAATTTATCCCATTCACGTTTAGCTATTTCAAGACTGGTATCTACATCATTTTTGTTCTGATAAAAGATGTTGGTCAGCCACAGTGTAACACAATCAAGTATAACCGTTTTTCCGGCTAGGTCGTGTTTGCTGATTTCAATCTCTTCCTCGATGGTCGTCCATTTCCCACAACGATCAGACTGATGACGTTTTACCCGATTATGAAAATCTTCGTCCCAAATGTGTGCGGTTGCCAAATAAACCGGAGCATCCGAATTCTCTTCAGCACGTTTCTGCGCAAAACTGCTTTTCCCCGATCGTTGACCGCCCGTTATAAATGTAATTTGTGCCATTAATTAGAATTTGTAAAATAAACCCCCAACTTCAACAAGCCGAGGGTTTTCAACATAACAATGCACAATATTGTGCGTCATAGAGCAAAATCTATTTTGTCAATTTTCAATTTCTAACAACATGAATGGAGAAATACCTGTTTCGTACTCACTTAATTGTGTTCCGTCGGGCAGGTAAGTAACCACTTTCCCGTTACTGGTGGCGCTCTCCGATACAAATGTGAATAGTTTTCCGTCGTAAAAAGCTACACCATTTAAACCAAGTACTCCTTCAATAAGGTTTTCGGATTCGAACGATTTGGCAGCCACATCGAAAACAGCAACCGCACCACTAAGATTCCAGTTGGCATCGTATGCCGAAGTCATTAAATACAGTTTTGAGAAGTCGGCATTTGGCTCCAAAAGGTTAACATACGAAGTGCTAACTCCCGGCAAAACATAAGTTGCTTCCAGCTCGTTGTTGGTAGTATTAATGTATCCTAATCCGGCAGATTCAGAATAATCGCTGAAAGTACTCACAAACGAAACATACAGATTTTCGCTTGCGTCTTTCAAAAAGTAAGAACTAACGGCAGGAGTTTCAATATACGAAACCGCATCAGTGTTCAAATCGATAACCGCAACACTATCTTTATAATTTAAAGCCGCATACAGTTTGTCATTCGCGATCTCTAATCCTTCAGGACCACCGGGCAAAACAATTGTGCTTTCAACAGTTTTTGATGAAAGATCAATTTTTGCAATGTAAGACAATGACTCATCAGCCCAAATATCGCCACCCCAGCAGGAAACATACAGGTAATCATCCTGACCGACACAATAACGCGGTTTAACAATTCCTTCAGTAATTGCGTTCGACGTTTGCTCAAAAGTCTTGTTGTCAACCCAAAATACCTGATCCGAATTATTTCCCATCATGTAAATATTGCCGTTGTAGTTGTACGCATACTGCACATTCGACACCATATTTACGCCATTTACAGAAGTATAATACTCGTTAATAACCTCGTCGGTATATTTGTTGTAAGCCGAAACAGTGGCTTTATCGCCCGAGTAACTTCCGTAATTAATTATGTAAGTCAGGTCGGCGGCAACATTAACCTGTCTGCTAATCATGTCAGTCAAATCGCCATTTGCAGCAACCAGCGTTACATCATAAACACCCGGCTCGTTGTATATATGGAAAGGATCAGCTTCAGTTGAAGTTTCTCCATCACCAAAACTCCATACGAAAGTAAGTGCCTCTGTTGATGTATTCGAGAAAAATACAGTATCGCCAACCTGAATATTATCTTCAGGAGTGATTGTAAAACCGGCAGCAACATTTGCCGGATCATCGTCATTGCAGGCAGTAAAGGCAATTGCCAACACCGCCGAAAACGTTAAAATTTTAAATCGGTTTTTCATTTTGTTAATCGTTTGCTATTTGAATTTATATGTAATACTTAATCGATAAGCTATGCCGGGCATTGCATAGCCCCAACTCGACTGATAATCGGTGTCGAGTACGTTATTGATGATTCCGTTAATTCTAATTTGATTCTGTTCGTCAATCTTCCAGTTGTATCCAACCGCCACGTTCATCAGGAAATAAGCATCGAGAATATTCTTTTCCTCTTCATCGGTAAATTGCTCGTCGGTGTAGCTTCCATCAACGGTAAAGTCGAATTTATTGTAGGCTACGGTGGTGAAAAAGTTACCGGAATGTAGTGGCACATATTCTAACTGACGGTTAAGTGCATTTGTATTGTTTTCCGATTCTTTTCGCTGTGCAGAAGTATAGGTATAGTTCAATCCTGAGTTTGCTTTCAGACCAAAAACAGTGTAATCCCAATCGGTCATTAATTCAAGACCTTTGCTTTGTACTTTTTGCACATTGGCGGCATACCAGTATGCACCACCGTTTTTCCAGAGTATCCAGTCGTCAACATTCATCAGAAAGGCATTCAGTTTTACATTTCCCGATAAAGTTCCGTCGCAGTAACTCCATTTACTCCCCAACTCATAATTCATTCCTTTTTCCGGATCGAGATCAGGATTTCCGCCGGGCACCCAAAAACGGTCGTTAAAGGTTGGGACACGATAACTTCGCGCAACATTTCCGGTAAAACGAAGCACGTACTTTTCGGTCGACAGCGCCAGGTAATTCAGTCCGAACGACGGCGTAAAGGGCACATCAAAATCGGTAACGTAACCATAGCGTAAGTTCAGGGTGGTGGTTAAACGGTTAAAAAAACGTTGATAGTACGAAGCATACAAGTCTACCCGGTCTTCATGATCCAGCGATTTTGAATAGGCATAAACCGACGGATAGATTCGGGTAGCTTTAGCTCCGGCTTTGTAGCTGGCATTGGGCGAAAAATCGTGCTCGATAAACGCCTCGCCAATTATGCGTTGGGTTGAAATGGTATCGGATGTGTTTTCGTTGCTAACGGCATTGTCATAAACATAACCTCCGTTTATTTCGAATTTGAAAGGATTTTTTCGGTTTTTGTAACCGGTCCAAACACGCACATGATCATCATTGTACTGTTCTTTTAAATCCGGATTATTCAAATTCGTTTGCATATTTTGCTGAACTAAATGCCAGTCTTTTTCCAGCCAAACATTAAAGATGAAAAACTCGTCCATATTGAACTTATAATTCAGCTCCTGCAGCAAACCCATGTTTTCGATATTGGCATTGTGCTGCGTATCTTCTATTTCAAAAATGTCGTTTTCAAAATCGCGGTAGTTGGGATTCAAAAATTTAAAGTCATTCTTTTTGGAATAATAGTAAGCACGCGTAACGCCTTCAAACTTACCGTTTCCATAAAAGAGTTTTGTACCGTACAATTGCTCACCAAACGAGCCATTTGCAACGCGGGCTTCTGCCTTAAAACCTTTGGTCCAGTTGTTTTGCAGCCCCAAATGAATGGCGCCCCCAATACTTCCCGAACCATTTACAGAACTCGCACTTCCAAACTGCACCCCAATATTATCGAACAAATAAATGGGCACATTATTTACGTTGGAGTGACCCAGCGTGAGCGAGTTAATATTTATTCCGCCAAAATTAAAACTGGTATGATCGGGTGCCGAACCACGGATACGAATGGTGGCTAAACCACCTGCATTGGTTTTAAAAGCAATGGGCAAACTGCGCGAAAGCAATTGCTCCAGATTTCCATCTTGCCCCAGCGAAAACTGCCGGGCGTTAATACGTTCAATTTTTGCACCCGATTGGTATTTCTGAAGCTTTCCATAACTCACTACTTCTTCTACCTGAACGGTATCAAACACTGTAAAAGGTTGCTGCGCAACTACATTTTGAGCCAGCGCCCACAAAACAATTCCTATAACTACAAACCTCCTCATTCACAACTTTTAAGGAGCTTTGGATAAATCGGTGAAAAATACGGATATATTTCTCAAGCTTTTATCCCGAAGCTTAATTTATACTGTTGAATTTATGGCAGGTCTTCTGGCTCATCCCGGTTATTGATGCCTTCCCTCGCAATTCTCACGCGAAGTGGCTTCTGGTTCAATAACACGATCCGTCAACCGACGGATAGGACTTACAGCTGCGGGTACAGCTCCGGTTTTTAACCGGATTCCCTTTTCATCTTATTTCTGATACAGAAATTTTAAGAACCTAAATTCACCGACAAAGATAGTGACATTTTTTAACAACAATGATTTTATTGAAAAAGATACGCAGGAAATTGCCAGCACTTACTAACAGCATGTGAAAAACCCCTCTACATCACTGACACACTGCTCATTAAAAGAAGAACACAAAGCTGAATCGTGAATTAAGAAAAAATTAGCACACTCCAACGAATTCTAAAAAAGTTTAAAATTCCTGAAAAAATCCAAATGATCTAAATATTTGCACACAAGTTGTTTAGTGCTACTCAAACAAAAAAATAGAAGACATGAAAGCAAGTAAAAGAAATAATCGAAGAGAATTCATAAATACGATTAAACGTAACAATTTAATGACTCGTTTTATCCGGGAAATTGAACGCGAAGAACCATTGGAGCAGGAATCGTTGCAAACCATGCTGGTTTATCAACCGATACGCGTGAGATAATTTTTCGGAATCAACTTTTTTCGATCACCTCCTCCGATACCAAAAATACCACCGGTTTATTTGAGATGGGGTTGGTACGCACCACTACAACGGTTTCGTAAACTGCTTCAATGTCTTTATAATTGAGCACCTCGGTTGGCAAACCTTTCTTACGAAGACTTCCCTTTTGCATCATAATCAACGAGTCGCAGTATTCACCGGCCAGGTTCAGGTCGTGAATGATCATCAAAACGGTCAATCCCAGTTCCCGGCTTAATCTACGAATGAGATTCAGTGTTTGCACCTGGTGTGTAATATCTAAATGCGAAGTTGGCTCGTCGAGCAAAAGCAGATCGGGCTCCTGCGTTAATGCCCGGGCAATTCCTGCCAGTTGCTGCTCACCACCGCTCAACGCATTCATATATTTTCCTCTGAGCTTGTCAACACCGGTTAACTTCATGTATTTGTCGGCAATGGCAAAATCCTCTTTCGTCTCGAAAAACTGAAATTGTTTGTGATACGGAATCCGACCCATCAACACATATTCCTCAACGGTCATGCTCCCCACTTCAATATTCTGGGTAACAATGGCAATATTTTGCGCACGTTGTTTCAGGCTCATTTTTTGCGTGTCGGTTCCGTTTAGTTCCATTTTACCTTTTAACGGAGGGAGTTCCCCTGAAATACCTCTGAACAAGGTAGTTTTTCCCGATCCATTCGGACCGATAATACCTACAAAATCACCTTTGGCTATCGTAAAATTGATATCCTCCAAAGTAAACTTTCCCGGATATCCGCACGATAAATTAGTTATCTGAAAAAACTGTTCCATGCTAATTCAGTTTGAAGTGTGATTTTGAACGACTCAGTACAACTATAAAAATCAATCCGCCGATAAAGCCGGTTATTACACCAATTGGCAGCTCATTCGGAGCTATAATGGTGCGTGCAATCGTGTCGGAAAGAATCAGAAAAATTGCTCCTCCCAAAAACGAACCGGCCAAAAGAATCCGGTAATCGTTGCCAATAATCAATCGTATAACATGCGGAATTACCAAACCAACAAAGCCAATAACTCCGGCCACCGAAACTGCAATTCCGGTGAGCAGGGAAGCCACAAAAAACAGCAATTTTATAGCTACTCCGGTGTTAATTCCTAGGTGTCGAGCTTTTACTTCTCCCAGTCGGAGCGCATTTAAGGTTTGTGCAAAAAAGTACGAAATCGCCAATCCGGCTAACGAAGAATATAAAGCAATTGCAATCAATGAATTGTTTGATTCATCCAGCGAGCCCATCACCCAAAAGACAATGTTATGCAGGTTCTCGGAGGTAGATATCGACATTAAAAACATCATCGCTGAAGAGGATATAAAACTTACCATCACTCCAATCAGCAACATACTGTTTACGCTTAAACCTCCTCTTTTTGAACTTAAAAAATAAACCACAAACAAGGTAACAAGCGCTCCTATAAAACCAAATGCAGGAAGCGAATAAAAGCTCAAAGTATTCAGTCCGAAAACAATGGCAATAGCCACACCCAACGCAGCTCCACCCGAAATACCAAGTGTATATGGTTCAACCAGTGGATTGCGGTAAATGCCCTGCAATACAACACCCGATAGACTTAAAGCTCCTCCAACTCCAATGGCGAGCAATATTCTAGGTACACGAATCTTTGATAAAACCATGTATTCGATGCTGGTTTTATCGGATAAGATTTGTGGCAATTGCGAAAAAGAAATTTTAACCTCGCCGGCCGATAATGAAAACAAAACAGACACCAGCAACAATACGATAAGTGCGGCTAAAAAAAGTATCCATTTTAAATATTTGCTGTTCATTCTTCTTTAAATATCGTAATTACTCGCTAATAAAGCGGTAAACATCATTTAATGCGCTGGCAAAATTTGCAGGAGTCGGGCTACACGATGTCTCGGAAGAGATCAAAAAAACCTTATTGTTTTTAACGGCCTTCATTCCCTCGTAGGTGTTCCACACTCGTTGTTCTTCATTGCCAAAACCTCCCATTTCTGCAATAATAATCACATCAGGATTTTTAAGCAAAACACTTTCGCGTGTTAATGTTCCTTGTGTTAATCCCTCGGCAATGTTTGTCGCGTTACACAATAGTATAAAATCGTTCATATACGTGTGATCCAACACCGAAAAAATGGGATTAGCTCCAATCTGAAAAAATATTTTTGATGAAGGTAGTCGCTTCGCTTTCTCCTTAATTTCGGCCACCGTTTTTCGGGTTTTGGCAACAACTTCTGTCGATTGATCCTCGCAACCTATAAGCGCTGCTATCTGCTGTGTTTGCTCACAAATTTCGTCGAACGAAACCGGCGTTTCCAACACCTCAACACGAATTCCCAATTTTTTCAGCGCGGCAACATCCTGATCTTTCGTCAACTTCATTGTCAGAACCAAATCAGGCTGCAGTGCAAATACTTTCTCTACGTTTACATCGATGGTCGAGCCAATTTCTACTACACCATCGTTAACAGCCTGAATGCAGTAACTCGTACAGCCAACCAGTTTATCTTTTCCGCCAACCAGATAAATATTTTCGGTAATCGACGGTGCCAGCGAAATTACGCGCTTAACGTCCTGTGCAAACACCGAAAAACCGGCAAGCAGCAATAGTAAGACAAATTTATACTTCATCCTTTTTATATTAACAGGAAATCAGGTGCAGAAATCAATAGATTGATTCCCGAAACTTTGTTCCCGAAGTTCGTTCATCCATATTGTTGGCAGGTCTTCTGACTCATCCCCTTTGATCATTGCCTTCCCGTCATTGGCTGAACCGACAGTGGCGTGAGTAATGATCAGTTTCAGGATTTACAGCTGCGGGTACAGTTCCGGATTTACACCGGATTCCCTTTTCATCGTGTTTATAGTGCTATAAACCATCGAACCAAACTCGCGGACAAATATAAGCAGAATCTTTTCTGCCGGAAAGTTTTCTGATTTGTTTTCTGTCTTTGAGGAAAAGAATAGCGATATTTTGGAGGTTAACATTAAACAAGTGAAGTATTAAACTTTCATCAGTTCCATGTCGAAACCGGTTTTTTCGCCCGCTACCAACTGGCTGATTATTTTTCCTGTTATCGGGCCAAGACTAACGCCCATCATAGCATGACCGGCTGCTACAAGCAAGTTAATGTACTTGTTTGTTCGGCCAATAATTGGAACTCCGGTTGGAGTAACCGGCCTTAATCCTTCCCAGATGTCCAGTTTTTTGGCATCCAGTTTTTCCATACTTGGCAAAGCCTTTTGTGTACGGTTGATAATCGCCTGAACACGGTTGTATGAAATATCTCCGATGGTTCCGTTGAACTCCATTCCGCTACCCAAACGCACAGTATTTTCAAAAGGCGTTAGCGCCACTTTGGCTTCTGTTAAAATCAGTGGCGTTTGTAATTTCAGACTGTCTTTTTGCAAGTCGAAACTGTAACCCTTACCGGAAATAACCGGAACTTTAACACCAACAGAAGCGGCCAGTTTTGCCGAATAAGATCCTGTTGCCAACACAAACTCATCTGCATTCAGTTTCCCAAAACTGGTGTCCACTGCTTTGATTTTACCATTTTCAACTTGAAAACGATTAACAGAGGTATCATACCGAAAAACAACGCCACTAGTTTTTAAGTAACTTTTCAGCCAACGTAGGTGCCCTTCCGGCGATACATTTCCATCGCTTTTGTACAGCACTGCTCCGGCAACCTGCAAATCAATTTCCGGTTCAATGGTTTTCAGCTGTTGTTGATTAAGCAACTGCGTTTCAATTCCAAGGTCATTTGCAATTTTGGCCAAAGCAACTTCCTCTTCCAATCCTTTTTCAGTTGTTGCAGCCATTAGCAGTCCTTTGTTCGTGAAGCCACTTTGGTTCTTGTTTTGAGCACTTAACTCTTCATACAACTTGCGACTTTCGTCATTTAGTTTATACAAAGTAGGGATAGCGCGGGAAACTGCTTTTTTGTTCGCAGCTTTCATAAATTTCAAAAACCACGGGAGCGAGGAAATATTTTTACCCGGTGGAAGATAAACAGGGCTGGTTCGGTCGAGCATCATTTTCAGACCGGAGCGCAACATTTCGGGCGACGCCAATGGCACAAAATGACTGGGAACCAACAGCCCGCAGTTTCCGTACGAACAACCTTCTTCATTGTTTTCGCTGCCGGCTTCGATCACTTCCACCTCGAAACCGGCCTCATTCAAATAATAGGCACAATGCAAACCTATCACTCCCGCTCCAATAACAATAATTTTCTTGCTCATCTTTCGCTATAGTTTTCCTACCACCCTAAATCCGTGGGCATAAGGATCGTCCTCATCATCGATAATAATATGATTGTAACCGGTAACTTTTGCCCAGCCTTCAATTCCCGGAACAATGGCATCGAAATCGCCAACTTTTTGCTGCTGTTCCACGGTACCGATAAACTGGCTACCAATTACACTTTCGTGTAAGAAAGTTGAGCCCAACTGCAATTTCCCGTTCGAGAACCACTGCGCCATCCGCGCTGAAGTTCCGGTACCACACGGGCAACGATCAATCGCTTTTTCGCCATAAAAAACAGCGTTACGTGCGTCAGCTTCTTCGCTTTTGGTATTTCCGGTCCAAAGTACATGGCTCAATCCACATATCTTCTCGTTCTGCGGATGTACAAAACTGTATTTTTCATTCAGGCCTTTTCTAACTGCACCGCTGAAAGTGATCAACTCGTCGGCAGTAAAATTGTGCAATCCTGAGAAATTTGGCTGCTCATCAACAATGGCATAAAAGTTTCCACCGTAAGCCACATCAACAGTTAAATCGCCCAAATGCGGACTTTCAACCGTAAGACCTCGTGCATATAAAAACGACGGAACGTTGATGATTTTCACCGACGTTACTTTGCCTTTTTCATTCTGTTTGTAATACGCAATTACCAAACCGGCCGGCGTTTCCAAACGAACGGTTCCCGGTGTATGCGGCACGATCAACCCTTCTTCAACGGCAATGGTAACTGTGCCAATGGTTCCGTGCCCGCACATGGGCAAACAACCACTTGTCTCGATGAAAAGAATTCCGGCATCGTTGTGCGGATTTTCCGGAGGAAAAATAAAACTCCCCGACATTTGCTCATGGCCACGGGGTTCGAACATTAAACCTGTGCGAATCCAATCGTATTCCTCGAGGAAATGCTCGCGTTTCTCAAAAATACTTTTCCCCTTTAAGCGGGGAACACCACCGGCCACTACCCGCACCGGATTGCCGCAGGTATGTCCATCGATACAAAAAAATGATCTTCTTGTCATTGTCAGATTCTATAAAATCATAACTATACTATTTAACCGCGGCGTTAGTCCACGTGTCGTTAACTACTCTCCAAATATTTAGCGGGTTGCTGTTCTGCAATTCGGCAGGTAATAAACTGTCAGGGAAATCCTGGAAAGCCACCGGACGTACAAAACGTTTAATAGCACTCACACCAACCGAAGTAAAGCGCGAATCGCTTGCTGCAGGGAAAGGTCCGCCGTGCTGCATAGCCGCACAAACCTCAACACCAGTTGGCACTCCGTTCAATAACAGTCGTCCACATTTTTCAAGCAAGGCATCCACAATTTCCTGGTTATCGGGCAACTCACTTTCTTTTGCGTGAACAGTAGCCGTTAACTGTCCTTTTAAGCCGTTCACCACATCAAGGAGTTCTGCCTTGTTTTCGCAAACCACCAGTAAACTAAAGGGGCCAAAAACCTCTTCGTGCAAATGCGGATTTTTTATGAAATCAGCTCCCGAAACCGTTGCAAGAGCAGGAGGAACATTTCCCGTTTCTTCTTCACCGATTCCTGTTCCAAGCAATTTCACTTCCGAGTGCGAGAACATTTTATCCTTGTTCAGTTCGTAATTTCGAAGTACCGAAGTGCTGAACATTTGCGAACCTTTGGTTGCTGCAACCTCTTTTGCCAGTTCTTCCACAAATGCTTCGTAGCCATCTGTTTTTGTTGTGATCAACAATCCGGGATTGGTACAAAACTGACCGGCTCCAACATTTACGGAAGCAACCAGTTTTGAGGCTATTGTTGCATGGTCGTTAGCCAGTGCTTCCTCCATTACAACAACAGGATTGATACTTCCCATTTCGGCAAAAACAGGAATTGGCTCTTCGCGTTCTGCAGCCAGTTTTACCAGTGCCATTCCGCCTTGATACGAGCCGGTAAATCCGACAGCTTTTGTAACAGAATGTTTCACCAGCAACTGACCTGATTCGTAACTTGCATCATCAATAAAACCAAAAGTTCCGGCAGGCAATTCGCATTTTTCAACAGCCTCCTCAATAGCAGCTGCCACCAATGCTCCGGTTTTTGGATGCGCAGGGTGCCCCTTTACAACCACCGGGTTTCCTCCTGCCAACGCTGAAGCGGTATCACCACCGGCAACTGAAAATGCCAACGGGAAATTTCCCGCGCCAAAAACAACAACTGGCCCGAGCGGTACCAATTTCTTTCTGATATCAGGTTTTGGCAGTGGCTCGCGCCCCGGATCACCAACATCAATTGTAGCTTCGCACCACGATCCTTCGTCTATCAGGTCGGCAAACTTATTCAGCTGACCAACTGTACGACCCCGCTCTCCGCGAACACGGGCTTCCGGCAAATTGGATTCAGCCATAACGGTTTCCACCAATTCGTCGCCAATATTCATGATCTCCTCACCGATCGTACGCAAAAAAGCAGCACGCTTTTCAGCAGAAACTTTCTTATACACGTTGAAGGCTTCAGCAGCCTTCAACATTATCTCATTAATTTGGTCTTTCAATTCGGCCATACTCTAATATTTTGGACGGTTTGCCAATGCAGTTTCAATGGTAGCAATGATCGATTCGCGTTCTGCTCCGGTGATCATTTTACGTGGAGCGCGTACATATTCAGTTCCGATACCGGTGTACACCTCACAAAGTTTGATGTACTGAACCAGTTTCGCGTGGATGTCCATTTCGAAAAGCGGCATAAACCAACGATACAATTCCAGTGCTTCATCTATTTTTCCGGCTTTGGCCAACTCGTACAATACCACTGTTTCTTTTGGGAAAGCACAAACCAAACCGGCTACCAAACCGTCGCCACCCAACAACAACGACTCTAAACAAAGTGTATCAACACCGCCAAGAATTTTAAAACGATCGCCTAATGCATTCTTTAATCGTGTAATGTTTGTAAGGTCGCGGGTAGATTCTTTTACAGCCTCAATATTCTTCACATCTTTCAGTTTCTCGAACATCGGAACTGTAATCTCAATTTTGTAATCAACCGGGTTGTTGTACAACAAAATTGGTAACGAAGTTGCTTCGGCCACAGTCTTGAAATACTCCACTGTTTCGTCGGCATCGGCTTTGTATAAAAGCGGTGGAAGCAACATCAAACCATCGGCACCATTTGCTTCTGCTTGTTTTGCAGCCTCAACCGCATTTACTGTGCTCGACTCGGCTATGTTCATAATTACCGGCACCTGTTCGCGATAAGGCTGAAGTGATTTTACTAACTCAACTTTCTCTTCGTTGCTTAACGTGCTTGATTCGCCCAGCGAACCTCCGATAATAATTCCTGAAACTCCTGATTCAATCTGGAATTCAATGTTCTTGATAAATGCTGGAATATCCAGTTCTCCGTTTTCCTTAAATTTTGTTGTTACTGCGGGATAAACCCCTGTCCATGTTGGTCTCATATTTCTTTATTTTATTTAATGACTATTTACAACTGCAAAATTATCGGAGTTAAGCATCTTTAATTTTCCTATTTTATCCATTTTTTGAACTATTTTACCCTTTTAAGGTTTTATGGTAAATTATCATGGTAATTGAGAACAATTTTGAAATTCTAATTTGACAGATTCATGGATGATTGATAGAATCAATCTGTTCTACCCTGCACCCTAAAGGGAACCAGATTGATTTTTGGGAGTTCTCCCTTCAGGGACGGGGTAAAATCCTAAAAATCATTTTTTGAAAGTGCAATCTGTCAAAACAGAATTAGTAATGATGTTGTAATAAGAAATATACATTGATCGATAAAAAATGAAAGCAGTACGTTTTGTAATTCCAAAGACAGGAGGAAACTCTTTCCGGCTCCAAATTGATGATGGAGCGCGGTTTTATGATACTATCCATTATCACCCGGAGCACCAGATAACTTACATAGTAAAAGGTGAAGGCACCAGTTTTATAGGAAATCATGTGGAACGTTTTCAGCCGGGCGATGTTTTTTTTATCGGCAAAAATGTGCCGCACGTAACCAAATGCGACGAAACTTACTATCACCCCGACAGCAACCTGGAAGTATTAAGTATTTCACTGTTTTTTAAAGACGAAACGTTTGGAAACCAGTTTTTCGAAATCCCTGAGATGGTGCACATTAAACACTTGCTCGACAAGGCTTCGATGGGAATTAAAATCAACGGGCCGGATAAAAAAACGCTGAGTGAGTGGATAAAACAATGCCCCGATGCAGATGGTTTCAAACGCTTTCAATTGCTATTGAGTATTCTCAACACATTTGCAAACTCTAAAGATTTGCGCACACTTTCGTCGGTGAGCTACCGCACGCCAACCCGCGAATCGGACAACGAACGTATAAATATAATCTTTAACTTTCTGTCAAAAAACTTCCGAAATGAAGTAACTCTGGGGCAATTGGCAGATGTTGCAAACATGACTCCTAATTCGTTTTGCCGTTATTTTAAACAACGAACAGGTAAAGCTTATTCAGAATTTCTGAATGATATGCGGATTGAATATGCGGGAAAATTAATAGCCGGAAGCAACGAAAGTTTTGGGAATATTGCCATTGAATGCGGCTACAACAGCATCTCGTATTTTAACCGTCAGTTTAAGCGAATTAACGGCGTATCACCTTTACAATACCGCAAAAAGTTTAATAGCGGCCCTGTGTAATCGATTCGGGGTATTCAATATCGACCAAAAACAAACCTTGCGCCGGTGCTGATGCTCCTGCTGCGCCACGATCCTGCTTTTCAATAATAGCGCAGAATTGTTCGATACTCAGTTTTCCCTGTCCTACTTCCAGTAACGTTCCAACAATGGCGCGCACCATGTTGCGCAAAAACCGGTCGGCTTTAATTGTAAATTGCAACCGCTCACCTTGCTGCGTCCATTCTGCCTGCATAATTTTGCAGTTGTTGGTTTTCACATCGGTGTGTAGTCGACTAAAACTGGTAAAATCAGTGTAGTTAAAAAGCTTTTGTGCTGCCTGGTTCATTTTATCCACATCAAGTGGCTTCAAATATTTATGACTCGTTTCAGTGGCAAACGGATCTTTTTCGGTGGAGATAAAATAATGATACGTGCGCGAGGTTGCACTAAATCGGGCGTGTGCCTCCTCATCAACCGGCCATACTTTTTGCACGGCGATGTCGGATGGTAAAAAGCTGTTGAGCTTATAAATGATATCCAGGTTTTCAGGAATACCATTATCTGAATCAAAATGCAAGATAAAAAACGAAGCGTGTACACCGGTATCCGTTCGTCCGGCACCAACCACGGCTATTTTCTCACGCAAGATTTTTGACAATGCGTCTTCCATCACCTCCTGAACGGAAACTGCGTTGGGCTGAATTTGCCAACCGTGGTAATGGATTCCCTTGTAACTTAACTGTAAAAAATAGCGTTGTGGCATTGTTCTCGTTTATCAGGGCGTAAAATTACAGAAAAAGTTGAAAGGACACAGATTTGCAATTCATCGTAAAAAATAGCCGCCTCCCTGAAAAGAGAGGCGGCCCCAGTTAACCCCAAACACGCGACTTCAGAACGAAGCCAAAAAGTTCTTGAAAGGATTCAATTACTTTTCCAATCCTTAACCCTGAATTGATACTGCAATTTCGTTTTGTTTTTACGCTGAAGTTTTAACCAACATCCTACCAATAATACTATTGGTATTTTACATTTTACCGGAGTTAAAACTTATTCACGCTTGATATTATTTGGTGGCCCTTAAAATGGGACGGTTAGCTTTTATTTTTTATTAAAATTAAAGCTTTAATTCATTAAAAACAAGAACAATAAAGATGTTGCTTAACCATAAATGAATCAGTCTGAAATTTTGACACCAAACAATTTACTGACTATCAATACCATTCAAAAATCAATACTCACACCACTGACATACAGACATATAACCATGAAATAATCTCAGAAAAAAAGGGCTTGGAATAGCATTTGATTTTTATACTCCGAGAACGTTCAATGAATTGTTTAACCATTAAAGTTAAAGGAGGAAATAACCATGAAATTAGCTAGAAGAAACGAATCGTATTTTCCATCAGTCTTTGACAGGTTTTTCAACAATGATTTGATGGATTGGGATTACAACAATTTTTCGAGTACAAATACCTCGTTACCGGCAATCAATGTAAAAGAAACTGATGATGACTTTGTAATTGAGGTAGCGGCTCCGGGAATGGACAAAAATGATTTTAACGTGAACTTTAAAAACAATGTACTTACCATTTCTTCGGAAAAGAAAAGCGAAAACGAGGAGAAAAAAGATAAGTACACACGTCGTGAGTTTAGTTATCAGTCGTTCCAGCGTTCGTTTACGGTAGCCGAAAATGCGGTTGTTGGCGAAAAAATTTCGGCGAAGTATAACAACGGAATTTTACACATCATACTGCCTAAACGCGACGAGGTGAAACCACAACCCGAAAGACAGATTAAAATTGCTTAAGAACTTGTTTTTTGAAATGCGCCACTCAGCTTTTGCGGGGTGGCGTTTTTTATGTCCACTTTGCAAAAATAAAAGCGGATTAAAAAACGGAATCTTTTACCCACCGGATTGCAGCCTCAACAGTTGAAAAAGGCATCGACTCATAACCTTTGTCGTAAACCTGAACTAACAACGGATAAACCACATCCTCGGGGCGTACCGTAAGCACGGCAACTCTTTTTCCATAAAATATATCCGGATGTTGCTGGTAAAATTTCGGAATTTCTATATGCCCTCCCGGTTCTATATCAAAACGTGCATTCCGGTAATCAAGGATAAATCCAATAGAATTACCGGGCAGCAAATTTTGTTTAATTGCTGTCAACCACGTTTCAGCAATATCCATAACACTGATCACCCCAAAATACTGTTTGAATACAATCCGATCTTTGTATTCATACTTTACCTTTGAAACTTCCATAGTCCCTATAAGTGACTCTTGCCTACTCCACATATCCACTCAAAAAGAACACAATACAAAAGCATAGCACTCTCTCTTCAACAGTTCTGGTTAATAATAAATCTACTTTTTTTTGAAAATGTATTTTTCCCGGCCAGCGTCCAAACTGCCGAATACTACGCGAAACTAGGTATTTCCTTAATTCGCGGGCAAAAAATGAGTCAATAGAATGCAGCTTTTACCAGTTATTTAACAACTTAAAATTTTTTAACACAATTAAAGGCTTTTTATATTTGCAATCGTTTAATTTCGTGCTTTCGAAAAATTAGACGATTAGTTTTTTAGAAATCGCTTGTCACAGGCAGGCGGGTATTTTGATTTCGTCCCTGAAATTAAAATATGCGGACACTGAAAACCTTGCCGTCTTCAGTCTTCCGTCTTCCGGCCGATAAAACCAGTGAAATCGAAAAAACATTTATTGATAAAAATTATAAGAAATAAGCATACAAATGAATCAAGCAATTGACATTAAAGAATTAAACGAGAGAATTCAGAGAGAGAGTTCATTTGTGGACATGATCTCCATGGAAATGAACAAGGTGATTGTTGGACAAAAACACCTGGTTGAAAGTTTGCTGATCGGCCTGCTTTCAAACGGCCATATTTTGCTGGAAGGTGTTCCGGGATTGGCAAAAACACTCGCCATTAAATCCTTGTCGCAAACAATCAGCGCTAAGTTTTCACGTATTCAGTTTACGCCCGACCTGCTGCCTGCTGACGTTTTGGGAACGATGATCTACAGTCAGAAGAAAGAAGAGTTCAGCATTAAAAAAGGACCGATCTTCGCCAACTTCGTTTTGGCGGATGAGATCAACCGTGCACCGGCAAAAGTACAGTCTGCTTTGCTTGAAGCCATGCAGGAACGCCAGATCACTATTGGCGACGAAACGTTCAAATTAGACGAGCCTTTCCTTGTAATGGCAACACAAAACCCGATTGAGCAGGAAGGTACTTACCCATTGCCTGAAGCGCAGGTCGACCGTTTTATGCTGAAAGTGGTTATCAACTACCCGAAAAAAGAGGAAGAGCGCCAGATCATCAATCAAAACTTGTTGGCACAGTTTCCTGAAACAACAACAATTCTGAAACCCGAAGACATTATTAAAGCCCGTAACGTGGTGAAAGATGTGTACATGGACGAAAAAATTCAGAAATACATAGTTGACATTGTTTTTGCAACACGCGAGCCTAAAGAATATAAGCTGGAGAAATATGCCGATATGATCGCTTACGGAGCATCGCCAAGGGCAGGAATCAGTTTGGCGCAGGCAGCAAAAGCTTTTGCTTTTATCAAGCGCCGCGGTTATGTAATTCCTGAAGATGTGCGTGCCGTTTGTCCTGATGTGTTGCGTCACCGTATTGGATTAAGCTACGAGGCAGAGGCCAACAACATTACACAGGAAGAAATTATTACCGACATATTGAACCAGGTAGAAGTACCTTAAACGGTTACAAGTTACAGGTTGCGAGTTTCAAGTTTGAATCAACCTGAACCTGCAACATGAAACGTGGAACATGAAACAAATTTCATGGAGACAACTGATTTATTAAAGAAAGTACGGAAGATTGAGATTAAAACACGTGGTTTGTCGCGCAATATTTTTGCCGGCGAGTACCATAGTGCTTTTAAAGGGCGCGGTATGGCCTTCTCCGAAGTGCGCGAGTACCAGTTTGGCGACGACATTCGTAACATCGACTGGAACGTTACCGCCCGCTACAGCCATCCCTACGTGAAAGTATTTGAAGAGGAACGCGAACTCACCGTGATGTTGCTGATTGATGTAAGTGGCTCGCGCGATTTTGGATCGTTTGAAAAGCTGAAGAAAAATGTAATAACAGAACTGTCTGCTGTGCTTTCGTTTTCGGCGATTCAAAACAACGACAAAATCGGGGTGATCTTCTTTTCGGATAAGATTGAGAAATTTATTCCGCCGAAAAAAGGGAAGAGCCACATTTTACGCATCATTCGCGAGTTGATCGACTTTCACCCGGAAAGTAACGGCACCGACATTACCGAGGCTGTTCGTTACATGACCAACGCCATTAAAAAACGCTGTACGGCTTTTATTATTTCCGACTTTATGGACGATAATAAAGATCTGGATATGGCACTTTCAATCGCCAACAACAAGCACGATATGGTCGCGCTGAACATTTACGACGAGCGCGAAACGGAACTGCCATCCATTGGAATGATAAAGTTAAAAGATGCTGAAAAAGGCAACTACGTTTGGGTTGACAGCAGCTCGCGGAAAACGCGGAAACTTTATGCCGACTGGTGGATAAAACACATGGGAAGGCTGGATGTGATGTTCAAAAAAAGCGGTGTTGATTATGTATCGATAAACACCAACGAAGACTATGTAAAATCGTTAATGTCACTGTTTAAAAAACGGGCATTAAAATAGAGAAGCATGCAATTGAAAAGAGATATTTTAAAGAGTAACAAAGCACAGTTCGACTCCGCTCACTGTGACTGTCATCCTGAGCGAATTCGTCCCGATCGTAGCATCGGGAGTCGAAGGGTGATTAACACCGGAGTTATGCTGTTGTTTATTACCCTGTTTTTGTTTGCAGGAACAACGCAGGCACAGCAAATAAAAGCCACTGCCAGCCTCGATTCTGCAAATATTCTGATTGGCGACCAGGTAAAACTTTTCCTGGAAATAGATCATCCGAAAGATGTAGACGTACAGTTTCCGGCGGTTCCGGATACAATAAACAGTCTGATTGAAGTGATCAGCCGTTCGGCTGTCGACACTTTTGAGCTGGACGATGAAACGCTAATGAAACAAATTCAGGCCTACACCATTACCAGTTTCGACAGCGGAAGTTACCGTATTCCGCCCTATTGGTTTCAAATCAACGTCGACGGAACGATCGATTCTATTCCGAGCAACGGTGTAACACTGAATGTTTATACCATGCAGATTGACACTACAAAGGGTCCGACAGATATTAAAATGCCATATGGCGCTCCGCTAACGCTAAAAGAAGTTACGCCTTACATCTTGGGAGTGATTCTTATCGGTGCTATCATTTTCTTCCTGTTGTATTCGATCAAACGGAAGAAAAACAACAAGCCGATATTTGCGCGTCCGGAGAAGCCAAAAGAACCGGCGCACATTATTGCCTTACGCGAACTGGATCGTATTAAAACGGAAAAAGTGTGGCAGAAAGGCAAAACAAAACAATATTACAGCGAACTTACCGACGCATTGCGCGAATACATTGAAGATCGTTTTGCTATTCGGGCAATGGAGCAAACCACCGACGAAACCATTGAAAGTTTCCGTTCGCAAAAAGGATTGGTTAGCGATAAAAACTTTACCAATCTTACCCAATTGCTGCAAATGGCCGACCTGGTAAAATTTGCCAAATATCAGCCGCTGCCCGACGACGATAATCTGTCGCTGGTAAATGCCTACTTCTTTGTTAACGACACAAAGAAAGAGGAACAGAAAAAGGCTGAAAACAAAGCCGAAGATGATGAAAATGTTGAAGAAGTTGTGATAAAATAGAAAGAGATGTTTGAAGGATTAATATTTAAAAACCCCGAGCTGTTCCACATTTTATGGGTACTCATTCCCATGGTGGCGTGGTATGTGTTCAGGCAGAAAAAAAATACCGCAAGCATCCAGGTTTCATCCACAGCTTCGGTAATAAGAGCTCCAAAAACGATCCGACATTATTTGCGCCATTTGGTGTTTGTTTGCCTGTTAATTGCGATCAGTTTTTTTGTGGTTGTATTGGCTCGTCCGCAATCGTCGAAAAACTGGGAGACCAGCGAAACAGAAGGTATCGACATAGTTATTGCGCTCGATATTTCAAGCTCGATGCTGGCTCAGGATTTTCAACCCGACCGCTTGGAGGCTGCAAAAAATGTGGCAATGGAGTTCATTTCGGGACGTGAATACGACCGCATGGGACTTGTGGTTTTTGCCGGCGAGGCATTTACGCAATGTCCGCTAACGACCGACCGCGCCGTGTTGCTCAACCTGTTTAAAGACATTGAAAGTGGCATGATAGAAGATGGAACTGCAATCGGAAACGGACTGGCAACATCGGTTGCCCGCCTGAAAGACAGCGAAGCCATCAGCCGCGTGGTAATTCTGCTTACCGACGGAGAAAACAACCGCGGTGAAGTTGCTCCAGTAACAGCTGCAGAAATTGCCAAAACATTTGGCATTCGTGTTTACACAGTTGGTGTGGGAAGCATCGGAACGGCGCCCTACCCTGTGCAAACACAGTTTGGCGTTCAGTTGCGTGACATGCCGGTAAAAATTGACGAAGAGACCTTGCAGGAAATATCATCGATTACCGACGGACAATATTTCAGAGCAACCAGTAATACTAAGCTCGAAGAGATTTATAAAGAAATTGACGCATTGGAAAAATCGAAAATTGAAGTGCGCGAATTCAGCCGCAAGTCGGAAGAGTTTATGCCTTTTGCCTTGCTTGGTGCACTGTTTTTGATTGTGAGTTTATTCCTGCGTTTAACCATTTTTAGAAGTATCCCATAAGTTGATTGAGTATGGAAATGTTTAGATTTGGAAATATTGAATATTTATGGGGATTGCTAATAATTCCGCTGTTGGCAGTGTTTTTTGTGTGGTCGCGCATTTCGCGCCGCCGTGCATTAAAAAAGTTTGGTCAGCAGGAAATCCTTGGGCAACTGATGCCTTACAGCTCAGGCAATCGCCCTGTTATTAAGTTTTTCATCCTGATGTTGGCGCTGGCATTCTTTATTGTTGGTATCGCCCGCCCGCAGTTCGGTTCGAAATTAAAAACCGAAAAACGCGAAGGTGTTGAGCTGATGATCGCGTTGGACGTGTCGAACAGTATGATGGCCGAAGATATTCAGCCCAACCGTTTGGAACGGGCAAAAAGAGCAATTTCACGCCTGGTTGATCGTTTAAAAGACGACAAGATCGGACTGATCGTTTTTGCCGGCGATGCCTATACGCAGCTACCAATTACCACCGATTACAATTCAGCTAAACTGTTTTTGAATTCGGTGAATACGCAAATCGTTCCGAAACAGGGAACGGCGATTGGAGCGGCCATTGATTTGGCACGAAAATCGTTTACGCCAAACGGTGAGGCCAATAAAGCGATCATTATCATCACCGATGGAGAAAACCATGAAGACGATGCACTGGCATCAGCACAGGCAGCCTTGGACGAAGGAGCAATTGTACATACCATCGGAATGGGATTACCGTCAGGATCGCCAATTCCGGTGTTACGCAACGGGCAAACGGATTATTTGAAAGACCGCGACGGAAACGTGGTAGTAACCAAGTTAAATGAACAAATGCTGGAGCAGATTGCTGCTACCGGAGGTGGAATTTATGTACGCGCCAATAATGCACAAGTGGGATTAAATGCCCTTTTTGATGAAATAAATAAAATGGAAAAACAGGAATTGGAAACACGTTCGTATTCAGAGTACGACGACCAGTTCCAGTATTTCTTTGCTGTGGGATTGTTTTTGCTCTTGCTGGAGTTTGTAATTCTTGAACGCAAAAACAAGTATTTGAAGCGAATTAAGTTATTTGGATAACACGTTACAGGTTACTGGATGCAGGTTAAAAGATTGAGAAGAACCTGCAACGTGTAACTTGCAACCTGAAACGATTTTAAGATGAGACGAATATATTTCATACTATTTCTGCTAACGGTTTCCGGAATTGTTTTCGGGCAAAACGAACGGAAATTTGTACGCAACGGTAACAAGTTGTTTATGGAAGCCGTGCGAGACACCATGAAGGTTGACACCGTAAAATACATTAATGCAGAAACAGAGTATCGCAAGGCGCTGGAAAAACGTCCTGAAGATTTGAAGTGGAATTACAACCTGGCAGATGCTTTGTATAAACAGCAAAAATTCGAGGATGCCGAAGGGAAATTCACAGAACTAGCGGAGAAAATGGAAGAACCTGTTGAGCGTGCCCGTGTTAATCACAACCTGGGAAATACACAGCTGATGCAGGAAAAGCTGGATGAAAGTATCGAATCGTACAAAAAGGCACTGCGTGAAAATCCCGACGATTTGGAGACAAAATACAACCTGGCCTATGCCCAAATGCTGAAAAAGAAAAAAGAGCAGCAAGATAAACAAAATAAAGATCAGAACAAGGATCAGGATAAAGACCAAAATAAGGACCAGAACAAAGATCAAAACCAGGACAAAAACGATCAGAATAAGGACAAGCAGGATCAAAACAAAGAGCAGAACAAGGATCAGCAAGACCAGAATAAAGATCAGAATCAGCAAAATCAGGATCAGAACAAAGACCAAAATAAAGATCAGCAGCAGAAACAACAACCTCAGCAAAATAAAATATCGAAACAGGATGCTGAGCAACTGTTGCAGGCTTTACAAAATGACGAGCGCGACATTCAGAACAAGGTAAAAAAAGCGAAAGCTGCCAAAGCCAAACGTACGCGATCGGAGAAAGAATGGTAGTTGGAAAGATGAACGATTAAGGATAAAGGATTAATGATGAAAGATTAATTATTTGGGATTAATCGGATACAAAAAGAAGCAATTAAACAAAAACAATAATTTTGTAGGCTTTGATACAATGATGAAGAAACTCGTAATATATATTTTTCTTTTTTGCACGGTGATTGCAGCCCGGGCCGAACAAACACGTTTTACCATGTCGGCACCAAGCGCCGTTGAAATGGGACAACAATTCAGACTGAGCTTCCAACTTAACGACAGGGGAACAAACCTGCAGCTTCCTCCGGGATTAAGCGACAATTTCCAGATTCTGATGGGGCCAAGTACCGGACAGTCAACAAGCATCCAAACCATTAACGGGAAAACAACTTCGGAAGTAACGTTTTCCTACACCTATATTTTGCGCGCCAAAGCAGAGGGAACTTTCGAAATCCGCCCGGGATCGATAGAAGTAAACGGCAAGGTTTTCGAATCCAATTCCTTGGCTATCCAGGTGGTGAAGGCACAGGCTCAATCAAGTCAGTCGCAGGGAGGCGCAACGCAGCAAGATCAAGGCACAGCGCAAAATGTGGACCTTGACAAAGACAACCTTTTTGTACGCGTTGATTTAAGCAAACGAAATGTTTACCGGGGCGAGCAAATAATTGCCACCGTAAAATTGTATGTCAACCCGAATGTGCCGATCCATGGTTTCGACGAAGTAAACCTGCCGACTTACGAAGGCTTTTACACTCAGGACATTGATATTCCGCAACAGATTAATTTCACCCGGGAGGTGTACAACGATAAAATTTACCAGGTTGGAGTACTGAAAAAAACCATCCTTTTCCCACAACAAAACGGACGATTGACAATCGATCCTTTTAGCATGGCGCTGTTGATTCGCCAGCGGGTAAAAGCGCGTAGTTTCTTCGATGACTTTTTCGACAATTACCGCACTGTAAAAGCACGCGTTACCAGCGATGCGGTTTCGGTGAATGTTAAAAACCTGCCTACCGAACCGGCCAATTTTATGGGCGGTGTGGGTAACTTTAATGTGTCGTCAGACATTAGCAGTACCAATGTAACCACCAACGACGCAGTTACGCTTACCATGAAAATCACCGGTAACGGAAATATCCGCCTGGTACGATCTCCGGAGTTGGAGCTGCCAAGCGATTTTGAAGTGTACGACCCACGCGCTACCGATAATGTAAATGCCAACGACAATGGTGTTTCAGGAACGAAGACCATCGAGTACCTGTTCCAGCCGCGTTTTGAGGGCGATTATGAAATTCCGCCGATCAAGTTTGCTTACTTCAATCCTTCAACAGGAAAGTATGTAACTAAATCAACAGAGGCCTACACACTGCATGTTGAGAAAGGAACAGAAGAGCAATCAACTACTGTAATAAGTTCACGACGCAAAGAAGACTTACAGCTGATCGGACAGGATATCCGTTTTATCAAATCGGGGAAACCAATGTTGCAGGTAAAAGGACATACCTTTTATGGAAGCACCATCTTTTATCTGATCTACCTGATTACGGCAGTGCTGTTTGTGGTGTTGTATTTTGTATATCGTAAAAAGGCCCGCGAAAATGCCAACATTGCACTTGTTCGAAATAAAAAAGCCAACCGCATTGCCGTAAAACGTTTGAAAGCGGCTGCCGGTTATATGAAACAAAACAACAACGAAGCCTTCCACGAAGCGATTTTAAAAGCATTCTGGGGTTACCTGAGCGACAAACTTGGAATTCCGGTTGCCGACCTTAACCGCGAAACAGCATTGGCAAAACTGCAGGACAGAAATGTTGCCGAAGAAGTGATTAAAGACTTTGAAGAAGTTGTTGACCAGTGCGAATTTGCACGTTACGCTCCGGCCGGAGGATCAGAAGCACGTCATGATTTGTATAAGAAGGCTGAGACCACAATGAGCCGTTTTGAAAAACAAATTAAACGCTAGAACGATGAGAAAGATTATAATATTCATACTACTTATAGCTCCGTTTTTTGGTTTCGCACAGGAAACAAATGAGCAACTTTGGGAGAAAGCGAACGCTTATTACACCACCGAAGAATACCAGCAGGCCGTTTCTACTTACGAGCAAATTTTAGCCACAGGTGAAGAGTCGGCAAAAGTATATTTCAACCTGGGTAATGCCTATTTTAAAACCGGCGATATCAATAACGCCATTTTAAACTTCGAGCGTGCCAAAGTGCTGGCTCCGCACGATGAAGACATTGCATTTAACCTGCAGGTGGCCAACCAGTATGTGGTTACACAAATTGAAGAATTACCAAAGCCTTTTTTCCTGCGTTGGAAAGATTCGGTGATCAATAAATACCCAACCGATACCTGGGCTTACATTAGCATTGTAACTTTTGTGCTGTTTTTGCTGCTTCTTGGTGCATTCTTATTTAGCAAATCGGTTGCTTTAAAACGCCTCTCGTTTTGGATTGGAATATTCTCGGTGCTTTTGTCCGTTTTTGCAGTCTCGCATGCAGCACAACAAAAAGCGAAGATCAATAACCGGAAAACTGCCATCGTTTTTTGCCCGCGTGTCACTGTAAAAAGTTCGCCAAGCGAAAGCGGTACCGACTTGTTCCTGATTTACGAAGGATTAAAGCTGGAAATTACCGATCAGCTCGACAAATGGACAGAAATTAAACTGGCCGACGGTAATAAGGGATGGCTGCCTGATTCTTGTATTGTTAGAATCTAAAACAACAAAATCAAATCCAGCGGATTTGAATATTTATAGAAACCATGTTATTTGAAGAAGGTTCGACTCCGGCAGGAGTCGCATATTGAAACACCATGGAATTTTCTATAAATATGTGATGCCGCCGGCATCCGGAAGAACACATTTTCGTTTAGCCAGAATCCCTAATCAACCAAAGGTTCCATTTCATCTCAAGAAATAAAATTTCGTATGTTTTACGGCATTCTAGATTATTAAAAACACGCTGTAAAACACCTCGAAAATGGTCAATATCCACCTCCACTATGTGACTAATGTTACAATGTTTTTCATAAGAAAAAGGTTAATTTATAGAAACTATCAACAACCTTAAGACCTTATGAATAAAATATTACATTTCCATAAGCAGCTCTTGGAATGAGCTCGACTTTCTTCCCATCCTACCCGATATTTTTTCACTTGACTGGAATAGCAATTATTTCGTACCTTAATTATATTAAATTTAACTAAAGAACGATAGTAAAATTCTATCGCCTTTCAGTCAACTTTTTACAACGTTTATTGTTAGTAAAAACGAATTAATACGCCGACAATATTAAAAAAAACTAAATTTCTTATGTTTGATTTAGACCTAGTAAAAAAAGTGTATTCAGAACTTCCTGAGAAGGTAAAAAAAGCCAAAGGGCTTCTGAATAAGCCGATGACGTACGCAGAAAAAATTCTTTATTCTCACCTGTTTGCAGCGCAGGAATTAGCTGCTTTCGGACGTGGAATCGATTATGTTGATTTTGCACCCGATCGTGTAGCCATGCAGGACGCCACTGCGCAGATGGCTTTACTCCAATTTATTAACTCCGGAAAAAAACAAACGGCGGTTCCGTCAACTGTACATTGCGATCACCTGATTCAGGCGCAGGTTGAAGGAAAAACCGATTTGGGCGTGGCAAAAAGTGCAAACGCTGAAGTTTACGACTTTCTGGAATCCGTTTCGAATAAATACGGAATAGGTTTTTGGAAACCGGGAGCCGGTATTATTCACCAGGTTGTTCTGGAAAATTATGCCTTCCCGGGTGGAATGATGATCGGAACCGACTCGCACACTGTTAACGCGGGTGGTCTGGGAATGGTTGCCATTGGAGTTGGTGGTGCCGATGCCGTTGATGTGATGGCAGGAATGGCCTGGGAGCTAAAGATGCCAAAAATGATCGGTGTTAAGCTTACCGGAAAATTGAGTGGCTGGGCCGCTCCAAAGGATGTTATTCTGAAAGTGGCCGGAATACTGACCGTAAAAGGTGGAACCGGTGCTATTATCGAATACTTTGGAGAAGGTGCCAAATCGCTTTCAGCAACGGGTAAAGGAACCATCTGTAACATGGGTGCAGAAGTGGGTGCTACCACAAGTATTTTTGCATACGACGAAAGTATGGAGCGTTATTTACGCGCTACAGGCCGTGCAGAAGTTGCTGATGCAGCGAACGACGTAAAAGAGTACCTCGATGCCGATGCAGAAGTATATGCAAATCCTGAAAAATATTACGACGAATTGATCGAAATAAATCTTTCGGAATTAGAGCCACATGTAAACGGGCCTTTTACTCCCGACCGTGCAACTCCTATTTCGCAAATGAAAGAAGAAGCCACAGCCAACGGATGGCCAATGGAAGTTTCAGTAGGTTTGATCGGTAGTTGTACCAACTCATCATACGAAGATATTTCGCGTGCTGCTTCGATTGCCAAACAAGCCGAAGAAAAAGGATTGGTTACCCAGGCAGAATTTACCATTACGCCGGGATCGGAGCAGGTACGTTACACCATCGAAAGAGATGGTTTTATAGATACATTCGAGAAAATTGGAGGTAAAGTTTTTGCCAATGCCTGCGGGCCTTGTATCGGTCAGTGGTCACGCCCCGGTGCCGAAAAGGGAGAAAAAAATACGATTGTACACTCGTTCAACCGTAACTTCTCGAAACGTGCCGACGGTAACCCAAATACCCACGCTTTTGTAACATCGCCCGAGCTGGTAACAGCACTGGCAATTGCAGGACGTCTTGATTTTAATCCGGCAACAGATACATTAACCAACAATAACGGAGAAGAAGTAAAACTCGACCTGCCAACAGGTGAAGAACTTCCAACCAAAGGTTTTGCTGTAGAAGATCCTGGATTCCAGGCGCCGGCAGCCGACGGTTCAAATGTTGTGGTAAATGTTGCCGACGACTCAAAACGTCTGCAACTGTTGTATCCGTTTGAAGCCTGGGACGGTAAAAATATTTCGGGCGCAAAATTATTGATCAAAGCACAGGGAAAATGTACCACCGACCACATCTCGATGGCCGGACCGTGGTTACGTTTCCGTGGTCATCTCGATAATATTTCGAATAACATGCTGATTGGTGCCGTTAACGCGTTTAACGAAGAAACCAACAAAGTGAAAAACCAGCTTACCGGCGAGTACGATGCAGTTCCTGCCGTTCAGCGCCATTATAAAGCCGAGGGAATTCCAACGGTGGTAATTGGCGACCAGAACTACGGTGAAGGATCGTCGCGTGAGCACGCTGCTATGGAGCCTCGTCATTTGGGTGTAAAAGCCGTAATCGTAAAATCGTTTGCACGTATCCACGAAACAAACCTGAAAAAACAGGGAATGTTAGGATTAACTTTTGATAATGAAAACGACTACGACCTGATCCAGGAAAACGATTCCTTCAACTTTGTTGACCTGGTTGATTTTGCTCCGGGCAAACAACTTACGCTTGAAGTGGTACATGCCGATGGATCTTCCGATACCATCAAATTGAACCACACCTACAACGCGCAACAGATTGAATGGTTTAAAGCCGGTTCGGCGCTGAATTTGATCAAACAACAAAACGCGTGATAACCATTAAATTGAAAAATTCGGCGTTGTTTCACAAATTTGAAATCCTCGCTTACCAAAGTAAGTTCCGGTATTCAAATTAGTTCACGCCTTGAATTTTCCTATTTCAATGATCATCACAATTGAGTACAAAATATGATTAACCCCGGGCTTCAGCCCGGGGACTATAAACAAACATAACGAAAGGCGAATCCGGTTCAGTACAAAAGAAAGTAAAGCCAACTATTCGCCGCAAGATCAGAACATCACATAAAATAATTATAACCAGTAAATTAATTAATACGACCATGCAGAAGATTAAAGTACAAAATCCGGTAGTAGAGCTCGACGGTGATGAGATGACCCGGGTAATTTGGGATTTCATCAAACAAAAACTCATCCTTCCTTATCTTGATATCGAGTTGAAATATTACGATTTGGGAATGGAAAGTCGCGATGCTACCGACGACCAAATAACGATAGACGCAGCCCATGCCATCCAAAAATATGGTGTTGGGGTAAAATGTGCCACCATCACTCCCGACGAAGCCCGTGTGGAAGAATTCGATTTGAAAAAGATGTGGAAGTCGCCAAACGGAACCATCCGTAATATTTTAGGTGGAACCGTATTCCGCGAGCCGATCATGATCTCGAATATTCCGCGTTTGGTACCGGGTTGGAAACAGCCAATTTGTATCGGTCGTCACGCTTTTGGCGACCAGTATCGCGCTACCGATTTCCTTACCAAAGGAAAAGGAAAACTTACCTTAACATTTACACCTGAAGACGGTAGCGAACCCGTTTCGCACGAAGTTTTCGATTTTGAAGGAAACGGACTGGCTATGGCCATGTACAACACCGACGAATCAATCATCGGATTTGCTCATTCATGTATGAATCAGGCGCTTGACAAGGGCTGGCCTTTGTACATGTCAACTAAAAATACTATCTTAAAAGCCTACGACGGTCGCTTTAAAGACCTTTTCCAGATGGTGTATGAAAATGATTACAGAGAAAAATTTGAAGCCAAAGGTATTTGGTACGAACACCGTTTAATCGACGATATGGTAGCTGCCGCCCTGAAGTGGGAAGGCGGATTTGTTTGGGCTTGTAAAAACTACGACGGCGATGTACAAAGCGACACCGTAGCGCAAGGTTTTGGTTCGTTGGGATTAATGACCTCAACATTGGTTACTCCTGATGGAAAAACCATGGAAGCCGAAGCAGCTCACGGAACGGTAACACGTCACTATCGACAGCACCAGCAGGGAAAACCAACATCAACAAATCCAATTGCATCGATTTTTGCATGGACACGAGGTTTGGCTTTCCGTGGCAAACTGGATGACAACCAGGAATTGATAAACTTTTCGCATGCGTTGGAACAGGTTTGTATTGAAACCGTAGAATCAGGGAAAATGACAAAAGACCTGGCATTGATCGTTCACGGAAAAGCATTGGAGGAAGCTCATTATTTAACTACAGAGCAGTTTTTGGAAGCGTTGGACGAAAATTTACAGGCAAAGTTGAATTAACTGTCATTTCGAACGCAGAGAGAAATCTGTTTCATTAGCTCTTTGAAGCTACAGATTTCTCAGTCGTTACCTCCTTCGAAATGACAATGAAAAATAAAATATGACAGAAAAAACCAAAATAATCAACGGGAAGCTGGTAGTGCCGGATTATCCAACCATTCCGTTTATTGAAGGCGACGGAATCGGAAAGGACATTAGCGGCCCTTCTCAACGGGTGATCGATGCTGCCGTGGCAAAAGCTTACGGCGAGAGCAAAAAGATCACATGGAAAGAAGTGCTGGCCGGAGAAAAGGCTTACCACGAAACCGGAAGTTACCTGCCCGACGAAACGATCGAAGCGTTTAAAGAATACCTCATCGGTATAAAAGGCCCGCTGCAAACACCTGTTGGTGGCGGAATACGTTCGCTGAACGTGGCCTTGCGCCAAACGCTCGATTTGTACGTTTGTGTGCGTCCGGTGCGTTGGTTCAAAGGGGTGCCCTCGCCTATCCGTTACCCGTCGATGGTGGACATGCACATTTTCCGCGAAAACACCGAAGACATTTATGCCGGTATCGAATACATGATGGGCGAAGAAGAAACGAAAAAGTTCCGCGATTTCCTCATCAACGAAATGGGTGTAGAACAGGTTCGTTTTCCAGAGTCGTCGTCGTTTGGCGTAAAACCCATATCGAAAGACGGATCGGAGCGTTTAACACGCGCGGCTATCGAATATGCCATCGACCGACAGTTGCCATCGGTTACCATCGTTCATAAAGGAAACATTATGAAATTTACCGAGGGTGCCTTTAAAAACTGGAGCTACGATCTGGCAGAAAATGAATTCGGCGAACAGACTTTTACCTGGCGACAGTACGAAGCCCTGAAAAAGGACAAAGGCGAACTGGATGCCAACAAAGCACTGGAAGAAGCTAAAAAAGCCGGAAAAGTGATCGTAAAAGATTGTATCACCGATGCCTTTTTGCAGGAGTCGTTGTTGCACCCGTGGGATCACTCCGTAATTGCTACCATGAACCTGAACGGCGATTACGTGTCCGATCAGCTGGCAGCAATGGTGGGCGGAATCGGAATTTCACCCGGAGCCAACATTAACTACCAAAGTGGTTACGCCATTTTTGAAGCTACACACGGAACGGCACCAAATATTGCAGGAACCGGAAAAGCCAACCCGGGATCGTTGATCCTGTCGGCGGTAATGATGCTGGAATATATGGGATGGACCGAAGCTGCCGAACATGTTTACGACGCACTGGAACACGTATTTGCAAAACGTAAAGTTACCAGCGATCTGCATGCGCAAATGGAAGGAGCTACACTGCTGTCGACTTCGGAGTTTGCCGATGCCATAATTAAAAATATGCATTAACGACATGTCATTTCGACAACGCAGGAGGAGAAATCTCTAACAAAGTAGCACTAACGCTACAGATTTATCGCTCAGCTCATTCGAAATGACAGTTTTAAAAGAAAAGTTTAATAATCAATACCAATAACAGATGGAATACATTAAGTACAGATTTTACCAGAAAGCGAATAAATGCGCGAAAGAGTTCCAGAGACTCAAAAGTGAACATGCCGATGTGGTTCTCGGAGAAGTAAAACTCGGCCAGGTATTAACCGGAATGAAAGGTATACCTCTTTTGGTTACCGACACATCAAAACTCGACCCGGAAGAGGGAATCCGTTTTAAAGGATATACCATTCCTGAATTGCAGGAAAAACTTCCCAAAATAAATCCTGATGGCGAACCAATTCCTGAAGGACTGCTTTACCTGATGCTGATCGGCGAGATCCCATCGCAGGAAGATGCACTGAACCTGTCGAGAGACCTGGCAACACGTGCACACGTACCACAACATACTTTCGACGTTATCGATGCGATGCCAAAAACATCGAAGCCAATGACACAGTTCAGCGCTGCGATCCTTTCGATGGCAACCGAATCGACTTTCCAGAAAGCATACCGTGCAGGTGTAAACAAAAAATATTTCTGGGATGCCACTTACGAAGACGTAATGAACCTGATTGCACGTTTACCACGTATTGCAGCTTACATTTACCGTCGTCAGTTCCACAACGGCGACCACATTGAGCCAAACCCACGTTTAGACTGGGCAGGTAACCTGGCGCATATGATGGGTTTTGACTCGGAAGATATTCGTCGTTTGTTCCGTCTGTATATGATCATCCATGCCGACCACGAAGGTGGAAACGTATCGGCACACACAGCCCACCTGGTAGGTTCTGCTTTAAGTAATCCATACTACTGCTACGCTGCTGCAATGACTGGTTTGGCCGGACCATTACACGGACTGGCCAACCAAGATGTTATTTTCTGGATCTTCGAAATGATCGAGGAACTGGATACCGACACGCCTACCGACGAGCAGGTGGCTGAATACTGTAAAAAGACTTTGGAGAGTGGTCGTGTAATTCCGGGATACGGACACGCTGTATTGCGTAAAACCGACCCACGTTTTACCGCGCAACAGGAATTTGCCAACAAGTACATCAAAGACGATAAAATGATTAACCTGGCTAACCAGTTGTACCGCGTAGTTCCTCCAATCTTGGGTTCTGTTGGAAAGATCAAAAATCCATGGCCAAACGTTGATGCTTACAGTGGTTCGTTGCTGTACCACTACGGAATTAAGGAATACACTTTCTACACCGTAATGTTTGGTGTATCGCGTGCATTGGGAGTACTGGCATCGTTGGTTAACGACCGTATTTACGGTATGCCGATCGAGCGTCCGACTTCGCACCCGCTTAGCTGGTTTAAAGAACAAGCTGAAGGAAAAAAATCAGATTGCTAAAATTTGCAACGAGATATAATAAAGGAAGCCGGTTTTGCCGGCTTTTTTGTTTTTATGGTGCCAATATGTCGGTTTGGTTGGAACAAAGGTACCAATTACAGATCCACCAAAGAGGGAAAGGAAATTTCAAAGTTGCTATCCACTGTACTTGCCCTGCAAATATTTTCTATTCATGTTCTTCTAACATATTTTCTAAAGTCAATATTTCGTTTGAAATTTTTTGAATAGTACTATCATTTTCAATTTCGTATAAGTGCTTTTGGGGAATCCAGCTGATTGGGAATAACTTACCTTTTGAATCATAATCATCGATCATATATTTAAGAGTAATTCGATTACTTATGCCAAGTTTACCAGCTTGATAACCTTTTACAGTTCTATACTCTGAGGGATATTTCTTTGTTAAGCTCTGGTCTGTATTTGAGGTGCGGAACAAAAATTCCTTTTGCTTTATTTTATCGTTTTCATAAAGACTTAAAGCTTGCTTATAATTGTCATCGTGTTCCTTTTTGAAGTTAACCCAGTCGACACTAGCATTCTCGAAATCGTCTCTCAGTCTGTTTAAATCCGGAATACTATCCCAGTATGTTTGCACGTGATCCCAATCTAAATATCCAAGCCGCGGAATTTCTCCCGTTTGTTCTATAACTTCCAAATACTTCGACACAACCAAATGATTGTATTCAATAGTAAGTTGTTTCAGGTTAGTATTTATTTCATCGGCTGATAATTCTGGTGAACTAATAGTTTTTTGTGTAATTGATTCCTTTGTTTTACAACCACCAAAAACCAATAATGTAAAGATTAGGAGTACGATGCTTTGTTTCATAGATTTTTTATTATGTGCTTTGAACTAACATGTTATAACGACTTGTAAATAGTCGATGCTGCTAATTCAGGGTGCGAATTGAACGGTTTAAATTTTAGTGGTTTAAATGTACCTATATTATGTTTAAAAAGCAAAACCAAACAAAATCCGGCGGATTAGGTGGCTTGCTCGTCCTCTTTTTTTAAAAGGAGGTGTCCGTCAGTTGACGGACGGAGGATTCGATTGTTAAAACAAGTAACTGATCAGCCAATCCCCCTTTGATTCCCCCTTCGCCAAGGGGGACTAAGCAGCCGCGTCCTCCTTTTTTAAAGGAGATTGCTTCTCCCGATTCGTTTCTCTCATCGGTATCGCAATGACACATATATTATTGGTACAAGGCAGCGGACAGTCGTGAATCGTGCCGGGATGAATTAGTTCATTGCCCGCTGCCCTGTTCTACTACAGCACCTCGTCATTGCGAGCGAGGAACGAGAGAAGCAATCTCTGTCGCTGCCGCACGATTTTATCGTGTGGCTAATGCCTTATCTTAACCGACCATGCGATGGAATCCCTCGTCAGCAAAGGATTTCGCGCATTGGCAGCAAATTAATTCCTTAAGGAAGCAGAACAATTCCCTCGGGAAGAAAGATAATTCCTTTGGGAATAATAGATATTCCCTATAGAATCAAAGCAATTCCTTAGAGAATAACTATTGTTCCTGAAGGAAGAGGAGTAATTCCCTGTGTCAGAAATATAATTCCCTTTGGAATTATAGATATTCCCTAAGGCAGCAGGGCAATTCCTTAGAGAATCTCTATGATTCCTTAGGGAAGAATGACTATTCCCTGTTATTCCAGGATAAAAACAGCCGGAATGGGGTCGGATTGCTTCTCCCGATTCGTTTCACTCACCGGTATCGCAATGACACATATATTATAGGTACAAGGCAGCGGACAGTCGTGAATCGTGCCGGGATGAATTAGTTCATTGCCCGCTGCCCTGTTCTACTACAGCACATCGTCATTGCGATCCGTCAACTGACGGAGAAGCAATCTGGCTTTAGCCGCGTCCTCCTTTTTTTAAAGAGCCTGTCCCGATTGTTGCATCGGGAGGCGCGAGCGGGGATACCATTTTTATTTTGTCCGGTATTTGGTTTCTTATTGCTTTAAAAATATTAGTTTTTATGAAAGCAATCGGGCTACCAGGCAAATCAATAATTATCAGACACTTAGTTATTTCCTTTATCCTGTCTAATAGTCTTTTTTATTAAATAGTAACCTAAAGAAATAGCTGCAACCAGCGCTGAAATTGCAATAATAGTCAATGGTTCTTCCTTACTGTAATCAAGAACTATTACTTTTCGGGCAACAGCAATAAGACTCACCAGGAGAATCACTTCTCCATGAAAGACATTCTCCTTTAAGTATAATTTTACTGTTTCAAATAATTCTAAACCAATTAATACGGTTAAAAAGAAACCAAAAATGTCCAATAATCCATCGATATTAATAATAGCACCATTTGACATATTTGGATTTGTAAGCTCATGTATAATAACAATACCTACCTCAACTGCAGAAATAATAAGCACAATAACCATAAATACGATTAAGATTATAATTATTATCCTTTCTGCGATATTTATTATTTTTTGGAATACATTCATAAGTTGTCGTTAAAGTTCTACACTATATTTAAAAGTGTTCTTATTTATTTTGTTTGTAATGTTCTCTGATTTAAGGCTTAATTCTTCTATATATCCGTATCTGTTTTTAGCGACTGCATATACATGATGATTACAGTACATACATGTAGTTGGTGCTTAAATCCAATAGTTGGGTTCAATTTCAACGGCTTAACCATTTAGTAGCTTAAATTTAGCCATCTTATGTTTAAAAAGCAACACCAACAAAATTCGGTGGATTAGATTGCAGTGCAAATTATGAAACATTACCCCTTTGGCTGTAGCCATTTCCCCTCGCGAGGGGAAACAGCTGTAAAGTTCGGTCGGCAACTTTGATGAAGTGCTTACAGATTGCTTCTCCCGATTCGTTTCACTCACCGGTATCGCAATGACACATTTAGTTACAATATCAGGCAGCGGACAGAAGTGAGTCGTGCCGCAATGAATTAGTTCATTGTCCGCTGCCCTATTCTACTACAGCACATCGTCATTGCGATCCGTCAACTGACGGAGAAGCAATCTCTTCACAATTGCGGTGCAAGCGACTAACAAGCCCGAACAACGACCCCAATTGCACCGCATTATTCGCTGCGCTCATTACCCCGCCTTAAAAGACGGGGCTACAGACATTTCACCCCTCCGGGGTTAGCTTCGCTTCCGTAATCTATGGATGAAAAAGTCCCGTTAGGGACGATAAACCGGTAAAACAAAACGTAAACACAAGTCAAAGTCCCGGCGGGACGACACCAGGGAGATTCGACACCACCTCCCGCCCCGACTCGTCGGGGCGTACTCCTCCTGGAAGGAGGAGAAACGTTCATGCTACAAATATTACCTAATCTACAAAACCGATCGACTAAAAGCCCAATTTCCCCTCCAAGAAATCAACTATTCCTTATTGTTTCCCCCAATTGGGGGAAATGTCAGAGTAAGGCTTGTGTGCTGGCCAACAATGGGGGTTCAGGAGGGGGGTACCGCGTTTACAGCGGTGGGGTGGTATAATTTGCAACTGCGAGCAAGGAACAAGAGAAGCAATCTCACAAATCCCCGTCAACAAAGGAGTTCAGCCCTTTTCGGTGTAATAATCCCCTTGGGGAGAACGATTATTACTGAGGTAATAAGGATAATTACCTTGGGGATAATAGATATTTCCTAAGTAATAAGAGCAATCCCTTAGGTAATCTCTATGATTCCCTTGGGTAGAAGAGCAATTACCAAGGGGAGAACGATAATTACCTTGGGGATAATAGATATTCCCTAAGTAACGGAAGCAATCCCTTAGGAAATATCTATGATTTCCTTGGGGAGAAGGGCAATTTCCTTGTTATTCTTTAACAAAACCTTACCCCTTTGGCTGTAGCCATTTCCCCTCGCGAGGGGAAACAGTTGTAAAGATCGGTCGGCAACTTTGATGTAGTGCTTACAGATTGCTTCTCCCGATTCGTTTCACTCACCGGTATCGCAATGACACATATATTATTGGTACAAGGCAGCGGACAGTCGTGAATCGTGCCTGAATGAATTAGTTCATTGTCCGCTGCCCTATTCTACTACATCACATCGTCATTGCGATCCGTCAACTGACGGAGAAGCAATCTCTTCACAATTGCGGTGCAAACTACCAACAAGCCCGAGCAACTACCCGATTGCACCGCTTAATCGACCATACTCACTAACCCCAGGCTTAAGCCTGGGGTTAAACACCATCATCATTACCTGGCTTTAGCCCTCAACATCAATATCTTTACATATATCCATTCAAACCACCACACAAAACCTGTTCACCGATAAAACTCCCCCGTTCAACCAAAAAACAATTTCATTTTCATACACATCCCTAACTTTGTTGCAGCCAAAAACAAAAAACAATAGAAATAATGGAAACTACACACACAGTACACCTTAACAGAATTACCGGCTACGGCCACGAGAATATTCCAAACATCGGTTTTAAACTGATGGAATTTGCCATGAAAATCAGCGATCTTTTTGTTGGGCAGTCGGAGCGAAACTTTAGCCGGCTACCTTTAAAAGAAGGACAAATTGTTGTTGACTACGGTTGCGGTCCGGCACGTTATGTAAAAAATGCCTCGGAAACGGTTGGTCCCAACGGAAAAGTATTTGCCATCGATATACATCCCATGGCCATCAGCAACGTAAACCGCAAAATTGAAAAACACGGGCTCACCAACGTGGAAGCCCTTCAGGCAGATGGTTATTCGTGTGCCCTGCCCAATCGCATTGCCGATGTGGTTTACGCCCTCGATATGTTTCATATGATCGAGCAACCGACTGAATTGATCCGCGAACTGGCACGCATTGTTATGTTTCACGGAATTATCGTTATTGAAGACGGGCATCAGTCACGGGCTGAAACACTCGAGAAAATTAAGGCCTCGGGACTTTTGTGCGTTTGCAGCGAGAACAAACACCATGTGGTTTGCAAACTCAAAGAGACCAAATGTTTACCACCTGCATAATGCAAACATGTAACACAGATCACACAAACTGCTCAATAACATTATTTTACGCCCCCGAAAAACGAAACCTTCAGAGGTGAACTTTTGTTTAATTAGCAAAACTCAAAAATCTGATCTTATGAAGGTAGTCGTCCTCGGCGCCGGAATTTCCGGACACACCGCAGCAGCATTTCTCAAGAAAAAATTGGGCAATAAACACGAGGTAATCGTTGTTTCTCCCAGCCAGTATTACCAATGGATACCATCGAATATATGGGTGGGTGTTGGCCGTATGAGCATCGACCAGGTCCGTTTTAAATTACACAAAGTATACAAACGCTGGGACATCGAGTTCCACCAGGCCAAAGCAACCGCCATCCATCCTGAAGGCGATACGTCGTCCGATACCGCTTTTGTCGACATTGAATACACCTCGGAAGATAAACGCGGCAAAACCGGAAAAGTGGAGTACGATTACCTGGTAAACGCCACCGGGCCAAAACTCAATTTTGGTGGAACGGAGGGATTGGGACCGGGCCAAAACACGGTTTCGGTATGTTCGTACGATCATGCTGCACACGCCTGGGAAGAACTGGAGAAGAGCATCGAAAAAATGAAAAAGGGTGAAAAGCAGCGTTTCCTCATCGGTACCGGTCATGCCATGGCCACCTGCCAGGGAGCGGCTTTTGAATACGCGCTGAACATTGCTTTCGAGCTAAAACGACGCAAGTTGTTGCATCTTGCCGAAATAACCTGGATATCGAACGAATACGAAGTGGGCGATTTTGGTATGGGAGGTGCTTTTGTTAAACGTGGCGGTTACGTTACTTCGACTAAAGTTTTCACCGAATCGGTATTTGCCGAGAACAATATAAAATGGATAAAACGTGCCGGCGTTTATAAAATCGATCCGGGAAAAGCATATTATGAGACTCTTGACGGCGAGGAAAAATCCATCGAGTTCGACTTTGCCATGCTGATTCCCGGCTTTTCGGGACAGCCTTTTAAAGCCTTCGACAAACAGGGCGAAGACATTACCGCGAAAGTTTTTGCTCCCAACGGTTTTATGAAAGTAGATGCCGATTACACACCAAAACCTTTTGAGGAATGGAGCATTAACGACTGGCCACAAACCTATCAAAGTCCGGCTTACGCAAATATGTATGCCACAGGAATTGCTTTTGCACCACCCCACTCCATATCAAAACCGATGAAAAGTCCTAGTGGACGGGCGATTTTCCCGGCTCCCCCACGCACCGGAATGCCATCGGGAGTTATCGGAAAGATCGTGGCAGAGAATATTGCCGAGGGAATTAAAAAAGGATCGTTCGAGCATAAACACACAGCCAACATGGGACGAATGGGAGCTGCATGTATCGTTTCGGCCGGGTACAGTTTAACCAAAGGCCTGGGTGCTACAATGACCGTGTCTCCCGTGGTTCCCGACTGGGAGAAATACCCGGAATGGGGCCGCAACATCAACTCAACTGTTGGCGAGATCGGTACCGCAGGGCACTGGATAAAACTCTTCCTGCATTACATGTTTCTGCACAAAGCCAAAGGTTATCCGTTCTGGTGGTTATTACCGGAATAGTTGAAGGACTGAAGGACCGAAGGATTGATTTCAAATAAATAAAATTCTGACTAGCGGCTAGTAGCTAGCGACTCGAAACTAAAATATAAATCATGGAAAAACAAAATAGATTAACCACAGCTTATAAAGACGAATTCTATCCGCCAATTCCCACGCGTTCGACCAGATTCTGGCGAACATTTTTCCCGGTTCAGCTCTATAACTTTTTCAGATTGAACCTGAAGATCATGAAAATAGTGGTAAAAGGACACTCCTAATTTTCTGCTAAGCGAATTTGCGATAAAAGTACTTATTGAAAGAAAGCCTGTTCATCGTGGCAGGCAGTGATTGTTTTTGCTATCTTTATGGCATATCAATTAAACCGAAATTTCAATAAAATTATCATGAGAAAAAGTATTTTTTACAGTTTCGCTGTGATGGCTGCATTGTTGATTGCCAGTCCAGCGTTCTCGAAGAAAGCAAACAAACTGTCGTCGCAAGAAAAAAAAGACGGCTGGGTTTTGCTGTTTAACGGCAAAAATTTCGACGGCTGGCGTCAATGTAACGGAACGGCCATGCCTGCCAACTGGGTGATCGAAGATGATGCCATGAAAGTTTTTACCGGAGAAGGTAAAGAGCCGGGACAGGGAGCCAATGGCGATATTATTTTCCAGAACGAGAAGTACAAGGATTTTGAATTCTCGATTGACTGGAAAGCCGGAAAAATGGCCAACTCCGGAATTTTCTACAATGTAAGGGAGGTGCCCGGAAAACCAATTTATTATGCAGCTCCCGAGATTCAGGTGCTCGACAATAAAGATGCTACCGACAATAAAGTTGACAGTCATCTGGCCGGTTCGTTGTACGACATGATTGCCGCCGATCCTTCAACTGTTAATCCGGCTGGCGAATGGAATACATGTGTAATAAAACTAAAAGACGGACAAGTTACAGTTTCGATGAACGGTACTGAAGTGGTGAAGTACAGCCACTGGAGCGATGAGTGGGACCAACTGGTGGAAAACAGCAAATTCAAAAACTTTGAAGGTTTCCAGGAAGGAATTTCAAAAGAAGGTTTTATCGGTTTGCAGGACCACGGTTATACGGTATGGTTCCGAAACATTAAAATCAGGAAATTATAAAAAAGACACGCTTAATTTAAACCAAAATAAATCCCGGCCTGAAACAGGTCGGGATTTTTTATGAAACTCTAACCTGAGATCGATTTTAAAAGATCAGTATAAAAACCCGATGGAGTATAATTTAAGTGCAGTAAGTCAATTTTTATTTTTCCTGCCGGAGGCCTTCATTTTTGTCTTGCCACAAAAACGAAGCAAAAAAGACAAGGCTGCTTTTGGTCCTTCCCCTACGTTTTATAAAACCTAAATTCGGACGGGTGATCTCCTCGATTCCTCGGAGCTTCCCGCTCTCATTAAGGTTTTACTTCAACTCCGGGCAAATACCAAAAGAGGCCGTCGACGTTTTGCAACGTCAGCGACATCGGAGCCCGGCCTCGTCCGGTGAGCCGGAAAACAAGAGGTGACGGCGTTAAAAAATCACTGATGTTTGAGGAGGTACGACGAGTTTCAGGAATTTTAGCCGGCATCGCGTAGCTTTTCCGAGGGAAGCGGGCGCAGCCTTGCTTCGGAAATGCCTTCCTCATATTTACTATTTGGGCTAAGCCAAATAGTAAAATCCGTCTGATAAGACAATAGCATCTTTCTTTTGGTAGGTGACTTAATATAATCTTGAAATTTTTTGAGTAAGCTATATTTTCTTCTCCGCAAATTTCGCGCGATTGATTTTAAATCTTCCTCACGAATTCTTTTAATTCTTTTCTTTTGCGCGGTGCTTTTTCTCTCGACCGGTATGGTTCATCCAGCAAATCGGCATCGCCTAAATAGCCCAAAGCTCCCATACAAACCGGAGTAAGATTCTCACCCAGCTGCAAAACCTCTTTTACCATCCGGCTGCCAAAACCGGCCATTAAGTGCCCGTAAATATCTTTGCTGGCTGCCTGAAGCAGCAACTGTGCATTGGCCATCCCCACATCGTGCATGGCCCATTTATTTGGATTTCCGTTATCGGAAAACGTATCTATTTTTATGGCAACGAATAACACCGCCGCCTGTTTTGTCCAGGGTTTGTTACCCGTGGCCAGACAGTCCCAAAGGGCTTCAAATCCCGGCGTGCCACGCATAGCATAAACATATTGCCAGGGTTGCTCATTCATGGCACTGGCAGCCCACGAGGCAGCATTAAAAATTTCATTTATAGCCTCTTCGGCAATGGGCTCCGGTGAAAATGCCCGCGGACTCCATCTTTTCTCCAGTAAGGGATGGATATCGTATTTTGTCATAACTTCCATATTCCTCTTGATCTGATTTACTTTTAGCGAATTTGCATGGGCAGATCCATCAATAAGATCCGTGCATCCGATGTTGCACTAATATCAATCGATTCAACATCCCATATTCCTATCGCATCTCGTTTCGACAATTCATTCCCCGAAATGTTCACTTCTCCTTCGATCACCATTACATAAATTCCGTTTCCAGGGTTTTTAACGGTATACGAATCCGTTTTACCGGCATCGTAATTACCCAACATAAACCACGCATCCTGGTGAATCCACACCCCCTGATCGTCGGGATTGGGCGAAAGCACCTGGTACAATTTATTCTTTTCGGCCACATCGCGAATGGAGATCTGATCGTAGCGCGGTTGTACATTTTGTTTGTTCGGGAACAGCCAGATCTGGAAAAGTTTTAGTGTTTTATCCGGATGATGGTTAAACTCGCTGTGGTAAACACCTGTTCCGGCACTCATCACCTGCACATCGCCCGAGTGAATAACAGCCTGGTTGCCCATGTTGTCTTTGTGTTCCAGATCGCCTTCCAACGGTATGGTAATTATTTCCATATTGTCATGCGGGTGCGTTCCAAAACCCTGTCCTCCGGCAATGGCATCGTCGTTTAATACACGCAGCACCCCAAAATTCATTCGCTCGCGATCGAAATAATTCGCAAAACTAAAACTGTGCCTTGCCTCCAGCCAACCGTGATTGGCGTATCCTCTTGAATCGGCTTTGTATAAAATTGTATTCATTGCTTTCTTTTCTTTAAATATTCATGTTATCCGGGAATTAACTGCTCTGGCTTTTCACCCCTCCTAACCTTCCGCCAGCCGGCGGAGAGGAATTGTCCCCCTCCGGGGGATTTAGGGGTCAGATAAAATAATTTAGAAAACTTCTTAAAAAAAATGCCGGTGCCCGGCTATGCTTTCGCATTTTCAGACACCGGCAAAGGTTCCCTCCATCTCGAAATCCTCACTAATCCCTCTTAAACGAACCTTAATTGTATTATTGTTCCCCTCTGGCTTAAATCTTTTTATTTGCTTGAAGTCACTCCTTCGCTGGCAGTTGCTTTCAATTCGAATTTGATTTCGAATTCATCTTTGATCATGTTATCACCAAGATCGCTGAAGAAGCTACCTGAATTATATTTGATATCCCATTTTGTACGGTCGATCGATGCAGTACCCGATGCCGATAAGGTTTTACCGTCAACTTTTATTTCTGCAGGAAACGACACCTCGTTGGTGATACCTTTAATGGTTAAGTCCCCGGTTACTTTGTCATTTTTCACTGAAGTAATTTTGAAGTTCCCAACCGGGTGCTTTTCTACCGAAAAGAAATCGTCTGATTTTAAGTGACCCACCAATTTGTCTTTCCACTCGCCCTGAAGATCGGTTACTTCAATTGAAGTTAAATCCAAACTTAAGTTAGCGCCGGTTACATCGTTACCCTCAACAAATACTTCGCCACCTGCTAAATTAAGGTAACCTGTATGTTCTCCGGTAACTTTTTTACCTGTCCAATATACTTTGCTGGCTTTTGTATCAACACTGTATGTTGCTTTATCGCCATCTACGCTCGATGCAAAACCTGCTGTTGTTATTGTTATCGCAAGTACTAATAATGTAGTTAATTTTTTCATTTTCATTTTTTGTTTAATGTTTACGAATAATTTATACTGCAAACATACGGGGGAAATGAAACCAAAAAAATAAACTAGTTTAATAAAATACCTATTAGTCTCTTTTTTTAACTCTTTTTGCAATTATTTTACTCAAGAAAACGGGAGTGACTCCCAAATAAGAAGAAATATGGTATTGCGGAAGGCGCTGAACAAGGTCGGGATCGTTAGTTAAAAGCTCCTCGTAATTCTCTTCGGCAGTTTTTGATAAAATGGCCACAAAACGTTTTTGCAGGAAAATATACGAACGCCGGATATTAGTTCCCAGGTCGGGATACTTATTCATAAGGATTGAAAATGCATCTTCCGAAATCGAAAAAGCAGTAGTTTTCTCCACAGTTTCTAAAAAGTAGGAAGTGGATGCAGGCGTTCCAAGGTCGCCCAGCCATTGCCGTTCTTTACCAAAAAGCACATTAAACTCCTTCCCGCTCTGGTCGATAATATACATGCGCAGCAAGCCTGTTTCAATATAATAGTGACGCGTATTTTTCTCGCCGGCATTAAAAATCCGCTGCTTTTTATTAAAAGTTTCCTTTCTGAACACCGACGAGATTTCCTCTTCTTCGGCTTCAGTCAGCTCCCGATTTATTATTTTTTCGAAATAAGAATATAGTACGGCGTATTCTTCCATGCATTTTATTTCCTGTAAAATTAATAAAACAAATAATGTATCGTATAAATCTGTTACACTGGCATAATATTTGTTTGAACATAAAAAACTTTAAACCTTCATACTATGAGAACTTTACTACTTATTTTACCACTTATTCTTTTTTGTTTTCAATCCAATTCTCAAGAAGTCGATTCAACAAAAACAACACAACTCGTAACTCAGGTAACGGAGCACAATTCCGTTTCAGATCTTACCATGGAAGAAGAAGTACCCTACAAGGTGCTCAAAAAAGCTCCGACAATTAAATACATTGTTACGAAAAAAGGTAACGGAAACAAGGTGGTATTCTGTGTAACCTATGGATCGAGAAACTTACCGAAGGAAACACAAATTTCTCCAACGAACGGAGTTCCCTATCAGCTGGGAAGAAAAAAAGGTTATGATCAACTTAATTTCCCTGCCAAGTTTACCCTTTTCTGTCCTTCAAACAATTTCACAAATCCATTCAATAGCATGGCTCAAATGATCAATAATTTTGAAATAGAATTTTACGAGCCGGGCAACTGGGAAGTAAGTTTTATTAGATAACTGCTTTCAACCTTCTTCATAAAAGATATTGTAAAAGCTTTCTTGTTGCGAGAAGGCTTTTTTACTTTAATCAAACCAGCTTCTTCAGTTTTTGGAACTCCAATTCAGATTGGTCTTCAAAAAATTCCTCATCCAACTCCGTCTAAACATAACAGATAGCGATGATAAACCAAAAACAAAATTGATAAGAACTAAAACATGATTATTGTCTCATTCGATATTCTTAGCTAAAGATATTTTTATATTTGTACTTTATAAAATATTTTAAAAACTACGACACCAATATGAATAATCTACAGAAGATAAGCCTCCAAGTGTTCGCATTTTTGTTTTGTGCCTACTCGATTTCGGCACAAGCACCGGCAGATTGGGTAAATCCGTTTATCGGGACAACCAACTACGGAACAACCAACCCGGGAGCGGTGGTGCCGCGCGGGATGGTATCGGTAGTACCGTTTAACGTTAGTGGCAACTCGCCGTTAAATAAACGCGACAAAGACGATGGTTGGTGGTCGACACCCTATTCGTGGGACAATAAATATTTTACCGGCTATTCGCACGTTAACCTGAGTGGTGTTGGCTGTCCGGAGTTAGGTGTTATTCTTTTGATGCCAACAACCGGCCAGGTAAACGGCGATCATCGTGAATATGGTTCCGAGATGACTGAGCAAGTGGCTCACCCGGGATATTATTCTACTTACCTGAATAAATACGACATTAAAACAGAAGTGTCGGCGACGGAACGAACAGGCATCAGCCGTTTTACTTTCCCTGCCGGACAATCAAATATTCTTATCGACCTTGGTAATGGTTTGACCAACGAAAGCGGCTCCTCCATAAAAATTGTAAATAACCGCGAAATTGAAGGCTGGCGCATGACCGGAACGTTCTGTTACAACGACGGCACTGAACGCCCGGTATATTTTGTAGCGCGTTTTAGCAAACCTGCAGAAGAATTCGGCGTGTGGAAAAAGATGCCCAAAATGGGTCCGGAAGCAAACTGGTCGGCAACCAGCGATAAAATTAAATACTACAAAAATTTTCAGGCAGAAATGGCCGGCGACAGCATTGGTAGCTGGTTTACTTTTAACACCGATGCCAACGAAGAGATTCTTGTAGAAGTCGGAATTTCGTATGTGAGTATCGAAAATGCCCGATTGAATTTAAATTTCGAATCGAAAAAATTTGATTTTGACGCTACCCGCAAACAAGCGGAAGAAAAGTGGAACGAAGCACTTTCAACAATTACGGTAAAAGGTGGAACCGATGATCAGAAAACAGTATTCTACACAGGTTTGTATCATATTCAGATTCACCCGAATATTTTAAGCGATGTAAACGGACAGTATCCGGCCATGGAATCGTTCGAGATAAAAACACACCCGAATGGCGAGCGTTACACCGTATTTTCGTTGTGGGATACGTACCGCAACCTGCATCCGTTTATGAGTCTGGCATTTCCGCAGCAACAATTAAATGTGGTACAATCGATGATAGAAATGTACGACGAAAGCGGCTGGCTGCCGCGCTGGGAACTAAACAGCACCGAAACACATGTAATGGAAGGCGACCCGGCGCTACCGGTGATTGTTGATAGCTGGTTTCGCGGCATAAAGGATTTTGATGTTGAAAAAGCATACGGGGCCATGTATAAATCGGCAACTACACCCGGCGCCGAAAACAAAATTCGTCCGGATATCGACCATTATATTTCGCATGGTTATGTGCCTTTAGTGGCGCAGTATGATAACTCGGTGTCTCATGCACTGGAGTATTATATTGCCGACTGGAACCTGGCACAACTAGCCAAAGATTTGGGTAAAGAAGATGATTACGACCGTTTTCTAAAACAATCGCAAGGCTATAAAAAGTACTACGACAAGGAGTTTGGAATTATCCGCCCGAAACTGGAGAATGGCGAATTTATGCCCGAATTTAATCCGCGACAGGGAGAGAATTTTGAGCCAAGTCCGGGTTTCCACGAAGGAAATGCCTACCAGTATACATTTTGTGCACACCACGATATGGATGGTATGATCGCGCTAAACGGCGGTAAAAAGAACTTTGTAAAAAAATTGCAGGCCATTTTCGACGAAGGACATTTTGATATGGCGAACGAACCCGATATTCATTATCCATGGCTTTTCAACTATGTGAAAGGTGAAGAATGGCGCACCCAAAAAGAGCTGAACCGATTGATGGCAACCTACTTTAAAAACGCTCCCGGTGGTTTACCGGGTAACGACGACACCGGCACCATGTCGACATGGATCGTGTATTCAATGATGGGAATTTACCCTGTTTTACCTGGCGATATGAATTATGCCATCGCCTCGCCGGTTTTCGATGAAGTGACAATTCAGCTGGATCAGAATTTCTACCCGGGATCGGAAATTGTAATTAAAAAAAGTGGTTCGGGAGACAAAATCAGCAGCATCTCGCTGAACGGTAAAAAACAAAAAGCGTTTTTTATCAACCACGCTGATTTGGTTAAAGGCGGCGTTTTGGAGATTAAGCAGTAACATACTCCTGTCATTTCGACGACGGAGGAGGAGAAATCTCTAACATTAAGGAACAGATTTCTCTCCGTCAACTGACGGATCGAAATGACAGAAAAAAGGAACCAATGAAACAACTATCAATACTATTTCTGGCAATTGCTTTGTTAGCCTGCACTAAAAAGGAAACACCAAACACTGAAAACCTCACACAATACGTAAACACATTTGTGGGTACCGACGGGCCGGGAAATACTTATCCCGGTGCTGTTGTTCCGTTTGGGATGGTGCAACTCAGTCCTGATAATGGTATTGGTGGCTGGGATCGTATTGCCGGTTATTTTTGGCCCGACTCCACCATTGCAGGTTTTAGCCACACGCATTTAAGCGGCACTGGTGCCGGCGATATGTACGATCTGTTGTTGTTCCCCACTAACTCGCGTTTTACCGACGATCTATGGCCGAATCAAAAGGCTTACCGTCCTTACTCGAAATTCAGTCACGAGAAGGAAGAAGCCTCGCCCGGTTATTATAAAGTACTTTTGGAAAGCTCGGGTATTGAAGCAGAATTGACAACTACCGATCGTGTTGGCATGCACCGTTACACTTTTCCGGAAGACGTACAAAGTAAGATCATCCTTGATTTGGGCTATGCTCTAAACTGGGATGCTCCAACCGAAACAACAATTAAAATCGAAAACGACCATTCAATTTCGGGAGTTCGCAAGTCAACCGGCTGGGCCAATGTTCAGCATGTATTTTTTGTTGCTGAATTCTCAAAACCATTTGAAAATATTGCATTAACTCCTGAATCCGATATGCAAAATGATACGGAAGTTAGCGGTAAAAATGCACGTTTCGAAACCACATTCAGCACCACTGAAGGTGAGCAAATTTTGGTTAAAGTTGCACTATCGTCCGCATCGGTTGAAGGAGCGCGAAGAAATATGCAGGCCGAACTCAATCATTGGGATTTTGATGCAGTACGTGCAGCAGCCGATAAAAAATGGGAAGAGCAACTTTCATCAATTAGAGTTGAGGGAAGTGATTACCAAAAGGAGGTATTTTACACCAACTTCTATCACCTGTTTCTTACGCCAAGTTTGTTAAGCGATGTTGACGGGACTTACAAAGGTGCCGATCAAAAGCCAAAGGTTGCCGACGGATTTAAACGCTACGATACTTTTTCGTTATGGGATACCTACCGTGCAGCGCATCCGCTTTACACGATTGTTTGCCCCGATGAGGTTGAAAATATGATCCAATCGATATTGGCGCATTACGATGAAACCGGATTGTTACCTGTTTGGTCGATGGCCGGAAATGAAACGAATATGATGATCGGGTACCACGCCGTTCCTGTAATAGTTGATGCGTATTTTAAGGGCCTGCCAATGAACGCCGAAAAAGCTTATGCAGCTTGCCGTGCCTCGGGTATGAATGATTCGGAAGAAATGGAATTGTACCGAAAATACGGCTATGTTCCGTTTAGCGAGAAAGGCGAAAACTGGTCGGTATCGAAAACACTGGAATATGCTTACGACGACTGGTGCATCGCTCAATTTGCGAAAACTCTGGGGAAAGAGCAGGATTATGCACTTTTCTCGAAAAGAGCCGATAACTGGAAAAACCTTTACGACGAAAAAACCAATTTCTTCCGGGCAAAAGATATCGACGGTAACTTTTTAGAGCCTTTCGTTTCGAAAGAATATACAAATGTATATTGCGAAAGTAACGCATGGCATTACCTTTTTGCGGCTCAGCACAACATTGAAGGATTTCGAGATTTGATGAGGAAAGAGCGATTCACCGAATTACTCGACAGCATGTTTACCTACTACCCTGCAGCTGATGATGATTTGCCAATTTTTAGCACGGGAATGATCGGGCAATATGCACACGGTAACGAACCCAGTCATCATGTTCCGTTTCTGTACAACTTTACCGATCAACCTGAGAAAGGACAAAAATATGTGCGCGAAATTATCGAAACACAATATTCAAACAAACCCGATGGCTATTGCGGAAACGAAGACTGTGGTCAAATGTCGGCGTGGTACGTGTTTGCCTCAATGGGATTTTATCCTGTAAATCCGGCAAACGGTGTTTATTATTTGGGCAGTCCTTCACTGGATGAAGCGATAATCGATCTGCCAAATGGAAAAACATTTACCATAAAAGCCGAAAACAACAGTAAGGAAAATGTGTATGTACAATCGGTAACGCTGAATGGCAAAGCGCTGACCGAAAATTTTATCACTCACCAACAACTTATGGAAGGTGGAGAGTTAATATTTACCATGAGTAATTCGCCAAAATAACTTCAAGTACCTTATAAATTTTATTTTCCGCCCCCTTTGCAAGCAGATTTTGAGTTCACGCTCAGAAACAGCTTATTTCTGCCAAAAATTTCTCCATCGCAAAAAATTAAGTTTAACAGATTTTGTTTTAAACAAAATTTATTTGCCTGATGTTGTGTACCATAAGAATTCTAACTAGTTTTAGAACTCAACAACAACCCTTTACCCGTTACAAAATATAACATTGGCAAGATGCGGCAACCATGGAAAATTCGTTAATAACAAAAATAAAAACACTTCATCGGTACCTGTTCATACCCATAATGCTTGCCGTGTTTTCTGTTGTTTTCTTTTTGGTATACCGCAACATAAAAATCCGTACCATAAATGAGTACAACAACGAACAATTAATATTGGCCCGATCAGCCTCAAACGGGATCACATCTTTTATCAAAGATTCTGAATCCGATTTATATTTTCTCGCCTCGCTGGATGATGTTATTAACACCACCAAGAAGAGTGAAGAAATAATGCAAAAATATTATGACGCTCATAATACTATTTTGGCGACAATTTCCAGAATCGATTCGTCCGGAATTATTGTGTCCAGCTACCCGGAAAAATCTGTACTTGGAAAGGATATATCTTACCAGGATCACGTGAAAGAGGTTCTTGCAACGCACAAACCGGTTTTCAGCGATGTATTTATGTCGGTTCAGGGCTATTTAAGTATTGCCTGTCATGTACCCGTTTTTAAGGACTCTACATTTGTAGGAAGTCTTGCAATTCTGATTCCGATGGACAAACTGGGAAAACAATACCTCGGAAATTTAAAAAGCATTGGCACCGGTCAGGCCTGGATTTTGAGTAAAAACGGAACCGAAATTTATTGTTCGGTGGAAGGACATACCGGCCATACTTTTCTCGACAATACCTATCACGATGAACAGGCCGAGCTCCTGATGGAAAGTGTTGCCCGCGATAGCAGCGGAGTAGTAAAAAGTTTTCACGAACTGGAAAAGAGCCATGGAGAGGCCTCATTAGTTGACCAATATGTAACCTTCTATCGCACCACGCTGGGAAATACCTATTGGACCATTCTGATTTCATCGCCCGAATCCGACATTTTCGATGTGTTAATGCGTTTTCGGAATCACTCGTTTATAGCATTCGTCCTGTTGCTCATCGCGCTGGCATTTTATTTTTATTCGCTGGCAAAAGTCCGCAATGTTTTAAAGGTGGAGAAACAACGACGGGAAGCAGAAAAGACTTTACTGAAGAGTGAAGAGAAGTTCCGGAAATTATTTGAAGAGCATTCTGCCATAAAATTATTGATTGATCCGATAACATCGGAGATAATCGATGCGAATAAATCGGCCAGTAAATTTTATGAATGGTCGAGGGAAGAACTGCGCAGAATGACAATTGACGAGATCAATACTTACTCAAAAGAAAAAATTGATAACGAACTGCGGAAATTGCGCAAGCAAGGAAGTATACGATTTGAATTTAAACATCGCCTGAAAAATAATAAAATACGCGATGTTGAAGTTTTTAGCAGTATCATCGAGATTGAAAACAGGGCGGTAATCCATTCCGTTATTCACGATATTACTGAGCGCAAGAAGGCTGAAAAAGCACTTATAATCGCCAAAGAGCAGGCCGAGGAAAGCAACAACCTAAAATCGGCTTTCCTGCATAACATGAGCCACGAGATAAGAACACCGATGAATGCCATAATGGGATTCTCGTCGTTGATGGTGGACTTTTACGACAATAAGCCGCAGTTGGAACAATTCTCTGCCATTATTAATCAAAGCTGCAAAAACCTGCTGAAAATTATTGAAGACATTCTTGATATTGCCAAAATTGAATCGGGGCAATTGCCGCTAAAAGAGGAAACCTTCGAGCTGGCCGACCTGTTTGATGAACTACACAGCTTTTTTAATGAATTCAAGCGCCACATTGACAAAAAGCACATCGATTTTATACTGGAACTGACAAGCAACCAAAACACTACAATAGTTACCGACAAAGGGAAGTTGCAGCAAATTCTTATTAACCTTATTAGTAACGCATTTAAATTTACCGACAAGGGAAAAATTGTTGTTGGCTGCAAGGTGTCAGGTAATAATGTCGAATTTTATGTTAGTGATACCGGCTCCGGAATTCCACCCGATAAACAGGAAGCTATTTTTGAACGCTTTACCCAGCTAAACACCGATAAGAAAAATATGTATGGCGGTACAGGTCTGGGACTTTCAATAGTAAAAGGACTTTTGAACCTGTTAAACGGCTCTATCCGGATGGAGTCGGAACTTGAAGATCTGACAACGGGAAAAGCAGGTGGAACTACTTTCTATTTTTCCATTCCGTATGTAAAAGGTGAAAAAAACAAAATAGAGGTACACACGGCTGCAATAAATGAAACCTACAGTTTTAACAAACAAACCATTTTGCTGGTGGAAGATAACCTGGCCAATACACATTTAATCCAGAAGATGCTTGCCGACACCGGGCTTCAACTATTGCATACCGAATACGGCGAAGAAGCAGTGGAACTAACCAAAGAAAAAAAGCCCAACCTTGTACTTATGGATATTGGGCTACCCGATATCAGCGGTTACGAAGCCACAAAAAAGATTAAGGAGACATTTCCTGCTATCAAGGTAATTGCGCAAACGGCCTATGTTTCCGGTCAGGATAAAGAAAAAGCTTTTGCCGCCGGATGCGATGATTTTATTGAAAAACCGATTCAAAAAGAAAACATGCTGGCTGTGCTTAGCAAACATTTAAATTCAAAATGAGGTGTTCACTCAAGTGGAAATGGTTATTTCCCGCGTAGCATTATTTACTTCCAGTTTCATTTTTAACTCGTCTCTTTCCGCCGGGTGGTCGGTTGGATACCAATTCCGTTCCGAACCAGAGATTACGATCAGTCCGTTGTCGTCGCCCAATGCTACAAAGTCTTCACGTTTTGGCCCTCTCGCAAAATAAGACAATCCTTCTTCTTCAATCAGATTTTCCGCTAAATCCAGTGGTTTATCGTCTACAATTCCAACTTCGCTAATCGATAAAATATCTTTTCTTCCAAAGTATTGATCAGATGTGTTTTCCAGATCGTGGCGGGCTATAAATTCGAGAATGTTATTACTGGCATCGTAAAAATAAATGGAATGTGCATTCCAATTCTTAAAGACTGTGATGAGCTCTCCGGCTGAGTTTTTAATTACTTCACACTTTGTAGATAACCACTTTAAAGCCTCATCAATTTTGTTGCACGGAATATTAAATGCAAAATGGTAGTTCCTGTTTTTGTTATCAGATTCAGTAAAACGTAAGCGAGAGTAGCCGGCTAAAAAAGTAACAGAGTTAGCAGTCGATTCTGCAACTTTTAACTCCAGCACATCGGTATAAAATCGTTTTGTTTGTTCGAGATTATTTGTCGGTATTTCCAGTTCGAGAATTTTCATCGGAGTTTTGTCACGTAATTTCAATTCTTTTATTTCCCCACCTTTAAAATTCTGACAGCCCCCTGAATGACCAACACAAAAACAATAGCCCCGATAATTAAGTCGGGTTTATTTGAATTGAGCCAGTTAACCAGAAGTCCGGCAGCAATAACACCCAGGTTAATAATCACATCGTTCGACGTAAAAATCATACTGGCTTTCATGTGTGCTTCATGCTTGCTTTTCGATTTCTGCAGTAAATACAAACAAACACCATTTGCAATTAGGGCAAAAATGGAAATGACAATCATAGTCGAAAAGTCGGGCATTTTTTCCGCAGCTAAAAATCGTCTTACTACTTCAGCAAAACCAATTACGGCCAATAATATCTGGAAATATCCGGCAAGTTTTGCAATTCGTTTTTTGCGGATCAGCGTACCGCCAACAGCAAACAAACTGATGCCATAAACAAATGAGTCGGCAAGCATATCTACACTGTCGGCTACCAATCCCATCGATTTTGAGAACAAGCCGGTGGTCATTTCAATAATAAAAAAAGCAAAATTGATGGCAAGAACTGTCCAGAGTAGTTTGCGTTGATTGGAATGTTCTTCAAATCCTGATTCATCAGTCTGTTCAGTAGTTAATTTTTGTCCACCTAAATTCAATTCTGCTATCGATTTTTCGATTAGCTCAATTTGACCAATGTGAAAAACAGTTAGTTTACGGTTCGCGATGTCGAAATCCAGGTTTTTAATACCCGAAATGCCATCCAGTTTCATTCGGATTAAATTTTCCTCCGAAGGACAATCCATTTTTGTGATCTCAAAAATTGTTTTTTCCATAATTTAACTCTTTTGGAAATTGATACGGACATCTGAATATCTATTGCTACAAACACTACATACCCAACAATTGTTTTAGTGCAGATTCAGCAGGTGACTTGAAGTCACCTGTTGAATAGCAAACCAAAAAAAGGGGAAACCTTGCGGCTTCCCCTAATATCAAATTCTAATTATAACTAAAGTACTGGTTTAGTCTACATTAAAAACGAAATAAGCACCCCTGCAGCAACAGCCGAGCCGATTACTCCGGAAATGTTACTGGCCATACAATACTGAAGAATGTGGTTCTTTTTGTCGTATTTTAACGCCAGCTCATTCGCCACACGCGAGGCCATTGGTACGGCACTCAGTCCGGTTGCTCCAATAAGCGGGTTGATCTTTTTCTTGCTGAACATGTTTACGAGTTTCACTGCAAAAATTCCACCGGCAATTGAAATAGCAAAGGCCACAAAACCTCCAACCACAATACCAAGTGTTTTTGCCGAAAGGAATACTTCAGCAGTCATGGTAGCACCTACGGTAAGACCAAGGAAAATAGTTGCGGTGTTCATGATCGGTCCCTGAGCAGCGTCGGCCAAACGGCTTGTAGACGAGCCAACCTCTTTAATCAGGTTACCAAACAGTAACATTCCTAACAGTGGCACCGAAGATGGCACCATAATCGCAGCCAATGTTCCCAAAGCAATAGGGAAAATAATTTTGGCAGCTTTCATATTCTTGATCTGAACTTTTGCAGGATACTGTTTCTCCATTTGTTTCATGTTGATGGTGAACTCCTTTTTCGTGATCAACAATTTTGAAACCAACGGTATAATAACAGGCACCAGCGCCATGTACGAATAAGCAGCAATTGCAATCGGTCCGAGCAAGTGCGGAGCCAGTTTAATGGTAGTGTAAATAGCGGTTGGGCCATCGGCACCACCAATAATACCAAGCGAAGCAGCTTCTTTCGGAGTAAATCCTACAGCAATAGCACCAAGAAGAATGGTGAAAATACCAATCTGTGCAGCGGCACCAAACAATGCAAGTTTAAGGTTACGCAACATCGGGCCAAAATCGGTGAGTACGCCAACTCCCATAAAAATTACAGGAGGCAGCAAGCCGGTTTTGATCAGCGAATAATACAGGTAATTCATAATCCCGTATTCGTGCGCAATTTCAAACAGGTTCATATAACGGTGTCCTTCCAGCTCAATCAACTCGGGATTAACAACTCCCATTTGTCCCCCGGGAAAATTGGCCAGCAACACACCAAATGCAATGGGAACAAGCAGCAGTGGCTCGTATCCCTTCTTTATCCCAAGATAAAGCAGCACAAACGCTATCGCCCACATGATCAGTGTCTGGTAGGTGATATCGCCCAGTGCGGTCATGTTAAACAGTTCTGATAAAATCTCCATAAAGCTGGTTTATGACAGTTGTACCAAAACATCATCTTCATCAACGTTATCGCCATTGGCTTTTAAAATGCCAACCACTGTTCCGTCGCTTTCGGCAACCACAGCATTGTAGGTTTTCATCGATTCGATGTAGCAAACCAGGTCACCCTCTTTTACTTTATCTCCTACTTTTAGTGCTGTTTCCGATGTATCTTTTGTTAACATGAATTTTCCTTCGAGCGGTGCAATTACCTCTGCAGCTACATTTCCGTTTGCTGCAGGAGCAGCTTCTGCTTTCGCTGCCGATCCGTTTGTACCATTTCCATTTGTGGCCGGAGCAGTCGCTTCAACTATCTCATCGTAGCTAACACCAACTTTAAACTTCTCACCGTTTACATCAATAATCATCGATTTTGGTTCGAATGCACCAGCAGGAACTTCTACAACCTCAGGTTTTGGTTCTGCAGCAGCTTTCTTCTCAGCGAGGTCGGCTTCAAAATCGGCTTTTGCTTTACCCGATTTGTAAGCACGATATTGCTCAGGGTGCATTGCCATTTCAAGCAACTCTTCGTCGTCCTGACCGTAATCCCACCCGTTATCGTCCATTTCTTTTTTGAACACATCCAGGTTATCAGGATACAAATCCTGAGGAACGCCGGTAAAAAATTCTTTTCCGCTTGCTTTTGCCAGCTCAACAATTTCAGGAGCTAATTCTCCCGGAAGTTTTCCTGATTTACCGATGATCATATCCCAGATATTATCGGCGATCATACTCCAGCGCTCACGGCCTTTAATTACCTGCAACACATTCATAAGTGCAAGGTTTTTCACGTACTGACTAAATGGAGTTACCAGCGGTGGATAACCTAGTTTTGGCCAGATATATTCTACTTCCTCAAACAGTTTGATCAACAGATCGTCCTGAGTTAAGGTTGGTTTATTGCGTTTTATCAGCCATTTGTTCAGGCTCTCGAGGTTGTTACCCAGGTCGGCCATTAAACTACCCATCATTCCACCAGGAAGACCGGAACCAATCAGCAACGAGTTCATGTGACGGTTTTTCGGATTGATGTAGTAACCAAGGAAATCGTCGACAAACTCCTGTGTCATCGAGCGTACTTCCATGTAGGCTTTCATGTTCACATCTTTAACGGCATAACCGGCATCTTTTAACATACCTTGAACAGCCAACACATCGGCGTGACCGGTACCCCACGACAGTGGTTCCATAGCAACATCGACATAATCAACGCCAGCGCGTGCAGCCTCTAAAATACTTGCCATTGAGAAACCGGGACCAGAGTGACCATGGTACTGAACAGTAGTTTTTGGATGTGTAGTTTTTATATTCTTAATGATTTTCCCGATAAAAGCTGGACGACCGATACCGGCCATGTCTTTTACACAGATCTCGTCGGCACCCATTTCAATTAACGTGTTCGCAAGTTCGGTGTAATATTCAACCGTATGAACTTCTGAAATAGTTAAACTCAAAGCTGCCTGCGAAATCATTCCACCTTGTTTGGCAAACTTAATCGAGTTTTCGAGGTTACGCGGATCGTTCAAACCACAGAATGAACGGGCAATATCAGTTCCCTGCAACTTCTTAACTTTAAACATCAGTTTACGTACGTCGGCAGGAACCGGGCTCATACGAATACCATTCAAAGCACGCTCTAACATGTGCGTTTGAATACCGGCATCGTTAAAAGGTTGTGTCCATCTGCGGTTGGCAATGTTTGGATTTTCGCCAAATAAAAGGTTGATCTGCTCAAATCCCCCACCATTGGTCTCGACCCTGTCGAAACAACCCATATCGATAATTGCGGGTGCAACTTTTTCTAATTGTTCTACTTTGGGAACGTATTTCCCTGAAGACTGCCACATATCTCTATACAGCAAGCTGAATTTAATTTCTTTCTTCATTTCTGGTTATTTTGGTTTTATTGGATAAATGAGATACCGTTTACTTCTTCACTTCTGTTTTTCCTTTCATTTGCTCTATTCTGTTTGGTTTGTCGAATCGCCTCTTGGAAAAAGCTTCAGAAGTTGGTATCAATTTACTAGTCACTCATTTTCTCTACTGATGTTACTCTTCCTTTTCCTTTGGTTGTAATTTGAACTGCTGAAACAATCGCAGCCAATTTCGATGACTCAAGCTCTGATTGTTTACTGCCGGATTGTATGGCGGCACTAAGCGGAGCTACTTCAAAACGGTTGGTAATCCGAATAATCACATTACCTAAAACCACCACCATAATCAGGATGAAAAACACGGTACTCATGCCCGTTAACATCAATTTTAAAGCTTCGTTCATATTTAGTTTTTTAGTTTGAATTGATTTTTTAAAGCTTGCAAATATATACTTCATTATCACATAGAGAATCATTTTGATTTCATTTTGTAAGCATTTTTAACGTTTTACTATCATTTTGAAAGTTGCAATAAAGAAATATTTCTTTTTACATATCCAAATATTTAAATATGAATAAGTTATATGGCCTTCAAAAAAAATCAAATTCACCACCTGCTTTACAACATAAAAATCAGGCAGTTAACATTAAGGTTAGATTTGTTCTTGTTTTTTGTGTGAAAATTACACATTCAGTTTTTATGCGAGTTTCAGACCTGTTTATCCCCATTTCTTCGATAAAAAATCAATTTCATAATTCGTATATTATCAATTTCGTCAGATCGGGTTAAACAGAATCGTTTATTTATGTAGTCAATAAAATTAATGTACCTTTGCTTCAGATTTTGGGTATAAGAAGATTGCTCTTCCTCCTAATCCCCGTCTTTAGGATATTTGCTTTTAAAAATCTTATCGCTCAACAGTAAAACATATTTATAAGCTTTCATGATATTATCTATCTACAATCATGTAGCTTGAATCATTATTAAAACCATATATGGGAAGATCAAAAGAAACATTCGGTAAAAAAGAAGTTAGAAAAAAACAAGAGAAGAAAAGGAAAGAAAAAGAAGCCAGAAAGCTGGCCCGAAAAGAAAATGGAGGTAACTCAGGACTTGACGATATGATTGCCTACGTTGATGAGTTTGGAAACATTACCGACACTCCACCAGAAGAAACGGCTAAAGAAGAAATTAAAGCCGAAGACATTGATGTAAGTGTACCAAAAGGTGGTTACGGCGAAGCTGAACCAAAAGAGAAGCAGGGAATTGTAACTTTCTTTAACGAGCAAAAAGGTTATGGTTTTATTCGCAACCTGTCGAACAACCAGAATATTTTTGTTCACATCAACGAGGTTGAAGGAGAAATTAAAGAAGGAAATCGTGTTACCTACGAAGAAGGTCAGGGCGCAAAAGGACCGACTGCGCTGAATGTGAAAATTTCGGGTTAACGGTTAACATATTTCGCTTAACTACCTGGAAAAGAGTACAAAGACGGGAAACAATTTAAAGTTCGCGGTATTGAACTTTGGAGACAATATTTCATCAATACATGTAAAAGAAATGCTTATAATCGGCATTGGCAAAAAACAGCTGATCCGTTTATCGTTTTGATTCTCCTGATAATCGCGAAATAAGAGCACAACATCTGCTCTTTAATTTTCGGTATTAACATATACCTATAAAAAGCACCATCATACTATCATAATAAAGTAGATTTTGTAATTTAGAACCAATAACAAAATCTATTTTATTATGACTTTCAAAACCTTTTTAGCGTCGATATCGGCAATACTGTTACTATCTGTTAGCTTTCAGTCGCTTGGGAAGAAAAAAGAGGAAGTGAAGCTTCCAAAAATCGACTCTTCGGTATACGGCAATTTAAAATACAGAAATATTGGCCCTTTCAGAGGCGGACGTTCTGCTGCTGTTTGTGGCGTTACCGATAATCCAGATCTTTACTATTTCGGCTCTACCGGTGGTGGGGTTTGGAAAACCGAGGATGCCGGACAAACCTGGAAAAACATTACCGACGGTTATTTTGGAGGATCAATTGGCGCAGTTACAGTTGCTCCGTCGGATCCAAATATTATTTACGTAGGCGGCGGCGAAAAAACAGTTCGCGGAAACGTTTCTTATGGTTATGGAATTTGGAAATCGATGGATGCCGGCGAGACATGGGAATACAAAGCATTAAAAGAAGGTCAGAATATTCCCCGAATCAGGGTACATCCTAAAAATCCTGATATTGTTTATGCTGCAGTTTTGGGTCATGTATTTGGTCCCAATAAAGAGCGGGGAGTTTATCGTTCGAAAGACGGCGGCGATAACTGGGAACAGGTGCTTTTTGCCAACGAAGATGCCGGTGCTATCGATCTGATCATCGATCCGTTTAATCCACTGGTTTTGTATGCTTCTACCTGGCGTATGCGGAGAACGGCTTACAGTCTGGAAAGTGGCGGAGAAGGATCGGCACTTTGGAAAAGTACCGATGGTGGCGACACCTGGACCAACATTTCCGAAAACAAAGGTCTTCCGAAGGGAACGCTGGGAATTATTGGCATTACTGCATCTCCGGTAAAAAGAAACCGATTATGGGCGATTGTTGAAAATAATGACGGTGGTGTGTTTCGTTCCGACGATGCCGGCTTAACCTGGCAAAAAACCAATACGGATCGCAACCTGCGTCAGAGAGCCTGGTATTACAGCCGTATTTATGCCGACGCTGAAAATGCAGAAAAAGTTTATGTACTGAATGTTCAGTTCTGGGTATCACAGGACGGAGGTAGCTCTTTCAAATCGATTAATACTCCCCACTCCGATCACCACGATCTATGGATTAATCCAAATAATGCCGACTACATGGTTATTGGCGACGATGGTGGCGCACAAATCAGTATGGATGGTGCTCGAAACTTTTCATCAATGATGAACCAGCCAACTGCTCAATTCTACAGATTATCAGCCGACAACCAGTTTCCTTATCATATTTATTCAGCACAACAGGATAATTCAACCGTCCGGATAGCAAGCAGAAGTTTAGGTGGCGGAATTACCGAAGACGACTGGGAAGGAACTGCGGGAGGAGAAAGTGGTTTTATCGCACCAGATCCTAAAAATCCTGATATTGTTTACGGAGGATCATACGGCGGATATTTAACGCGAATAAATCATAAAACTGGTGAAGAGCGCTTGGTCGACGTTTGGCCGGATAATCCAATGGGTTGGGGAGCCAAAGACTTGAAATACCGCTTTCAATGGAATTACCCCATATTCTTTTCAATACACGACGACAATACCTTGTTTACAGCTGCTCAGGTACTTTTTAAAACTACAAACGAAGGACAAAGCTGGGAACAGATCAGCCCTGATTTAACCCGTAACGACACAACAAAAATGGGATCTTCGGGCGGCCCAATTACAAAGGATAATACCAGTGTGGAATATTACGGGACCATTTTTGCCGCCTGCGAATCATTGCAGGATAAGAACGTAATTTGGACCGGGAGCGACGATGGATTGATTCATATTACAAAAGACGGTGGTAATAACTGGGAAAATGTAACTCCACCAACTTCGATTATGCCGGAGTGGACTATGATTAACAGTATTGAACCACATCAAACCGAAGCGGGAGGTGTATACGTGGCTGCAACTTCATACAAAAACGATGATTTTACTCCGTATCTGTACAAAACCACTAACTATGGTGAATCGTGGGAGTTAATTACAAACGGGATTGACGAGACCCATTTTACCCGCGTTATCCGTGCCGATAAAAACAGGACTGGAATGCTTTATGCCGGAACTGAAAGTGGGATGTACATTTCGTTTGATGATGGTGAGTTATGGCAGCCCTTTCAGTTAAATCTGCCGGTTGTTCCCATTACCGATCTATTGGCTAAGGATAACGATCTGATTGTTGCCACACAAGGACGAAGTATCTGGATACTTGACGATTTGACCATTTTACAACAACTGAACAAAGAGAACATTGAAAAAGAATTTGTTTTGTTCGATCAACGCGATTCATACAAAGTTGGAGGCAGAAGTTATGGCGGTGGTAATAGCGGGCAAAATCCTCCGGCTGGAGTAGCGATAGATTTCTACATCAAAGAAGTTAATGATTCAACTACCGCCAAGCTTGAAATCCTTGAATCGAATGGGCAGGTTATTAAAACATTTTGTACCGATGCAGAAGATAAAAAGATAAAAGAAGATCTCTCGCTCGGGAAATTGACAATTGATAAAGGATTAAACCAGTTTGTTTGGAACCTGCGTTACCCTAATGCAAAAGGATTTCCGGGCTTAATTATGTGGGGCGGAAGTCTTCGTGGCCCTGAGGCAGTACCGGGAAATTACAAAGCAAGATTAACGGTTAATGGATCGACTCAAGAGAAACCATTCAAACTATTGGCAAATCCGAATTTTTCGGCCACCGATGCTGATTATAAAGAGCAATTTGATCTTCTAATGGAAATCAGGGATAAAATCACTGAAACGCATGAAACAATTATAAATATTCGTGCTGCAAAAACACAGCTCGATGAATTGAATTCTAAACTAGACACGGCGGCAAACAAAGAGATAATCGAATTTTCAAAATCCCTCATCAAACAAATGGATAAAATTGAAAACGAGTTGTATCAAACTAAAAACCGCAGTAACCAGGATCCGTTGAATTACCCTATAAAATTGGGAAATAAACTGGCTGCTGTTGGCGGAGTGATTGCATCGGGCAGTTTTAAACCAACCGACCAGGAATACAAGGTAAAAGAAGAACTTACAGAGCTTATAAACATTCAGCTTGTTGAATTTAACAACATTAAAAAAGTTGAAATTCCGAAACTGAACAAAATGATTTGGGAAGCAAAAATTCCGGCAATTCAGCTGGAAAGTAATTAAGTGACTGAGTAAATGAGTTAAAAAAGGATGGCATCTTTAAAGGTTCCATCCTTTTTTTGATGTATAAATCCCATTTCCTAATTAAACAATTCCACAATCTCTTCCTGCGTAATTTGTTCGAATGGATCGTTGGAATTGATAAACTTATCGGCCAGCGAACTTTTACGGTCTTTTAGTTTTTGAATTTTTTCTTCGATTGAATTTTCAGTAATAAAACGATACACAAAAACGTGTTTGTTCTGACCAATACGGTGAGCACGGTTAATCGCCTGATTTTCGGCTGCCGGATTCCACCACGGATCGATGATAAAAACGTAGTCGGCTTCGGTGAGATTCAATCCCACTCCACCGGCTTTTAATGAAATCAGGAATATGCGGTTGTCTTCATCCTCCTGAAATGCTTTTATCACATTTTCACGTTTAGTGGTTTGTCCGGTTAATTTGCTGTACTTCCACTTTTCGGTTTCAATTTTCTTCTCCAGCAATTCAAGATGTGTCACAAACGAAGAGAATACAAGCACTTTATGTTTCTCTGCAACAAGGTTGCTTAGCATTCGGAATATCTCGTCAAATTTTCCCGATCGTTCCGACGCTTCCTCATCGGCCAGCGACGGATGATTAGCCAGCTGGCGCAATTTGGTAAGTCCCTGTAAAACCACAAACTGCGATTTTTTCAACCCTTCTTTTTCAATCGAAGAAAGTATTGTATTTCTGATAACTGATTTTTCCTGCTCATACAATTTTTGCTGTTCGCTGGCCATTGGGCAAATCCGAACTTCTTCCATCAAAGGCGGAAGATCTTTTGCCACTTCAACTTTTTTGCGTCGTAAAACAAACGGACGGATCATTAGTTGCAGTTTGTCCATTTGTTCTTCGTTGGCGTGTTTCTCTATCGGCGTAATAAAAGTCCGCCTGAAAAATGCCAGGTTCCCTAACATTCCGGGATTCAGAAAATTCATTTGCGACCACAAATCCGACAGCGAGTTTTCAATTGGCGTTCCTGTAATTACCAGTTTGTGGCGGGCTTTAAGATCCATTACCGCCTTATAGGTTTTCGAACCGGAGTTTTTGATCGACTGGCTTTCATCCAGAATCAGGTAAAAGAATTCGGTCCCCCGTATTTTATCTATATCGTTACGAACAGTTCCGTAAGTGGTTATTATGACGTCGTAATACGATGCTACTTTTCCGAGTTCCTCGGCTTTTTTGCGCTGCGTTCCAACATGCTGATAAACCTTTAACGCCGGCGTAAATTTTCGTATTTCGTTGCTCCAGTTGTGTACCAACGATGTCGGTACCACAATTAAACTGGCCGGTTGTACCACCGTCTCCGATTTTGATTCGTCGGCAAACAAATCGCGCTGCCCGCTTGCATCAACAGGATCATGAATTTTAATTTCCTGCTTTAACCGTTTTAGCTTTAGCAGAAGTGTAAGTGTTTGCAGGGTTTTTCCAAGCCCCATGTCATCGGCAAGACAACCACCCAGCCCGTTTCGGTACAAACCGTACATCCAGTTAAAACCTTCTTCCTGGTAATTTCGAAGTTTGGCTTTTAAATTCGCAGGCATCGCCGGACTCTCTTTTTCGGCGTTAACCAGCTTTTCATATTTAAGTTTTACCTCCTTGTCGACTTCCTGAATGGAGTTTTGCAGCAAGGTAAAATGGTGTTTCTCAAATTTGATGTGTTCACCCTGCTGTTTTCCAAAAGGAAGAAGTCCTTTGTAGCGGGCAAACCACTCTTCAGGCAACACGGCAACTTCGCCATTAGGCAATTCAAACTCGCGAATATCATTCAAAATGTATTTCTTCAACTGAATAAACGGAATGCTGAATTCGCCAAATTTTACCACCGCATAAACATCAAACCAATCGCCCTTTGTTTGCGTTTTTAGCTCCAGTTTTTGACTTCCCGTATAGAATTTCTTTTCCAATTGATGCTGCTTCACCTCAATACCAACTTCTTCCAACCGAGGCTTTTGGTCGTTAAGCCAGTTCACAAAAAAGTACAGAGCATTCTGTGGCTCAAGCAAGGAAACACCGTTTAAGGTATACGATCCATTATCTACTTTTAAACCGGTCTTTTTAATCACCTTCACAATTTTCTTTTCCCATGAAAAATCCCGAGTCGTTTTATAATATACAAATGTGCCGTTTTGCTTTTTTACACTCACAGCCATTTCACGGTCGGAATCAGGAAGAAATTTTTCGTCGCCATATTCAAAATTCAGCACCAAACATGGTCGGTACTGAAGATTATTCTCAAGCGACAACACCGCCTTTTTGCCCGACGAAGCAGTCACTACCTCAAACCCTTTGGCTTTTACATCGTAGTCGCGCACCGTGTTCAATACAAAACCGGAATAGTATTTATCTTCAATGGTGTTGGGTACGGTAACATAATCCTTCTCGAAAAAAGGCATCAACTTTTTGGCATTGAGTTTTTCGAATGCCACCAGTTGATTTCGGTAAATCAACAAACAAGGATCGTTGGTTACTACTTCAACCGACCGTGCTGATAAAAGCATTTCCTTATCCTCAAGTAATATGCGCAGTTTATAGCGGGTTTGTGTTTCGGTGCGCTCAAATTCAAACTCTGGACGGGCAAAAAACGGAGGTACTTTTATTTCATCTTCATCATAAAGATTCGAATATTTTGCCGCTTTACGAAACAAACGCACCGGGCTGAGCATTAAAATGGAGCTCACCTGCATCATACATTTCTCGATAAAAGGTATCACCTGTTTTTCGAAATAACCGGGGCGTAACGAAGCATAAAAATCGGACACACTGGTCGCACGCGAAAACTTTTTAGTCAGCACCTCATCGCTGTATTTTTCAATCAGCTGAACCAGTTCTTTCTCGTAAGGTTTAAAAGTGTATTCCGGATCGTTCAGGTCGTGCGGTTTTACCAAATTCACCACAGTATAAAAACGTTCCTGCTTTTCAATCAAAAAAGGTTGAAAAACAAGGCCCAGATAACGGTGCTCGGTTAAAGCTATTATGAATTCGAATCGGTCCATTTAATACGTCAAAAAAAAGTTACGCACAGAACTTTTTAGTTTTATCCGGCGTATCGGTTGTAATAAAAGAACCTCAAATATATAAAAGCTGCCGGGGAACCTGACTTTATTCAGGAATAAAGTTCAAAGAAAAATAACATCTTTACGACCATAAAACATACAACATGAAGAATCTAATCATTAAGAAAATCGATACAACAACTCCGCTTTCAATAAAAGAAGCGGCACTGCTTCTGGAAAAAAACACTGACACTGAAGCCATTGACATACTAAACTGGGAAAAGGCGTTTCCGTACAAACCTGAGCTAAAATTCAGGATTGCGCACACCGGAAACGAAATCTGGCTGAAATTTTACGTTCAGGAAAAAAATATCCTTGCCCAGGAAACCGAAATAAATGGCGATGTGTACAAAGACAGCACAGTTGAGTTTTTTATCTCAATTGACGGAAAGAATTATTACAATTTTGAGTTTAATTGTATTGGAACACCGCATGTTGGTTATGGTCCGGGACGAAACAACCGTACACCAATTTTGCCCGAGACGGTAAGTCAAATCGATGTAGAATCGAGCCTTGGCAACGAGCCGTTTGAAGAAAAGTCTGGGGATTTTTCGTGGGAAATGATGATTTGTATTCCAACACAATGTTTGGCTTTTGATAAAATACAAAGCCTAAACGGACTGGAAGCAACTGCCAATTTCTACAAATGTGGCGATGAAACATCGGATCCGCATTTTGTAACCTGGAACGCCATTGATACTGAGAATCCTGACTATCATCGCCCGGAATTTTTTGGATCAGTTAAGTTTAGCGACTAATAGCAGCAGTCCGGACGTTTCCTAAAAAATAGACAAAAAAAATTCCCCCAAACGCTGCCGGCTAATTACTTTTAGCCCGGCCTATCAATTTAATTACCCCATTCCAACCCCCTCTAGATAATACTTTTAGTTGCTATTTTTCTGTTCATTTCATAACTTGTATATCCAATTAATTTACAAACCCTGAAGTTGTGACCCGGAGATTACGAACACAAAACAAGAACGGATGCAACGATTTTTCACCGATTTTAAAGAGAAATATAGTGATGGTTTCTACACTTTTTCGTGAAATCACAAACGTTTCGTAGTCATGAACCTTAAAACAAATTAATATGGAAGCTTTATTAAAAATAGCCTTTGGCGAGCTGGGAACTGAAGAATTTGCCGGAGCAAATCACAATCCTGAAGTTTTAAAGTACGCAGAAGAGTCAGGTATTGCGGGCATTACAACCGACGAAATTCCATGGTGCAGCAATTTTGTTAACTGGGTTGCAATGAAAGCAGGTTTGGAATATTCGAAAAAACCAAATGCCCGATCATGGTTAAATGTTGGCGTAAAAACCATCACCCCCGAACCGGGCGATGTGGTGGTTTTCTGGCGCGATAGTCCTGAGTCGTGGAAAGGTCACGTTGGCTTTTTCCTGGGTGTATCAATCGATAAAAAGCGTGTTTACTGTTTGGGGGGAAACCAGGGAAACCGGGTATCGGTTTCGGCATATCGTATAAACACTGTTTTGTCGTACCAACGTTTGGCAGCACGCCAGCAACTTGTTATTCCTGATCCGATACTCGAAAAAGGTAGTAAAGGAGCAGCAGTGGTAGCTTTGCAGGATGCACTGAAACTTCTGAACATTAATGTCGGCACCTCTGACGGCGATTTTGGAACAAAAACCGAAAACGGGGTAAAAGAATTACAAACACGTAAACCTGAACTGGAAATAAACGGGCTTTACAATAGCGAAACCCGCGACCTTCTGGAATCACTGTTTCAGGCGTAACACATTTAGGATTCACCGTTAAATCAAGAAATGAGCCAAATTTGAGATCCCGAATCCACCAGAAGCAGCTGAATAAGAAGCATTAAACTTGGAATTTCCCGCTAAAATTGAAAACTTCGTATATTTCAGAAAAAGCCAAAGTTATGAGCACAATTCGATTACACCGGGGCGATATAACCCAACTACAAGTTGACGCCATTGTTAATGCAGCAAATAAATCGTTGCTGGGTGGCGGCGGTGTCGACGGTGCCATTCACCGGGCAGCCGGCCGTGAACTGTTAAACGAATGTCGCCAGCTTAACGGCTGCGAAACCGGCGATGCAAAAATTACAAAAGGATACCTTCTTCCTGCAAAATTTGTGATTCACGCCGTTGGCCCGGTTTATAACGGAGGCAATTACAACGAAGCGAAAAAACTAGCATCGTGTTACCGCCGAAGTTTGGAAGTGGCCCTACAAAACGGAGTAAAAACCATTGCTTTCCCCAATATCAGTACTGGTATTTATGGCTATCCAAAACATGAAGCAGCAGAAATTGCGACACAAACAGTGAAAGATTTTCTGGCAATTAATAATGAAATTGAAGAAGTGATCTTTTGTGTGTTTGATGAGGAGAATTATAAAATCTACAACGACCTTTTAAACCAGAACAGCGTTTAATTCTCGGTAGCTTTAAGTAAATGTTTCATATTTCGGTGGTAGGTGTTGGTTAAACGCGTGTGAAAATATGGATACAAAAAGTGATCGCGAAGTGTCGACTCGCTTTTAAAATAAGTACGATGTACAATTTTTGTATATCCCTTACGCATTTGGGTAAAAGTTAATTGCTGCTTACCATGTGTAATGTTATCCTCCACATAACTAAATTCAATTATCTTTTTGTTGTTATCCACGGTTGTAATTTCAAAAGCAGTGGCCAACTTTTTAAATTTTAACAAATTCAGGTTTAAATAAATTATCTGCCCCGGATCAATTCCATCTACATATCCGTTCGGATATATCAACTCATTACTGGATTTCGAAAACAGCATTGCAAATGAAAAACGCGATGCATTCCAGGCAATGGACGGATTGGTATGTACGTAAAACGACCACACATCCGCCAGGCTGTCTTTTATAACATATTCGCGTTCGTGAAACCTAAAACCGTTAGTACTCGCAGTGGGCTCTAATGATGGTTTTACATCCGAAAACTTTTCAGTATTGTTCTTAATCTGCCCCTGCACATAATGCTCAACCTGCTCACATCCAACTTTGTCGAACTCAACATCGGCCAGGAAAGTCTGACCTAAGCACAAGTAGGCAAAGGAGTTAGTAAAAATGATTAGAAGCATTATTTTTTTCATGAATCTGCTTAAATATTAATGTTTCTAAAATATCTGTTTTTTTTAGCATTTTCAACAATCCGCATAGATTTTTTAAATCAAATTCTGTCCCTCAGAAATTAACCTAACAATTAAAAATTTATATTTACAGTATGAACGCAAGTGGAAACAGGCCAAATAAAAAACAACGCATCCTCCTGTATTCAGTATTTGCATTATCAATGTTATTACTTACCATTTGGTTTGGACTTCGTTTATTCGGAAGGATTTGATCCGCTGCCAATACACTTCTGCTCCAGTATCATTTTAAAATTCAAAACTTAGCTTTAATTTTAGAGCACAAAAACAAGTCTGATGAAAACGAAACTTATTTTGTTTACACTCCTGATATCGGTTCTCACCAGCTTTTCGGCTAAAAGCACTGATAATAAAAAGGACAAACAAATTTGCCAGGATATACTTTTTGAGTTAAAAAACCAGAACAACAAAACAACAGCCGAATTGGTTGTTGAGGCAGGTAAATTACTGATGAACACGCCCTATGTTGCAAATACTCTTGAAAGTAGTCCGGAGCAGTTAATCGTTAATTTGCGCGAACTGGATTGTACAACATTTGCCGAAAACTGTCTCGCGTTGGCACGCACCAGCAAAAGTACAAATTCGGGTTTCGAAGATTTTAAAAAGGAGCTCCAGCATATTCGCTACCGGGATGGAAAAATTGATGGTTACCCATCGCGACTGCATTATTTTAGCGATTGGATTGCCAACAATGAGGAGAAACAGCTTACAGAGTCCGTATCTGCTTCCATCTGCAATACAAAATTTGAAAAGAAAATAAATTTTATGTCACACCACCCTGACAGCTACAAAGCATTGGCAAATAATGCGGTGTTTCTGGCGGCCATTGATAAACAGGAAAAACAACTATCAGAAAGGGTAATGTACTACATCCCGACCGAAGAACTTGAGGCGCATAAATCGTTGCTAAAAGACGGTGATATTATAGGAATTACAACCAATATCGACGGCCTGGACATAACACATGTTGGCATAATAGTTTTTAAAGGAAATGAACTACATTTTATGCATGCATCCTCAAAAGCCCAAAAAGTAATTCTCTCCGAAGAAACACTTTACAATTACCTGAGTTCCAGAAAATCCGCCACCGGAATTATGGTTGCACGCCCGCTTTAATTCCCATTTTTTCAGTTTTATCTTCAACAGAAAACCTCCCTTTTCTGAATTTTTCTTTCGTGTTTTTTATCGATTTGATTTGATGAAATAAATAATTTATCCGTAACTTTTGTTCTGAAAATTCAAAAACACGAGAATTAAATTAAAGATTATGAAAAAAACAATGATGAAGTTTATAGCTGTTTTGGCTATAGTAATTAGTGGGGTAATTTCTTCAAATGCACAGGAACTTGGTGTTCGATTTGGCGACATCTCTGGCGGAAATGTTGCAATTGACGGAATTTTTAGCACAGGTCAGTTTAGCCGTATCCATGGCGATGTATCGTTTGGTAACGGGTTCGGTGTTGATTTGCTTTGGGACTTCTTATACAAGCCTCTGGGTGGAGAAGCATTTAACTGGTATATGGGTGTTGGTCCTTATCTTGGTGTTTTCGATAAAGGTGACGATGATGAATTCGCCCTTGGAGCTGCCTTTGAAATTGGATTAGAATACCGATTTAATTCCATACCAATTGCGTTGGGAATAGACTACAGGCCTGCGCTTGAAATTATCGAAGATACTGATTTTCATAGCGGAAGCTTTGGATTTAATGTAAGATATGTTTTTGGAAGTTAGCACAATAGTTACTTCCTACTAAAAAGCGCTAAACGGCGCTTTTTTTTATTCCCGTTCAATACCCTTTTGTGTTCCGTTTTCCTGGTCTTTCATTTTAAAATACCTTCGTAACAAAACCTTTTTTAAATCGCGGGCGATAACCTGATGAGCAATAATCTCGATATGCGAATAATGTGGTAACTCCTGCTCTGCGTGAACAATTTCGCGGTTGGTAATATCCACTTGATACAGCACGGATAACAGTAAATCGTAATTCGTTTCAACCAAACCGGTTATCTGGTTAATTAACTGCTGATGAAGTTCGTGATAAGCATTGTCGATATCTCCAGAGAAAGTGATTTCAACACCAAACATCCCAAAGTCTTTCATAATCTGCTCTGCAGTTTGCTGAACAATTTCAGCTTTATCCATCAAATACTCCAGGTTGGTATTATTTACAACTGGTAGTTTCATTTTCGTTCTTTTTATAAAGATAGATGAACTTTATTTCCCGCCCAATTTATTTATTGTCTTTAATTCCATAAATTTACCTACACTAAAATCAAATAAATCTACTACTATGAAAAAAATTCTGATGTCAATTACCCTCGTCCTTTTTGTTTTATTTTCCTTGGCACAAAACAATTTCAGCAAGTCGGCAATTGGTGTTGGCGTTGTTGTTGAAGATCTTGAAAAATCCATCGATTTTTACACGAATGTAATTGGGATGGTTAAAACCGGAGGATTTTCAGTTGCTAAAGAACAATGTACTGAACTGGGATTAACCGATAGTTACAACCTCGATGTGACCATTCTTAAGCTTGAAGACTCGGAAGAAGCCAGTGAATGGAAATTGATGAGTTTGGGCACAAAGTCCAAACACCCGAAACAGCAATTTATGAGCGATGATACTGGTATGCAGTACATTACCTTAACGGTGAATCATCTCCAACCAATATTAGACAGAATTGAAGCCAACGACATTAAAGTTTTAAGTGGCAAACCATCACAAATTGGCGAGAACCAGTTTTTTGCGTTGGTTCAGGATCCTGATGGAACTTTTATTGAATTGATTGGCCCAAAATAGTCTTATCTGAATTCTAAATATTGTTAAAACAAAATCCCTAATCAACTCTTTTTCAAAGCGATGCCTTTTCATATTATTTTGAAAACTATTTTACTGTTCTATCCATAGTATTTTTTTACTAATTTCGAACAGAATAAAGTTTTATTCGAAAAGCGACTGTTATGAGAAAAAAAGTTGAAGCCGGATATCGCACATTATCCCTTGGAGAAGAGATATTTAACAGTATCACTCACGGAATTGGAACCTTGCTGAGTATTGCTGCCCTTGTATTATTAGTGGTATTTGCGGCTATAAAAGGTAACGCATGGCACGTGGTGAGTTTCAGTATTTTCGGAAGCAGTTTAGTTTTACTTTATCTGTCGTCAACACTATACCATAGTTTTACCCGCGAGAAACTTAAAAACCTGTTTGTCCGTTTCGATCACGCAGCCATATTTCTGCTGATTGCAGGTACGTACACTCCGTTTGTTCTTACCACAATTCGGGGTGCTTTAGGCTGGACACTCTTTGGAATAGTCTGGGGACTCGCGATCTTTGGAATGGTAATCCGTTCGATTTATCTAACCCGTTTCAGAAAATTGATGGTTGGCATTTACCTGGCTATGGGCTGGATGTTTCTAATGGCAATTGGGCCAATTGTAAAAAATCTGCCGGCATCGAGTATCGCTTTTTTGTTTATTGGCGGAGCTTGTTATTCCATCGGAGTAATTTTTTATGCCTGGAGAAATTTAAAATACGGACACGGTATTTGGCATTTGTTTGTATTGGCGGGTAGCATCATGCATTTCTTCTCTGTTTTTTACAGTCTAAGATAAACATACACATTCTCACTTCTTCCCCTGAATCGATTTATTTCACCGGCTAACTTTATCATATTGTGAATTTTGACATATGCTCAAAGTTCCGTAAATTTATATATCTCCTTATCAATGAACGCAAGAAAGAGATGTATTTTATTTCCTTAAACCATAAAAATGTTAGCTTATGAAATCAACTATTAAAATCGCCTTATTAACTTGTTTTGCCATTCTTTTCGTGCAAGTTGCCTGTGGGCAAAGTTTTTTAGATCGTGTAAAGAATAAAGCAAAAAACAAAATTGAACAACGCATCGACGAGAAGGTCGATAAAGAAATGGACAAAAGTCTCGATAAAATCGAGAATCGACTCGACTCAATTACCGGAACAGAAAATGAAGATCCCACCTCCAGCGACGACCTTATGCAAAACCGTATGAGTACAATGATGCAAGGTCTCGGAATGTCGGGTGATCCTGTGCCTGTTGAGGACAATTACAGCTTCAACCAATTGGTGCAGATGCACCTTGAAATGTACGACAACAATGAGCAACAAACACAAAGCGGGGAATTTATAACTCATTTAAATGCCAAAACCGGAAATCTGGCCTACGAAGTGGTATCGAATGATTTTGGAGATACTGATCAAGGGTTGTTTATTATCGATTCTAAAAACCAAGCCATGATCATGTTAAATAATAAAGATGGTGAAAAAACTGGCATGGTTTACGGCATGGGCACTTTCTTTGAAAACTTCGAAGAATATGACACGAATGAAAGTGATGAAGAAACTCTGGATATGAGTTATTTGCATCCCGGAGTAAAAAAGACGGGAAAAACAAAAAAGATTGCCGGCTATAAATGCGAACAATACACATACAACACAGAGGATGTTGATTCGGAATTCTGGATTACAGATGAATTAAAAACCAGCGATCGTGATTTTTTCAGCACGCTTTTCAAAACCAGTGCATTAACCAACGGAATGGGCTACGGTTATGTAATGGAGTCTACATCGAAAAACAAAGATTCGGGTAATACGAATAAGATGCAGGTTACCCGTGTCGATAATAACACATCGTCCAATTATGATCTGTCATCCTATCAGATAACAAATCTGGGAACTTTTAAAATGCCTTCCGCGGCTAATGAAGAATAGATAACAAGAAAGGTCACCTCAAAACTGAGATGACCTTTTTTATAGATTCGAATCTATTTTATATTATCCATGCTTTTCTGAAAGATAACGCTCGGCATCAATTGCTGCCATACAACCTGAACCGGCTGCTGTTACAGCCTGACGGTATTGGTCATCCTGAACATCTCCACAGGCAAATACTCCAGGTACATTTGTTTTTGAAGTTCCCGGTTTGGTATTAATGTAGCCAACATCGTTGGTATCGATAAAATCTTTGAAAATATCTGAATTCGGTTTGTGACCAATTCCGAGGAAGAAACCATCAATTTTGATTTTTACTTCTTCTTCATTTGCTTCTCCCTGGTTTTTAACCAATGTAGCACCTTCCACAACTCCGTCACCAAACAATCCTTTGGTCTGGTGTTTCCATAGTATCTCGATATTTGGAGTTTTCATGGTACGTTCGGCCATTACCTTTGAAGCACGAAGCTCATCGCGACGAACAATCAAATAAACTTTATTACAGAGACCAGCCAGGTACATGGCTTCTTCGGTTGCGGTATCTCCCCCACCTACAACTGCAACATCTTTTCCTTTATAAAAGAATCCATCGCAGGTAGCACAAGCAGAAACTCCACCTCCGGCATATTTTGTCTCATCCTCAAGACCCAGATATTTTGCAGTTGCACCGGTTGCAATAATAACGGTTTCGGCTTCTACCAATTTTGAACCGTCGATCCATACTTTATGAATATCGCCTGAGAAATCAACTTTTGTGGCCATTCCCCAACGAACATCAGTACCAAAACGTTCAGCCTGTTTTTTCAGATCTTCCATCATTACCGGGCCGGTAACACCTTCCGGGTAACCGGGATAATTTTCAACCTCGGTTGTTGTAGTTAACTGACCTCCGGGTTGAAGCCCTTCGTACATTACCGGACTCAGGTTTGCACGTGCTGCATAAATCGCGGCAGTATAACCAGCTGGTCCTGAACCAATAATCAAACATTTTACTTGTTCTGCACCGGTTGGTTCAACGTTATTATTCTCGTTGTTATCGTTAATATCAAGTGGTTTAAACATCATTTAAATTTTTAGTTGCACAAAAATACAAAACATAGCTCATTCATTGTCATAAATTCAATCGATAATAATGAAGTCTTGATAACTGAATTCTATACGCCCAATAAAATTGTAGATTAAAGAAAGAAAAAAGTTTTGTAAAAATAATTTCTAAAGTTACTTTTGCCTTCCTGATTCGGGATGTGGCGCAGTCCGGTTAGCGTACTGGTCTGGGGGACCAGGGGTCGCAGGTTCAAATCCTGTCATCCCGACAAATTCAAAACACTTGATTACCCTGCTAAAACTAAGGTTTGGCAGGGTTTTTTAATGCCCACTGCCAAAAATAATTATTCACACCTTTGGACGTGCGTGGAATAAAATTGTACATTTACGTCATAAAACAGTCACAAAACAGTCAAAATTTATGGCTACCGTATCAATTGTTTATAACTCGTCATACAAAGACAAAGAAAAGCGATCTCCGGTTATATTTGTCATACGACACAAATCCAGGCACACACATATTAATTCCGGGATAAAAGTTCATAAAAACCATTGGGACGAAAAGAAGATGCTTAAAAAGGGTGCCAATGGGGTTATCGACCACAATGCTAAAAATGCCGAATTATTACGTAAAAAAACACACATACAGGATTTCCTTACCGAACTCACAAACAAGAACGAAATAGAGGTATTAACAGCAACTCAGATTAAAGAACGATACCTTAACAAACAGGTTAAAGAGAAATATAATTTCAATACTTACTTTGAGTATGTTATTTCAATAAAATCAGAAAGTACAGCCACGATCTACCGGCGAACACTTCAATTAATCGAAAAGTTTCACAGCACACCTCTGTCTTTCTCCGACATTAATCCTAAATTCTTACGCGAACTGGAACATTTTTACAATCAATCTACAAATGGTTTTGCTATTCACCTGCGAAATATCAGGCACGTATTTAATATGGCAATAGACGATGAAGTTATCGATCTAGGTCTTTATCCGTTTCGTCGTTTAAAAATAAAAAAGGAAGAAACAGAAAAACGAAATTTAAACATAGAGGATCTTCGTCGGTTAAAGTCTGTTCCGCTTTCTGGTGTTCCGGGATTGGCCCGCGATCTTTTTATGCTTCAATTCTACCTGGTTGGAATTAGCCTAAAAGATATTGCATATTTAAAAAAGACAGACGTAACAGATGGATACTTGATATACACACGATTTAAAACAAAAAAGAAATATTACCTCCAATTGGAGCCGGAAGCACTGCAGATTGTTAAAAAGCTACGTGGTGGGATATACCTCATCAACCTGGCAGACAGATACGAAAATTATGATTCGATTAAAAAGGAAATCAATAAGAAATTAAAGGTAGCCGGGAAAAAGGCCGGTATTAAAAGTCCTATTACTACTTATTGGTCGCGACATACATGGGCGACATTAGCACATAACTTAAATATTCCGGAAGAAACCATTGCGCTGGCACTTGGTCACTCATCGGCACATAAAACAACTAATATTTATATTGAACGCAATATTGATAAGATTTCAGAAGCCAATAAGAAAATTATCCATTGGCTTAATATGGGACCTCATCAAAAATTAAACTAGTACCATAAAAATATAAATACCATCTAAAAACATGGGATTACCGTTTTTAGTTTACAAAAAATCAAATTATTAGTAATCATAAGTCAGACGGTTCAAGACCTCTACTCGCCACATTCTGCAAGGTACTTAGCATCTTCGGGTATATGCTTGTTTTCAATATCCACTGTAATGAGAATTGAATTATGAAGGTACAAAAACTGGCAATTATTTTCAATTGCGAGATGGACATTGTTCATAAGACCTTTGATATTATGATAATAATATATTACCTTCATCCGCATAAAACCCGGTGACACGCTGAGGATTCCGAGAAGTTGAACTGCCACCCTTACTTAATAAATAGCCGTTTGTAAAAGATAACGAACGTCTATACGTATTTACAATACGCATATAATCATTATAAAACAATAAAGAAACTAAAGAACTAGGGCTATAATAGAAATACGTACTGCATATACGTATACGTTATAGGGCATTTTAAGAAGACCAACATACTAATCAAAATATAAAATCAGAAACCAACATTGAGCCTATGCTTGAAAACCGAATCGTAACATATAGTTTATTAGCTCACATAAATAACAACAACGTAGGAATCAGAGACTTTAATGACATCTTTAGTCCTCTTATTAAAAGAGTTATTTCAAGAATGAATTGTCTCGAACAAAATAAGGGTGAAAACTTAAAAGAAATTAAGGACTGTGTTTTTGATATGTATTCTTTAGATATTCCTTATCCTATTTTATCAAAGATAGTAAAGAGTATTTCCGTTGAGCAAAACAAAGATGGCGAAACAAATTTCCAGTTTTTTGATGACGGTTCTTTTATAATAAACAATTTTACATTCTCAGAATATGAAGAAGTTGTTCAAGAGCAAGAAGCAGAAGTTGATTATTTAAATGAAGTATATAATAACTTCCTAATTTCTAGAGAAGAAAGTATAGAAAATAATTCAACCATATTTGAATTTCTCGAACAAAATAAACTTTCTCTTTCAAAATACTTCTCAGAGCAAAAATTGGTCGATCCTGAGTTGGATTTTCATTTACAAGCCGAATTTATTAATGCAGTACAGAACAATAAAAGAATTTATTCAATCCTCAAGAAAGTATACTTAGGCTCGATTATTTCCTCTTACTTGACAATACAAGAAGAAAATCTAAAAACCGACTTAGAGTTTCTGATTGATACTAATTTTATAATTGGATTATTGGACTTGGGAAGTATTGAGGAACACCATACATGCTCTAAGATTGTTGAGATTGCAAATAACTTAGGATGTAAGCTTAGTGTTTTAGATTTTACCATCCAAGAAACTGAAGCATTACTAAACAGAACGGCTGAAGATTTTGAGAACTCATTTTTACCTAAAAAAATTGACCCCCAAAGTATATACAATGCTTGTGATAGAAAAGATATTTCTAAAACTGATTTACAAACTATCTCAAACAATTTAGCAGTTAGGCTGAATAAAGATTTTAATGTATATCTGGTTCCGAATACAGTTAAACTAAGAAACAAAGCACGTTTTTCAAAGGATTATGCTTTTTATCAAAAGATACGTTCTACTGACTACAGTGCACTTCACGATGCGACAGCTATTACATATGTGAAAGGTAAACGTCAGAAAAATGTTTCGGAATTTAATAAATCAAAATGTTGGTTTGTGACTAATACGAGTCATAAATTAAAACTTAATAAAAACAATGGTTTTCTTCCTGAGATTATTAGAGCTGATAATCTTATCAATGTTTTATGGCTTACAAATCCAGGTATAAATGTTAGTGATGTTATTGATATTGGTTTATCAAAACTTGTATCGTGTGCAATTAGTAATTCAATGCCTAATATTAGAGTTTTAAAGGAGCTTGATGCGAACATGCAAAAGTATTCCTCTAAAGGTGTAGAAGCAGAAGATGTTGTACGAGTTGCATCTGCAATTGCCAGTAAAACAATAACTAACTTAGAAGAATTAAATAAACTTGCAAATAAGAAACCTGATGAATTTGTTAAACAAATTCATGAAATTTCTGAGTTTAATGAAAAGCAGGAAAAAGAACTGAACGCAAAAGTAGCAAAACTGATTAATGATATTACAACTAATTCAGAGGCAAGAATCAAAGAAAAAATACAAGCTGTTAACAGCAAATATGAAAATAGAATTAAGGAAATAGAATCTTCAAAAGATAAGATTAATAAAGAAAAGATTGAAGCCATAAAACAAAACAAATATGAAACATATAGCAAGCTAAAACCTACATTTGAAGCGTTAGAAAAGAAGTCAACAAGTTTTGCAACAATTCAAATGTTATTTTATACAGTACTTCCATTGATTGCAATAATCATTATTTATATATTAATTGATAAGCAAAAATTCCAATACTATATTTTCCCGATTAGTTTAATTCCCGCAATTATCACTTATCTATTTTTCATCATATTCAAGAAACAATATAGTCCTCAAAATATATTTGAGTTTTTAAGAGAACGACAAAGAAATCGATTAATCAGAAAATATTCTTTTGATTACAAATACTATAAGAATTTGGAAAATGAAATAAAAATCGCCCTTTAATAAAAGCTATATGTAATGCGAGGGACAGTGGATAATTCAACCACAGTTCTTCGTTGCAACACCTCAAGTTCGTCTTTGACGATTTGCTATAAAAACTCAAATATGAATACACGAAATGGACCAATAGCAGCCTGACAATGAATACTTAAAAAGGTCCGAACTCTACAGAACCATACCGCAACCTTCTATTCAATAAGCTTCAAAACAGTACGTCCTTTAAGCTTGCCTTGAAGCATTAATTCTATTTTATCCTGAATATCCTCAAGCTTAACTTCATCGCAGGTATAATTTAATTGCTCCGGTTTCCAGTCGTGAGCGAGTTTCTCCCATACTTTGGTTCTGTAATTCATTGGATAGTTTTGAGAATCAATTCCAATAAGTGTAATGCCTCGAAGAATAAACGGAAAAACAGTTAAGTCCAGTTTGGGAGAGGCCACATTACCACAGCAAGTTACTACCCCAATTGGTGCCAGGGATTTTATTACATTTTCAAGAATAACACCACCAACGGTGTCTATTGCCCCAACAAACATTGGTTTCAATAATGGTTTTTTATCTAGTTCTTCAAATTCGTTGCGCAATATTATTTCTTGTGCGCCAAGGTTTAGGAGGTAACCGCGTTCCTTTTCCTTTCCGGTAATTGCAACTACATGATAACCTAATTTACTCAATATAGAAACACTTAATGCGCCAACACCTCCCGTAGCACCGGAAACCACTATTTTACCATCTTCAGGTTTAATCAACTCTGTTAGTCGTAAAACAGACATTCCGGCAGTTAATCCGGCAGTCCCATATATCATCGCTTCTTTCATGGTCATCTTTTCAGGCAGTTTTACTGCCCATTCAGATGGAACTTGAATATACTCAGCAAATCCACCATCAGTATTCATTCCTAAATCATAACTGGTTACAATGACCTTATCTCCCACCTGTAACGATTCGCAATTAGATTTTTCGATAATTCCAACGGCATCAATCCCCGGTGTATGTGGATAGCTTCTTGTTACTCCCCTATTTCCTGACGCCGACAATGCATCTTTATAATTTAACGAACTGAAGTGCACTTTTACCAGGATTTCATTTTCCTTTAAAGTACCAAATTCCATATCTTGAATCGAACCAATATAATTACCCTCTTTCTCTTCAACACGAAAAGCCTTAAATGTCGACGTATTCTGTACCATATTTTGTTTTTTATTTTACCTATTTTTGTACAAATCTCGGTATAAATATTTTGCCTATCAACAACTTACAAAAAGGTAGCATACGAACATTTATTACTGTTTTTACTATTTTCAAGGCTTAGAGGGGGAGAAAAAAATGAAAAAAAGTTATTGTCCGATTGATACATTCATTAATACAGTTAAAGGAAAGCGGAAAGGAACAATCATTCTACACCTATATCAAGGAGACAAGAGGTATAGTGAGTTAGTTAAACTATTGGATGATATTAGCGAACGCATGCTGACAAAACAACTTAAAGAATTGGAAGCAGACGGATTGATCAGCCGGACAGTATTCCCTGAAGTTCCGCGAAGGGTCGAATATAGTTTGACTGAGCTGGGCAAAGAAATTCATCCCATCCTAAAAGGGATGTACAAAGGTGGAATCCTTTTCGAAAAAGTCATTGATGTAAAACCTACAACAATCAGGTAAGACCTAAGAAATCAATAACCAAATCATTCTCAATAATCAACACAAAAAAATCCTAATGACAACTTTTCCAGTAATCGCTTCTATCCTGTCAGAAGAGGAACTCGGCGATTTCATAAAAATAAGATACCAATTAAGTGAGAATTTTGAATGTAAATTATTCAGAACAGGAGTAAATCATACTTATATCATTTCAAATCCTACTAAGAAGTATGTTGTCAGAGTATACTGCCATAATTGGAGAACTAAAATCGAAATTCAAGAAGAACTAAATCTTCTGAGATTACTTCAAGAAAATAACCTTTCAGTTTCATTTCCAATTTCCGATAAAAATTTCAATTACATTCAAGAAATAAATGCGCCCGAAGGAACTCGTTACGCCGTATTATTTGCATTTGCAGAAGGTGAAAAAATGCGGTTTATGAGCAATGATACGTGTTTTGCAATTGGTTCTCTAGTGAGTGAAATTCATAGTATAACGAAAAACAAATCAATTAACAGAACAAATTACAATTCGGAACAGCTTTTAATTAACTCATATAAGCAATTAACCCAATTTTTTTCCGAGGAATTGCCCGAAATGAAATATCTAAAAGAAATAGGAAATGAGATTTCTAAAACGTTTCAAAAAATTAATCAATCTGATTTTCAAAAAGGAATAGTCCATCTTGATATTTGGTATGACAATTTTAGCGTTAAAGATGAGAGCGAGATTACCATATTTGACTTTGACAATTGCGGCAATGGATTATTGATTTTAGATGTTGGTTATTTCTGCAAACAATTATTTTTCATCGAATCTGAGAAAAAAATATACGAATCAAAAGTTCAAAGCTTTCTTACAGGCTACCAGCAAAGAAGTCAACTTACAGATGAAGAGATAAGTCTAATTCCGGAAGCAGGTGCTTCTATTTTCATCTTTTATCTCGGTGTACAAGCTCAAAGGTATGACTGGTCAAATATATTCCTGACTGAAAACTATTTAAAGATGTTTGTTGGTAGAATAAAATCCTGGATCGATTATTACAAGCTAAACAGGGATTAACACTATTATAAAAACACTAATAGTATGGGATTAATTCATGCCTTCCTAAATTTCCGTTACCTATCTTCTATTTAACTGCCGAAATACTTGTAAATACGCTCCAATCACAATGTTCTTTGCCTAATTCCATAGCTTGCTCCATTTTTGAAATAATAATAGGTGCATAGTTTAATGAACCTGAGGTAACATTTGATGCCTGAAGCATAAGCTTTACATCTTTCAAACCTCCCGAAAGCTCGAAGCCAACATTCTTATCATATTCCTGATCCATAATTTTTTGCGCATAAAACCTGAGTATCGGATTTGAATAGCTTGATTCAAAGATTTGTTTGTAAAACATACGGCCGACACCGGTTGCATCTCCCATGGCATATAATTGTCCCATTAATTCCATATTAGAAACCGCAAAGTAATTAACCGATAATTTGGCGTAGTTTGCCAACCATGGATTATTACCTATTATGAGCGTTGCTGCCGAATATGCCGAAGACACAGCTCTGCATTGATCAATGAGCGATTCATCGCCCGCCATCAAGGTTAATAGTTCCCCTGCCTCTGCGGCATCGGGTCTTCCAACTACGGCACCCATCATAAAATGACTTCCATGTTGACGATGTATCTCTTCCAGTTTTTTCGACATTTCAGGTGAAATGGTTGTAGCACAAAGATGAATGCCTCCTTTTGTTAAACCAGCTAATATCCCATCTTCATCGGTCACAATATTCAGCACTGAAGCATCGTCCATAAGCGAGGTAACAACTATGTTTGCCAGACTGGCAGCTTCTGCCGGAGTTTTGGCTAATGTAGCACCTTTATCCAAAAATGGCTTTGCTTTCGCGCTTGTGCGATTATACACAACCAAATCAAATCCCGCTTTTTGAATGTTACTTGCTATGCCTTTACCCATTTTACCGAGCCCAATCATAGCCACGCGTTGTGGTTTTTTGTTTTCTGCCTTTTTGTCGTTGGCTTTCATCGCTTTTGTCAGCAAACCAAACCATTGTGCTACCGATAAATCACCCACCATTTCCACATCTCCCTTATCCATGGCACGGAATAAAGCCTGAGGATCGCTACTGGTCATAGTTTTAAAAGCAATATTGGCATCTTTCCAAACCATCTGCACATCAGCATCTCCGGTTTTCTCAATTTTTGTAAATATGTGGCCTTTCGTAAAGCTAAAAAGTCGTCCGGTACTGTGATCGACTGTCCTAATTAATATCGATCCGGTTCTGGTATTTAATCGACGCTTAAAAAGTTCATTCTTTTTATTCGCCATTCTCATTTTCAACCATAATCCGAATAATAATATTGAAAGTTTCATAACTGTTTTGTTTAAAAATTACAGCACAAAGGTCAGCTATCAACAATGGCCGGACGATAACAATTGTTAATTAATCTCCTTTCATTCTATTTAGAGAAAATATTTGTGTACCGTCTAAATGATTAAATTAGTTGTTCAACCGGGAATTTGTCCCGTTGCCTAAAAAAAAGATTCAGGCATCTATCGAGTTATTTAATTTTGTAGTTAATTTTCAATGATTTAAAACAATATGTATGTTGCTTGAATTGAATAAAATAAAAAAGGCGAAATCAAACATTCCTGTTCGACAAATAAGCCTTGTAAATTTTGGGATAACAGTAGCTGTTACGCTGTTTGCATTAACATTCTCCTTGATAATGAAGCACGATTCAGATAGCCTAACACAGGCAATCACTATTTCATCAATGAGTATTGTAATTACGCTGCTTACCTCGTTTACAAATCTTGGATTATGTATTCTAACGGAACCTTGGTCCAAAAATGCTTCAAAATATAAACTGGCTTTTGTGCTAATTAGTAATACCATTAATACGGTTATAGCGATTATAATAGTTTTTATTTATGGTCTTATTAGGGATGTAAGTTTTACAATCGGGATAAGCTTCTTCATTATTGTAGATATAGTAATTCTGAATACCTTAGTCTTAATGATGCAAAATTTTGTTTTGGTCAATTATGCAAAAACTAAAGCCGAAATTGAAAATTCAAGACTAAAGGTTGCGAATGTTGAGGCTTCAAACCAATTGTTGAGACAACAGATACATCCTCATTTATTATTTAATGCGCTTAGTATACTGTTGTCATTAATAATGACGGATACAAAGGCCGCAGAAAAGTATTTAATTAATCTATCTGATTTTCTTCGAAGATCAATATCGAATCAGAACAAAAAAATAGTTAAAATAGAGGATGAATTAAAATTTTGTAATGAATATATAGAGTTGCAGAAAGTAAGATTTGGCGACGCACTTTCTTATTCGGTGGATATACCGGAAGAAATTCAGGAAGAGAAATCGATACTTGCATTTTCGATTCAGCCATTGGTTGAAAATGCGATAAAACACAACGAACTGACATCCGAAAATCCACTGGTTATTAGTATTAAAGAAAAGGATGGATGGATAAAAGTCAGTAACCGAAAACAAATCAAACGATTCAAGGAAGTATCGACAGAAACAGGATTGGCTAATTTATCTGAACGATACCGTTTATTAGCGAATGAAGATATTATTATCGAAGACAATGATCTGGAATTTTCAGTAATTCTAAAAATCATCGAGAATGAAAATAATTATAATAGAAGATGAAAAGATTTCGGCCAATTATTTGGCGGCCCTTATTAAAGAATCAGAACCGAATGCAGAGATAGTCACTACTATTTCGTCGGTGAAGACAGGAATAGAATATTTTCAGGATAATCCTGCTCCGGATTTAATCTTTAGCGATATTCAGTTAGGAGATGGATTAAGTTTTGAGATATTTAGAGAGGTTAATGTTTTAACTCCGATAATATTCTGTACGGCATATGATGATTATGCCATAAATGCCTTTGAAACAAATAGTATCGCGTATATCGTCAAACCGTTTACATTAGGCTCGATTAAAGATGCTTTTAAGAAGTATAAAGATTTACAAAAGATGCTCTTGCCCAATGATGCACAGTACAGAGCAATTATGGGCATTCTGCAAAAGAACGAGAATCAGGTTTCATCTTCAGTTCTGGTTTATATTAAAGACAAAATAAAGCCGGTAAAACTGGACGACATCGCTATGTTCTACATTGAGAATGGCATTACCTACCTGACAACATTCGACAATCAAAATTATACAACGAACAAAACGCTTGAAGTGCTGGAACAAACTATAGGGACAAACTTTTTTAGGGTAAATCGCCAATTTATCATTAATCGAAAATCAATAATTGAGGCTGCCCAATATTTTGGAAGAAGAATTTCATTGCACCTGAAAGTTCCCTATAAAGAAAAGATTATTGTGAGTAAAGGAAATGTAGCCAAGTTTCTTAACTGGCTTGAATACTCGGAATAAATCATTGCAAATATTGCTCTTTAATTGAAATAGAAATAGAATTGAGGATGTCCCGTAAATATTCGGACATCCTTTTTTTATTCTTTTTTCTTATCGACGCTAATTCATTCATTTCACATAGTGCCCATTCATTCCCCAATTTGCCCCGTTGACTATATTTTTCATTAAAACCCTCCTCATTACCAGCTAATTTAGTAGTGTAATTAAAGAATGTATTTATGAGATTTTTCAAATTCTTGGTTGTTGTTTGTTTGTCAATTATAGGGCAATATGCACATGGTCAATCAACCACATTAATCGTAACTGTTCCGAATATCAATCCGTTAAAAGGTGAAATACAAGTAAGTGTATATGATAATGACGAATCGTTTTTAAAAGAAAATGAAGAGTACAAAATTTATCGGTTTAAAGTTGAAGAGGCCAAAGGAAGCTTTGTTATTAATGATTTACCTGAAAAAGAATATGCTCTCATAATTTATCACGACGAAAACGACAATAAAAAAATGGACAAGTCGATAATCGGTATGCCAAAAGAAGGGTATGGATTTTCAAAAAACGTTAAACCAGGTTTGTCGCGTCCCGATTTTAAAGATTGTAGCATTCTTTTGAATAAAGATGTCGAAACAGAAATAAAGCTCATGTATTAAAAGAGCTGTTGTCAGGCTCTTAACAAATTGTATGACTGACAGATTTAAAAGCATTAATAAAATCACAAACTAAAAAATTTAATAGTATGGAAGGTTTAAAAGATAAAGTAATAGTGTTCGCCGGTGCAGGCGAAATCGCTGATGGAGTTGCTAAATTTTTAGGTGCCGGAGGTGCTAAAATTGTTGTAGGCGATATTGTAAAAGAAAACGCTGAACGATGCGTTGCTTCAATAAAAGAAGCTGGCGGAGATGGAATCGCAACCAAAACTGATATTTCAAGTCCGGAAGACGTGAAGGCACTAATCGATTTGGCGATTAGTGAGTATGGTAAAATAAATGGTTTGTTTAATGTTGCAGCCAATATCAATCCTGCGGAAGTGATGAAAGACACAAACCCGGTTGATATTGACTTAGCCGATTGGCAGCGCAACATTGATATTAATCTTACCGGATTTATGCTTACATCAAAATATGCAATTCCACACATTCTGGAAGCAGGTGGAGGATCGATAGTTAATACTGTTTCAGATGCATTGTATGCAGGTATGCCCGATAAGGTGACATATGCAGTTACAAAAGCAGGAATCGGTGCTATGACAAGAAATGTGGCAAGCCGATTCGGAAAACAAGGTATTCGTTGTAATGCAGTTTCGCCAGGTTTGGTTATGACCGAAAGTGGTCTCCAAAATTCGGAGCAAATTGTGGGTATGGTATTGCAAATGATTCCGGCACCACGCGTTGGAAAACCTGAAGATATGGGATCCATTGTCGCCTTCCTGCTTTCAGATATGTCAGAATGGATTACAGGGCAGTCAATCTGTGTTGATGGTGGCGCAGTAATGAGAACTTAAAAGTACTATCAAGTATCAACACATAATAGACAGAAACGAGGGTGTCCAGGAATAGTTGGGCATCCTCTTCTTTTATAGAAAATTGATTTCAAAATCTATTATCAAATTCTCTTATGGCAACCAATACAAACGACTTCTATTTAGCGTTTAAAGAAAGTAGTAAAGGCTACCTCCTAATCCTTGCACTTATTCTGTTTACACATGTTTTATGCGCGCAAACAACAGCCGAAGATTCAAAAAAGGGATTAAATACAAAAAACAGTATAGATACGGCATCCCAAGTTTCGCTAACAAAATTTCCGTTGGCTACGACTGATTTTCTTTATTATCCAAAGTCAAACTTTAAAACCAAATCGGGAAATGGAACAATTGGCATGAACGAATATAACTTTACACTACAATATGCCATTCCTTTAAAAGAACGGAAATTATATTTTTATAATAAGATTGATCTTTCTGTATTCAGTTATAATGTTTTCCTGGAATCTACAGATTTAGAATTTCAGGAGACATATCGTTCTTTAGACTTCACTGTTGGGTTGATAAAAGTATTGCCAAAAAATTGGAGATTGGCGTTAAATTTTTCTCCAACATTGGCATCAGACTTTAAAGACAAATTAAGTTCAGACGACTTTATATATCAATTTTCGGCTTTAGCTGTAAAAAGAGCAAAAGATAATCTTCAATATGGAATGGGAATAGCCTATACCAGTAGATTTGGAAAACTAACTTTGCTCCCTTTGATAAACCTGACATACAGAAAAAATAATTGGCTGACATCAGTCTTGCTACCAACCTACATGTCGCAGTTTTACTGTTTTAACGAAAGCTCCAGAATAGGTCTTTCGGCAAATGTTAATGGAGATTATTATAATGTGCGTTTTGATGCTATTCCCACAACAATAGATTTAAACAAAGCCTCCTATTCAAGAATAACTATTGGCCCCGAATACCAGTTCAAACTCTTTGGAGACTTATATTTGGATACCGGCATCGGAATTTCAGTGAGGAATATTTTGGCGATTCAGAACGAAGATTTAAAAGAAGAACTAAGCCTGGATGTGGATAGTAAATACTTTTTCCGCATGGGATTAAAAATATTAAAATAAAATAGCTGTTTCCGGTGCATTATTGAATCAATACTTGACAAATCGTTTGGTTACAAATGTTTTGTTGTTTGTAATTATTAGACTGTAAATACCTTTTTTCAATGTACTCAGATTCAATAATTCCGTTGCGCTATTTAAGCCAGTTTTACGGAATACAACTTGCCCAACATTGTTATAAATTACTAGATCTGCCCCGGAAGATAATTCTGCAGGTAACTGAATATTCAGAATGTCCACAACAGGATTCGGAAATATCTTTGTAATATCATTTAAGGTTAAAACATCGGCACCAACAACTTCTTCTTCAATAATCTCAAATTCAGTTATACTTACCCACGGCCCTGTATAATCGTAGGCACCCGTAACAGTTAGCCTTGCATATCTGGCCGCTACAGGTTCAAAATTATCTGTAATCGGTTGACCGGAACTGGTATTTGTCCTTCTGTCAACTATATATGGATCCGAGAAGTCAATATCTGTATCAAACTCCACAGTATACTGGTAAGCCCGGTCCAGATAAGTCCAGATTTTTGTTCCGGAAATAGATAAAGTATCTCCATAATCGATTACGACATTTTGCGGAAAATTTTCAGCCGACCACCTGTAACCATCAGAGTTATTTCCATCAATAATATTTGAAGCAGGATTACCCGATTGTTCAGAACTGTATGAAACGATTAGTGGATACTCTTGATTATTTGTTGTGTCTTCAGCTTCCAACAGAATAAGCATAAATAATTGAGTTGAGTCCAAGCCATTATTGCTCATTTGAACGATATTAGTACCATTATCAAATGCTCCATTCACTTGTATGGGTTTATTACTTAATGCCGACCTTACCTGGTAGTTTTGGTCACCCATATCAACGAAAACCCATTTTTGACATTGCCCTCCCCAATAACTCCAAAGACCAATGTTCGCTTCATCATCACCGATACAGTTATACACATCCATACCAAGGTTTGTATAATTTTTAGGGGCGATCTGGAATTGGTGAAGATTCACGTTTTTAATTACCCAACTATTCCCATTTAGATTATCATCAGAGAAATCCAAAAGCTCGACATTCGCTCCTTCAAAAGGCGCATTATTAGCTACACCTACAATTTTCGTTGTATCATAGGATTGAATGCGGTATGTTCCATTAGGAAGCAGTTCACCCGGAGGATCTTGCGAGACTTCTCCTGCTACCGGCCATCCATCACTCCAGTCAAGGGTAGTGTTCATCATTTTTGCAGTACCATCATCATCACGATCGTACACGTGATAAGTTAGGCGGCCTTCATTATATCCAATATGCCCTGGCCCAATATATCTTCCATCAGTTTGTAAGAACGTTCGCCAGCCATCATATGGCCCTGTTACACTGCTAGCCCTTCCTACCTCAATGTAATAGGTACTTTCAATACCTCTGCAACAAAGTCCGCGATTTATAAATAAATAGTAATAGTTGTCATGCTTCATCAGAAAAGAGGCCTCAATATCCTGATGATTACCTCCAACAAGCGTTGTTTTTCCTCCAATTGTTTTTCCAGTAATTGAGTCAAGTTCTACAATCGAAATACCACCAAACCACGAACCATAAGTCATCCAAACTTTTCCATCATCATCTTTAAAAAGAGCGGGATCAATAGCATTGCTTACGGTTGCGGTGTTATTTCCATCTGAATAAACCACCATTCCCTGGTCAGTCCAGTTTGGATTATTTAAAGAAGGAGTCGTTGCCAATCCAATTGCGGAAACGTGCGACCCCATTGTTGAACATGAATAATACAAATAGTATTTGTTATTTAAATAGATACACGACGGCGCCCAAAAATGTCCTGCAAAATCAGGAACATAAGTATTGATCCATGATGGCCATGTATTGCCAAAAACTGATGGTTCACTTTGCCAATCGGAAAAATCGCTGCTCGATGCAGAAACCGCTCCAATACCCATTTCGGTTTTAAAAGTCCAGTACCGCTCCCCATCACGCATTATTTTACATGGATCATGTGCCGGTGGTTGTGCCACCAACTCAAGACTGAACAGAATCAGAAAAACCAGAACACTCCACAATTTTATTTTCCCGCTTAATAATTTCATTTTTAAACTTTTATATCCTTAACGATTCCTGATCCGACTAAGTGAGATTGCTGTAATTCCCAAAAAAGAAGCAATGTAATGTTGCGGAACCCTTTTTATGATTTCTGGTTGGTTCTGAATTAAATCTTTATACCGTTCTTCCGGGGTATCCTTGATTCTTGAAAGAAAAAGTTGACTGTAATTTCTGAGTCGTTGAAAAATTAAATTTTGAAACTCAAGCTGCAATTTAGGGTATGTATTTAGAAGTTCATCGAAATCATCTTTCCGAATTGAAATCAAAGTGGTTGGTTCAATGCTTTCAATAGTAAAAAGGCTTGTGTTATTGCTCATGAAACTATCAATGGAAGCCACCGCTTGTCCTTCAAAAAAGAATTGGAAGGTTATATCTTTTCCATCTTTATTAAACCACTCACGCAGGCAGCCCTGTTTAATGAGGTAAATATGCTTCGAAATTTCCCCTTCCTGTAACAAGATTGTTTTTGAGGTAATTTCTCTTTCAACAAATACCTTCTGAAAGCGCGACCAATTCTTCTCGTCTTCCTTTATTGTATTTATCAATTTATCGATCATTTCTACAAACCTACAACATTAAATGACCATGAACCTATTTTTTCTATTCAATGTTTTTATTTATTCGGAAACAATTTTTAATACTCCATCTGTTAACTTTTGAGAGCTAGCTTGTAATACTACTTCACCAGCTGTAGCGAATGGACGAATGACTACCTGTGCTTTCCCTTGATATGTTTTGATGGTTGTATTATTAAAACTCTCCATGTCATTGGGACTTGCATTGCCCGAAGCTATAATTTCTCCATTACCTGATATAGATAATTCAATTGTTATATCATTAGTTGGAACAAGTTGTTCGGATTCGTCCAACACTTCAAGATTTACGAATGATACTTCTTTACGATCAGCCTTCAATTTACTCTGCTCTGCAGTAAGCCTGATGGTCTTTGGTTCCGTAGCAGTTTTTAATATTTTGCTTTCAACCTCAACCCCGTTCTCGTAACAAGTGGCTTTTAATTCTCCAGGTTGATATGGCACCTCAAATGTGGCGATGTATTTATCTGCTTCAGTTAATTCACTTTCAGCAAACAATTCACCGTTCAATTCCAGTTTAACCTGAGAAGCCCTTGTAAACACTCTTACCTGAAGTAGTTTGCCTTCACTTCCCGGCCAGTTCCAATGAGGAAATTCCATTGGCCACGACCACGCTCCAGCTGTTTCTATCATTCCATCAGGAATTGGCTCGTGTACGTTTATTTCAAGATTACTATTTCCCCAGATTACATCTCGATAAAGCATTTGAGGAGTTTTCTCTCCTGTAATATCAATATCTGCGCAATTGGCAAGAAAATAGGGCCAATTAGATGGACGCATCGCCTGTAGATCAAATATATTTACACCTTCCGGCAGTTTAAATCCGGAGAAATTCCCTGAAAATCCCAGTCCCTGACTTTCCGGAACATAATTCGGTTTTCCAATAGAAACTTCACCCAAATAATCCCAGGCTGTCCATATAAAATCGCCTATCACAAAAGGGTATTTTTCTACAGTTTCCCAATAATCGTAAGCAGATGTAGCGTAGGACTCTGACATATAAATTATTCGCTCCGGGAATTTCTGATGATCGGATTCTACTTCATCGATCATATAATTATAACCACAAACATCAAGCAGATCAAACATTGAAGTTGTTGACTCCCACCCTTTTGGATAGAAAAATCCTGTTACTCCCATGGTTACACCACGACTATCATCCAACTCCCTGACACGATTCACCAGTTGAGTACCAATTCGTAAACGAGTTGAATCCACCGGCTCAAAAATTTCATTTCCGATACTCCACATAATAATGCTTGGATGATTTCGATCGTGCATCATCCAGTTGGTTAAATCTTTTTCCCACCAATCCTTGAAAAACAGCGAATAATCCTGAGGATTTTTATAGTTCTGCCACATATCTGTAAATTCGCTAATCACCAGCATTCCATATTTATCGCAGGCCTTATAAAAAGCGTCAGAAAATGGATTATGAGCACAGCGAATTGCGTTAAAACCATTGGCTTTTAATACCTCAACTTTTCTCTCTTCTGCTCTTTCAAATGCAGCTGCACCAAGCAATCCGTTATCATGATGGATACACGCTCCTTTTAGTAAAACTGATTCTCCGTTTAGAAGAAATCCTTTATCGGCAGAGAACTCAATAGTACGGATTCCAAAAGTTTGATTGTATATGTCTTTTACCTCATCCCCTACTTTAACGACCACTTCTGCGGTATAAAGATTAGGCGAATCCAATGACCAGAGAACCGGATTTTCAACTTTGACCAGACTTCTTAATACTGCCTCTGATTTTGATGGAATTACATCTGATCCGTCGACAGTACCTACTAAGATATTATTCGCGTCCTTAATATTAATTGTTATCTCAGCATTTACCTCCTTTTCATTGTCATTCTGAACCGTAACTTCAGCCTCGACAACTGCTTCGTTGGGATTGATTTCCGGCGTAGTTATTTTTGTTCCCCAAACTCCAACATGAACAGGATCAGTGACCTGTAAATACACGTTTCGGTAAATTCCAGAACCGCTATACCAGCGCGAATTTCGGCCAATATTTTCAACCTTTACTGCAACTACATTCGATTCTTCTGCCGTGTTCAAAAACGGTGTAATATTGATCCAGAAAGGAGTATAGCCATTTTTATGACTGCCGGCTTTATGGCCATTCACCCAAACTTCCGATTCCATGTAAACACCTTCAAACTTTAATATGACGGTTTTCCCTTCATCCTTTTTATCGATCGAAAAAGTTTTTCGGTACCATCCGGTTCCTCCCAAAAAATGTCCGGTTGAATTTCCGTTACCGGGAGACTTTTTTGAGAAAGGACCAATCTGGTCAGCAGCATCTTCTCCATCGATGTCCATCAAACTAAAATCATGAGGAAGATCAACCTCCAACCAGGCAGAATCGTTAAATACCAATTGTTCCGCTCCTTCAATAGAATCACGTATAAACTTCCATCCGTTATTAAATAACTTTTCTCGCTCAAAAGCAATGTCTCCTGGTTTTTGATTACACCCCCAATTCATCGATAATAAAATGATTAAAACGAACATTCCTGTTCTATAATGAAAGATCATATTGTCGGGTTTTAAAGATTGGTAGTTTTTGAATTAAGGATACAGGAAGCAAAACTCCTGACAATTAATGTTGAGCCAGGCTCTTTTTCATCATTTTACCGATAAAGTTAGTTGCAAATTTTGGAGCTAATCGATAAAGCTTATCCAAAAACCAGGCATCCTTCCCAACAGTAGCTCTGAATTTGTTTTTCTCCATTGCTCTGATGATTATCTGAGCTGCTTTTGAAGGAGAAAGTGCCATATTATTCTTATCGTTGTTATCAACCTTCGGTCCACCTAATCCCGAATTTTGTGTAATGTTCGTCATAATTGCGCCGGGATGAACTACTGTCACGTTTACTGCTGTATTTTTTAATTCTGCATAAAGCCCTTCGGTTAATATTTTTACGGCTGCTTTCGAAGCACCATAAATGGTTTGTGTTGGAAAAGGAATAAATCCTCCCATACTGGAAACATTTACAATATGTGCTTCGGGACGCGTTAATAGATGCGGAAGTATGGTTTTGGTTAAATAGTATGTTCCCCAGAAATTGACGTTCATTACCCTTTCAGTGGTTTTATCATCCAGATCGTTTACCGCGGCAAATGGTTGAATTATTCCAGCATTATTAATGAGCCCATCAATTGACTTAAGCCGCACAAGCATTTCTTTTACTGTTTCTTCAACGGCAGATTTATCTGTAATATCTAAGACAAATGTGCTAGCATTAATGCCATAATCTCCCGCAATTCGAACCGTTTCTTCCAATGAGTCTTTATTAATATCGATGGCAGCTACTTTAGCACCCTTCTTCAACAAAGCGATCACCAATTCTCGCCCCATTCCGCTACCACCACCGGTAACAACTATTGTTTTGTATTGTAAATTCATTTTCTAAATTTTTTAGTTTTCGGTATTTGCTGATGAACTGAACTCAAACCAATCCAGATCACATATCTCGTTATCTTTCCCTTTAAATGTTATCCAAACCGCATGAACGCCTTTTACTCCTTTGATTTTGGAAGTAATAGTTTCCCATTCTGCTTCTTCATTTCCCTGAATTGTCAATGCCCCAATGGTGGTACCCCAGGGCTGATTGAGTTTAAGGCTAATTGTCCCTCCGTTTTTGAGTGGTTTAATCCTCATTTTTATTTCATCTACTCCATCTTTAAAATCGACGTATTTATAAGCTACATTATCGCCATCCTGAATTGCACCTAATTTTTCATTTGTAGGTTCGAATTGTTGGATTCTTACATTCCCGAATAACTGGCAGCCACGTTCGGCATCTATTTTTTCAAAGGCATTCAATGGCGGACCTGCGCCCTGTGATGTCATCTCAACCTCATCAATAGAACCGTCTTCATTGAAAAAAATGGGTTCCACACAAGCTTTCCGCATCATGCGACTGTTATGCGTCGACCGATGATAAAAAACGTACCATTGTCCGTTAAACTCAACAATAGAACCATGATTGTTCCAGGTTGCCGGATCACACTGATCATTATCAATTATTACCCCGCCATATTTAAAGGGCCCCATTGGTGAAGTGCTGGTAGAATACCCGATACAAGTTGGCCGGTTATTACGGCTCATATCTGAATATATCAGGTAATAAATACCATTGCGTTTAACCATGTAACTTCCTTCATGAAAGTAGTGCACCTTTTCGGTAATCACATCAGGTACAATGGTCGAAGTATCAATTTCTGTCATATTGGGTTTTAGTTTGGCAATTTTTGCCTGAAATTGTCCCCATAAATAGTAAGCTTGACCATCATCATCGATAAACACAGCAGGATCAATTTCTTCTATTCCTGTTAAGTCCATTTTTCTGCCGTTCATGAATGGCCCTAAGGGAGAACTGCTTGTAGCGACACCTTCTGCGGCCTTTCGATCTGGTTGGCAATAATACAAGTAATATGTACCATCCTTATACTGACAATCCGGAGCATATAGTTCTTTATCCGAATAAGGAACCTGGTCATTTTCGCCGATTGAAGAAAAAACATTTTCAGTTATCTCCCATTTCTTTAAATCGGATGTTGAAAGTACATGATGTTTAAACGAACAGTAATATTCCGTGCTTTCATCCAATGAACCATAAACATATAATTTTCCATCGTTCCAGACATGTGCTGATGGATCGGCAATATACATACCGGCCGGGACAATTGGATTTTGACCAACAGCCTCGTGTACAAAAAATAGAAAAAGCGAGAAAATCAGGCAGTACTTCATTATTCCAGAATAATTTTTACTCCATCAGGTTCTGTATATTTTGTTTGCACTGAACCATCCGGCATTTTTTTATGCTCGACAGTCAAAATGCCCATCGGAGTAGGATAAGTTCCTTTAACCCATTCAAGGTCGCCAAGATGTGGACTGATCTTTATCGTTTTACATCCCGTTTCTACCACATTTATACCAAGTACATACTGTGTTAACCAGGCTGTCGGACCTGATGCCCATCCATGACAAAAACTATGTCGGTATCCCTCATAGCAGTAGCCGCCATAAGTTGCATGTACATTTACTTTTCCTTCAGGTACCAACTCGTCAATTCGGGCTGCATTTTCCATCCAACTGATGTCAAAATCTTCCCAAAAAGTAGTAGCTCCCAAGTCGAGCATAGCTCCCCAATATTCCCTGATATTGTCAATCGCTCCCTGATAATCGCCAGCCATAGCACGTGCAATTAGCATGTAATAACCATAGAAGGTTGACATTTTATGAACGCCATCTTTAGCAAGCACTTCAGAGTTTGCTTTTTCCGGTGAAATTAATCCCGACATGGCCAACAATGCTGCAGCTTGTTTCGAGCCTGCCATATCTGGTATATGTTTTTTTAATTTCTCTATTGACTGGAGACACATCTCCCTGGTCTCCGGGATGTCGAGCAAGCTACAAAGTTCGGCACCTGCCTCAAAGCTCATTACCATCATTGATTGCAGCCCCGCATGAATAGCTGCTTCGTTTTCACTGGATGGCCAGTCTAAAAAGCGCATTCCATCCAACGTTTCTTTTCCATCCTCGTCAATGTATTTTGCAAGTTGGTTAAGTATTCCTACGAGATACTCTTCTTGCTTGGCAAGGTATTCAAAGTCTCCTTGTGATTTATACCATTCTTGTTGCAGAAGTATCCACCACATTGAGTATGAACTAATATCATTCATCCAATTGGGCAATGGATACTGATCACGGGCAAAATCAAGACTCTTAGGTACCACATCATTGTACCCAAATACAGAATTAATTGTCATCATTTCAGGATGCATATCACCGGCCCAAACCAGACGGTCTCTTTTTATTCCGTCCAGAAGATATTCATTCATATTAAGATGGACGGTATATGCGCCGGTCATCCAAATATTATTCAGTTCTTCATCATTACATATGAATGATCCTAAATAAGGAATGTCTCGATACCTGAAACTGGCACTAATTTCTTTGATTAAGATTTTGGCATTTGGTCCCACTAAATCGATGCGTACAAAACGGAATCCGGATTCACCAACTTCCAACCGGCCCATTGTTGGTAATGTCACTTCAAAATCACGCATGGCATGGTCGTTGGTAGCCCCGTTCTCTCCAACATCACACATTGTTTCTGCTACAGATTCACCAAAACGAATACGCACTTTTCCTGCAGGACTTGTATTCCCCCTTGTCGTTACGATTTCGATCCCCCCTTGAATTTCTCTACCAAAATCAAGTATAATTCCGTGTTGAGTTTCCTCATCATTTTGAATTGTAAAAAACTCTCCAAAGCTTAAATCTGCTTGTCCGCTACTTGGTTTTAGCAACGATTCTGCATTCAGGATATAATTTCCAGTAGTATCAGAACTCCAAACAATTCGTTCGGGTGTAAGATTTTTACGAATTAAGCTTGACGATCGGACTTTATCCGGATCCTGATTCTTAAACACTGGAGGGAGTTGCGCCATTCCTGAAAAACACAACACCAACAGTAGACTTAAAATTATACTTTGTTTCTTCATCTGTCCATTTTTATATTATTCTATAAATCCCTGATATTCCATCCAACCCATAAACAATTCAGGCCAAATGTCTGATGGCTTATCCTGCTTTATAACTGAAAAGCCGTGTCCTCCGGAATAAAAACTATGCATCTCTATTGATTTACCGGCTTTCTTCCATTTGTCGTATAGTCCGGGATTGCCACTCGCAATTTGATCATCGGCAGCCCATGCCAGAAACATGGGAGGAGCATCAACAGGAACCTCATCTCCAAGCATTGCTCCACAATACGCATAAATAGGTACAACAAAATCAGGCCTACTTTCCGGGGTATAAATGTGGGCAACAGAACCAACGAGTGTTCCTCCGGCTGAGTATCCCACAATACCAATTCTGGCAGGATCAAGTCCATACTCCGATGCATGATTCCGTACATATTTTATTGCTTCAAGTCCATCTGCAGCAGCAAGACTAACAAATTTAGAGAAGAGCGAATCTCGCTCTGATGGCTCTGCCTGGTCTAATTCAGCATATGGGAAAGGCATCAATCTGTATTTCAAAATAAAAGCTGTAATGCCATTCTCTACACACCATTTTGCGGTAGCTGTTCCTTCCTGTTGATAGGCCAGCCCCTGAAAACCACCACCCGGGCAGATTATAAGAGCCGTTCCCCTATTGTTTTCCTCTTTGGGTTGAATGACAGTTAAAGTAGGCATTGAGACATTACGAATGGTAACAATCTCATCGTTTTCATCCAGCCGAACTCTTTCTTCCAATGTTAATAGCTCATTACCCGGAGGTGTCTCACCATTATACAGAGGTATTACCTTTTGACCATAACTGCAATAGGTAATTAACAATAGAAAAAGAAGTGTAACTATATTTCTCATATTAGGTTTGATTTAAATTTTATTCAAAGTTCGGAGTAGTATACCGCCCTCTACTCTGTTAGTATGTCTTCTTTAAAGTGCCGGCTTAAGTCCTTCCCATTTTACTGTCCATGAACCATCATCAGGAAATCCCGGAGCATGTTTATCAGGAGCACCGTCCCATCCTGCTGACATCATTGCAACGGCATACAACAATCCTCCATTCCCGGGCAAATAAGGACACGGGCCACCGGTACATACACCTCGTTCGTCATAATAATTCTTAGTCCCTGCATCTTTCAACAAAGCATCTATGGCCAGATTCGGTTCCCCTAAACGTGCCGCTGCCATTGCTGTCCATGGGAAATCCCACCCCCAGCATCGTTCCCATTGCCATGCATCCCATACTTTAAGGAGTGTACGATGAGCTATTTCCGGATCTACGTTACTTTGATTAGGAAGCATTCCCAAAACTCCAATCGGATCAGGGTGTTCCCAGGCTCTTGTTGTATAAGTATCTTTCCATTCTGCTGAGTGCACATAAACGCCACTATCAACTGGCAAAGAAGCCATGTTATTAATAATTTCGTCCCAATGCGGAACGCGTTCCAAATCCATTCGTTCACGCCACACCTGGGCCTGATTCAATCCCCAGGTCCAGTAGGCCAAATCAAATACAGCATCCTTTGTAATTCCCTGTTCACTTGGCGGCATTACCGGATCTAAATGATAAATTCCACTTTCATCTTTTACCGGATAATCAGCCATATGTGTGGCTGTTCCATCAATTATATCCGCCCATTTTTCAAGTGTATTTTGCGTTGGATGTAAACGATAATCCAACTCTGCAAAAAAGATTGGGTGAGGTTGCTTCCATAACAAAACCTGATTTCCTAACCACGGAGCCGTACGTCCACCGGGACTTGCTGATTTCTGCCATTTAAGTCCTTCGTAATCCAACTGCTCAGCAAGTGCACGTGCAGAGGGAGTAAATCGTTTATAGATTGTTAGAGCACTATCTGCCAACTCCCAACGATCCCATAAAGCAAAATGTGCAGTATGCCACCAGATCATTTCCATATGAAATTGTCCCTTCCATGGGCCGATTCCCATAAGTCCTCCTTCGGCAGGAGGAAAACTTCCGGCCGACTGTACCGCAGTTTGATATTGAGACAATACAATTCTTCGTTCAAGTTCTTTCCATCTTGGATCGGTACTTTCTGAAAGATCGATAGCTCCGCCACTTTGCCAAAATTCCGGCCAATGTAACTTACAAGCTGTTGACGTTTGCACAAAATCAGGAACCTCTTCCTTGTCTGATGATTTCGAATAGGCACATGTAAACTCAAGCGAGTTCACTCCTTCTGTTGCAAGTTGCCATGCATGCGCATTATTCTCGGAAATAGGTTTTAACTCAGCTCCTTTACTCCATATCAAAGACGTAAAGTAGGTTACCAAATCAACTTCTCGACGAAAATCAGCACGTTGATCATTACCATCTAGAAGAATTGTTTTATGCTTATCGGTTTGCTCAAAATCGCCAACCCAGGGTTTGTAACGTTCTAAGTTAGGATATGGGAAGTCGATGGCAACAACAAGTTCTCCGGTTTCCAAAAGTGGTGATTCAATTTGTACAGAAACCATATCTGAATTAGGATTGACACAAGTGGCCACATGAACCGGCTGATCATTTATAATAAATGATGAACTTAATATCCCGGTCCACAGATCAAGTGATCGTGACAAACCTTCTACGTCATCCGGAGTCAGTTCCACTCCATTTGCGAATGCAAAACTAATTCTGCCAAGGTTGAAAATATGAGGATTATCAAACATGTACTGACGAATATTATCCTTGTCTTCTGGAAAAATATCCGGTCCTGCATTTCGCCCTTGCTGAAAGGTACCGGTTGCAGGAATCTGTTCCGATGTTACATCCTCAGGAAGTGGAAATGAATGCCAGCCCCAATGCGACATAGTATTTCCTCCAAAAGTTTGAAGGCCTGTTCCATCTGCATTAAAGCAAAACTCACCATTACCAAGCGGAATTTGCCCAGTCAGGTCGTTCCATTCAATATTGTGCCGGGTAACCAGGGAATAACGGTCAATTGGATTTTGTCCGGTATCCCTTTTACATTGAATGCTTATAAGCGCTACAATGCATAAGATAGTAATCGTAAGAATTTTAGGCCTCATATTTTTAATTTTTCCTGCTTACTCGAATTTCAATTTATTGAAATGCCTTTCATCAGTTATGTTGTACTCGCTTCTGATAGCAAATGTTTTAGTTTGTTTCTGCGGGTTCCAAAACAATAAGCTGCAAAGTATTAGGTTCAAAATGCAATGCCGATTGAAAAACAGCATCAACTTTCACTGTTTTTTCTTCTACCAATTGAAGATTACAATTCTCCAGGTCGGCATGATAGTTACTGTGTTCAGCATCAATTTTGTAAAGTTTTACCTTCACATTTTTTCCGTTTAATCCGGCAGGTAAATTATCCACCTTTAAATTGGCGTCATATCCTTCGGTATTTCTACTTTGAAAATTCCAAAGCATAATTGAAATACCCGACTCGTCTTTTGTGGCAAGTGAATACAATCCTTTCCCTTCTTTTATTTCAGTACTAACAACAGAAGCAATCTTCTCATCTTTCATTTTCGACAACATGATCATCATGTTTCCATACGGAGTGAATTTATTTGTTTGCACAAAAGGTTGAGCATATTCATCCCGTGTAACCAACTGATCTTTTCTTCCTTCCATACGGTGACGCATTACCCAGTTAAAAGGATAGGTATTATCAGCCGTAGTCAGGTACCAATAAAACAATGAAGCCATACCTGCAGCCTGTCGTAAATGATCATTTTTCATTGTAACAAAATCGTCAAACGCAGGTCCCGGATAAATTCCCATTTCAGTAATAAATACGGGAATATCAGTGCTTATTTCTCTACTTGCAAGTTCGCTGTTAAGCTGGGTACGCTGATCTTTTACCAACGATGGATTATCCTTAAATAAAATATATTCATTTTCGGGTTTTTTATAGTATCCGTGGTATGATATAAAATCAAGTCGCTTATCAGGTGAAGCATCCGCAACATAGGCATCCAGGAATGGTCGTAACCATACCATCGAGAATTGCGAAACTGAAGGGCCTCCAACCAATAATGGAATTTCAGGATTTAATTCAGCATTAACCTTATTTACTGCCCGATAATAAATCTTGTAATAATTGTAGTAATTGTCTGGAGTTACACCTTCATTGGCATAATCAGGCTCATTGGTTGCTTCAATGTATTTTATTTTCGGGAAGTTTGTTTTTAGCTCTTTTAGAATTTTTGAAAGACGCTCAACCTTTACATCATCATTAACATCCCATCCTCTCACAACTCCAAGATGGCTGCAATTAACCAATACATAATCTGAGATTTTGCTGGCATCAGCTAAATAATCAGAAATAGTACTAAGATCTACCTCATCAGTACTTTCATCATAATAGCTGTTTCCAATGAACCAAACACGATAAACTTTACCGTGCAAACCGCTCTCGTTGAAAAATTCAATATCAGCATCTCTGTTATCGACAAATTCCATGCTGCTTTCGAAATTATTATAGCGCTCAACATGTAAAAAATCACCTAACGTTTCTGCACAATCCACATTTATTTCAGCTTCAGCCACGCTGGTTGAAATCATAGGTCCTACGGGCTTACTTATGTCAATTCCCTGTTGCTTCAGGTATTGCTTAACTTCATCCGATATTGCAGGTTGTCCCTGTTTTTGCTCTTGCTTTTGTTCCTGCGCATTTGTACAACTTGAAATAGTCAATACAGCCAGTAGAACTATTAATAATTTTAGGTTTTTCATGTTCCAGTTTTTCTTGTTATTTTTTTAATTCGTTAAAAGTTTCTTTGGGAGCCAGTGCTTTGCTCACCTTCTCAATCAGAATATCATCTTTCAGATTGAATTTTTGTGAAAGTTTTATTTCCTCGCACGATGCACCGATTTTCACAGTATATTCACCCTCATCTGCTATCCATGAGGACTTGTTAGAATAGAACGAGGCCAGTTTTTCTGCATCGATTTTAAAAGATATTGTTTGTGATTCGCCAGGTTGTAATAATTTGGTTTTTGCAAAACCCTTCAATTCTTCAGATGGCTTATCCAGTTTCTTTTCAGGGGCAGTAATGTATAATTGCACAACTTCTTTTCCGGCCACATCTCCGGTATTGGTTATTTGAATACTCGCTTCAATTTGATTTTTGAAAGTTTTAGAACTTAGTTTTAAGTTACTGTAATTAAATCCAGTATAACTCAATCCATAGCCAAAAGGATAAGACGTTTCAACATTAAACGAATTGAAATAACGATACCCCACATATATACCTTCTTCGTAAATAACCTGCTCAGGTTTTTCGGCTGGTGTTCCCGGGAAGTTTTTTGCTGAAGAAACATCTTCGTATTTAACCGGGAATGACATTGGTAGTTTGCCTGATGGATTAATATTACCTGTTATTACATCAGCCACTGCATCTCCGGCTTCCTGACCGGGTTGCCAGGCAATCAAAATAGCATCTGGTATACTTTTCCAGCTGGCTGTTTCAATCACACCACCAATATTCAGTACAACTACCACCTTTTTACCCAAGGCATGAAAAGCATTAGTAATGTTTTCAATATTGCTCCTTTCAGTATCAGTCAGGTTAATATCATCTTCAATTTTTCTATCTGCTGTTTCACCTGAATTTCTACGAATTGTAATAACTGCAATATCTGCTTTTTCAGAAATTTCTTTTGCCAAATCCTCATTCACAGGCATCTCCACAGCTCTTTTTATGTAGCCCCTGATAGCCCGCATCATATTTTGTTTGGGCGTATTTTCTTTGATGTAATCAGTATAAACCTGTTTCGATGTTTCTTCGATTGATTGTCCTCCACTGATCAGGCCATCAATAATATTTACAGTTGGACCGGCATGCATTACGAATCCACTTCCCGATCCTCCTACATTGGTAACATAGGATCCGTTTCCAAATAAGGCGATCTTTTGATTTTTATCTTTAATTGGAAGGGCCTTGTTTTCATTTTTCAGCAAAACCATACCTTCTGCTCCGGCCTTTCTTGCTATTTCAGCATTATTCTCGAGATCAGGTTTGCCGGAATATTCATATCCTTTGAATTTTGGTGACCTCATGGTGTTTTTCAAAATCCATGCGATATTTTTATCCAGTACTTCTTCGCTCAATTTTCCGCTTTTAACAGCTTGAATAATCACCGTATCCTGATATGGCCCGGGCATGATCAGGCTCAATCCTGCCTTCATTTGTTCTACCGGATCTTTGCCGGTATCCCAATCCGACATGATGATTCCTTCATATCCCCAATCATCTCTGGCAATGGTCGTTAGTAAATCATAATTTCCTGTTGCTGTGGCACCGTTCACGGAGTTATATGAAGCCATCAGTGTCCATGGATCAGATTCTTTAACCGCAATCTTGAAGCCTTTCAGGTAAATTTCACGAAGGGCACGTTCACTAATTAGAGCATCAACAGCTATCCGGTTAGTTTCCTGATTATTTGCAACAAAGTGCTTTACAGAAGTTCCCACACCTTGCGATTGGATTCCGTTAACAACGGCAGCGCCCATTTTACCCGAGAGCAACGGATCTTCTGAGTAATACTCAAAATTACGACCACCCAACGGATTCCGATGAATGTTCATACCAGGTGCCAGCAATAAATCAAGTCCATATTCTGACACCTCATTACCCATGCATTTTCCAACCTCGTACACAAGATCTACATCCCATGTTGAAGACAGATTAGTTGCAATAGGATATGCAGTTGTTCGAGAGCCAAAACTAGGTCCGGCGGGTCCATCCACCATTTCAATGGTTGTTACTCCAAGACGTGGAATTTCCAGGGTTCTTCCCACTGCTCCTGAAACATGTACTTTTGTTTGATCTGCTAAACTACCGGGAATAGGTTGATTCGGAATCTGAAATCCCATGTTGTTTTCTTTCTCCCCCATCTTCAACCCAGTACCAACCACTAGCGCAGCTTTCTCTTCAAGCGTCATAGCAACTATTACTTCCTCGATTGATGCTTTTCCTAACTGAGGGAGGTCTGACGTATCTTGTCCGTACACGTTTGCGAGTGGTATCACATTACATGTAAGCAAACAAAGACCAAATATTATTATTTTAAATCGTTTCATTTCTGTTGTGTAAGATTGAACAGCCTTCTGATTAGCTCCTGATTAGGATTAAGACTGCTTGCAAAGAATTATTCTAAATTCTAAAATTGTTTATCTGATTATTATGGAATTAAAATAAGGGTGGCATCATAGCCACCCTTATATCAAAGAGATACATTATTCTTCCTCGATGCGCTCTCCTTTCGCATCGAACATATTTATCAAACTACCTTCACAATTATTCGGATCTTTCTTTTCAAAAGACATATAAAGGTCATATCCAGCTGCGCTGTAGTACACAGTGATCTTATTTTCCTCTTCATTCACTTTGCTGATTTCTACAGCATCAACACCTTCAGGTTTGATATTGCCTGTTAACTTCCCTTCAGCACGTTCCAGATGCATTTTCATTTTTGCATCGCCGCTAGGCGTACCTTTAACTACAACATCCCAATTGCCAACAAAATAATCGGCATCATCCTGTCCATAGGAAAGATTAAAGGATAACAACAAAATAAGGCTCGTGATTATTACTAATATTTTTTTCATTGTCTTTAATTTTTTTTGATACAAAACTTATCCTTAGTTGTGGCAACGCATGCTGCTTACATCAAAGCCATCGCGAAGTATTCCTGTTGTGATTCCAGAAGTAGCAGTTATAGCAGCTATTTCTTTCGTCCAAACAAAGCTAAACTCTCCGTTTACCGGGCTTCCTCCTGCATATTCGGTATAAGTTGCATCGAGTAATGAAATAGTACCAGCATCACTTGGACATTCGAGAACTACTGTTGCTCCGATAGGAATTTTAGCGCATTCTTCAAGCGATACCGAAAAAATGGTATAACCTCCACCTTCATTTATTGAATACTCAAGTTCAGTATTCATGTCGATGAAGAATAAAGATGATACATCAAATCCATCGCGAATAACTCCTGTAGTTATTCCACTTTCTGCTGTAGTGGCAGCAATCGCATTTGTCCAGCCAAAACTGAATTTACCATTAACCGGGCTTCCTCCTGCATATTCAGCGTATGTGGCATCAAGAAGCGAAATAGATCCATTATCGCTCGGACATGAGAAATTAAGTGTTGCTCCTACTGGTATTTTCTCACATTCTTCAGCTGTAACAGAGAAAATTGTATAACCTCCTCCTTCGGTAATTGTATACTCAAGACTGGTTTTCGAAAACATGGCGTACGCTCCCGTAACCTCAAATCCATCTCGAAGAATACCTGTGGTGATTCCTGATCCCGCTGTTATATTTGCAATTTCCTGGGTCCATACGAAGCTAAACATTCCATTCACTGGTATGCCTCCTGCATATTCTGTGTAGGTTGCATCAAGGAATGATATTGATCCTGCATCGCCACATTCAAAGACTACGGTTGATCCAATAGGAATCTGGTCGCAATCTTCGTCCGGAACGCTGAGAATGGTATATCCACCACCAGTAGTTACCGTATAATTTAAATCGACTGTAGTGATACTTGTTGTTGGGAAACCTTCCTGATCAACATTCAAAAATCGCATCACATCATCATTTATGATAATCAAACGGCTAGTTCTCACAAGAGTACTATCGTTTTGTACAAAAGACACCTTTAAGGAATCTCCTCCATCAACTATTTCATAAGACAACCAATCTGTTCCGGTCTCATCAACAGTCACATTATATTCACCATTTGCAGCAACGCCTATTGTAAAGCTTCCTTCCGTATATGGAACACTCACATCACCTTGCTCTAATTCAAGGGTAGCCTTAATAATTACTTCATCGTCTTCACTACATGATGTGAAAACACAGGCTGATGAAAAGATTATTAAAACAGCTAATATTATTTTAAGTTCTTTCATTACGTTCATTTTGATTTGTTAAAACTTTATACTCTAATTGTTTAACATCTGTCCTAATCTACCATCCATTATTTTGGATCAGGTTTGGATTAAGAAGGGTTTCTGAATATGGGTAAGGGAATAATTCATCCCGCCCTGTTTGGAAACCTGATGCTCCGGCAAAGGCCTCTTCAACAACGTCGTATTCGGTTGAAGACTGAACATACCCATAGAAGGTATAGCTTGTAACACCGCGGTTCTCCAGTACTGTTGATGCGTCTCCCCAACGAATAAGATCAAGATAGCGTTCTCCTTCAAAAGCAAGTTCCGCTCTCTTTTCATCCTTAACATCCTGAAGGTCGAAAGATCCTAACTCACTTAGGCCGGCACGAACACGAACTTTATTTAATGCGACCAGTCCCTCCGAAACTTTTGTTCCTGATTGAACACATGCCTCTGAATAGAGTAAAAGTACTTCTGCATATCTCATTCCCGGCCAATTGGTGTAGGTATAAGGTAGTCCGGCTTCTCTTGAATCAGGAACTACTTCGTCGGCCCAGGCAAGAACTTTGCTTCTAAAATACCCTTGACAGTTAATCATAGATGCATCCGTTTTCCAGAATTTAGATACTGCCTCTTCTGTATCAGTGGCTAAACCAAGATCAACAAATCTTTGTAGTATATCTTCGTAATCCCAAATGGTTCCATAGTAACGGGGTTTTCCTTTCTCTCCCCGGTCAACCATAAAGTCATAGAAGTCCTTATTTAGATCTGCTCCGCTTACTCCTTGCTCTGTTATACCTCCCGGAACAGTAACATTTGCAGTATTCCAGGTAAATCTCATAAACCTGAAGTCTCCTTCATTCATATAAGTGCTCGCAGTAGAATTGTCGTCCACATTCCACTCCCACATATATTCATCACAAAAATCTGCAGGCATGTGATACAATTCAGTAAAATCATCAATCAGGTCATATTTACCTGAGTTTATAACTTTCTCAAGGCTTGCTATGGCACTGGTATAATCTCCTCTTAGTAACTGTGCTTTACCTAACAGGGCATAAGCAGAATGCAGGGTTACTCGTCCACCAATTTCCTGTTGACCACCTAATCCTGATTTTTCAGGAAGCCTTGTAATTGCCTCTTGTAAACTTGTCTCTACATAATTCCAAAGTTCTTCAGTGGTTCCGTTTGTTGGTGTTAATTCTTCTGTTGCCAGAACGTGATCAACAAGTGGAGGATTACCCCATAACCTAATTAGATTTGTGTATGCATAAGCCCTCCAAAAATAAGCTTCACCAATAATCTGTTCTTTTACTTCTGAAGTAGGTTCAAGCTTTTCAATTATCAGGTTACAGAGATAATTGATATTGTAGAAATTTGTGAAATATTGATTGCCTCTATGATTTGAAGAGGTAACGTTAATATTGGAATAAAGACCTCCTGTTGCTGGTGAATCATCAGACAGTGAGTTTAGTAAGTTCACCCAGAAATATCCGGTTACATTGTACACTTCCGCATAAACAAATGCGATAAGCGATTCTGCATCAGCGTCTGTTGCATTTGCATAATAACTGTCTAAGTTAGCGACGCTCTGCTGTTCAATATCTAAAAGATCCTCGTTACACATGGTAAATAAAAACCCGGTAACCAGTAGTGCTATTATTATTTTGAATTTTCTCATTGTTGTAATACCTTAAAATTAGAATGATACATTAAGACCAAATAATACTTGTTTCATTGCAGGATAGCGCACCCTGTCAACTCCCATTCCTCCACCTTGAGACATACCGTTCGAACTTCTTGGTTCATCTCCTTTTGAGAGCCCTGACATTACTTCAGGATCATTACCAGGATATTTCGTAAACGTGAAGAAATTATCCAGTGAGACATAAGCTCTTAATGAAGACATTTTTATTTTGGAAATCATACGTGTTGGAAATGTATATCCCAACTGTATTTGTTTTATCTTAAAATATGATGAATCAAATACGAAATCATCAGATGATCCGTAATAATATAAGCTGGTAGTATTATTCCATATGCTTGGAGACGGATGTACTCCGTCAATATTATCCATTGACCAATGATCGTTGGTAATAGCTGTTGGTAAATTACCTTTGGGTTGATCTAACCTGGCAATAGCCCAAAACAGTTCTGATCCTTCAACTCCCGAACCAAATACTTTCAAATCAAAGTTTTTATAATCTGCTGTCAAAGTAATTCCATAGGTATAATCAGGAATACTGGACCCCACATAATCTTTTCCATCATCTGTTCCAAGTTCCTCACTAGTTTTATAAACTGGTTGACCGGTTAAATAATCGATGTGGTCTATAATATTGGTTCTTAGATACCATATCGGGTAACCAACTTCAAAATAGGTAGCCTCAGTAAAGAATCCACCACCACCAGGGTAACGACCTTCTTCATAAGGGCTTTCCAAAACTTCATTATGAAGTGTGGAGATATTAGCTTGTATTCCATAGCTAAAATCACCTATTCTATCTTTCCATTCCAGATCAAATTCTAATCCCGAGTTTTCAATTTTACCAAGGTTAACCCACTGGCTTGAAGTTCCTGAAACTGCAGGTGCAGTCATCTCAGTAAGCAGGTTTGTAGTTGTTTTATTGTAATAATCGAATGAAAAAGACAACCGGTCATTAAAGAAACGAACATCAGCACCAATATCGAACTGTTCCGATTCTTCCCATGTTAAACCCTCATTAGGAAGAACATCTGATGGAGCAGATCCGGCAATAAGCGAATTATTAAAATTATAATAATCACTTGCCAATGTCACATAGGTTGTGTACCTGTAATTACTCAATGAGTTAACGTTACCATTTATACCCCATGATCCTCGAATTTTGAAATAGGAAAAAATATCCTGATTCATTTCCTGCATAAAATTTTCATTCGACACAACCCATCCGGTAGACACTGAAGGAAAATATCCCCATCGGTTAGATTTTGAAAGCCTTGAAGCATCATAGGCATCAGCACGGAAATTTGCCTGAACCATATATTTGTCAGCATAATTCCAGCCAAGTCGTCCAAAATAGGAGATATTGCTGGTTTTATCAGAACTTCCACCAATACCATCGTTTGCATCGGTAAACGAACTGTTCAAATTATGGAAATTCGGCAGTGTACTAATTAACTCGTCAGTACTTGCCGACATGTATTCCATAAGATTCTGCGTATACTGCATACCGGCCATAGCTGTAAATTCGCTATTACCTCTTGTAAAGCTGTAATTCGCAAAGTTCTCCCATTGGTAGTAAATTGATTGATACATACTTTCAGAGAGCGCCGGATTGATAAGGTATTTAGTTGCACTCCACCAATAAGGCTCCCTGTATGTTTTATTATGAGTAGATCCAATACCATAACCCAACCTTGAAGTAAAGGAGAAATTTTCGAAAGGTTTTAGTTCTGCGTAAAGCGTTCCGCCAATCGATGAATTACGTCTCAAATTATCGGAATTATGTATCATCCCCAAAGGGTTCTGTGGTTCGATTATAAAACGGGAAGTACCGTAAAGTTGATTCTGATCATTTCGAAGTACGTTGTAACCTTCAGCTTCTGCTTGAAGTAAGTTGTAACCGTTTTCTGTTGGGGCGTCCGCATCATTGCCATAAAACGTTGGTACAGTAGGATCGAAAAAATAAGCACTACCTATAACACTATTAACTGAGTTATAGGCATTTTGAGATATTGATGTAGTAGTGCTGTGATCGATCGAATTAGTTGTTCCAACCTTTAACCAATCACTAATTTCGTAGGAAGCGTTGAGCTGACCGATATAACGTTTGTTGACATCCTTGTTGCCAACAACCATTCCGTCGTTTTTACTGTATTTTACCGACGCAAAAAATAATCCTCGGTCGTTACCTCCCTCAAAACCTAAAATGTGGCTTTGAGTTTCACCGTTTTCAAATACTTCTTCCTGCCAATCGGTGTTAGCACTTTGAAAAGCACCGTCAGCAACACCGGCATCCGACCAAAACTGTTTAAACTCCTGGGCATCCATCATATCAACCTTATTGGTCATCGACTGAACACCATACTGTGTATTGTAGAAAACCCGACTCTTTCCTTTTTGACCTTTTTTGGTTGTGATTAGCACAACCCCGTTTCCTGCCTCAGTACCATAAATTGCTCCCGATGCAGCATCTTTTAAAATTTCAATCGATGCAATATTTTCAGGATCGAGAAAATCAATATTATCGACTTTTAATCCATCAACAATAAAAAGTGGGTCCGATAAACCATTACTGGAATATCCCCTGATTCGGAAACTTGTACCTGATCCCGGAGCGCCACTCAGAGCCATAATTTGAACACCGGCAACTTTACCTTGTATTGCACGTCCAACATCTCCTGTTGAGCGATTCTCTAACGCTTCGGCTTTCACCGAAGCAATTGCTCCTGTTACATTACTTTTCTTTTGGGTACCATAGCCAATAGCGACAACTTCCTCAATACCTACCGTTTCCTGTTCTAAAACTATATTGATTACACTCTGGTCTTCAACTAATATTTCCTTTGATTTCATTCCAACAAATGAAAATTGCAAGGTGGCACCTGCGGGAATATCATCTAATGAATATTCGCCGTTGAAATTAGTTACCGTTCCGTTAGCCGTGCCTTTAATTATAACCGTAACTCCCGGGAGCGGTTCCCCTGACTGGTCAGTGACGCTTCCAGAGATTGATCTTTGTTGTTGTAAAACCGTCCCCGCATTCGTCTCTGATTTTGCGTTTGTTAGAATAATTAGCCGGTCGTTCACCTGGTGAGTAACATCAGTTCCTTCGAATAAATCATCTAAGATGTTATCGATGGATAAATCTTCGACATTTACATTTACTTTCCGCTCCAGATCCACAAGTTTCTGGTTAACCAAAAAATAAAATTCACTGTTGTTTTCAATTTCGTCCAGTACATCAATTACCCTAACATTGTCCATTTTTAAGGTAAGTTTTGACTGTTGTGAGTATCCTGTTCCCGCCCAAACCTGGGAGAGAAAGAGGAAAAGAAAAAAAGCACTTAATCGCATAATTTTCCAAGTTTTAGTTCTGAGACACACGTATATGGCGTCTCGAATCCATTTTTTTTTCATAAGTTTGAAACATTAAGTAGTTTAATAATTATTGGACTAATTCACGCTGCTTGATAGTTAGGAGAGTGCTGGTAACACTCTCCTTTTTCTATTTAAAAGATTCTTCTCGTTTATGGTCTAAACTGATTATTATTTTCTTCTTATTATAAGTTCCATCGTTTGTAGTTTCGCGTTTTTCTTCCCTGTATTTTATTGGTGCAGTTAACGCCATTAGTTTTAATACTTCATCCAACGATTCGTCGATAAATGTTGCACGGAAAGCATAACTTAACAATTCCGAATCTTCAACTTCAATTTCAACGTTGTACCACCTTGCCAGTCGCTGGATCACCAGTTCCATACTTTCATTTCTAAATACCAGTTTACCTTCCGTCCATGATACAAATTGTGAAGCTTCAACATTGTCTTTGTTATGTTGCCCTGTTTCGGTATTCAAAACCAGTTTTTGATCGGGCTGGAGTGTTTCCAGCTTGTCGCCCTGATTGGAATATACCTCCACAGACCCCTCTTGAAGAACAACCTCTTCCCTATTTTCATTTTCATAGGCAATTACGTTAAACTGTGTACCTAATACTTTTGTGGATAAATTCGAAGTTTTAACAACAAATGGGTGAGCCTTATCATGAGCTACTTCAAAATAAGCCTCGCCACTTAGTTTAACATTCCTGTTTTTTGCAAATAATACCGGGTATTCCAATGTTGATCCACTATTTAGAAAACCAGTGGTTCCATCAGGAAGTATAAATTTAGTACGCACACCCATCGGACACTGAATTTCAGCAAGTGCACTTTCTACTGGTTTATTGGATTGATAATAAAATACCACCAAAAAAGTAAGAATAAGCGGGATAATTAATATCGCTGCTATACGCTGGAAAGTACCGATAAAACCGGTAAAGATTTCACGTCTTTTTTCAAGATTTATTTGATGATGAATTTTATCTAAAACATGGTTGACATTCCCTTCAGGAAGTGGTTCATTGTTATAATCAAACCAATGATCTTGGAGTAGATCAATTATCTCCTCACGTTTTTCAGGTTTTTCAAAAATTGATTTTATAGCTAAAAAATCTTTTCTTGAATACTTCCCTTTAAAGAAACGTTTCAGTATTTCCGGATTGAAATCCATAAAGTTTGATGTTCGTTTTATTGTTCTATTAAAGATATAGGGTAGAAATGAAATATTCCCCTAGTGAAAAATAAAAAAAATTGACAAATTTGAAAGAAAATGCTATCTATCAAGGTTTTACAAAAAGTAAAAAAAACAGCATCGCAGAAATATCTTCCTCGCCCAATCCTTTTTTTATGTTCTTGAGTGCTTCAGTTAAGTGGTTCTCAACGGTTTTCGGAGAAACTCTCAATTGTTTTGCAATTTCTTTTACCGGGATTCCCTCTTTTTTCCGTTTTATAAGTACTTCTCTTTGTCGGGAAGGTAACTTTCCAATAAGAGTTTCCACTTTCTCCAAAAGGATTTGGTAGTTCAGACGTTCATTGGTGTCGTCAGTAAAACTGACAGTTTCATCAATAATTTGATGTTGGTACGCCTTACGTCGGTTTATTTGCTCAAAGAGTTCGAGTATGTAATGGTAAGCAATTTTGAATAGATATGCTTTAAAAGATAAGTCCGATTTTAGCTGTTTTCGATTTCTCCAAACCCGGAGAAAAACCTCTTGAACTACACCTTCAGCATCTTCTTTTGATTTCAGATAACCATAGGCAAAATGATATAATCGTTTCCCGTAGTTACTAAAAAGTCTATCAAATGCCTCTACATCACCCTTTTGAAGCTTTTTGACTAGTTCAATATCCAGTGTAGTATCGTTTATTGGTTTTGACATTTCTTCCAACGTGAAGATAGAAAACAATTTTTTATATCAGGATTCTAATCCTGAAAAATGTTAAACAGTATCTAAACCGGTATTTGAGCATTTACTACTTTATAATCGATAAACCTAAGCGGTAAATTAGTCCTAATTACTAATCTTCTAATATTTCAAAGAACCTTCTCCAGACAAGTGATTTCTTGTCTCAACTACTTATTATTTAATATCCTATCGGTTTTATTGTAAATTTTCGCAAATAGGCATGCGGATACACGCGGTAAGAATTTAAAACCGGTTGCGAGGTATCACCTACGCCGGTAGTTTTATAATCCAGATTAATCGTAATTCCGTCTGCCTTTTTCAATTGAAATGCATAGAGCGCCCTTGTGATGTTTTCAGTTGTAAACGCATGAACATTAAAATTGAAATGCTGATCCATGGAAAACATAAGACCTTTTCCTTTTCCATTCGTCATTTTTAAATAACGATTGTCCATTCTCAAGCCATAATCCTGCGGGACCAAATAGGGCTCGTACATTTCATCTACAGTTGAATTGTAAATACCAAGTCTGTACCCACTTTTACGATCAGGATAATTTTCCTGGGGACCTCTGCCATACCATTCCACCTGGTCATATTCATTATCCATCATCAAACTAATTCCAATTCGTGGCAGCAACTGAGGCATTTTACCCTGTGGCATTACCTCGTGGTTAACCTCAACAATGCCATCGCCATAAATCCTGTACTCATAGATACTTTCAAAACCGCTTATCGCTCCGGCTGCCCCTCCTTCAATAAGAAAATTAAGACTTGAAACATCATCATCCTGCCTGGTGAGCGCAACTTCGCGTACATAAATATATACCATACCTTCTGCCTCATCAGCTCTTACTTCAAGTGGAACAAACTTCAGCTCATCTACTCCCTGAGAATATAAATCTGTAGCCATGGTAGTTCCATATTCTGGTTTCCAATAGGTCTGGCTAAAACTTCTGCCTGCCCACCTGTCATTTTGATTGTTGACCGGAGCCCGCCAAACATTTAGTTTTACAGGAGCTTGAAGCATCTCGTCTCCATTTATCAACATGGATTTTAGTTCTCCTGCTGTTTTGTCAAAGGTATAAGTAAATCCTTCGCCGGAAACTATATGTGATTCCCCTGTGGTTGACAGTGTTGCCACCTTTTCTGTTGGGACTTTTGGAGGTTCCGGCAGGTTCCACCTTGATAATTCAAATTGGTCCCATGATACTTCATGTCCTTTATCTGCCCAGGTCTCATCATCTACTAAGGATGAACTTATATTGAGCCTGTATTCTTTACCGGCAATAATCTCAGGTTTTGTGTAAGGTATAACCTGCTTCATTCGTCGACCGGGTTTTATATCTAAGTTTAATTTACCTTCCTGAAGTACTTTATTATCTTCGGTAAGTGTCCAGGTTGTTTCCCAATAAGAGGCATTTGTAAAATTGCTTCGGTTCCAAACTTCAACAACTCCTTTTTCCCCGTTCAATAATTTAAATGAAATTGGCTGTGCCGATTTTTTCATCTGCCATATCTCCGGCTGTGGGGTGCGATCTGCCCATATACTGCCATAGGTTCGGGCACCCATACCATTGCTGTAATATGTTCCTCCGTTTGTTGTTCTCTCAAAATCTAACCATAAAATGGCATCGGATGGCTTCATATCGCTACCTGGTGCCACAGCTTTAGCAAATAACTTTACATTATCAATCTTCGAATCAGAGGTATAGTCTTTCGTATCCTGCGTTTGAGATTCGGCGTTTCTCCCGACGTTTACAGGGTACGGTAAATTTTTAATTTCCCCGCTCACTTTCATACTTGCGGCTTCTGTCTCGTCTATAAAAATCTTCATTTGGGTTCCATCGTAGGAAGCAACAATGTTATGCCAATTTCCTTCCCAATTTCCGGGAAGTGCTGCACTTAATACCTGTTTCTCGTTTGTAAAAATGTAAAAGTCCAGGGTATTTTTTCCGTTTTGTACCACTCCAAACTGGTTGCTCCCTTTTGTTAAGAAATTACCGGAACTACGATTTAACAACCGGGGATAAACATCCATCATAATGGTCAACTGATCTCCCGAAATTTCTAAATTCTCACTTCTGTATATTTCAACCCATTCATCATGCCCGTTCAGATTCAGACATTTTCCGTTTATTCCTTCTACCAGTTTTGAATTACCCATTGCGTAGCTTGGTGTTTCAAACGGTGATTTATCAGATAGAATACGAACCGAGTCGGTTAAACCATTACCAACAAAATCCCATATTGCACCACCCATAATTCTCGGATGCCTGTAAATAACCCGCCAGTACTCATCAAGTGCTCCACCACCATTACCCGTTACAGAAAGATATTCATCCATAAATGAAGGCCTGTTATCAGTCGTATCAAGTCCAAGATTGACTTCTTCCTGCAGTGGTGATGGATAACGTGGCCCAATTATATCTTCGGAAGGATGAACCATATCATTTCCGCCATACATCCAGTATCGTGTAGGATCGAGTCTTTTACCTTCCTTTACGACCTCCGTTATATTCTCTCCCTCTCCGGCTTCGTTGCCGGCACTCCAAAACAGAATACTTGGATGGTTTCGATCACGAAGTACCGCTTTTCGGGTTCGATCCCTGTACATTTCAGTATACTCTGGCAATTCTGACATATATTGAGTGGCGTGACATTCATTACCCACCTCGTCAACAATAAAGAGACCGTATTCATCCGCCAGCTCCAGGTACCTGTTGACCGGAGGATAGTGTGAAATACGAACCAGGTTAAAATTGAATTGCTTCAACAGTTCCATGTCTTTACGGATGGTAGCTTCATCCACAACATGACCCATTTCCGGATGCTGCATATGCGTATTTGTACCGTTCAGTTTTACCGGCACACCGTTTAGGTAAAAAACGTTCCCAATGATTTCTGTTTTCTGGAAACCAATTCTGGTCTGTATTTGATCAACTACATTGCCCTCGCTGTTGAGTAACTCCATTCGCAAATCATATAGATTTGGAGTTTCTGAAGTCCACTTTTCCGGTTGTTTAACTAATTCTGAAAGACTAATGGTTTGCTTACCGTTTTTCACATCGAATTTCGGACTTTCAATGGTGGAAATCTCCCGACCGTTTCTCTCCAAAGTTGCATTCAACTTATGACCCGTTAAATTCGTGCCATAGTTTTTCACATCTACATTGAGAGACAGTTTTGAGTCAGTATAACTTTCATCAAAATCAGTGATTACCTGCCAATCAAAAAGACGAACCTGTGGTGAAGCATACACCCAAACATCGTCAAAAATACCGGCCAAACGCCAATAATCCTGTCCTTCCAAATAGTATCCATCTGAGAACTTCAACACTAAAACCGCAATCGTGTTTTTACCAGGGTTCAAATAAGATGTGATATTGTATTCCGAAGGTTCTTGAGCACCTTCGTTATATCCAACTTCTTTACCGTTCACCCAGACAAAAGAAGCTGAGGCAACTTTTTCAAAATGTAAAAATACTTGCTCACCTTGCCAATCAGATGGCAGCTCAAATGACTTGCGATATGCTCCGGTAGGATTGTATTCATCCGGTACTTCCGGAGGTATTACTGCAAATTCGCCTGCTGACTTTTTTTCCTCTTCTGTTCTTCCGTATTGATAGGTCAAACTGATATTTCGGAACATTCGGTCTCCATAACCTTTCATTTCCCAGTTGGATGGAACATCAATTTGATCCCATCCTGAATCATCAAATTCTGTTTTAAAGAAATCAGTTGGGATACCTTCAGTCACATCACAGTAAAAGAATTTCCAACTACCATTTAGTAAAATATTTTGCTCCGGAATATGAAATGCTCTGCCTTCCTCCTGACCCTGCTCAAATACCTCAGTATTCTCGATGTAATAGGATAGGTTATTTAAAAAATCTCCCTTTTGAGCCCATACTGAAGTAACACAAAACGTGCAGGCTAAAAGAATCAATATTTTGTTCACGTTCATTTTCAACATTGTTAAAATCATTCTATTTGGAAAAATTAAACTCATCGGGATTTAGTACTTTATCGGTGATTCTGATGCTATAAATTGCTCCTTTAAACCAGGAAATTTTGTTCTGACGAACGCCAATGGAAGTTTTTCCTTTTTTAAGGGATGCAAAATCGACATCGCCTTCCAGTTCCTTTTGTCCGTTAACAAACGTGGCCTGTTCTCCATCTTTAACGGTAAAGGCAATATGGTACCATTCGTCCAGGGGATGAGTCAATTCCGGAGACATTAACACAACCCATTTTTTTCTGGATTCGAACATGCCATCTAAATACCAGGTATCAGCATTCGATCGCATCTCCATTAGTAAACGATCCTTTTTCACCGTACCGGTGTGAAAGTAGCGCTGTTCCTGATTACCTCCACTGTCGAAACGGATAATCATTTCAATGGTAATTTCAGTTAGATCTTTTAACGGCATTTCATCAATAAAAATAGCGTCGTCTTTACCATCAAAGTGAACCGCACTTCCATACGGAGAATCAATTTCCATCGGATTACCAACAACCGTTACATTTTCATTAGCGTCAATTAAATCAGAGATGATATAAACCACCTCTGATTTTTTGATCTGCGCTAAACTATGTATGGATGTGAAAAATATTAATAGGCCTGTTAACAGCGATATGTGATAAATCGAATTTTTTCTCATCTAAACTTTGTATTGTTTTTACACTTTTAAATCTTATCCTGTTATGGTGCTTGTATAAGCCCTTCCCACTTAACAACCCAGGAACCGTCATCAGGGAATCCGGGTGCATTTCTATCCGGTGCTCCTTCCCAGCCTGCAGCCATTACAGCAACGGCGTATAACAAAGCACCATTTGTAGGTAAGTAGTCACCACCAAGTCCACGGTTTATACCAGCTTTATCAAAGCCGGTTCCAAGTCCACCGAGCATCGCTTCTACAGCACCTTTAGGATCCCCCATTTTAGCCATGCCTACTGCACTCATTCCTGATCCCCAGCCAACACCACCGGAGATACTTTCAACCCCATGACGGGATGCTGCTCTCAGTTCATTCATCTTAGCCTGAGTGCGTGTTGCAGTTTCGAGCGTTATAGCTTTAGAAGGAGGCATCAAACCAAGGATCCCTGTCAACCACAATGGTCGACCATTAGCACCAACATAAATCCCGTCTTCAATTTTAAATTTTGCCAGTTTATCCAATGCTTCGTCCCACTCTTTATTACGTTCTAATCCCATCCGCTCACGCCAGATTTGCCCTTGCTCAATTCCCCAATGCCAGAAAGCCAGAACTTGAGGATTATCCATGTTGGCTCCCCATTCTCCACGTCCCTGATTAAGGACAATATGATAGATTCCGGTTTCTTCGTCAAGAGTTAAAAAGTCTACCATATATTCTACTGTCCCTGATACTACTTCAGCCCACTTATCAAGTGTTTCAGTCGTAGGGTGTATCTTGTAGTCCAGTTCTGCAAAATGAAGCGGTTGAGGCTGCTTCCATAACAAAGACTGATTGCCTTCCCACGGTGCACTGCGTCCTGACGGACTTGCCGATTTAGGCCATTCTAATCCCTTAAATCCGAATTGTTGTGCCCGTTTACGTGCTGTTGGGATAAAACGTTGATATGACTGTACAGCTTCGTCAGTTAATTCCCAACGATTCCAAAATCCATAATGAGCCTGGTGAAACCAGATTATTTCATAATGAAATTGTCCACGCCAGGGATCTATATTCCGAAGTCCACTTTCAGATGATGGCCAACTTCCAGCTGTCTGTACAGCAGTTACCCATTGCGAAAGAACAATACGACGCTCCAATTCATACCACCTTGGATCGGTACTTTCAGAAAGATCAATAGCACCGCCATTCATCCAGAAGTTTTCCCAATATTCTGCGTTTGCCTTTTTGGTTGACTCAAAATTTGGCACCTCATCACCTATAGGTGTCGGTGAGTAAGTAGTACTAAATTCGACGGTTGATACTCCATTTCCTTCAAGATACCAAACCTTACCACCGTCATAAGTTGAAGGAGTTACCTTAGCGCCTTCCGTATAATTCAACGCAACGTAATAAGTAAAATCATCTACTTGTCTTTTAAAGTCTGCTCTTACTTTACTGATTTGTGTTAAGGTGGTTAAATTATTCTCAGTTCGTTTAAAATCACCTACCCAATCAATTTCATTGTTTAGTGTGGGATAAGGAAAATCAAGTGCCACTTTGATTACCCCCCTGGCAAGCAAATCAGACTCTACTTTTACTGAAACCTGATCAGTCTCCGGATTAACATAGGTAGTAACTATCACCTGAAAACCACTGCCTGCTGCTTCTGACGGATTCACCCAATCGCCTTTGGTTACCCAATCACCGCTTACCACAAATCGGGAACTATGCGTTCCGGTCCACAAATCAAGATTCCGGCTACCATTGCTTGTAATATCCTCAACAGTAAGTTCCGAACCGTCACCTCTTACGAACCGTAATCGCCCAAGATTCATAATATGGGGATTATCATACATCCAATTCCTGATTGATTCTTTACCTGCAGGAACAGTATCTGCACCGATATAGCGCTCTCCATTTTTCACATTAATGAAAGATCCGGTCTCTGGAACCTCATCAGGAGTTACACCCTCGGGAAGCGGAAACGAGTGCCATCCCCAGTGCGACATTGTATTTCCGCCAAAGGTTTGAAGTCCCGTTCCATCAACGTTAAAACAAAACTCGCCATTACCCATTGGAATCTGTCCACGCTCTTCCCAACCCCATCGAATGTTGTGACGGGTTACCAATTCATGTCTGTCAATTGGAGTAGATGAATTTCCCTCATTATTGCTCTGAGCAAAACTCACAGTCATTATGAAGAGAGTGATAATGAATAGTTGAAATCGTTTTATAGTCATAATTAGTTTTTCTATGTGTTGATATAATTTTTTTTGAAATTCGGGATTATTAGAAGCCGGTAGCTGTTAACCAATCGTGGAGTCTTTCAATCCAGGTATCCACCGGTAATCCCTTTTTATCCATTCCAAATCCATGTCCGCCCTTGGAATAGATATGGAGTTCTGCTGATTTACCGGCAGCGAGCCATGCTTTGAACAAATCGGGACTTCCTGCTGCAATACGATCGTCAGCCGCACACAATATGAATAATGGTGGAGCATTTTCAGGAACACTCTCCCCTCTTAACCATCCTCCGTATATAGGTGCTGCAAAGTCAGGCATATATTCCGGATCACTGTTAAGAATCACATGTGTAGTAACTCCTGCTCCGGCAGAGAATCCCATTATCCCTACTTTTTCAGGATCGACATTGTATTCACCGGCATGTTCTTTTACATATTGAACCGCTTTTAAACCATCTTCCCCTCCATAGTTACGAGGATTTACAACCGGTTTATTTTCTGAAGAACTTTCCTTTGACATTGCTTTTATCCGCTTTCCAAAGTTGTTCCAAAAATCATCGAACTCTTCGGGAGCTTCGGGAGTCTTATTCAACCGATATTTGAGCACAAATGCTGTAATCCCTTTATTAGCGAGCCATTCAGCAACCGCAGTTCCTTCACTTTCATACGAAAGCCAGACATTACCCCCACCGGGACAAATTACCACTGCTGTACCAGTAGAAATTGATTCTTCCGGCACATATACCTCAAGAGTTGGATCAACAACATTGCGAATCATTTTTGTTTCCGTACCGGGATTGGCAAATTCTACTTCAGCATAGTTCCAATCCTCTGAGCCTGGAGCTTTCCCCTCGTAAAGGCGCACAACTTTCTGTGCATTTACGCTTCCGAATAGAAAAGTCAGAAGGGAAATTATTAAGAGTGTTTTTTTCATTTATGGTTTCTTTTATGGTTTGAATTTCTTGTTGATAGTTTACATTTAATACTTCAACTACAATAATGAACCAGACGGCATTTCAAGCAGCATTTTTCGAATATCCTTATCCGGATCATTAACAACTTTACTCTCGTCGACATCAAAAATCATAGTAGCCCTGTCCTCAACATCATACGAAGCCCAGGGAAGATTTTTGGTGCTTGGATTACCATTACGGGCAAATGCAGCCCAGGCAGCACTTAATTGACGTGATAGTTGTTCCGTTTCTGGAAATAGAGTTAGTCGCATGATTAGTGGAAGATCGCAGGTATGAAATGATCTAAGTTTGCCATCTTCCAGAGGAGTATTGTATTGGCAATAATACATAAAGACTTCTGCCTTACCTCTTGATAATTGCATTTCGGCCTGTTTAACCGCATTGAAGCGGGCTCCACGATCGGTTGAAATACGGAAATACAAATCACTCGGACTATTTTCCGGGTGGTTCTTTTTGTAAAGTTTTAGTAAATCATCCACTTTGTTTTCCGGGATCTTTGCTTTCAACAATGCACTTCGCAATCCTGCATCATCGAGATTGAAAAGTGATTCGTTACTCAATGCAAAAAGCGAAGATTCATCTTTATCGTTCCCAATCAACAATGGAATATCAGCTGAAATCTCAGGAGAATCAGGATACCATGGATCCCTCGGTAAAGAATGATTATCTACAACAGGTCCTACTCTGATTCTACTCTGAGTGCTTATTTTAAATAATTCCTCTGCTGGTATTTTCTGCAAATCGGCAACGTTATCCATTCCCAGTTTCGACATCAGCTCTCTGGCTGATTGTGTAGCAGTTTCAATGTCTGTGGCTTTCCCAACAAAACTTCCGCTTTGAATAGCAGCTTTATGAAATAATCCTTTTGCTGCAGGCATCGCCAATAGAGTGGAAATCTTTGCACCACCACCTGATTCTCCAAAAATCATCACATTATCAGGATCACCTCCAAAATTTTCGATATTGTCACGAATCCATTCCAGGGCTGCAACCAAATCCAGTTGACCGGGATTACCAACTTCATATTTTTTATCGATACCTCCAAAATAGGTGTATCCAAATACATTCAAACGGTGGCTAATACCTACAAGTACCACATCCTGCTCCCTCACATGCCGGTCGGAAAAAACAGCGAGTAATCCGCCACCATCCTGAAACCCGCCACCATGAATATAAACCATTACCGGGCGTTTACCTTTTAAACCCGGTGTGAGAACGTTAAGATTCAGACAATCTTCTCCACTGGGTTGTTGGCTAAGCTCAAATCGATCGGTACGACCTCCAGAAAAATAAGGGCCTAGTCGGTCAGTCTCAAAAATGCTGCGCCCTCCCTGAATACAACGTGGCCCATTGGAGGTGCAATCTTTTACTCCGGGCCAGCTTTGTGGTTTCTTCGGTGGTAAAAATCGTGCTTCTCCGGCTGTTGAATCCCCGTAAGGAACTCCTCGAAAAATCTTGACACCATCAAAGTCATATCCTTTAACTTTTCCGTAAATGGTTTCAGTTTCAACATCTGCCAATGGCAAGCTCATAATTCCGTTTCCTGCCAACATTACTGCCGGGATTCCGGAAAGTGTGGTAATGAGAAAAGATCTTCTATTTATTGGTTTCATAGTTTTATTTAAGCATTTGAGTTTCTTATTTCGTTTGCCAGGTTCCTGGCTTCGCGGTCAGGATCGTTCTTTACTTCGCAGGTATCGTTCCATATCATTACCGCTCCATCGGTAGTATTATATTTTGGCCAGTTCGGGATTCCCGGATGATTCGGATCACCAGTTCGTGCAAAGTTGGTAAGCGCCAAACTCATTTTCTCAGCCAACCTTCGTGGTCTTGCACCACCACCAGTAATAGTGTCCATTAAGTCCGTATTGTTGAACCAGAATGCAATGTCAGTATTGTGGTAAGCTCTTGGTCTCCCGTCATAAAGCGGTGTAGCCCAGTCAAACCAATAGTTGTAAACTGCTCCACCATTTGCCGTTTGTAGTTCTGCTTGTTTTAGCTGACCATTTCGGCCACCCAACATCGACCAGATAGCAACAGCCTTTTTCTCAGGGAATACTTTAGCGTAAGCATCTATCAGCTCATCGATTCTGTTGTTACCAAAAGGTATACCTCTGTCAAATATTCCTCCTTGTTTTGAATTTCGTAATTTGTCTTTCAGCTCATCAAAAGTGATGTCCTCCATTGAAGGATCATTACCACTATGAGACTGTTCTCCGGTGGTATTGCCAATAATCATAGGAATACCTGCTGATATAGCAGGTGCTGTTGGGTCAAATGGATGTTGAGGTATGTGCAAATTATCCAAACAGGGCGCAAATCTTCCAAAACCTCTTCCTAGTCCTGAATCCAGACTTATTTTATAAAGCTCACGCCAAGGGATTTCCTGTATCTTATCAATATTTGAAGGGCTGATTCCTGCAGCTTTAAGAAGGGCATTTGCAGATTCGGCCTGGGCTTCGTAGGATGCAACGTTTAAAGCAGCACCGCTTATAGTCATGGCTTTATGGAAAAGCCCCTTTGCCTCTGGCATAGCCATTAGAATACTTACTTTAGCGCCACCACCCGACTGGCCGAAGATGGTCACATTTCCAGGATCACCTCCAAAATTTATGATATTCTCGTTTACCCATTTCAGGGATGCAACACAATCCTGCATTCCGGCAGTAGCGGAATCTTTGTATTTTTCGCCCCCGATGGCACCAAGGTTTAAGAACCCAAACATATTGAGGCGGTGATTGATTGTTACTACAACTACATCTCCAGTGTTACTCAGGTTTTCCCCATTATAGGCATCAAGTTCGTGTGAAGAGCCTCCGGCAAAACCACCACCGTGGAACCAAACAAGTACCGGCCGCTTTGTATTATCATTTATTTCCGGGGTCCACACATTAACAGACAAGCAATCTTCTCCAAATCGTTTATGGCCCCAGTTGTAGGTAAAACTATTATCAAAATGGTCAAAACTAGGCTCGAACGGATAGCCTAAGCCAGCTTCAGCTGGAGCTGCATTTCCCCAGTATAATGCATTTCGCACACCGGTCCATGGCTCCGGCTCTAGAGGAGCCATAAATCTATTTTTTCCTGTTGTTGAATCTCCGTAAGGTATTCCTTTATAAGTATAAATTCCGTTTCTACGGTAACCCCTTACTTTCCCATATTTCGTTTCAACAATAGCTCCATTTTCTGATACTTCAACTGTTTGTTCCGGTAAGGACTCTTTTGGTTCGGATTCAGTAGAACAGGAGGACAAAGTTATTCCTCCAAATCCAAGTGTGGCAGATCCCAAGCCTATGGTTTTTAAAAAGTTTCTTCTGTTATTATGCATCGATTTAGGTTATAAAATTTTATTTATGTTAGTAGGATTCAGGTTTTTCTTAGAATATTTGAAAAAGAAAATAACCGATCTACACAATGAAAAGTTAATCTCGTTATATCGAGTTTGCAGTCCTTGTACAGGAAACAGATAGTCAAGAATCAAATTTCAAACTCACCCCTTCTAAACGAAAAGCAATGAGTCATAATTCTTAACTTTAAATGATATTTTGCTATTGATCAGAAAATATCACATTGATCATAAAAATAGTATAGAGTAAGAAAGGAAGATACCTTCTTTCGAAGATACCTCCCTAACTCTAACCAAACTAACTATTGAGTATAGCCGTCATTTTGTGGAAATCCTTTCATCAAATCCAACTGAGATTGAGGAATAGGATAGTTGACCATATAATCTTCCATTTGAACTCCGTGAACATTACCAGAATTTGAACCACCCTGGAAATGAAGATTCACTCTCTCTACTAACACACCAAGCCTTTTAAGCACATACCAACGCGAAGATTCTAGAGCCATCTCACGTGCATGTTCTTCAAGATAGCTATCCAAATCTATTGTTGTATAATCGTGGTTATTGTCTCCAAAAGCTCTTCGTCTAACCATATTGATATACTCTAAAGCTTTTGTATCCGTGTTACTTCCCGATAAATGCCAGTGAGCTTCAGCTCCAAAAAGCAGGGTTTCTGCAAATCGATAATGAACAAAATTTTGGTAACTCTGATCCGAACTTGCCGGTTTGTCTGGATCATGGAACTTTTTCAGACTAAAATGGTACCTCCTAAAATTATCTTCAATAGAGGATTCCGGTAGAGGTTGACCAAAATTCGGGTGGTCTGGATTATTCACAATATAATTTTGTTCATAATAATACGTCGTATATCGCTTATCATTTTCCCGATCGTATAAAGACTGGCAATAGTCATTGGGGAAAGCCCATCCGAATGCTAATCCTCCATACTTAACTTCCGGGATCATTTCTCCACTCGATAATTCGTAAATGCGGCAATTGAACATACTTGCTAAAGCGGAAGGTCCACCACCGGCAAGTTCATTTCCACCTCCTAAGGCGCGACTTGCCTGGTAGGTATAAAGTGACTCCGCATGGTTCTTATCTCCCGTAAATACTTCATCCACTTCTACGAGATGATAAATACCACTTTCAACAATAGCATCAAACTGATTAACAGCCTCTTGCCAATCTTCCTGCCACAAAGCACTAACTCCTCTTAAATGTCTTGCAACGCCTTGGCCATATCTCCCTGGTTCAACCTCCCAGTCAAGTTTTGATATGGCAAAATCAAGATCACTGTCTATTAATGCCCAAATATCAGCGGGATCTGCAGGTGTATAATCTATTTCATCTATGTTCTCAATTGTTGTAGGCTCAGGTTTAAAGAGGATATTATTATAAGTTGTATACAATTGCATGTATACCTCAGCCCGAATTGCTCTGGCTTGAGCCAATAATATATCTTTCTTGGTCTGATCCATTTCTATATCTGGTGCGTAAGCAATTATCGCATTGCTTCTGTCAATAATATAATACAATCGCCCCCAATTTTGCATGGGCCAATTAGCATTATATCTATTAGGATTATAGCATTGATCCAGGTTTACTCGTCCTATACCTAAGTCGGTAGCAATCCGGAAAAATACACTTGAAAATATAGAACCTGTACCTTCGTCGTAATTTAATTCCCGCATTTTATTGTACAATCCGGTAACACCGGCTTCAAGGCCGGCTTCAGAGCTATATATGTAATCAGCATCTATCGCATCAATTGGTGTCTCATCTAGCTGATCAGTACATGAGAAGATAAGGAATATACTTAATAGGGTATATATTTTAAAAATTACTTTCATTTTACTAAAATTTTAATTTTTAACTAATTAAAACCCAATTTGAAGTCCACCGATTACCGAAACAGTTTCCGGGTAGGAACGTGCATCGTTTTCCGGGCTATAGGCTTCAAAATCGGTTATTGTAAATAGGTTCTGGCCAGTGCAATACACTCTTACTTTAGATAAACCTAACCTACTGATAACGGCATCGGGTAACGAATATCCGATTGTCACATTTTGGAGTCTGATAAATGAAGCATCCTGCAAACCAGCAGTAACATTACCTTGATCCATAAATCTTCTTCCAGTCGCTTCTAACGGCCTTGGACGAGTTCCATCGGTATGTTCAGGAGTCCAATAATCCTGTTTAATACCATTTAAAATACCTCTTGGGTTACCACCTGTCCAGTAATCAACCAGGAAAGTATTAAACTTTGTTACTCCCTGAACAGTATAGAAACTAGCTGAAAAATCAAGTCCTTTGTATGTCATATCCAGGTTAAATGTACCATACCAGTCTGGTGTCTGATCAGTTATCACTCTATCATCCGGATTCAACACTCCATCGTTGGGATCCCTGTCCCAAACTTGAATATCTCCAGGTTCAGCATTTGGAGTGTTTGATGCTGCTACTTCCTCTGCAGTGCTAAAAATACCAACCATCTTATAGTCGTAGTAAACATCTATCGGTTGGCCAATGAACCAACGATTGGCAATATCATCATCTTCAATACCATCTCCATCGTTGTCTTCGCCATACAGACTTATTATCTTGTTTCTGTTTAAATTAAACATCGCTCCAAGACTTAATGTAAAGTCTGAATTTCTAATTACGTCTCCGTTTAGAGCAAACTCAAGCCCTTTATTTTCTATCTCTCCAAGGTTTACAATTTTGCGCGAATATCCGGTTACCTGCTCAATTGCTCTGTTCACCAATAGATCTTTTGTTCTGGTCCTATAATATTCGATGGTTCCTGTTACTCGATTTTTTAGCAAGCCATAATCAAGTGCAATATTTAACGAAGTAGTTGTTTCCCATTTTAGATCGGGATTTGGTAGAGTTCCTCCAGGTAAAAGTCCGGCAGTTTTGGAACCACCGAAAATATAATCGTAAGGAAGAACTGTATTTAAACTTTGATAAGGTTGAATACCTTCATTACCAACACTTCCGTAACTACCGCGTAATTTCAGGACGCTAATAGTTTCGCTGTCAATTAAAAAATCTTCGTTGTTTATATTCCATCCGGCTGCAACTGCAGGAAAGTATCCCCATTTATTATTGTCTCCAAAAACACTAGATCCATCAGCCCTCATGGATGCTGATAAATAATATTTTCCACCATAATTGTATTGAGCCCGGAATACATAAGACAATAAGTTTCTTTCTGTAGCAAAAATACTTGGTTGATTTACACCGGCTGCGAGGTAGTAAATACCGATCGCATCACTTGGAATGTTGGTTGCTTCGTTTAGAAAACGAGAATATTTTGATTTCAAATAACTCTGAACAAATGTAAGATCCAGTGCATGCGTACCATCACCTAAATTTGGTTTATAAGTTAAAATATTCTCCAGCTGCCAATTTGCATTGTCAGTATAATCAATCGATCCCAATCCAACTCCACCTGCTAATGTGCCCGATAGTGATTTTGATGAGTTATACAGGTAATTCTTTCGATTTAATCCATTTCTACTCGCATTCAACCTATACTTGAATCCATTAAATGGAGTTACGTCCAGAAAGACATTCATAATAGTCCGGCTTTCCTTCGTATCATTTGTAATTTCCTGTAAATCAAGCAATGGATTCCAGCTATCTTGTACATCACTTGGATGAAGTTTTAAAGAGCCATCATCATTGTAAACTTGTCCTAATGGTGATGTTGTAATTGTTCTCACCAACATTGCAGCGGCAGGTTCATTTGTTGCATGGCTAGTTCCAGGGTTTTCCTTTTGAGAAATTTGCCAGGAAGAATTAACCCCCGCTTTTAACCAGTTCGTTAATGTTTGATCAACATTTAAACGAACAGTTCCGCGATCATAATCGGTTCCTTTAATAATTCCTTCCTGACTAAAATAGTCAATACTTGTAAAAACCTTTGTCTTTTCGGTTCCACCGGTTATGCTGACATTATGATTTGTTATAGGTGCAAGTTGCAACACTTTATCCTCCCAATCAATATAATCACCACTTGAGATGGTTTCTAGTTCATCAGCTGTAAACACCTGATCATCTGGCAAGAAATCTCCGTCAGGTCCTCCATTAGCGCGAAATGCCTCTCTTTTATAGGCGATAAATTCATCTCCACTATAAGCTTCAAAATGTTTTTGAACAGTTTGCAAACCAAAATACCCAGAATAGCTAACCTGAGTTTCTCCCGACTTTCCTCTTTTTGTAGTAATTAAAATCACTCCGTTTGACGCTCTGGCTCCATAGATAGCCTGGGCAGCAGCATCTTTAAGTATCTCCATATTTGAAACATCATTCGGATTTACCTCATTGATGTTTGTTACCTGTACTCCATCAACTATTACGAGAGGATCGTTACCTCCATTTATTGATCTTTTCCCTCTAATCAAAATTGAAGAACTACTTCCAGGACTGGCATCGGCAGTTGTAATTTGAACACCAGTAGCCTTACCACGAAGCATTTCACCTAAATCCGAGCTGGCAACTTTTACCACATCATCAACTGCAACAGATACGACCGAGCTAACCACATCACTTTTCTTCTGTGTACCATATCCTACAGCAACAACTTCCTCTAGTCCAATATTACTAAGTGCTAAAGTTGTATTAACCGTACTTTGTCCATTTACAGGCACCTCGATTGTTTCCATTCCCACAAAGGAGAACTGAAGTATAGCATCATCACTCGGAACTTCAAGCGTATAATTTCCATCCATATCGGTTGTTGTTCCAATGGTCGTTCCCTTTACAACCACAGTCACTCCGGGTAGTGTTTCTCCGTTTGAATCAGTTACCGTACCCTTCACCAACTTTTGCGGCTTCAGTTCGGAAGGTTCTTCATCTATTTCAGGAACTTTTGTATTTTCTTCTTCTAAGATTACTATCTGTCTGTCGTAAATTTTATAAGAATTGTTCGTTCCTTTCAGTACCTGATCAAGGATACTTTCTACTGTTTGGTCAACAACCTGAACATCCACTTTTCTGTTGACGTCAACAGTGTTCTCATCATACAGTAAAATAAATTCACTGCTTTTCTCAATTTCAAGAAACACCTGTTTCACACTAACTTCCGAAAGATCAAGATTAAATTTGGTTTGTTGCGAATAGGAATCGTTTGCTGCAGAAACAGCAACGACTGAAAGCAACAGGATAGTTAGTAATTTCATCTTTAATAGAATTTTGGCCATACTTCCTCTAGGGAAGTAAAGCGCTGTTCGCTTTTTTTTCATAATTTTGAAACGTTTAGATTAAATACTTTATTTAATTTAGTTTGAAAACCGGAGAGCCTGCCCGCTAACCGGTTTTCTCTTTTTATTTCATAGGAATCTCCTCCATTTTATTCGTAATAAATACTTTACTCCCATCAATTCGGTAGTCCATTTTTGCTACATCTGACAGAGCTTTTAATACATCATCCAATGAATCTTTTAAATCAAGTTTTCCGGTAATTTTCCTATTTGTGTTGAAATCTTCCGGAACAACAAGTTTTACGTTGTAATAGCGTTCTAATTTGGTCAGAACATTATCCAGATTTTGTTGTGAAAACTCAAACCAACCTTCTGTCCAGGCAAGGTAAACATCTGCATTAGGTTCCTCAGCTACTACAATGTCGTTTTCTTCTTTATCAAACGTTGCCTTTTGATAAGGTTTTAACTCAACACTGTTTTTACTAATACCAAATGCTGTCTTTTTTCCTACAACTACACTTCCTTCTACAAGAATGGTTTCAATGTGCTCATCATTGGGATAAGCAGAAACATCAAAATAGGTTCCCAGTACTTTTACCCCTATATCGTTGGCATTAACAATAAATGGCTGCGACTCATTTTTTGTGACCTTAAAACAAGCTTCACCTTCAAGATATACTTCTCTTGTACTTTTTGTAAATTTTGTTGGGAATGCAAGTCGACTTCCGGCATTTAGCCAAACTTTTGTTCCATCTGCAAGCAACAACTCAGAGCTTTTGCCATAGGGAACAATTACTTCGTTCATTTTAGTGTCGTCGGTGTCCTTTTCCTCATTTTCCGACAGATCAATCACACTTTCATCGTTGATAGTAATTTTCTCCTTGTCATCGATAGAAATAGTTGACTTATCATTCTCAAGATCAATCTCTTCACCATCAGATAGAACCAAACGAGCATTCTCGGTACTATTAGGTATATCCGAAGATGCAAATTGATACTCCAAATTCCGGTTATTTAAATAGGAATATCCCAAAATCCCTAATGAGATAACTATTAGTACTGAAGCAGCAATTGTAATTGTGCGACGAAGATGAATTGTACGGGCTCTATTCTTGTATGATTTATTAAATCGATCAATGTTATGCCACATCGACAACACCTCTTCTTCGTCAAGAATGTCGTATCTATCTTTTAGTAAAAGAACAATTTCTTTGGCTGTATTAACCTTGCTCTGTAATTCGGGGTGATTAGCAATGAAAGTACTCCACTCCTCATTTTGATGGCCTTTTAAAATCCAAGCGACAAATTGTTTGTCTTCGAGAAAATCTTCCAGACCATATTTTAAGTATTTTTTATCCATCTTTCAGTTTGATCATTATTGATTCGGAATTATCTCCTTTCTGGAAAAGCGAAATTCCTTATTCGTCACAAAGACATTAATTGCCTCTGTTTATTATAGAAAGATGTGGATGAAAATTTTGTGGACAGTATTCGCTAACTTTTTTTTGGAAAAAGTATTTCTTTAGCGTAAAACGACAGGAAAAACACAATACTGCTCTTACCTTCAACTGCCTTACGTAGAGACTTTAAAGCTCTGAACACTTGCTTTCTCGCTGAATCATATTTTAGGGAAGTAATTTCACAGATTTGATCATACGAAAATTCACATATATAGCGGTAGTATAGGATTTCACGCTGTTTTGGCGCTAACTCGTTAAATCCGGCTTGCAAAAGTTGTTCTCTTTCCGTTAGCTCCTCTTTTTCAATCAACTCCTTCTCTACCGAATAAACGATTTCTGCCTGAAAATATTCTTCATCTGTGGTGTCAGAAAACACATTACTTTTCCGAATACTTGTTGCCAGTTTTCGACGAAAGGATGCAATAAGATAGAAGCCAATATTATCTGTACCGTGAAGATTTTTCCGTGTTCGAATCAAATCGAAAAAAAGATCCTGGATGGTGTCTTTTATCAATTCATCGTCATTTGTAAACTTTTTACCGTATCGATAAAGTCCCTGTACATGCTGATAATAAATATGAGAAAGTGCATAATCTTCCCCTTTAAGGAAGTCTTCCCATAATTCTTTATCTGCGTTTATATTCATAAGTACTGGACAAATATAAATAAATTGAAAGGAGAATTTGAAATTTATTTCAGTACTATATTCGCTATCGTTAATACCATTAATAACAAAAATAAGAAATCCGACTAGCTTAAAGAAGTACAAGTAACCGCGGGAATTGTCATATAGTATACCTTTATGGCTATTTAATAGCTAATATTAGAAGAATATTGATACAGTTTCCTGACAAACTTAGAAGCTTCATCATGATCCGTAGAATCTTCTTAAGATTTTATGCTATTTAATAAATCCTCAAGATGACTTAAATCCTCTTCCTCCATTTTTAGTTTTGTTATATACGCTCCAAATTTCTTCATAAACATATCAGCTACTTTTGTTTTATCATGCAGTTTCACTTTCTTCAAGAATCCAACTAACTTTCTGTTTTTCCCAGAACCTTCATAACACTCTAGCACTTCAAATGATGCAACGTTTTTTCTTACATCTTCGGATAATTTGTCAATATTTTTTAGAGTATTGTCCGAATTAAACAAATCTCGAATATCAAAACGGATCCATCGCGACATCTCTGTCAAAACCTCATCAAGATTGACCTGATTTCGTCTTAAACTTTCTTCTTGAAGATGCTCAACCCTTATCCTTATCTTATCCCTATCCATTAACTGGGAAGATTTGACATAAATGTTATTTTTAGAAGCTGTTTTCACGTCGTATGCTTCTTGGTAGGCAGCAGCATAAGTACTTCCAGCTGCTACTAGTTGTGCGAAATTTTCTTGTTTTACTGTTAATTGCATATTAGTTCATATAAGATTGATGACTCTATTTCTATTCTTAATTTCTCACTGGCATTAATAGTATTGACCATTTCTCTTGTATTAACTCCAACCTCTGAAAAAAAATGACACATAGCAGACCACCCGAGCGAATGAACCTGTAAAATGTCCTTTTTCATTTCTGTTAATATCGTTCGGTAAATCTCAGAATTTCCAGATAGAGGAATACCACAAATTGCAGGTTCAATCCAATCTAAATCACTTAGCATCTCTAAAACTGCTTTCGTCTGATTTGCATCAAATTCTCCTTCACTAAGTCGGGAAGTGATAAAAGAATATAGATCAGATATGGGAATTTCCTTGTTGCCAATTTTTAGTGTTGTTGATTTCATTATACAAGTTGTTTATCAATTTCGTACTTAATATCTATTTTCCCGAATGATTTAAGCAGAGCAATTTTCCATACTCCCAAAAGCTTTTTATCGTCTTCAATGAGTTTCATGTCATTTTGTTTTGCACGAACAAATAGGATCCCATTTTCGATTCTAGCCGGGCGAATACGAAGGAATTTATTATAGTGCTCGGTATTGTTCTTCAGAATTCCGAACATTACTTTCCATTTTAACAGTAAATTTTCGGGGCAATTTATTCCTTCGGTGGTTTTGTTGTCCCAATTTTCGGCAACCGATTCCACGTTTTCAATTTCGAGGCCATGGGCATTTTTCCATCCTACTCCTTCGTAGTGGTTAAAGAAGGCATTTGTAACAGCAATAGGGTTTTTAAAATTCTTGAAATAGAATATTTCTAAAACTGAAAAAAATCTCTGTCTAAAAAGAGAGTTCTTATCATTCTTTATATTCTTATCATTCTTGTTAGGGTCTTGCTGCTGTTCTGCTGCTGTTCTGCTGCTGTCTTGCTGCTGTCCATCTTGCGGTATTGGCTGGTGTATTTCCTGCTGTTCTTTTTTCTGACATTCGTCGAAATTAAGGATTGTAATTATTTGTGTTACAGACTTTTTGCCAAGTACAATCTGCTGTTCTTCTGCAAGGTCTTTTAAAAACTTTCTAACTTTTGTGCGCGACCATCCCCATCGCTCGGAAAGTTTGGGTTCACTCCAACCTACCTGACCACGTTCGACCTTTACTTTTACATCGCGGACATAAAAGAATCCGGGTTTGTGATTAGCCAAAATTAAGAGATCAATCCATGCTTGTCCTCGCGAAAATGGCTTGATTAACCAGAGGGGATTTTCGGCAATTTTGCGATATAGTTTTATCCAACCTTCCATATTATTAATTTAAATTATCGACTTGATGTTGACTAAAAAAAGTCGTACAGTTGTAACGGAGTAGACAGATCGAAGAGGGTTCCTGCTTTTCTTTAATCATTCCGGGCTTGTATTTGCGGCCAAAATCGAGTTCGAAACAAAAGTATTCGGTCCAGGTCATTCTGGCTTTATCTTGGGAATTATTGCCTATAAATTCGTGAATTACCTCCATAATTGTATTGGTAAGAAAATGATTTGGATAAAACACGTTAACCGAATCGCCTTTGAAAACTACATAAGCGAGTAATTCGAAGTATTTATTTGGAAGTAGACCATGTAGTTGAGGCTGCCAAGTTCTTCCACGTCCATCAACGTAAGTACCGGCATATACTTTGTAACCGTTAAAAATGTCGGTTACTTCGTTCGTATGACGAATGGATTCTTTAAGGCACTTGATAGCAGGATCTAGTTTCTGCTTTGCTTCGCTAGCAACAAGCCTACGGTTGGAGGTTAATTTTTGTTGCGATGTCGGTTTTCTCATATTTAACTTTATGACATCGCCAAGCGCGGGGAACGCATTACGAAAATATGTATTTTTGTTTTAGAGACTAAAAAGTAAGGCTTCGATTTTATTAACACCTCATCACAAATCTTTTTTGTAACTTTAGAGTATCCGAAGGGCTGTTTTTAATGAAGTCAGTCAAAATTCAGTCAAAATAGCATTTACACCAAATTCATAACAATCTTATTTATTTATCATTACAACATTTTCAGCCACCTTTCTGGGGGACCAGGGGTCGCAGGTTCAAATCCTGTCATCCCGACAGAATCAAAAACAAAAAAACATCAAAAGCCTGTAAATCGTATGATTTTCAGGCTTTCTTATTTTAATAGCAGTCAATAAAAAAAGCTGCTCTATACAAGAACAGCTTTTCGATGATTGGTATTAATAGTTATTAATTTCCGTTCATTTCAAGTATCTTAAACTCAGTTCTACGGTTTTTACGATGGTCAGCCTCCGAACATGCTACTCCATCGTCGCATTCATTTACCAACTGTGTTTCACCGTAACCCATTGCAGTTATTCGGTCTGCACTTATTCCTTTGCTAACGATATATCCTACAGCTGAATCTGAACGTTTCTGACTAAGAACTTTATTATATTCATCGCTACCGCGACAGTCGGTGTGTGATCCTAACTCAACTTTCCAGTCAGGATTATCATTCATAACTTTTACCAGTTTATCCAGCTCAACTTCCGATTCGGGTAAAATATCCCATTTATCAAAATCGTAGTATATATTCTCCATTACGAACTTCTGCCCAACCTTAACTTTTTCAATCCACAAGGTATCCTTAATTACTCCAAATGGTTTACCAACTGTTGAAATGGTTTTCGAATCGTTCATGTAACCATCCATAGTTGTTGCAACGTTATAGCTTTTATCTTTTTCCAGTTCCTGCTTGAACAATAGTCCAACAATAGCTTTAGCAACTCCTCCGAAAGTAATTTTCGCATCTTGTACCGGCTCCATTGTCTTTTTATCCATTACAACAAGCTCAAGATCATAAGAACCCAGTTTTTCAAGAAGAACTTTATAAATATCGTCGCTGCCCATACCACCTTCTTTGTTCGAGCAGTAGTAACCAATTTCTTCGTCCGGATGTATTACAAAACCAAAATCGTCGCCATCAGAATTCAATTCTGTTAGCTCAGCAACACCTGTTATATTGCCTCCAAACATCCCAACATTATAGATATCCAGATCATCACCCGAACCTCTTCCATTTGACGAAAAGATAAGGAATTTACCTTTGTGGATAAACGGGAACATTTCATTTTGATCGGTATTTATGGTCTCACCCATATTTTGCATTTCGCCCCAGCTTCCGTTTGAGCGAACCGACATATAAATATCAGTACCTCCAAAACCTTTATCAGGAATATCAGAAACAAAAAACAATGTATCGCCCGAAGCGGTGATGCTTGGATGACCTACCGAATATGTTGGATCATTAAAAGGGAGTTCACCCGTTTTTTGCCATTCGCCGTTAACTTTTTTAGCAATAATAATTTTTAAACGAATGTCAGCTTTTTGATAAACCTTGTTTCTTACTTCAGGATTTTCAAAATTACTTAGGGTTACAAATAGTTCGCCGGTAGCTTCGCAATACGAAACCGGTCCGGCATGATAACCCTCACTTGCCGACTCCAACTTAACAGTTTTACCTGTCTTTACATTACCTTTTGAATCGGTTGGGGTGGAATACAGATTATAATAAATTTTCTTATCTGAACCACTATTTAACTTTTCAATCTCCTCATCGGTAAATGCTGAATACCAAAGTTCATCACCTACGAATCCGGGACCAAAATCACTTTGAGTGGTATTTAAATCGGTCTTTTCGGTTTCGAGCTTGACCATTTTTTCAAAGTAGACGCACTTCTGTTGTGCCAGAGCTAACATCGGAACAAATGCAATAAGAATAAGTAATACTCTTTTCATAATTATTTGAATTTAGGATTTTCAGAAAACTTGTTTAACATTATACATACAAATATTAAGAGAGCAATTGCTTCTTAATACGACCCTTATTTTTGCAACTTTCAATTGCATTTCGAGTTACCAAGTTATACCATTTTACGTAATTAACCAAGTCTTTTTCTGAGCATTACCACATTTTCGACGTGATGTGTGTGAGGGAACATATCTACGGGTTGAATTTTCTCAATTTGGTACAACGAATCGAGCAGTGCGAGGTCCCGTGCCTGGGTGGCAGGATTGCAACTAACATAAACAATTTTATTTGGCTCCATGGTTAAAATTGTTTGAATAACATCAGCATGCATACCTGCTCTTGGCGGATCGGTAATTACCACTTCCGGCTTGCCATGTTCGTCGATAAATGCTTCGTTAAGCACATCTCTCATATCTCCGGCAAAAAACGCAGTGTTATCGATTTCGTTCAGCGCTGAATTTACTTTTGCATCCTCAATTGCTTCGGGAACATATTCAATTCCAACTACTTTTCGTGCTTTTCGTGCCACAAAGTTTGCAATTGTACCCGTCCCGGTATATAAGTCGTACACCACCTCATCGCCTGATAACTCCGCAAAATCACGGGTAACTTTATACAGTTCGTAAGCCTGCTCTGAGTTTGTCTGATAGAAACTTTTAGGACCTATTTTAAAAGACAGTCCCTCCATCTCCTCCAGAATATAATCTCTACCGGAAAATACTTTAATTTCCTGGTCGGTGATAGTATCATTCCCTTTAGAGTTGATAACATACAACAGCGAAGTAATCTCCGGAAACTCCTCTTTTACTGCATTTAACAAGGCCTCTCGCACCGATTCATCTTCGTAAAAGAAGCTGAGAATCACCATCAATTCGCCAGTTGTACTTGTGCGAATAATAAGGGTCCTTAATAAGCCTTCCTGCTCACGAATATCAAAAAATGAGAGGTTATTTTTTATCGCATAGTTATAAATAAAGTTTCGGATCGGGTTTGACGGATCGCCCTGTAACCAACACTTTTCAATGTTTACAACCTTATCGAATAAGCCGGGAACATGAAAACCTAATGCATTGGGATCTTTAATTTCGTCATCTTTTTCGATCTCCTCAAAACTCAACCAGCGTTTATTCGAAAAAGTAAACTCCATTTTGTTTCGGTAAAAGGTATTCTTTTCCGAGCCTTTAATTGGCAGCATTTCAGGCATTTCAACCTTTCCGATTCGCGAAAGTTGATCCTGAACCTGTTTTTGTTTATAAAACAATTGTTTTTCGTAAGGAAGAATTTGCCACTTACATCCCCCGCAAACTCCAAAGTGTTTACAAAAAGCTTCAGCCCTGTCGTCGCTATAGGTTTTATATTCCTTTATAATGGCCTCCTGGTAGCGCTTCCTCTTTTTTGTAACCTGTAAATCTACCACATCACCAGGAATTGCCAATTTTGTAAATACTACCACATCGCCAACTCTTGCAACTGCTTTTCCTTCGGCACCGATATCCTCAATTAACACATTCTCGTAAAACGGTTTATTTCTTTTCTTTCTTCCCACTGTAATCAAATTTTCCGCAAATATAATTCATTAATCAATATTGCATTATTATTGCTTTAATGGTCATTTCCCAAATGAAGTTAGATTTTCCCATTATGGGAAAACACTGCCTTTTTGTATACACAAAAGTGATTTTATGTTCCATACCTCTTTTGTTATTTAATCATTTCCTTATATTTGCTATTGATTTAATGGTTGGTTTTATTTTCAATAAGTAAAACTTAAAAGGGGAAAGCGACTTCTGTATTTATGATTGGTTTTGTGTTTAGGGGTTTGTAAATTATCAATCATCTTCAAAAAGCGTCCATAGAGCTTTCCCCTTCCTTTTTACCCGAGAGGGTATTTTTTTTGCCTGAATTTTAAGAAATGTCGTCTGTCCGAAATAATTATCTTTGGGCAATTTTTATATAGAATGATCTCGATAGACAAAATAAATCTCAGCTTTGGCGGTTTCGAACTTTTTAAGGAAATCAGTTTTCTGATCAATCCGAAAGACCGAATTGGTTTAATCGGAAAAAACGGAGCCGGTAAAAGTACTTTACTAAAAATACTTACAGGCAAGAATAATCCTACCAGCGGAGAAGTTACCATTCCAAAAGATACAAGTATTGGTTACCTCCCTCAGGAGATGAACGTTTCGGATACGCAGACATTAAAGGAGGAGGTTAAGCTGGCGTTCGAGAAACTTCTGGATATAGAAAAACAAATTTCGGAACTCAACAACGAAATTGCCAATAGTGAAGACTACCACTCGGAGGGTTACCTGAAAAAGCTGGATCATGTACACGAACTGAACGAGCGCTACCAGCTTTTGGGTGGCGATAACTACGAGGCTGAATTGGAACAAACACTTTTAGGACTCGGTTTTGAACGGACTGATTTTGGTCGGATGACATCGGAATTTAGTGGCGGATGGCGTATGCGTGTTGAGCTTGCCAAACTCCTGTTAAAAAAGCCCGATGTTTTTTTACTCGATGAGCCGACCAACCACCTCGATATTGAATCAATTCAGTGGCTCGAAGATTTTTTAAAAACCTACAGTGGTGCAGTTGTTTTGGTTTCGCACGATAAGGCATTTCTTGATGCAGTGTGTAACCGTACAATAGAAATATCGCTGGGGAAAATTACCGACCAGAAAATGAACTACTCGAAGTTTGTTGACTGGAAAGTTGAGCAACGTGAGATACAACTGGCTGCATATAACAATCAACAAAAGATGATTGAAGATACGGAGCGTTTTATTGAACGTTTCAGATACAAGTCATCGAAAGCAGTTCAGGTACAATCGCGGGTAAAACAGCTGGAAAAACTGGATCGGATTGAGATTGAAGAAGAAGACAATGCCGCTCTGAAAATAAATTTTCCACCGGCACCTCGTTCCGGTCGTGTGGTGGTTGAAGCAAAACATATCAGTAAGTTTTACGATAGTCTGCATGTACTCGACGATATTGACCTTACTGTTGAGAATGGTGAGAAAATAGCTTTTGTAGGCCGAAACGGGGAAGGAAAAACAACCCTAGCCCGGATTATAATGAACGAGCTTGCGCATAACGGGCAGATGAAACTGGGTCACAATGTAAAAATCGGCTATTTTGCGCAAAACCAGGCACAATTATTAAATGGCGAACTTACGGTTTTTGAAACTATCGATGAAATTGCTGTTGGCGATATCCGCACTAAAATCCGTGATATTCTGGCCGCATTTCTATTTCGTGGCGAAGACATCGATAAAAAAGTAAAAGTATTGAGTGGTGGTGAAAAATCGCGTCTGGCCATGATTCGCCTCATGCTGGAACCGGTAAACTTTCTGATTCTGGATGAGCCCACCAACCACCTGGATATGCGATCGAAAGAAATTTTGAAAAATGCGCTGCTAAATTTCACAGGGACAGTACTTGTGGTTTCGCACGACCGTGATTTCCTTGACGGGCTGGTTGATTGCATTTACGAATTCAGAAATAAAAAAGCCAAACAACATCTTGGTGGTATTTTTGATTTTCTGTATCGCAAAAAAATGGAGTCTATGAAAGAACTTGAAGTTAAAAAACAAGTGGCAAAAGCCACGAATGTTGTAACTTCGGATAGTCAAAAGGATGAGCTCTCGTTCGATCAGAAAAAAGAAATTAATCGTACAATTTCGAGGCTGGAGAAAAAAGTACAGCAAACAGAGGAACAGATAGAAAAACTGGAGACAGAAATTGAAGAAATGGACAAGGTTCTTTCGGCTCCTGAGAACATCGATGATCATTCGGTTTTTGAGCAATACGAGCAACTAAAAACAAAACTGGAAGAAACAATGATGGCCTGGGAGGAAGAACACGAAGAATTAGAAAACTGGAAGGCTAAAAAAACATGGTAATGGATAGAAGGAGAAATAAAGGAATAAACAGTGAAGATTTTTTATTTGGTACAAGAGCAGTAATTGAAGCCATTAAAAAAGGAAAAACCATTGATAAAATACTGGTAAAAAAAGGACTTCACAACGAGTTGACAACCGAGCTTACTTCGCTTGCCAAAGAGAATGATATTGCCATTCAATACGTTCCCATTGAAAAGATCAACCGTATAACACGGAAAAATCACCAGGGTGTTCTTGCGTTTGTTTCACCGATTGAATTTGATAATATTGAAAATGTAATTCCTGGTATTTACGAAAAAGGCGAAACTCCTCTCCTACTTGTTCTCGATCAGATTACCGATGTACGAAATTTTGGAGCGATCGCTCGCTCGGCTGAATGTGCCGGTGTTCAGGCTATTGTAATCCCTGAGAAAGGAATGGCACGTATTGGAGCCGATGCCGTAAAAACATCTGCCGGAGCCATTCATAACATTCCCATTTGTAAAACAAACAACCTTTACCACACGGTTCGGTTTCTGCAGGAATCGGGTATACAAATTGTTGCAGCCACCGAAAAAGCAGAAACACTCTTTACTGATGCCGACATGAAAATGCCACTGGCAATAGTGATGGGATCAGAAGATACCGGGATTTCGCCACAAATTTTAAAGCTGGCTGATCAACAATTAAAAATCCCAATCTTAGGAAAGATCGAGTCGCTTAATGTATCGGTTTCAGCAGCTTTAATGGTTTACGAAGCAGTAAGGCAACGTAATTAAGCCTGAACAGGAATAGTTCGCTTAAATGATTCTTCGAGAGAAATAAACGTTTCGGTACTGGCTACACCTTGAATTTTCTGGATACTTCCGCTTAGTATATTTTTCAGGTGCTCGTTATCCTTGGCATAAACCTTAACAAAAATAGCATATGCACCAGTTGTATAGTGGCATTCAACTATTTCCGGGATTTGCTCGAGTCCCTTTACAACTTCGCTGAATAATCCTCCTTTTTCAAGGAAAATTCCAATGTAAGTACACGTTTTAAAATCGACCTTTTTGGGATTTATATGATACCCCGAACCAACAATCACCTCCAGGTCGACCATTCTGTTAACACGTTGGTGTACAGCAGCACGTGATATTCCAACTTCTTTGGCAACATCCTTAAAAGGTATTCTTGCGTTTTTTGTAATAATATCGAGAATTTTCAAATCCCAATCGTCTAAATTATTCCTCAAAGTCATCTTTTAACAATTTTCTACAAAAGTACCAAAAATCTAACATAAATTCAAAGTAAACTGAACTCCCTCACAAATTAGTAACAAAAATTAAAATTTCATTTCTTGACCGACGAAAAACTCAAAATTATTATCAGTTTGTTAATTTATCATCCTAATTTCTTTCAATTTGACATATTCCAAGGCTTCTTAAATGTAGTTTAATAGATTTATGCTGGATTTTTATAAAAACAGACAGCAATAAAAATCCACAGACAGTTAAAAACAGCTTTATTTCAGCACAAAAATTACTCAACAGCGATTGTTATGTTGAGTCCATACTGTGTTGGACAGACTTAAATGTTCGTAACCTTAAAAATTATAAAACATGAAAAATTCAACCAGTTGGTGGTTTTTGTTAGCTCTTTTGGTACTTGTAGCCTTACTCGGTGTAATAATTCCTACCGGAATTGAAACGATTGATGTCTCAAACCTCGATGCCGGCGACACCGCCTGGATGTTAACAGCCACAGGTTTGGTATTGTTAATGACTCCCGGTTTAGCGTTCTTTTACGGAGGTATGATTCAATCGAGAAACATTATTTCTACCATGTTGCAAAGTTTTGTTGCCATGGGTATTGTAAGTGTACTTTGGGTTGTTGTTGGTTTTAGTATTGCCTTTGGTGACAGTATTGGAGGCGAAGGATATGGTCTGTTTGGCAATCCGCTCACCTTCTTTATGTTCAGAGGAGTTGGAGGCGGAACACACCCCGATTTTGCGCCAACATTTCCGTTTGCCGTATTTGCGATGTTCCAGTTAAAATTTGCCATAATCACTCCGGCACTCATTACCGGATCATTTGCAGGAAGAGTGCGTTTTAGAGCCTACATGCTTTTTATGGTATTGTTTATCCTTTTCATTTATGCGCCTCTGGCCCACTGGACCTGGCATCCGAACGGATTCCTGCGCAACTGGGGAGTTCTTGATTTTGCCGGTGGTACTGTTGTTCACATGTCGGCAGGTTTTGCAGCTCTGGCAGGCGCCATGTTTTTAGGAAGAAGAAAAGATGCCAACAAAGAGTTTAAACCAGCAAATATTCCATACATCCTTTTGGGGGCAGGTATGCTTTGGTTTGGCTGGTTTGGTTTTAATGCCGGATCGGCACTGGCAGCCGACTCTGTTGCAGCTGCAGCTTTGGTAAATACAAATACGGCATCGGCAGCAGCCATGTTAACCTGGATCTTTTTTGATGCGGCACAAGGTAAAAAACCATCGGCTGTTGGTGCTGCAATCGGACTGGTTGTAGGATTGGTTGCCATTACTCCGGCTGCCGGTTTTGTAAATGTAGGATCGAGTATTTTTATTGGTGTAATTGCAGCAATTATCAGTAACTACGCCATTACGCTTCGTACAAAATCGAAACTGGATGATACGCTTGATGTATTTCCTGCGCACGGAATGGGAGGTATAACAGGTATGTTGTTTACAGCTGTTTTTGCCAACGAAGTGGGTCTGATTCACGGGGAAATAACTACTTTCCTTTATCATCTGTTGGCCCTGGTAATTGTTGGCGTTTTCACATTTGGCGGATCCATGTTAATGTATAAAATCACAGATATGATTGTTCCTTTACGTATTTCTCCACACGGAGAGAAAGTCGGTTTGGATATCAGCCAGCACGACGAATCATATAATTTTGTCTACTCAGAAGAATAAGAAAATACAACGCATAAAAAAGGCCGGTAAAAACCGGCCTTTTTTATTTTATAGGAACTTGTCGTTTAAAATCCATTTCAAGCGATATGAACGTTTCCGTTCGCGCAATTCCTTCAATATCCTGCAGTTGTTCATCGATCAAACGTTTCAAATGTTTATTCGTTTTGGTTTGAATCTTCACAAAAATAGCATAAGCGCCTGTAGTGTAGTGACACTCAATTATTTCAGGAATATTTCTCAATGCTTCGGCTACCTGAGTGTGGTACTTGGCCTTATCGAGGTAAATACCCATATAAGCACAAGTGTTGTAACCTAATTTCTGAGGGCTCACCACAAATTCACTTCCATGAACAACACCAATATTCAGCAGGCGCTGAACACGTTGATGAATAGCTGCTCCTGAAACACCACATTCGCGGGCAACTTCTAAAAAGGGAATTCGGGCATTTTTTGTAATGAGCTTTAATATCTTTTCATCCAGCTCATCTATCTCGGCCGGTTTTTCTTCTAAATATTCATTCGACTTCATGTTTCAAATCTTCTGAGTTAGTTTCAAATTATAGAACAAATGTAGGCAAAAATCACAATTTCTAATCTGAGATGCTAAAAAACATATAAATGCTTACAATATGTAAGTTACAGATTTTTTGAAAGATAACAATCTATTGTTGATTTTTTCAAGATCGTTTTATTAATTTTTCCAGATCTGCTCCTGTTGGTTCCTGGAATACGCGTAACTCAAATTCGGGAATTACAGCAAAAATATGATCAAAAATATCGGCCTGAATAGCTTCGTAATTCGCCCACGCCTGATCGTTGCTGAACACATAAATTTCGATGGGCAAACCCTTACCTACCGGTGCCAACTGACGCACCAAAAAAGTAAGGTCTTGTTTTATTTTCGGATGCTGGCGTAAATACACTTCCAAATACTTTCGGAAAATACCAACATTGGTCTGATGACGACCACTGATAAAATCTTCATCGGTCAGGTTTTTACCTTTGTTGTATTCTTTTAACTCCTGCTCCTTTTCTCTGACATAACCACGTATAAGGTCGAACTTTTCGAACCGTTCCAACATGGCGGCGTCGCAGAATTTAATGGTATTTGTATCGATGGCTACCGAGCGTTTAATACGACGGCCTCCCGATTCTTCCATTCCTTTCCAGTTATAAAACGACTCTGACACCAGGGCGTAAGTAGGAATGGTTGTTATGGTTTTATCCCAGTTCTGAACTTTTACGGTGTTCAGCGTGATATCGATTACGGTTCCGTCGGCACGATGACTGTCCATCTGAATCCAGTCGCCAATTTTTACCATATCGTTTGCCGACAACTGTATCGACGCCACAAAACCAAGAATCGTATCGCGAAACACCAACAACAGTACAGCCGCCATTGCACCAAGCCCGGCCAGCAACACCGTCGGATCCTTTTCAAGCAAAACGGAGATTACCAGAATACCGGCCATAAAGAATACAAAAATCTTTACCAGTTGCACGTAACCTTTTATCGAGCGGTGATGTGCGTATTCTGTGGTATTGTAAATTTCGAGCCCGGCATTTAAAATGGCATTGGTTACATAAACTATTATGACCGTAAAATACAGTCGCGACATTTTTAACAAAACGGTTGCCAGCCCCCAATAATAATCCTGTGATAAAGTTTTATATACTTCCGGATCGAGCTCGCTAACCTCGGTATGAATATTTGGATAGGAGAAATCAGCCGTATAAAACAAAATAAAAGCAGGAACCAGGTGCGCCAGGCCCATAAAAACTTTGTTTCTCACCAGAATATCATCCCACTCGGTTTTTGTGCGCGCCGCAATTCGCTGAACGATCTTTAAAAATATTTTACGGGTTACAAAATGGGCGAACCAGGCTACAAAAACAATAAGTAATATACATGTAAAAGCCGCTGTTGGCTTTACCAGAAATTCAGTAAGCCCTAAACTACGAAGATGTTCCAGCAGGTAGCTGTAAATAATATTCATTCTTAAAAATGTTTAATTCGTTAATCCTTAACAAAACAATCATTTACGAATCACCTCTCTACAAAGCACCATAACTCACCTAAATGTCAAATAGTTACAAAAGAATTTCTTTTCAACTAATCATCGAATAAGGGAGTATAGAATTTGTTTAAAGAAAAGTTGTTGCATTCGTCATAGTTTGATTTTTTGCTAATGCTTATTTCCATCAAAAATAATAAACGAACATAAAATGAAGTTGAAGTTTTCTTTTATTCTTTTCATACTCCCGATTTTTACGATTGCACAAACCGATTTTAACGCCTATTTCAAAAATAAAACATTACGTTTCGACTTTCTTTTGGGTGGCAACAGCAAAGAAGTTGTTGTTTATCCGCAACAGATGAAACAGGAACCGTTTTGGGGTGGATCGAAAACAAACCTCATCGACGTGTTTAACTACGGAAGTTACCGTTACCGCGTTTTCGATGTAAAATCGGACAGCCTGATTTACAGCAAAGGTTTTAGCACGCTTTTCCAGGAGTGGCAAACCACTGCCGACGCCAAAACAAACAATAAAACGTTTTATCAGGCAGCACTTATTCCCTATCCAAAGCACAATGTTCGTTTAGAAATTGATGCCCGCCAGTGGGACGGAACCTTTAAAACGATTTATACCACCGATATTGATCCGAAAGATTATTTTATTTTGAAAGAAGATAAACCCGATTTTGAAACCAAAGACATTGTTAACAACGGCGATCCGGCAAAAAAAGTAGATATTGTTATTCTGGCTGAAGGTTACACCGCTGCCGAAATGGAAGATTTTTATGCTGATGCTGCAAAAGTTTCGGGGTATTTATTCGACACCGAACCTTTTAAATCGGAGAAAGCCAACTTTAATGTGCATGCTGTTTTTGCTCCTTCAGCAGATTCAGGCACCGACGTTCCGGGCGAACACATATACAAAAACACTTATTTTAATACCAGCTATTACACCTTCGATTTGCCGCGCTACCTTACCACTGCCGATATGAAAACGGTTTACGATGCTGCGGCCAGCGTTCCTTACGATCAGATTTATGTGCTGGTAAATACCGAACGTTACGGTGGCGGCGGTTTTTACAATTTTGTTACCGTTTGCACGGCCGACAATGAACTGACACCAAAAATTATCGTTCACGAATTCGGCCATGGATTTGGTGGACTGGGCGACGAATATTACAACTCGGCGGTGGCGTACGAAGATTTCTACAACCTTGAAATTGAACCCTGGGAACCCAACATTACTACTTTGGTTGATTTTGATAAGAAATGGAAAAATATGATCGACGCGGACACGCCGGTTCCAACTCCACGAAAAGCCAAATACAATAATACTGTTGGCGTGTACGAAGGAGGTGGTTACATGGCTAAAGGAATTTACAGCCCGCATATCGACTGCCGAATGAACACCAACGAAGCCGAAGGTTTTTGCCCGGTGTGCCAGGAAGCCATTCGGAAAGTTATTCGCTTTTATTCGGAATAAAAAAAAGCGGATGAGCAATCAACTCATCCGCTTTTTTACTTATCTGCTCTTATCGTTATTCTTTCTTTTTCAAAAGTTTCGAAGTAACTACATAAGCTACAATTAAACCAACTCCTCCGAGAACCAGGATTGCGGTAAAGAAAGCAACTACTTCGTCAATTGCTCTTGATAGAATAAATCCGGCAACTACGCCTAATCCTACTGCAATTAAAAAGATTCCCCACTTAACAAGTGATAACTGCGAACATTCTCCTTTAAATATTCCGGCATCAAGTCCTTTTTCAACTAAGGCCAGGCGCTCTTTTGTACGTGTTGTCCAGTATACGTATAAGATGGCGAAGATTGCCAGAAAAAAACCGATTGGTACAAATAATCCTTCCATAATATTAATTTTTAATTTGTTTTTTATTTTGTTTTCGCTCTTTTGACGCGACATTGTTTTGGCGGTTACAACTTTTCTGATTTTTTTCTTGCTGATGAGAATTTTCTCTCAGGTTTCGCAGATAAACGCGGATTTTAATACTATAGGAAGACAGAGTAGAAATCATCTATTTATATACGCCTCCTTTATTATTAATTGAATTTGCGATAGCAGCGTAATCCGCGTGAAACAATAAATTCCCTCTCAAAAAACTAATGATTTCTATTGTGCCTATTGTGGTGAAAAGGCTTTATCTGTGTAACCTGCGCCATCTGCGAGAAACTTTTTCTTTGTAACTTGTAACCTGTAATTCATTATTACGTCAAAAGAGCGAATGGAGCAAAAAGATGACATCTATTACATAGAAAAAGTAAAGGCCGGACAGACCAATTACTTTTCGTATATCGTTGAACGATACCAGGATATTGTCTTTTCCATTGCAATGAAAGTTCTTAAAAATCGTGAAGACGCCGAGGAAATGGCACAGGAAAGTTTTATAAAAGCTTACAAATCGTTGCACACTTTTAAAGGAAATGCAAAGTTTTCGACCTGGCTTTACAGAATTACGTATAACAATTGTATTTCGGAAGTCAGGAAACGAAAAATGCATTTTGCATCGACCGACGATGTGCAAATTGCCGACGAAGCCGAAGAAATGAACCTGGATGGAATTCCGGAAGAAAACAGAGCACAGGCCATTAAAGCCGCCATGGATAAACTTCCGGAAGATGAATATACACTGATACTTTTGTATTATTTCGAGGAACAGTCGATCGAGGAGATCAGCAAAGTGACAAAACTATCGGAGAGCAATACAAAAGTGAAGCTTTTCAGAGCCCGTAAAAAGCTCTATACTATTTTAAATGAATTAATGAAGGATGAATTATACACTATATTATGAACGAGCTGGAAGACATAAAATTAAAAGCATTTCTGCAGAATATGGAACTGGAAAAACCGGGTTCTGATTTTACAGTGCAGGTAATGAACAAGATTTTTGAGGAAGATAGTGCACTCGAACAAATTAAATCGCAAAAGATACTTGGAAAAGGTTTCTGGATTATTTCGATACTTTTTGTGGTGTTACTGGCTGCCATTTTCGTTGTAAGCAACACCGGTATGCAGGCCGACAGCCAAATAGGTCAATTATTACCAGAGGCAGGACAAGGATTAACCGAAGGCTACGATTCGTTCTTCAGTAAATTAGGAACATTACCGTTAAGCATTGCCGGAATTACGATTGCCGTTTCGGTTTTAATATTTATCGACAAAATTATAGCCTCGAACAGTAAAATTTTTGCTTAAAAAGCGACAAAGATATTGATTGACAGTCCCGGCTGAATAGTCGGGATTTTTTATTCGTATTGTTTTAATAGTCCTAACATTATTAAATACTGAGCAGCAATGTAGCTTGTCATTATTAGCAAACCTTCATAAGGAATTTCAACAAGAAAACGATTTACAGCAATCATCGAATCGGATACAACAAAAAGTACCGAGCCGGCAAAGACCAGGCTGAAACTAATGGGATGCCCGTTTCCAAAACGGTTCAGGGCCATTGCCGACATTGATAAAATGGCTACCATATACACAAAAATGGCAATTCGAAGCATGTTGTCGAGGTGCGGAAAAAGTATAATATAGACGATCAATCCGAAAGCCATGTATGGAATCAGCCACATCGGCTTTTTCTTTAAAAAGGGCATCTTACCGGAGAGATCGATGGTGCGCAGAAATAAAAATATGTATACAATCTGGGCAATTAAAAATGACGCAATACCCAACACAAAAAACGTAAATTCGGCGGCAAACATCATCAGCAAGTCGCCAATCCACGAGAATAAAAATCCAGTCAGTGCCAGTTTTACTACCTTTTTATCGATATTTTTTGAATGGATAAGAAAATACCCGGCAATCCAGATCAGAATAAGAGGTTTTGCAATGTGGTCGATTTGCGGATCATGCAAATACTCTCCAACCAAATCAGCAATAACGATAACAACAAAAACGAGGTGAAGAAGTAACTTTTTCATCGATCATTGTTTGAGGTAAAAATAAGATTTATCGGGTAAAAATGAAACCAAACCTAAAAACAAGCTTCCTCCATCAAAAACCTGCTGACGTATTCTTCCACTCCTGCTTCCAGTTCAACAAACGGTTTTTTGTAACCTACATCGCGCAGTTTTTGCATTTCGGCCTCTGTAAAATACTGGTACCTTCCGCGTAAATCAACTGGTGTATCAATAAACGAAATATCAGGATTTAATTTCATACTGTTAAAAACAGCAGTCGTCAGATCGAGGAAAGAACGCGCTTTTCCGGTACCAACATTGTAAATGCCTGAGTTATCCTGGTTTTCCATAAAAAACATCATCACATCGGCAATGTCTTCCACGTAAATAAAATCGCGGCTTTGCTCGCCATCTTTATAGGCTTTATGGTGCGAGCGGAACAATTGCATGTGTCCGGTTTCTTTTATGGTTTTGTAAGCATGCAAAACCACCGATGCCATTCGTCCTTTATGGTATTCGTTTGGCCCGTAAACGTTAAAAAATTTCATACCTGCCCAAAAAGGCGGCGTACGAAACTGTTTTAATGCCCACACATCAAAATCGTGCTTCGACCAACCATATAGGTTAAGCGGGCGTAAATCCTGAATCTTTTTATGTTCGTCTGAAAAACCTTCTTCTCCGTTACCATAGGTGGCAGCAGACGATGCGTATAACAACGGCACCTGAATTTCGGAACAGATGTTCCACAGACGTTGCGAATAAATTAAATTGAGTTGCTGATAGAGTTCTGGCTCCTGCCCTACGGTATCGGTTCGTGCACCCAAGTGAAAAATAAAATCCACTTCCTGTGCATTTTTAATCAGCCATTTGAAAAACTCGTCGCGATCGATAAACTGCCGGTACTCTTTTTTCAACAAATTTAAATCCTTCCACGGATCATCAAATTTGTCTACCAATACCAGGTCTTTATACCCTGCTTCATTAAGTTTTCCTACTAAATAACTACCGATAAATCCGGCTGCTCCTGTTACAACTATCATGTTAACGCGGTTTCGTTTGGTACAGCAAAAAACTCTGTTTTCTGAAATTGTGGCTTTTGTTATAGTAAACTAACCACGGTGCTTTTTATTGTACGCTGCGCAAAATAAATTTAACTTTTTTGAATTGCCAAAGAATTCTATAAAAACAGATGCAACAGAAGCCAATTTGGTTGCTTTACTGATGTTTCTATCAGACAATTCGCGCCGAATCCATACGTGCCGCTTGTGTTTTGGGACAAAAAGCCTTCAAAACATAATGTTACTTCATCAAATGCAACTTTAGTAAAAAAGAAACCGCTATATAAATTATATGAATTTGAAGCTTTATGATTTTCAGGATACGGGAACCTGTATAAATTTTAATATGCCAATCAATGCTTCTTTTAGGTTTACAAGTGCCAACGGAATATTCCATTTTGCCGAATCACGGGGTTCAACATAATTCGATATGGAGCGAATCTGGTAACAACTTACGCCCATCCAGTTACAAACATAAAATACCGCTGCTCCTTCCATCGACTCCACATGAGCCGTAAATTTTTCGCGCATTTCAGCAATACTCGTATCGCGTCCGAAACTTTTATTCGTTGTTACCCCTTTTACCTTTTTCAGATTGATCCAATCGGCAGAATCGCTTGCTTTTAGCAGTCCATTCTGAAACGGAAAATCATTTACACCAATATATCCCGATTCGAAGAGTGTAAGAAATTCATGCTGTTTTTCAATTCCCAGGTCGGCAAATTCTTCGCTAACTACATTAACCACCTCGCCAATCTTTAACTCCTGTATTAAACTTCCGGCCAATCCGATATTAATTACCCTATCATACTTTTTCTCGCGAAGAGCGTTGGTTAAGTGAAATGTGGTAAACGAGCTTCCAATACCCGATATCAAGATATCGATGTTTAATCCTGCTAATCGATAGGATTTTACAAAGTGACTCTCTTCCTCTACTTTCTCCAGCTCATCAACAATCAATTTTATTTCCATTGTAGTAGCTGCTACAATCAAAATCTCCATACACTTTATGTTTGAATTTTCCGTTTCCTATAATTCTTATACGATGTCCACTGTAATACTAATTCTGTATTTCATACTTGCTTATGTAGCAAGTTCTCTTCTCGGTGCTTTTCAAATCCACTTATTCATTCATACTGTTTTTATAAAAAAAAGTTAATCTTTGTAACGATTAAAATTTTAACAAAAATGTGTTCATTAAAGAATAACGACTCAAACGGATACCAAAGAACCGACCGGTATAACGAGAAAGCTACTGAACAACTTTCAAACCATTACAAAGAAATTTTAGAGATTGTTGGTGAAGATCCTTCGCGCGAAGGCCTCGACAAAACACCGGAGCGCGTTGCCAAAGCCATGCAGTTTTTACTGCAGGGTTACCAGATGGATCCGGTTGAGATTCTTCAATCGGCAATGTTTAAAGAGGACTACCGGCAGATGGTTATCGTTAAGGATATTGAGATTTATTCGATGTGCGAACACCACATGCTTCCGTTTATCGGGAAAGCGCATGTTGCTTATATTCCTAATGGAACCATTACAGGATTAAGTAAAATTGCCCGCGTTGTTGATGTATTTGCCCGCCGATTACAGGTGCAGGAACGTTTAACAACACAAATAAAAGACTGTATTCAGGACACCTTAAAACCGCTGGGAGTTGCCGTTGTTATCGAAGCACAACACCTTTGTATGCAAATGCGCGGCGTACAAAAACAACATTCCATTACAACAACCTCTGATTTTACAGGTGCTTTCGAAAAAGTTGCTACACGCGAAGAATTTATAAAACTGATCAGTACAAAACTGAGTTAAAACTAAAGAAACTCAATACAAACCGGTGCAGGCAATTGAATTTGTTTCCCGCTAAATTCAGGCATTCCTGTTTCCGCATTCATTTTAAACACGGTAATGTTATGACTACGCTGATTGGCCACTAACATCCATTTACCATCGGGTGTTATTCCAAAATTTCGCGGCCAGTCGCCTTCCACCGGAACCGTTCCTAAAAATGTTAGTTTCTGGTCGGGATTCACTTTAAAAACAGCAATTGAATTGTGCCCCCTGTTGGAACCGTATAAATACTGTCCGTCTTTCGAAAAATGGATATCGGCGCAGTAACTTTCACCGTCAAAATCTTTAGGCAGTGTTGATATGTTTTGGAATATCGACCAGCTGTCATCTACTTTCCGAATACACGAAACAGTTGAATTCAACTCGTTTATCACATAAATTACTTTTTCGGTTGGATGAAAAACAAAATGTCTTGGTCCGGAACCGGCTGGCAATTTTACAAATTCCTGCTCGTAACGCCCCAGGTTGCCATCCTCGAAATGAAAAATGTTTAACTGGTCGGTACCCAAATCGGCACTAAAGATGCTCGGTTCTGTTGCTGCGAATTTAATCGAATGGGCATGTGGTTGCGTCTGGTTTGGATGCACACTTTTACCGGTATTCCGAATCGTTGTCAAAGCTTTGTCAATACTTCCATCTTCCTTAACCGGGTACACAGAAGTTGTTCCGCCACCATAAGTTGCTATTGCCACATATTTTCTATCGGGTGAAACATCAATATGGCAAGGACCGCTTCCGTGTGAAACCTGTTTATTTAAAAAGTGGAGTCCACCCCACTCATCGAGTTTGTAGGCAACTACATAACCACCCGACGGTTCAACCTCAGGAGTAGTTCGCGATACCGTGTACAAAAATTGCTTATCAGGGCTTAATCGTAAAAAAGACGGATTATCAATCCCCTTAAAAGTTGTCAGCAATTCTATCGCTCCGGTTTCGGTGTTCAAACTGCAATAATTTATTCCTTCACTTCCTTCAGAAGTAAAAGTTCCAACATAAAAAAGCTGCTTTTCCTGTGCACTTCCGGTAGCAACAATCAGAAAAATTAAAAGGCAACTAAACAAAATATTACGTAACATATTTGTATATTTAATGAACGCTAAAATTAAAAATTATGAAAAAACCTGTAATAGCTGCAAAAGCACCAAAAGCACTTACTCTTGAACCCGGCACCTATTATTGGTGCGCTTGCGGAAAAAGTAAAAACCAACCTTTCTGCGACGGTTCTCACCAGGGATCGGAATTTACGCCACTACCTTTCAACATTGAAGAGAAAAAGGAAGTTTGGCTCTGCCAGTGCAAGCACTCGAACAATAAACCATTTTGCGACGGTACACACCGGACACTTTAGCAAAAACTAAACTTTCGTAAAATCGTCTTTTGAAGCGTTACAAAGAGGACATTTCCAATCATCCGGCACATCTTCAAAAGGCGTTCCCGGGGGAATTCCCATCGATGGATCTCCCTCATCCGGATCATACTGAAATCCACAAATATTGCAGGAATAAATTCCGTCGGCACTTTTGGTGTGCTCGTGTTTTTCTTCCTCTACTTCTTCGTATATAACCGGCTCCGGTTCATCCTCCAATTTGTCTTTATCGATGTAGGTCGGTGCATTTTTCGGAGAAAGCATTTTATATTTTGCATGGTAATAAGCGTATGTAAGCGGCTCTTCGTCCGACAGTTTATCACCATCAACAACTTCTGCAATAATTAAAAGGTGCGATCCCACATCGCTGTAATCCAATACTTCACAATCAAACCAGGCAACCGATGAGTCAACAACAATTGGTGCTCCGGTTTTTGCCACAATGGTTTCAACCCCCTGAAACTTATCAATATCAGCTCCCGACATAAAACCAAACTTTCCTATCAACGAGGTATCAACCTCTTTTTTCAGCACGGAAATTGAGAATTTTTTACTGTCGATTATCTTCTGCGCCGAGTGGTTGTTTTTATGGCAGCTAATTGCAATTTTTGAAGGATTAGCCGTTATCTGAAAGGCAGTATTGGCAATGTAACCATACTTTTTACCATCGATTTCGGTCGCAATAACATAAAGGCCATATGTAAGTTTATGAAAGGCGGAAAAATTCATAGATGTTATTTTTTGAGATTCATTTGTCTAAATGTAACAATACATTTTAAAACTACCGGGGTGTATGCGCGATTATTTTTCGCCGTTTGTAATTCATAATAACATTAAACCGATGATAAACGAAAGGTCAATATATTGAACGTTAGAATCGAGAGAATCGTGACAATTCATTTATTTTTGGGAATAACTGCTTTTAATTCCAAAATTTGGACATATTTTTTGTGTAATTCTTACATTTCACTATTTTTAATCCTTCTAAATACAAGAAAATGGCCAACCAAAAAATCAAAACCCAATACAAAGTATTTATCGTTGAAGATAATGTACTTTATGCAAGGGTCTTAAAAAAACAACTTCTCGATGATAATTTACAAGTTAAAGTATTCCACAACGGAACCGACTTCATAAACGCAATGGGTGAAAAACCCGACGTTGTAACGCTCGACTATACGCTTCCTGACATGACAGGAAAAGAGGTCTTAGCTAAAATTCAGGACAAAATCCCTAATACACATGTCATTGTAATTTCGGCGCAAGACAACATTTCCACAGCTATTGAGCTTATGAAAAACGGGGCTTACGATTATATTATGAAAGCCCCCGACACCAGGGAAAAACTTAGTCATATTATCAAGAATATTTATAAAACTGATCAGCTTAAAACCGAAAACACCAACCTGAAGGAGGCGGTTAAAGAGAAATACAATTTCAAGAGTTTGATAAAAGGAAACAGCCGCGAAATTGAACATGTTTTCGAGCTGATGAACAAAGCTACCCAGACCAATATTTCGGTTTCAATTTCGGGAGAGACCGGTACCGGTAAGGAACTCGTGGCAAAGGGCATCCATTATAATTCGAAACGCAGTGCAAAACCGTTTGTGGCGGTAAACGTTTCGGCTATTCCCGACGGTTTAATTGAAAGCGAACTTTTCGGGCATGAAAAAGGAGCATTTACAGGAGCAGATTTTCAAAAGATCGGAAAATTTGAAATGGCCAACGGCGGAACACTCTTCCTTGATGAAATTGCTGATTTAAACCTAAACCTGCAAGCGAAGTTACTGCGTGTTTTACAGGAACGCGAACTGGTAAGATTGGGTGGTCACGATAATATTCAGCTGGACGTCAGGATTATAACCGCAACACATAAAAACCTTGCTACTTTGTCGGCTGAGGATAAATTCAGACAAGACCTTTATTATCGTTTACTGGGTCTGCCAATTGAAATTCCGCCATTGCGCCAACGTGGCAACGACAAAATTTTACTGGCAAAGTTTTTTGTCGATGAATTTTGCCGCGATAACGATATGGAACAGAAAACATTATCATCTGAAGCAAAACAGATGTTGTCGAATTATCATTATCCGGGAAATATACGTGAGCTGAAAGCAATTATGGAATTGGCTTGTGTAATGTGCAGCCGCGATGTGATAAAACCAAGTCACCTGAATATGAACGTTGACGAAAGTGTACAAAACCTGCTTGCCCAGGAAAAAACACTGGAAGAATACAACAACGAAATCGTAAAATTCTTTTTGAATAAATACAATCAGAATGTTCGTCTGGTAGCATCAAAATTAGGAATCGGTAAATCGACGATCTACCGAATGCTGCAAAAACACATGAATTAATCTGAGTATTAAAGCATAAAAAAATCCCGGACCAGTTAAGTCCGGGATTTTTTATTTTGTAATGAATGTAATCTATCCTTCGTAACTGTTAACACCAACAGTTTCCATTTTGCGATCCACTTTTTTCACCAATCCTTGTAACACTTTACCCGGACCAACTTCAGTGAAAGAACTAGCACCATCGGCGATCATATTTTGTACGATCTGTGTCCATTTTACAGGAGCAGTAAGCTGAGCGATAAGGTTTTCTTTAATCACTGCTGGATCAGAAACCGGTTTTGCATCCACGTTCTGGTAAACCGGACAAGTTGGCTGATTAAAAGTAGTTGCCTCAATAGCTGCAGCCAACTCTTCGCGTGCTGGCTCCATAAACGGTGAGTGGAAAGCACCACCTACTACCAGTTTCAACGCACGTTTTGCACCTTTTTCAGTTAACAATGCACAAGCCTTGTCAATTCCGGCTTCAGAACCTGAAATTACCAACTGTCCAGGACAGTTGTAGTTTGCAGGAACCACTACGTCGTCAATTTCGGCACAAACAGCCTCAACAACGTCGTCTTCCAAACCAACGATTGCAGCCATTGTTGATGGCTCAACTTCGCATGCTTTTTGCATAGCCATTGCACGTTGTGCAACCAGTTTCAAACCATCTTCAAAGTTTAGTGTTCCGTTGGCAACCAATGCCGAAAACTCACCCAAAGAGTGACCGGCAACCATATCAGGAGCAAAGTCCTTTAAGGTTTTTGCCAATAATACCGAGTGTAAGAAAATCGCAGGTTGAGTTACTTTTGTTTGTTTCAGATCTTCAACTTCACCTTCAAACATAATATCGGTAATATTGAAACCTAAAATATCATTTGCTTTTTCGAATAATGCTTTTGCTTCAGCAGAATTTTCATATAAATCCTTTCCCATTCCCGGGAATTGAGCTCCCTGACCAGGGAATACAAATGCCTTCATAATTTTTTGTTTTTAAAAATCCGGCGGCAAAGTTAACTTAAATTTATAAGGACAAAATCCTTTTATGCACCATTGCCAATAATTTGACAATTTTTATGAAACAGAATCGAACATCAGGTTATTCGGGTCGAGAATTAAGAAAAAATCCAGAAAATAACGAGGTATTTTAATAAAAGCCCACATGTACTTGTAAGTAAAAACCGGCGAAAATTATACCGAAGCATTCCGGCGGCCAGAGCAATTACAGGTGACGAAAGTGGTAACAAGTTAAATACAAAAATAGTGAGCATACCAAACTTTTCTATTTTACCTTCTGCTTTGGCTATCCGTTTCTGCCCCATCAGTTCTATTATTTTATTGGGGCGCAACAAGCGGCCAATTATATAATCGATACACTGAGCACCAATGGCGGTTACCAGCGCTGCTGCAATCAAATCAAATCCGGAGTAAAAAGGCAAATAGTAGATAAAAGCCAGCTCAACCGGCATGAGCAAAAAGAACAGATAGCCGGAAAAGTGAATGAGCCCAAACGAAAAAATACTTTCTGTTTTATCGGCGTAGAGCTCGCGGCCGATGGTGAACGAGAACAGGCAAATAGCAATAACCGATGCAAACAAGATAAAATAGAACTTTTTGGGTATTGCTATTTTGCCGTTCATTTATAAAACAGGTTTAAAAGTCAATAAATAATCTGATAGTAAAGTTACGCAAATGATTGAATGCTTCTAATTTTATCGACAAGCAACTTCAAAAGCTCGTTATGTGAACTGTTTAAAGGGATAACCGAACTACTCCACGGTAATGGTTTAATTTTGTGGGATGGTAAACCTTACCCCTACCTACTTTCCCACATCAACTTTCATATTTTTAATAAAGGAAGATAACTTAGGTTTATCCCATAACTTATTTGTAGGAGTTAAAATCTGTTTTTTATTCAATTCTTCACAAGTCTCACTTAATGATAATGATTGTTCAATTCTTAATTCAGTTATAATTTTAATCAATTCATTCTTTCTTTCCTTTTTTATTAGATTCCGACTGAGTTGATATGGAAGACTAACGGAAGATTTAGTTGAACCATCTTTGATTTTATAATTTCTTTTCCCATTAATAACTCCATCAATTATAATCTCATCTTCAATAATTGGATACTTAAATTCAAAATAGAATTTATGTGATTGTAATTTGGGTAAATATTCAACATCAATTCGTTCTATATATTCATTGATAAACGTTTTCTGTTTTTCTAATGGTAGATTTTCAACACTATCTATTTCCAAATACATTCTATTCAACCAATCAATCCACTGGGTAGAATTAGTGTAAATCTTTAACTCTCGTTCTAATCTTCTTATATCTTCATCCACTTCTGAAATCAAATCTGAAATCTTTTTAATCAATTTCTTCCCTTTGTTTGATTCTATTTGACTCGTAATAATCTGAAATTCGATATCAACTAAATTATCTTCCAGTTTAGTCAAATATCTCTTCTTCTCATTTAAAACTTTGGTTCTGTTATTTCGTTCCTTTTTTATGTTCTCAACTTTTTCAAACTTTGGAGATAGGTTTTTAACCTTAAAATCCTCTCTTACTTTTTTTGATTCCTTCAATAGAGTGATAATATGATGTAATAATCTATTATCTGTTTCTTCAATTCGTAAACTCTTCTTTAAGGTACATTCCGAATGTTTTTTACCCCATTTATTAGGATTCTTCCATTTATACTCTACACTTCTACAACTATATAATGGATTAGGATTACTTTTCTTCTGAACATTTGAAAGTTTCACCTTACAACTTTTACAGAATAATAATCCATCAAACAATGATGTGTTAACTTTTTCAACGTTTCTATTTTTCATATTTTGTTGAAGTTTCAGTTGAACACTATCCCATAATTCATTTGAAATAAGTTGTGGGGTTTTAACCTTAATTGATTCAACAATCTTTTGTTCTCCACCTATATACTCTTTCCAATCCCATATTTGAAACCCTTTATATAAAGTATTTCCCAACATCTTTTGAATTGTACCCAAGTTCCATCCATCTTTACTTCGTTTTGGTCTATATTCTGTTTTAGTATCTAAATACACTTTGATTTGTACTGTGGATTTTCCATCCTTATACATCTCAAACATTTTCTTTACGACTTTCGATTCACCCACATTTGGAACTAACATTCTACCTTTAAGTGAATATCCAAAAGGAATTGTTCCACCAACAAATGTATTCCCATTCCGTAATGAATTCCTCTTCCCCATGACACTCCTTAATCGTCTTAATTCATTATCATATTGGGAAACCAATGAAAGTATTCCAATTGAAAAATTATCGTTTGGATTATTAAAGTCGTATGGTTTTTGTGATTCACCAACATATAATTCAACAGAATAATCTAAGAATACTTTTAATATCGAATACCAACTATTTGAATACCTCCCAAGTCTATCGGTATTGAAAACCCAAATTCTACGAATACCATTTTTCTTTTGTATTTCATCTAACATCTCAACCAATTTAATTCTTTGATTGATTTCGACTTTGAAAGAACTCTGTGAACCTTCATTAAATATTACAGGTTCAAATCCTAATTGATTAGATAATTTAATACCCAAATCTTTTTGAACATCCAGTGACGTTCCATCAGTTTCTTGAACTTTTGAACTAACTCTAAGAAGTATCCCAATTTTATTATTACTCATAGGGGTAAGTTTAATAGTCTTACATTATTTCAAATATAGTAATTCCAGAAATGACGTCTTACCGTCAAACCAATTTTCCTTCCTAAAGAATTGAAAGATTTATTTGAAAGTGGATTAATACCTGAAAATCTTCACCATCATGAGATATCAGATTTCTTTTAATTCCCCAAAGGGAAAAAGTCAAGGTCGATATAAAAACCATCTATTTAGGGATTTGAGGAAAAAGTTTTTCTCTGGTTACAAGAAACCTAATTTACTCTGAGAAATTTACCATCCGTTAATTTCCAACTTACATAATTATGATGATTGATATCTGGGTGTCCAGAACTTCTCATTTCTATTTGACCAGTCTTTTCAAAATCATCTATATACATCCACGTATTCCAATTTTCTGACTCAGAATAGTAATCATTAATGAATTTTTCAGTAGAATCCACAAATTCACCATTAATTCTCTCCAGAACTTGAATATACCATCCTGTATAAAATCCATTACCATTAACAGGATCTCCAGTCCTATTCATTATAATTTCAGTACTCCCATCTGAATTTATATCATAAAAATCAATATCTACACAAATTCCATAACCGGTTACAGTTGGAAGAATTTCAACTATATTATTGTTGAAACTCTTACCATTCCCGTATACAATTACCGATGGGGGATTATTTTCATCAAAATCAGAACCAGACAGAAACAAATCCAAATTACCGTCATTATTGATATCAAATAATTCCGATGTATAACAACCATTATTTTTGTAATCAGAAATTATATTTCTGTTTACCTCAAAGTCTCCATTTCCAGAATTTATACATACGAGACTATTTTGAGATTGAGGGTCACAAACTACAACATCTAAATCTCCATCATTATCGAAGTCTCCAGAACATCCACTATGAAAGAACCCAACATAGTCTGTAAATCTCATTTCGTTAAAACTACCATTTGAATCACTTAATAACAATAAAGGATATTCACCTGGGAATGGATCTGAATCATATCCATGTCCCAAGAAAAAGATATCTGGATACCCGTCATTATTATAATCACCATTTAATATTTTTCGTCCATGTATCATCCCCAAAAACTTATCCGAATTAGTTTCGTCAATTGTCAAATTACCATAACAATCACTAACAAAGAACTTTAAAGGATGTCTATTGTATGTCCCATAATCATTGAAAAAACCAATAAAATCCAAATAACCATCTCGATTATAATCAATACTTATTTTATCCATTCCGTAATCATATCCCTTCACATCATAAGTTGATAGAATTTCGAGGATATTAGGGGGATGAAATAGAATATTGGTAAAATAAGACGGTTGTTTTAAATCGATTAGTGAGTATGATTCCATACATTCTTTTTCAAACTTAACATGTACCGAAATCTCATTTTCAATATTAATCGTGATTGGGTTCTCATTACTTGTAACATCTCCACTCCATTCAACAAATTTCCAACCATCACTTGGTACTCCGGTAAGTTCAACCTCACTCCCATGAGGATAAATTGTAGATTTGGTTTGTATGAGTTCTTCTGTAACAGTCCCTTCACCTTCAATTGTTATAGTTAACGGATACTGTTTTTTCTCAAATACACCTACAATTATTTTATCAGAATTCATTGAAACTGTAATCGGATTTGTACTTCCACTTACACTTCCAGTCCATTCTTTGAATATAAACCCTTCAAATGGTGTACCTTGAATAGAAACAGTAGTACCATCCTCATAAATACCACTTGAAGGAGTTACTGTTCCACTATTTTGTGGTGTCACATTAACCTCTAAGGTGTATTCGATTGGTTGTTTTGAACATGAAATCAGGAATAATAGAAAAGGGAAACAAATAAAGAGGTTTTTCATCAGTTTTGGTTTTTCTCTGGTTTGTATCCAAACTTAATACTTTTTGTCGTTTTTCCACACTGGAAAAGTCACTCCCGATATAAGAACCACCTATTTTAGGATTTGAGGAAAAAGTTTTTTTCACAGTTACAAAAAACCTAATGAAATCAATATTTCACTACCATTTGGAATTATAAACTAATCACAACCACAATCACAATTGGTAAAGTATGGTTTTGGTTGAATCCACTGAGATGTTCCTTCTGAAAACAAACTACAATTCCATACTTTACTCACATCCCAAGAAGAAATATTTTGATTGAATTCAGAAAAACGGAACATTTCTGACATTTGAGTCACATTACTTACTTCCCAAGAAGAGATATCTTGATTAAAGGGTGACCAACTAAACATACCATTCATGTTAATCACATTACTTACATCCCATTTAGATATATCTTGGTTAAACGATGAATTACTGAACATCATTGACATATCAACCACGTTAGTAATATCCCAAGAGGAAATATCTTGGTTAAATGGTGACTGTTGAAACATTCCTGATATTTCATTCACACTACTCACATCCCAAGAGGAAATATCTTGGTTAAATGGTGAGTTATTAAACATCACTCTCATATCAGTCACATTACTCACATCCCAAGAGGAAATATCTTGATTAAATAATGATTCCTGAAACATACTTGTCATATGAGTCACATTACTCACATCCCAAGAGGAAATATCTTGGTTAAATGGTGACCAACTAAACATTCCCCACATGTTAGTCACCTTACCCACATCCCAAGAAGAAATATCCTGGTTAAATGGTGACTGTTCAAACATTCCTCTCATATTGGTCACATTACTTACGTCCCAAGAAGAAATATCTTGGTTAAATGGTGAATCATAGAACATATAGGACATTTCAGTAATTTTAGAAGTACAAATATTAGTTGAATATTCATCTTCATTAATCATTGTTCTTAGTTGTTCTTCACTAATAACAGTATATTCCACTCCATTTATATCACCTACATCACCAACTTCACCCCATTCTTCTGATTTAATAGTAACTCCATTATCATCTAAATAAATAGGATTTAACATTACACCATTTTCATCAACAGGAACTCCACTTCTTGTTGAATTATCTTGGTCTATATTATCCATCACTCCATCACCATCCGTATCCTTCTGTGAATCGGGACAACCATTTTCATCTACCTCTTCTCCCAGTGGAGTATTAGGACAGGAGTCGATGTTGTCCATTACTCCATCCCCGTCCGTATCCTTTTGAGAATCTGAACAACCATTGTCATCAACAGTCTCTCCATAGGGTGTGTCTGAACAAATATCACTATCGTCACTTACCCCATCATTATCAGTATCCTTTTGTGTAATTGAACACCCATTTTCATCAACTTCTTCTCCTTGTGGAGTATTGGGACACAAATCCTTATCGTCATAAACACCATCATTGTCTTCATCGACATCTTCGAAAACAACTATTACATGTTTATCAGAATTCATGATAATAGTAGTTGGATTCACATTATCAAAGTAATCCCCTTTGAATTCAACAAATTGAAAACCTTCGGATGGTGTCCCTATAAGTTGAACAGAAGTTCCCTCTTCATATGAACCACCAGATGGATTTACAGTTCCACCATCTTCAGGTGTAATAGAAGTTGAAAGAGTATATTCTTTTTTACAGTTAACAAATAGAATTAAAATTGGGAGTAACAAAAGTATTCGTTTCATCAGTTTTGATTTTTCTGGTTTAAAATCAAACTTACTATTTTTTGTGGTTTTCCATACTGAAAAAAGTCGACATCGATATGAAAGTGAACTATCCTGGGATTTGATGAAAAAGTTTTTTCACAGTTACAAAGAACCTATTTTATCTACGATTGAGGAATCTACTTTAATAATAGATTATAGTTCTCTCAGAATAACCATTTTGAACATCGTTTGAATAACTGTATTTTTTAATCCAATTTCCAACTTCGTCATACTCATATTCAAAACGTTTATCCTCAATTAAAAATGTTTTAAGAGGATTTACGTGAAATGACTTTTGGGAGATGAGATTTCTGTTCCGATCATATATATATTCAACCCTTCTATCTGGAATGTCTGAATAATCTATTTTAACAATGACATCACCCATCGAATTATACCAATTTTTATACCTCTTAGACAATTCCGATATTTCTTTATTATCAAGATTCAACTCAATGTAATTATCATTTTCATCTAACTCATACGATGATTTACTAAACAATTTACCATCAGAATTATAATCCTTACTCTCAATAAGGGTTCCATCATCATCAAATTTTAGTTTTAATTTCCTTAGTATACGACCGGATGAATCGTAACAATTCTTTTCAATCTGATTACCTATTTCATTGTAATCAAACGTGTACTTATAAGTCAATTTGTTTTCTGAATTATAAACATAACTCTCTATTTGATTCCCTTGGTCATTATGTGTATATGTGGTTCTATTCATAAGATTATTTTCATTATCAAATACCGACTTTTCAGTCATCTTGTTTTCGTCAACGAAATGACTTATGGTAGATTTACTTATCTTTCCTCTTTCAAATTCTCCAAACTTAATTTCTCCGTTAAACTCTTTCAATTCTGTTCTTTTAACATTTCCCACCAAGTTGTTTCGTTGAGAGTACCATGGTGGAGAACCATATTCTTTACCAGTACCCATATTTACCTCAATACCGTTTCCATAATAATCATGAACCCAGTAATCAATAAAATATGGTACAATTCTATTTTTAGATTCATAAGTCTGTGAAAAACTATTCAGTGAAATAAGAAAGAGTACGGGTAAAATTATTCGGTTCATAACATTAGATAAAGGTGGTCAAATATTTTTAGAAAGATAGGAAATATTATGAATAGTTGAAACCCGAATATGATTCATAAAAAGTAACCAATTTTAGTGGTTCATCAATGATGTTTATTTTTTTCTGATACTCCTTTAGAGTATCATTCGACCGGTATACACAAGAGACTGATAAACTGTCGTTTGTCTCAATATTTTTTACTACTTTAGAGTAAAATCATTACACTTATAAACAGTATCAAAATGAAGGTATTCTACTCACGTGTTTCAACAACTGACCAAAATATTTCTCGTCAGATGGATAATTTAAATGGATTCGATTATGTGTTCACAGATTATTGTTCGGGTTCAATCGATATTTGGGAACGTCCCAAAGGTTCTCAGATTAAAAAACTAATGGATAATAATCAATTGACATCATTGACCGTTCACTCGATTGACCGTCTGGGTAGAAATACTCTATCAGTTTTGAATGTATGGAAGGAGTTAACCGATAAGGGTATCAAAATCGTTTGTAGAAATCCCAACTTTCAGAATATAAATGATGAGGGTAAAACAGATATGTTCTCAGAACTCATGATTTCAATTCTTTCGACGATGTCGGATTTTGAACGAAAGATGATTCTTGAACGTCAGAGAGAAGGGATTGAAAAAGGAAAACTCGAAGGAAAATATCGTGGAAGGATGGTTAACACGAAAGAATCCATCGAAAAATTCCTCTCCAAACCGAAATCAAAAATGATTATCAAGGATTTAGAGAACGGATACACCCACAAAGAGATTTCTTTCCGTTGTAGGTGTAGTTTCTCCACCATCGATAAAGTTAAACGTAATTATAAACCTCAACACGTTGAAGGATGAATTCTACTCCACAAAAATTACAAGAAGAAAACCGAGATTTATGGTATCAAAGAATGAGTGAGAAAACTCCCATTAATCCTGAGGATGAACCTGTGGTTGGATTAATGGAGTATTTTGAACTCAATGATGAGTTTGGAAGTATGAATTTTGACACATTGAAATAGTTGAATTTCCAATAGGTTGAAATATCATTTTTAAGTTCTGATAGATTGGTAGAATTGAACTATTAATAATCTGTGATATTCATTTTCTTCAAATCCTCAATGTAACCCGACTTTACTTCTGAACAACGTTGAATACCTACTTCATCACCTTTTTCTTTTAATTCTGAAATTAAAACATCCAATTCAGAAATGATATTTTGAATTTTTGTGATTCTATCGGGATTCATAATTATTGTACTTTTTCCTATCAAACATTTCACTGGTATTTTCCGATTTAATAATTGATTGTAATTCAAGAACATATTCTGAACGAACCTCTGAAAATGTGGTAAGTTTATCTTCATCAACTTCATCCTCTGAAAGTAATTTCAGTATGTGTTTATCTAACTGTAAGATAACCTTTGATACTACCTTTTTTCTTAATTTATTCATTCTATTTTAGTCCTATTTTGTTCTTTATCATCTTGTTCTCAAACTCGATTAAATCTTCTCGTCTGACGTATTTTTTATGAGATGAAATTTCAATCATTGGGAGTCCTCTTTCCTTTACCCACGATTCGATGGTGGTTCTATCAACACCATACATTTTCATCAACTCTTTTTTACTGATTCGTTCTTTTAGTGTATTCATTTATAATTTCTCCTATTTTCATTTATACAAGTGTTGTTGACAATTCATATTTGTTTATGTATTCTCTATACTTCAATTCATCTCTTAGATTGTCAGTATGTACAAATCCATATTTACCGTTACATTCATTGAATGACCCTTTGGTATTTGTACGTATTCTCCATTCTGTACCACCGATGAAGTTGGATAATCTATTATTCAGGTTGTTCTCATAGTTGTAGTGAATGATAAGGTGTACATGGTATCTACTGGTATCTGGGTCTTTCTCAATAGAATATTCAGTATATATGTTATCCTTCTTTTTTAACTTTCTGTGTAAAGTCAATATCTGTTTATTCAGATTTTTACGTGAAGGATTATGTTTCTTCCCATTGAAACCATAATTCCATTTTCTTATAAGTACTCCTATTCTATTCATATTAAGTCAGTTGATGTTAGTGATTAAACATACGATAGATAATAAGTAGAGATTGAATCTCTACTTTTAGAATCTGATGTATGGTATTATTTACCTTTTACCTACTCTCATAGGAACGTGTTGGTGGAATTTCCAACATCTACTTATAAATAGTGAAGAATAAAAAAAACGTAAAGGAATTGATGAAAAAATGTAGTAAAATCAGAAAATAAGAAGTCTCGATATGTAAGTTTACAAATAATCAAAAATCAAACTGGTTCAATAAATACATCACCAACTTCAACAATATCTTCCCTGTTGATTCTTTCCAATCGTACTAAACCTTTTTGATAAATACTGAATACTTTTGAATTCGTAAAAGGTGTTCCGAAAGGTGTTTTGTAACCTTCACTATTCAATAACTTTGATATACTACGATATCCCATAGGGGTAAGAATATCTTCTTTTAAAGTCCTAATTCTATCAAATAAATACTGTTGATATTCAGTATATTTAGACTCCCAAAGTTTCGTTGTAATTATTGATACAGAAAATCTTACAACCCATTGTTTGGGGTAAGTGTTATCATCCCACAACCCTACTCTACTGTAACCGATTTGGCTAAATTACGAGGCTGATCGACATTACAACCTTTCAGCAAAGCAATATGATAGGCAAGCAATTGCAGTGGAATTACTGCCAGTAAAGGCGCCACTGCGGGGTGCGATTTTGGTATTTCGATGATGTCGTTTACCATCTGTTTTAATCCTTTGTCTCCTTCAGTTACAACGGCAATCACATTCCCTTTGCGGGCTTTTACCTCCTGAATATTGCTCACCACTTTTTCGTAATAATCATCCTGAGGCGCCACAACAACCACCGGCAAATTATTATCCACCAGCGCAATTGGCCCGTGTTTCATTTCGCCGGCAGCATATCCTTCAGCATGAATGTACGAGATCTCTTTTAGCTTTAAAGCACCTTCGAGTGCTACCGGGAACAAATAACCGCGCCCCAGGTACAATGCGTTTACAGCCTCCTGGTATTTCTCTGCTATGTTTTTAATTTTCTCTCCGACTTCAAGAATTGCACGGCCTTTTTCGGGAATTTCAGCAAGCTCTTTTACCAGCATTTTGTATTCCTCATCGCTGATGGTTCCTTTGCGTTTTGCCAATTTCAGGGCAATCATCGTTAATACAGTAACCTGCGCTGTAAATGCTTTTGTTGAGGCCACGCCAATTTCAACACCGGCATGGGTATAAACACCGGCTTCGGTTTCGCGCGACAAGGTTGATCCTACCACATTACATATCCCAAGCACCGTTGCACCTTTTGATTTTGCCAGTTCCAAAGCTGCCAAAGTGTCGGCAGTCTCACCGCTCTGACTGATGAGAATAACCACATCATCCGGCGACAAAACCGGTTTTCGGTAACGAAACTCTGATGCATATTCCACTTCCACCGAAACCTGCGCGTACTCTTCGAACAAGTATTCGGCAATCAATCCGGCATGCCACGATGTTCCGCAACCAATAATTACAATACGGCGGGCAGCTTCCAGTTTTGGAAAAACATTCATCAGTCCACCCAATACAATCTCTGAATAATCATTTTGCAAACGTCCGCGAAAAGTTTCTTCAATGGTTTTTGGCTGCTCATGAATTTCTTTCAACATGAAGTACTCATAATCACCTTTATCGAGCTCACCAATTTCCAGGTCCAGACTGCTAATCTTCAACGAAACCGGATTATTCTGTACGTTCTTCAAGGTAAACCCATCCTTTTGCAGAATGGCAATGTCTTCGTCGTTCAGATAGATCACCTGGTTAGTGTATTCTGCGATTGGCGATGCATCGCTGGCAATAAAATACTCACCATTTCCAAGTCCAACAACAAGCGGACTACCCTTTCTTGCCACTACAATCTTCTCACTTTCTTCTTTGCACAAAACCGCGATTCCGTAGGCTCCAACCACCTTCGACAAAGCCAGTTGCACAGAAGCCTCCGAAGTCATTTCATCATCCTGCAAATAAAAAAACTCGATCAGGTTGGCCAGCACCTCTGTATCGGTATCACTTGCAAAACTATAACCGTGATTTTCGAGGTCACTTTTTAGTTTTGTATAATTTTCGATAATGCCATTGTGCACAATAGAAAAATGACCATTCATGGAAACATGCGGATGCGCATTTTTATCGCTTGGCTCGCCATGAGTTGCCCAACGGGTGTGCCCTATTCCAATGCAACCATCATCGCTCTTTCCCTTTACAAAATTTTCAAGATCTGAAACTTTTCCTTTTTTCTTGTAGTTTTCGAGTGAGCCGTTTAATAACGCGACTCCGGCCGAATCATACCCCCGGTATTCCAGTCGTTTCAATCCGCTTATCAGTATTGGGTAAGCTTTTTTATCCCCAATATATCCTACAATTCCACACATAATTTTTTGCCTGGGTTTTAAATATTGTTTTTAATTGCTTGTCTGGTTCCCCGCACTTGCATCATCTGTTCTATAACCCGGCTGCCGAGTCGTTCCTTTTTCTCCATGTGCTCTTTAATTTCTTTCACCGTATCATTATCTTCAAACTCGCCACGCACTTCAGCAAAGTCAAGTTCGCGTGCCCCATCTTGCCCGTCAACACCAAAACCGGTCATTTTACTCATCGAAAATTCTTTCCGGGCATCTTCGTACAAAAAGCGATCAATACCGAGCACACTTTCTTTCCATTTCTTCACAATGGTTATCACATCCGATGCATCAAATTCCGAAATACTTTTTTCATAAAAACTTTCCAATACGTCGACCGCCCAGGTCCATTCAAAGTTGTAGTAATTTTTGTGCATCGTCGCCAATGCAGAGTTAACCTCCTCAAGCGATTGCACCGAACCATTTTCGACTGACAATAGCAACTGATCGAGCGCCTCATATGGACAAATCATTCCGGCCAGATCGACCCAATAACCTTTCCCAAATTTCATATCAGGTTGAAGAGCTGTTTGAATATCCGCAGCAGTTTTATATTCATTTCCGTTCAAGCGTGTAATTAACGAGTTTCCCAAGAACTTCCAGATAGCCATTTCGTACAGCTGAATTCCCCTGTCGAGTGCATGCTTCTCGATTTTCATCCGATCGTAAGTATAAGTCTCGTTATTTTGATCGGAAGACTCTCGAAGATTCAGCAATTTCTCCCGACCTTTTACCATCTTGTCAATGGTATAAGGACTCAGCAAATTAAAATTAATAAGATCGAGCAGGTTTGAATCAGTGCGTTTATCGCGCTTCGGCCACTTTTGTGTATCACGAATCGTTCCAATACTTTTCAGGTTGATAGCCGGCACAAGAATACTTTCGTCTTTACTTTCGATCAGGTACGAAAACGGAAAATCGGTAGTATCGCAATGTTTGTAGTGGCGTCCCATTACCAGCGAAAATGCACCAATACGCGAAGGCCACAGTACATAAGAGTCGCTGGTAGTTTTTGCTCCACGCTCCATAATTCCCTGGTGAATTGGCCCCAGTTTATACAGATGATTACTTTGATTCGATCCGCTTCCGGCATTTAAAAAGGAAAACATGCCGGCAATCAGCAAGGTAGACTTATGATGGGTAACCGTGTAAGGTCCGGCAAAAATAGAACAAGCTTCACCGTGGAATCCCTGAAAATTGGCAAAGAATAAAGAGTTTTCTGCCGAATAATGTTTATCTAGAACACAGCCCTGACCAATAAAACATTTCGAAACCAAGGTGGCGTCAGTGATTTTCGATCCTGAACTAACAATAAAGTCATCCATGATCACTCCTTCGCCAATTGTAACCGGTGCTTCGTAGTTGCTGTTAATACTTCCGTTATGTAATTTCTTAGCCCCATCAATTATAGTTGCAGGTCCGGTTTTAACATTCAAAATGGTGTTACAATTCAGGATTTTCGAGTCGGCTCCAATAACACCCATTTCGCTGCTTACATATTTACTGTAATCAGCAACCATATTTTTTAACGAGCGAACGACTTCCGGCCGATGCCGGTACAATGACATCATGTAAGCAACATGCGTCGAGAGATAATCGTAAATAGGAATCTCGCGGCCCCCGCCTTCGTTTATGGCCTCAACAACCACTCCGTTACCAAACGACGTCTCACCATCAACAGCGAGCGTTGTGATGTTATGAATAACCACATTTTCTTCAATCCGATAGTTTGCGATGTAACTGCGAACATTGTGAATCAGAGCATTCTTCCCAATTTCACAATTGTGCAACCAGGCATTGTAAATACCGGTTTTAAAAGTAATGCCTCCAACCAGTTTTACCGATCCGGCAAAAGTGTTTAACCGCACACGCCCTGTAAACTTGCAGTTCTCAATACAATCGGGAATAAAATCGTGTGATACTTTTATTAAACTCCAGTCGGAAGAAGAACATCCCTGATGAACCAGTTGTCCAATTTCTTCATCATATAGATTTCGGTAACTGTTTTCTGTGTTTTGTGTCATTGCGGACTATTTTGAAACCAAAGGTATTGCAAAAACAATAACATATCGACAAAAACAACCTAACAATTACACAGCAATAATAACAAACAACCTAACACTACTTTATAAAAGCTAATATTAATAGATACTCTAATACAGTAATTACCCTACACAAAACAAGCACTAAATATACAAATACCTAATACTACAATTGTTCAAGATAGTTTACAAGGCGGATTTTTGCGTTTATCCCGAGTTTCTTTCTCAAACGCACGCGCGAGATTTCCACGCTTTTAGAAGTAATGTTCAGAAGGCCTGCAATTTCTTTGCTCGACAAGCCCAAACGAATGTAAGAACACAATTTTTTATCGTTGACCGAAACTTTAGGATGTCGCTTTTGCAGACGATCAAGAAAACCGGGATGTATTTTCTCCACCTGGTTCTCCACCATCGACCAGTCAACCGGCTGAACGGCATTGGCTTGCAACAGATCTTTTAATTTTTTTATGAGCGATGAAGCTTTTTTAGCCTGCAGACTCTCCTCCGATTGAAGCAGATGCACGGCCTTTGTCAGTAATTCGTTTTTCTGCGACAACTGCAATAAAAATGAAACGAGTTCACGGTCTTTCATTTCCAGCTCCGTTTGCAGCCGCTGTTTATTTCGGCTATCGAATTCTTTTGATCGCTCCAGTTCTGAAATATGTCCCATGGCCTGTTTCAATCGACTAATATCCAGTACCGACGCCCGAATTCCAAGATACTTCCCAAATTTATCATACACTCCGCGCACGTTCATCATAAACCAACGAAGTTGTTTGGTACGCGTAAGCACACGAAATTCGAGGGTTTGGTTAACGAGCGTCTGATTTAAAGCTCCGGTTAAAAAGTTGTCGTATTTCTCTTTGTCAGTATCGTAAACTAATAAATCTGCAATTCCGGACGATGCGATGATCTGATTGGCAGTAAAACCTGTAAGATCGGAACACGAGGGCGAGCAGTATTTTATATCTCCATTGGGTTCGAACCACAATTCCCAGGCAAAAGCAAACTCAGCAATCAGTTGATAAAACAAACGTTTATCCCGCTCCTGCTTTTCCTGGAATTTAGAATTCTCCAGTTCAAGTTTTAGTTTCGAAAGCTCCTGTTCAAGCTCTTCTATTCGTTTGTTCTGATCCTGATTTTTTTCGCCGGTCATGGAATAAAAATAAGAAAATTATCGCTGAGTAGCTTTTAATAAGTCAGCGGAATTGGGACTTCACTAATACTCTTTCTTATCCTCCTTTTTATTCCACGCTTCAAAAACTTCGCGGGCTTCTTTGCGCATCATGTTTTCAAACTGGATGTGGCGCCGATCCAGTTCCTTCTCCAATTCATCGTAAATAAACTGATCATCAAACTGTGCGTTTGCCGCATCCTGCTTAGTAGCTCCAAAAACAACTTTATCAGGACGAGCCCAGTAAATGGCACCCAAACACATCGGGCAGGGTTCACAAGAAGTATAAATCGTACACCCTTCCAGCTGAAATGTATTCAAAACCTTACACGCTTCCCGTATCGCCACCACTTCTGCATGTGCGGTTGGGTCGTTCGATGAAGTTACCTGATTGTATCCTTTTGCGATAATTTGATTGTCTTTTACCACCACGGCACCAAACGGGCCACCGTGATTACCATCCATCCCCTTTTTTGCAAGCGCAATCGCCGCCTCCATAAACTTTTGCTTCTGCTCTTCCATTGTTTTCTGAACTTTATGACGAACTGGTAAAGTTAAAACAGATATTGTTAAAATAAAAGCAGATGCAACTATCTCGTCACCGCATCGAAGATGAATCATGCGACATCAACCAAAACAAGGCGTCGATTACCAGTTTGTTTTGTATCGCATTGTTAAAGGTGAAAGACAACTCCTTATTTGTCCCACTTTCATAATCAATATCGTTGTGCCCCATATTAATATATAGCATTTTGAAACGCCGGTTGCTCCAAACAACAGGATAATCGCCGTCGTGCCATATTTCATGTTTTTTAGGACCTGTCCCAAGAGGAAAACTAGACGAATCGATGGAAACAAGAATATCAATGTCCGGATTATCTCGCAGATCATTTTCCCAGCTATACCATTCGTTGGGCGAAGCTTCAAAGTTATTCGGAAGACCATTTGTAACCGAATGAGAATGATTCTCCACCTTCAGCATTGCCGTGGTTGGCCGCCAGGTATTTCCTTTGTATTGCCCCGATCCTAAAAAGGTTTCATGGTACCAGTCCCAGTTTTGTGGATACGTAGAACCATCAAGTGCAAAAGCACAAAAATGAAATCCCAACCAGGCTCCCCCATTTTCCATATAGTTCTGAAATGCCATTCGATTCGGCAAAGAATCAGGACGCGTATCTAGAAAAATAACCACATCAACGTCAGAAAGATTGTCCGTATTCAACTCCGTCCAATCGTTTGTAGATGAATATTCAAAACATGAATCTTTCGCCAATTCGGTCAGCCACCGGTCAGCTTCATGCACAAAACTTATGTGAGCAGGATCATTCTTTCCACTATAAAAAGCAACCATCCTGAACTTAGTTGGAGACTGCGCCACGAGCTGAAATGTAAAACAGAAAATAAGTAGGTTTAGTAAGATTATTCTTGACATTTTGTATTTCATTTGAAGAAGTGAGAATATTATTCAACCTGCAACCCGGATACCACCACCTTCCTTTTCAACGAAGACCAGCTTAGACCAACGATCCAAACCACTCCGTTTACAAGAATCAGCGCTACAACAATTGCTACAGTAGAAAATGATGCATCGGTATTTGTAGATAAAAATGCCGGCAACGTTGCGAGAACTGCAGTAATAAAACCAAGCAAAACTCCTGACACCAACAGCAGCAGATATTCGTTTCTCAACAATTTAAAAACGGAGCTTTTGGTGAATCCAATGGCTTGCATCAAAGCTATTTCACGTCGGCGTTCCAAGATAGTCCGGGCCAGAATTACAGCAAGTCCTATTGTTCCAAGAATCAATCCTAAAGCTCCAAGCGCCAGAAATATAGATAAATAAGTGTTTGTAACAGAATAAAATTCTACCAGGCGTTTTGCCGCACTTTCCATTTCCCAGCCATAATCGCGAAATACCGATTGCAACTCATCACCAATAGCAGCTTCGTTTGCAGCATCACCGCCAACCAGAAATATATTCGAGCCTGAACTGCTGGGGTAATTTTTCAGAAAATGTTTATTCGATATTATTACATAACCTTGAAAAACAGATGGTTTTGTTCCGGCGATCAGTTTTAACTTTAATGTATCGCCCAATTCGTTCTGATACATTATCACGTCACCCACTTTCATGCCGAGCCCCCACTGAATAACAGTCTGGTCGGCAATGGCAGGAATTGTTCCGTCATCAAAATCCGTTTCCAGACTCAACCACGGATCAGTATCCAAACCTTTCATTTTTGCGGCAAAATCAAAACGCCCCGCCAGGTTCTCTGCATCAACACCCAAAATTGCAGGCTGCGCAATGCGGTTCAGGTTCAGACAACTGGCATCGTCGCCATCCACTTTGCGGAACTGCACCACATTAAAATCTTCGTAAATTCCTTCTTCCGCCTTCTTGTCCTCGTTATTAATATCGAATAGAACGGGCATGGTGGTTTCGGCGAAATACAAGAAGCCTCCGGTGCCACTTGTTTTTTTATTGGCTCCGGCAATCAGATCCATTTTATACGAACCGGTTGAGATAACGATAAATGTTCCCAACGCAAAATGCGTAACTATGGTAGTCGATCGGCTGATATTTCGGGTAAGATTTATTGCTGACAACTGACTAAACTGAAATTCACGTGACTCTTTTGCTTCGCGTTTCGTGAGCAACTTTCTGAAAAGCAGTAACAATCCAAGCAACATTAATCCACCCGACATAAAAAACATAGAAGCATCGGCCTGTTTCGCAAACAATTGCATAACAAAAACTACTACCGACAATGCTAATGCTCCCCACAAAACGCCATTCAGCAAACGTGTTTTCAAGTGGCTTTCTTTAACTGCGATCTGCTTCTGTAATTCTACAGCTTTTTGTTTTTGAAAGCGACGCAATGAAATGGCAATGGCAGCCAATGAAACGATCAAGCTGATAACCAATCCGAAGACCAGTGTTGATGGCAACAACTTAATTTCGAGCACATTGGTACGAACAATATCGAACCACAACGAATTTAATATGCGGAAAACCAGCGTGGTATAAAAGTAAGAAATGACCAGCCCGACAATTCCTCCAAACAACGAGACCACAAAACCTTCGGACAGGTAGAAACTTCGGATATGTTTTTGCTGAAATCCAAGAGCAACCAGCAGTCCGATTTGGGTTGAACGACTTTCAAGATTCAGGCGGAAAAGTAAAGCGGTTAAAATTATTGAAGCAACCAGAATAAAAAAGCTCAATCCGATGAAAAGTCCGCTAAAATCTGTACCGTTTTGAGCTGCATGTACTCCCTGTTCACGAATTGGTTCAACGATCATTCCCAAATCGGCAGGTGAAATAGCGGCAGCATATTCCTTTTTATATTCATTCTCATCAAACGATCCGGCCGGATAGCGCACAGCAGTGTAGTCACCAAAACGGTTTGACCACAACTGCAAAGCACTTTCTGTTGAAATAAATGCTTTCGGTGTGCCTTTATAATCGTCCCAGTATTTTTCGTCTTTTTCGCGGATGGCATCCAAATTTATGGGTACACCGGCTTCCCACTCCCGACAATGACCAGCATCGGATAATCCAGGCAAATGCGGCACTCGCGTTGGATCTGCCAATGGCGAATCCATCGATACAATTTCCTTTAAAACAAACTCCGCCTCTTTATTTACCAATTGGCGTAAAGGGCCAATCTCAAAATATTGTAAACGAATGGTGTCTCCTAAATTCGCATTAAAATCATCGGCCGCCCAACGATTTATGATTATTTCGTTTTGAGCCAGTTTTGGGTCATTTACCGACGACACAAATGAATAGTGAACCGAAGATTGGTTATGGTCGATCGCATTAACAAAGTAGGTCAGGATCATATCAGCTCCGGGCAAACTTCCGAGCAGATCAGAAATTTTTGGCTCCATAAAAACACGCTCGGTAGAAATTTCCACTTCACGCTTATCATCCAGCTTTTTCAATGTTAATCCGGCATCGGCAGGTGTTAAACAGGTATTCACCACGTCTGAAACCACTGCCGTTTCTTGCTCTGTTACTACCAGAATCTGGTTCGCTTTTCCCTCAAATTCCATTAACCGATTGAGTCGTTCAATCGACATAAAAATATTGTAGGGTGCTGTCTGCGAGTTTTTCAAACTAAAGCGTCCCAGCTCTTCCTTGCTAACCACTTTTTTTATGGTTGCACGCAAGGCAACACTTGTTTCTTCTGCCGATACAAACGGTGCGTTCATCGGAATTAAACTGGCTTTTTTTATACGAACCAGGATATTATCACCGGCGCCTTTTTGCAAACGCTCTGCCAGATTTTCGCTTATGGCGATCTCATTATTTTGTAATTCGGCAAAAAACGATGTATTTGCTATCTCCTCAAAATCAGCATCAACGCCAACCACCTGAACTTTATTTGCACGTTCCTGACCTCCGTCTACTACAGCCATTCCCTCCAACAAAAGCACCGAAGTAGCTTTTAGATCAGGATTTGCAGCTTCCATTTCCGAAGCCATTTCCTGACGAAAATAACGCTCTTTCACAGCTACCAAATGTGTTGTCTCGCCCAAACGATAAAAGGTTGCCTGGGTTAAACTGTGCCTCACCGAATCGCCAATAACCAGTGAGCCGGTTAAAACCATCGTGCTGATAGCCACACCAATTGCAACCAACAAGTTGGCTTTAAAATAATGAAGAAAAGATTTTATTATGTATTGAAATTTGGTCATAATCACCCCTCCCGGCTTTGCCGTACTCCCCTCAAAAAAGGGAGATTATTCTTTTTCCAGTTTACCGTTTCGCAGTACGAATTTTGAATCCATTTTTTGGGCTAACTCTGCTGAGTGCGTTACAGTTACCAAGGTCACACCTCCCTCTTCGCTGAGTTGAACAAGCAGCTCAGAAAGTGCATTGGCATTCGCCTCGTCAAGCGCCCCGGTTGGCTCATCAGCAAGAATCAGTTCCGGTTTATTGATTAGTGCACGAACCACAGCAGTACGCTGGCACTCACCACCCGACATTTCTGAAGGCTTTTGATTACGTTGCTCTGAAATATCCACTTTTTTGATCAGGTATTCTGCCCAGTCTTTTTGTTCCTTTGTAACCTTTCCTTGCGGTAAAAGTGGCAGCAACACATTCTCCCACATACTCAACTGTGGCATTAAATGATGCATTTGAAAAACAAAACCAAGATTTTTATTTCGAAAATCTGCCAATTGTGTTGCGTTGTATCCGGTAATATTGTTACCATTAAACATCACCTCACCGGAATCAGGAGTATCCAACGCTCCTACTAAATTCAGCAAAGTCGTTTTTCCTGATCCACTTGGTCCGATGATTGCCACTTTTTGACCTTTCTCCAGTTCAAGATTAAGCTCTTTTAGTACCGGACGAAAACTGTGTGTTCCGGCTTCTCCGTAACCTTTTGAAATTTGTTTTAGTTGTAATAGCATTATATTTCGTTTTACCGCTAAGGCGCAAAGACGCTAAGTTTATTTCTTCAAATTCTCATACAGCTCAACAATCTCCGCTGCATGATTATGTATATTAAATTTCTTGCTTGTTCCTTCATAACCGGCCAGGCTCAGTTTTTCTAACTTTTCAGAATCATTCAATAGTTCCGCCCAACTTTCACTTAATTTTTCAGGTGTATTTGGCGAATAAATCATACCGCCTCCTGACACATCAACAATCTCGGGGAAAGCTCCCAAAGCAGGTTGCACCACAGGAACTCCGGACGCCATGGCTTCCAACAAATACATGCCAAATGCCTCGCCGATACGAACCGGCACAGAAATCATGGCAACCTGTTTAAAGAATTCATGGCGGGCAGCTCCTTCAAACTCTTCCACCACTTCAAACTGATGCAATAAGCCAGCCTCTTTCAGCTTATGTTTTTGTTCTTTAAAAAACTTTTTATCATCACCGGTCAAACCTCCGGTAGCTATCAGTTTCACCTCCTCGAAACCAGCTTTATTTTTCAATTCGATAAAAGCATCCACAACGATATCGAAACCATCTTTGTGGCACATTCTCGAAATATAACCAACATTTTTAGGTTTCTCTTTAACAGGAATGTATGGATAATCTTCTACATCAACCCCCAGGTAAAATGTGTGCACCTTTTTGTCTTCCAGGCGCATGCGCTTTTTCATCTCATCTGCAAAATAATTGCTGACAGCAACCAGCGCATCCACATCTTCGGCACGTTCATGCATTAAATTCCAAATTGGCTGCTGAAACTGTGGTTGCATTGCATCAACCCAAACATCCTCATCCTGAAGCGAACAAACCACCGGAACGCCAACTTTTTCTTTCAGTCGTTTGGCCAGACCAAGTAGAAGCGCATTAGAAATATGAATAACATCGGGCTTGCAGTGTTCAGCAATCCAATCCACCATTTTTTCCAGCTCTTCTTTTTGCTCGCCCTGTTCGCCCAGCAACATCGAGATGGTCATGTCTTCCAGCCCTTTTGCGCGGGTAGATCCAGCCATTGAGGCTGCCATTTTCATCATTGGCTTTGAATTCAGCAGCTTATCGAACCAAGCCGGTGCTTTCCTAAAAATCGGATAAACCTGCTTGAGATAAGTACTGATTGCCCCATAAAAAATCGGGATATCAGAAATGTCGTGTTCATCGGAAAAAAGCGGCAAATACATGGGGATTTTTACCACCTGGTGATCCAGTTTTCGCAAAGCATCCACATATTTACTGTCGCGCAGGCAATTACCGCAATAAAAGCTGCCACCTGATCCGGGTATGATTTGAATTATATTCATGCTCTAAATTAATTAGAAGCCGGAAGAATAAAAAGGCAATTACTCGCCAAAACAATAAATGTTTCCATCGTAAGCTCCCACAAAGAGCTGACCATTGGCCACCGCAGGATTACTGATGATCTGGCTTCCTATTTCATAAGTCCAAACAGGCTTCCCATCCGAAAGGTTCACAATGGCTAAATCGCCACGCATATTCGCCACAACTACCTTATTTTTAACAATTACCGGAGAAGCTTCTACCTGCCTTCCGGTGTTATATTCCCACAATTTCTCACCTGTATTTTTATTGAAACAATACAAAAACTTGTTGTGGTTGGCCGTTAACACTTTTTCGCCCAACAATGCCGGAGAAGCGATAAACTGCAAGTGCGTTTTATCATCTTCCCAAACCCAGGTTGTTTTGTCGTTTTTAATATCAACCTGAAAGAAGCGGCCATCGTAATCGCCTACATAAGCTTTGTCGTTTTCAATAGTAACCGATCCGGCTACATATGTCGCCACATCAATCTTTTCTACCAGCTTCCCGGTTGTAACATCAACCACGTGAAGATATCCGTCGCAGCCACCAAATATGGCATTACCATTAGCACAGGCCGCAGCTCCGTTGATAAAATTATCCGACTCGTATTTCCATTTCAGCTCTCCGGTTTTTGCATCAACACAATGAAGGTAATAATCATAACTGCCCATAAAAATATAAGTTGTCCCACCTTCTGTCCACCAGTTTGCCGAGCCGATTATCTGATTTTCACATTCGTAATCCCATAGTTTTTTGCCGTTATCAAGATTTAGCGCAAACAGCATCCCATCCAAATTTCCAACGTAAACCGTATTGTCAAGAATAAGAGCAGGCGCTTCAATTGAATTTTCTGTATCGAATTTCCACAATAACTTTCCAGAAGTATCCACACAGTACACAAAACCATCAGTAGAACCGATCACTACTTTATTATTAGCTACTACCGGTGCCGACTTGATATTATCGCCTGTTTCGAAAGTCCATAAAAGCTTTGGCGAATCAGGCAGTGTTGTTTTTGAAACACCTGTAAGATGTTGTTCTCCACGAAATACAGGCCATGAATCGGATGGCTGAGCATGAAGCTGCACTGCCAAAATGAAAATAATAGATAGTGAAACCAGTTTCTTTATCATAGTAAATATTTTTAATCATCGGGGGTGTTCAGCCTTTCAACGAGATAGCTCCGGTTGGACAACTTTCAGCAACTTTATGTGCTGTTTCTGTCAATCCCAACTTCAGGTCTTCGTTAAACGGAACGCCTATCTCCACATCAAAACCTCTGCCAATAAATGTAAAACCAAACTTCTCCTGGTATTTTCCCGTCAGGCGCACACAAATTCCGCACTTGATACATTTTTGTGATTCGTACACGACCAGATCATGATTGATCTGTTTCGTTATCTTCCTGCGTTCACTGGTTTTAAAGCGTTTCTGATCCACCTGATACTGATCGGAATATTCACGCAGTTTACAATTATCAATGGCACGGCAGTCGCAATGCAAACACCTTTTTGCTTCGGCAATGGCTTCTTCGTTAGTAAAACCGGCATTCTTTCCAAGTTCTGGAATTTTGCGTTTACCTTCTACCGATTCTTTCAGGTATTCGGCAAACTCGTCGGCTACCATCTTTCCAAAGCGCGAATTAAATAAACGTGGCTCACCTTTAATCTCCTGACCGGACAGAAATTGCATCACAGAAAATGCGACTTCTTTTCCCTGACCAACCGAGCGAACTGCCAGTCTGGATGAACGCAAAACATTTCCAATGGCAAAAACTTTCTCGTCGGAAGTTTGATAAGTTGTTTTATCTGCGTCGATTCCTTTTGGATTGGCTTTCAAACCATACTTTTCAGAATCATCAGAAATTACACCCGACGCCAGAACGATAGCATCGCTTTCCTTTTTCAATTGATCAAATTCTGCTGCTCCAATCGACTGACCTCCGCAAAATTCGACACCGGTTTTTATTATTGCTTCAATTTCCTTATCCAAAACATCCAATGGCAAAACTTCTTCAATTAGTTCGGTGCGAAGCAGACCGCCGGCTTTTTCATTTTTATCAAAGAGTGTTACATCGATTCCTTTTAGTTGCATGTAATATGCAGCCGCCAAACCAGCCGGACCGGCACCAATTACAGCTACTTTTTTTCCTGTTTTCGTAACCTCCTGAACTGTTGGCTCAAGACCGTTATCACCCACAATCCGTTTCAATAAACAAATCGAAATCGGCTCGTCAACCGTTTTCCGATGACAGGCACCTTCGCAAGGAGCCGGACAAATGCGCCCCAAAACTGCAGGCAGAGCAATGTCCTTTTTTACAACCTTCAACGCCTCATCAAATTTTCCGGCAGCTATCAACCTGTTCATGTGCGGAATATCCATGTGCGCCGGACATGCCACCTGACATGGCCCCTCGCAATCGCCAACATGCTCGCTTAAAAGCAACTCCAGTGCAGTTTTTCGTGATTCTGCAACTTCTTCATCATCAGTAATCACCTCCATTCCTTCCACTGCCTTTACCGAACACGACGGATAGAGTCTACCGTTTTTGTGGTCTTTTACCATACAAAGCATGCAGGACGTAAAGTGCTCCAGCTCGTCGTGCCAACACATGTTCGGAATATCAATCCCCTGTTGTTGTGCAGCTTTCATCACCGAAGTCCCTTGTTCAACCTCAACTACTTTGTTATTTATTTTTAGTTTAATCATTTTCTGGATACTGGATTATTTTACATCAATGGCATCAACCGGACAAGCCGCCCTGCAAGCATCACATTTTATACACAATTCTGTATCAATAGTATGTTTTTCATGCGGTGTAAAAGGAATAGCATCAACCGGACACTTTTGTACACACTTGGTACAACCGATACACTCGTCGTTTACCGAGTAAGTAATCAGTTCAGCACATTTGCCGGTCGGGCAAGTTCCGCTGATGTGCGCCTCGTATTCTTCCCTGAAATGCCTCAAGGTACTTAACACCGGATTTGGTGCCGACCTTCCAAGTCCGCAAAGGCTTCCTTTTTTTGTCCATTCAGCCAGATGCTCCAACTCTTCGATATCTCCTTTTTTGCCTTTCCCGCTAACAATACCATCGAGAATGTCGAGCATTCGTTTTGTACCAACGCGACAGAAGGTACATTTTCCACACGATTCTTCCTGCGTGAACGAAAGGAAATAACGGGCAATATCAACCATACAATCGGTGTCGTCGAGAACCACAAGGCCACCCGATCCCATCATCGCCCCCATTTCTCCCAGCGATTCAAAATCAATTGGTGTGTCAGAATGTTCAGCCGGAATACAACCACCTGAAGGACCACCAATCTGCACCGCTTTAAATTTTCGGCCATTGGCAATTCCACCACCGATTTCTTCAATTACTTGTTTTATGGTTGTTCCCATTGGCACTTCAATCAGCCCACCACGCGCCACTTTCCCTGCCAGGGCAAATACTTTTGTTCCGGTACTTTTGCCCAATCCGATTTTTGAAAATCCTTCAGCTCCCTCTCGCAGGATATAGGAAATCTGTGCTAGTGTTTCTGTATTGTTTACCAGTGTTGGTTTTCCCCACAAACCACTCTCTGCCGGAAATGGCGGACGCATTCTCGGGAAACCCCGGTTGCCTTCAATCGACGCAATAAGCGCACTTTCTTCACCACAAACAAAAGCTCCGGCACCTTCGTAAATCTGCAAATCGAGATTAAAGCCACTTCCCAAAATATTTTCGCCGAGGTAGTTTTTAGCCTTACAAATTGTTAGAGCCTCGCGAATTCGTTTTACCGCCAGCGGATATTCGGCACGGATATAAAAATACCCCTGATGAATGCCGGTTGCATAGGCCGCAATGATCATCCCCTCAATTACCCGATACGGATACGACTCGAGCAACATCCGGTCCATAAAAGCTCCCGGATCGCCCTCATCGCCGTTACAAATAATATATTTTTCAGGATTGTCCTGTTTTTCTACCAACTCCCATTTTATACCTGTTGGAAATCCGGCTCCACCACGACCTCTGACGCCGCTATCTTTCACTTCGCGGATCACTTCTTTGGGCTCCATTTTTGTGAGCACTTTATTCAGGGCAGAAAAACCACCGCGACTCAGGTATTCATCGATATCCAGCGGATTGATAATTCCCCGATATTCAGTGGCAATCGGAACCTGTTTCCCTAAAAATGAAGCAACGGGCTTCTCGCGCATACTAATTTCGTAACGCTCAATACCGTCCCAGTTACGGTCGGTTTGAATCTCCTCAACGGTATGTATCAATTTATTTTTCAGACGGGCAAACAAGCCCGGCGCCTCAAAATGACTTTCTACAATATTTTTAACGTCCTCGGGTTTTACTTTGGCATAAAGTGTTGGCTCGCCTTCGTTTGGAACTACCTCCACCAAAGGCACCTGGTGACACATGCCCACACAGCCCACATGTTTCAGGTTCACTCGCAGCCCACTTTCGTTTACAACGTGCTCCACTTCCTCCTGAATCTCCTTACTTCCACTGGCCACACAGCACGATCCAAGTCCAATACGAATCTCGCCCTGAATCTCTGAACCATCAGCTTTTCGTGCCTTTTTCGAATTTCTTGTTCCTTTAAGACTTTCAAAATCGGCGATCAACTGACCAACCTGATCAGAAGCTACATGACCATAAGTAGTTTCGTCGATCTGAACAACAGGCGCCAGTGTACAACATCCTAAACAGGCCACCTGTTCCAGGGTATATTTGCCTGATTCTTCGGTATCCTTTCCTTCTGCCAGCTTCAGTTCACGACGAAAAGCATCGTAAACCTGACCGGCACCTTTTACGTGGCAAGCAGTTCCCACACACACTTTTATCATGTGCTCGCCAACCGGCTGCAAACGAAACTGCGAGTAAAAACTGGCCACGCCAATAATCTCAGCCAGACTGATCTCTGTTTTTTCAGCCACCAACCTCAGTACTTCCTCAGGCAAATAATTGTATTCTTTCTGAATGGCCTGAAGAATCGGAATCAGGCTCTTTTTCGTTACACCCTTTTCCTGAATGAGCTGATCGATATATTTATTTTCTTCTGTCATTTATTCGTCCTCAAAAATCTACTTGCCAATACAATACAAATCGTTCTCCCCACGTATGTAAATCCTTCCATCGGCAAAAGCCGGCGTTTGACCAGAAAGTTCTCCCAACGCGTTTTCACCAACCTTTTTCAACTCTCTCGAAAATTCGTATATGCGCATTACTCCGTCGTTGTCCATCAGATAAACTTTCCCATCAGCATAAACCGGCGATGAGTAAACCGGCGAACCAAAATCATCTTCCCAAAGCAATTCACCCTCTTTAAGGTCGTAGCAGACAAAAACGCCATAGCTGGTTGCAGCAAATAACAGGCCGTCGTGAGCCAAAAGACTGGAGGCTTCCGGCAAATAATAATCATCTTCCCAAAGAATTTCATGCGTACGGATATCGATGGCTACCATTCGTGCATATTCGTTGGCTGCCACAACAATTCCGTCGGCGTAACCAACCGATGCCCCAACTTCACCCATCATACATTCAACCGCCCAAAGCTCTTCCCCTGTTTCCACATCGTATCCGGCTACTATCGGATCAGCAATTAAAATGGCCTGATATTTACCATCCACTTCTGCCAAAACCGGGCTTGCCCATGAGATTTTAGCCTGACGTTGAGTTTCCCAAACCGTTTCACCTGATTTATTGTCCAATGCCATAATTTTCCCGCTTCGGTTTGTATCGTATTGAATAATAAGCTTTCCGTTCCAGGTTACCAGCGACGATGAATGGCCATAATGGTTATCTGGAACACCCAGGTTTCGTGCCCACAAACGTTTGCCGCTCATATCGAAAGCAATTACATCGCCAGTGGCAAAAATGGCAAAAACAGCGTTTCCATCAGTTGTAAGTGTTGATGCCGACAAACCTGTATCGTCGGTAACACGCGGTGGTGTTGCAGGCGCCCCCTGAATATTATCGGCGACTCCTGTCCACAGCAATTTACCATCGTTGCGATTGTAACAATACACTTCGCGGCTGGTCGGATTAGCACCTGCTACAAACAATTTATCGCCCCAGATTATCGGAGAGTTGAATCCATGTTTTGGCACTTCAACTTTCCAGAGCACATTTGTTCCGGCAGCGCCGTCCCACTCGGTAGGAATATTTTTATGCATGATCACTCCCTGCGACAAAGGTCCACGGAGCGCATTAAAGTTTTTCTGAATTTCAGCAAGCGTCAATCCTGTTGGTGCAGCGACCGGTTTTGGTTCTACAGCCGGTGTTTTAGCAACATCTTCCGATGCTGATTCTTTTTCAACAGCATCATTGGCTTGCGTTTCCGTTGCGGTTTCTTTCACCTCATTTGCCGATGTAGTAGTCTCTTCGACAGCTGGTTCTTCTGAAGCCTGGATAGCAGCGGTTGGTGCCGGAGCAACATTTATTACTTCAACAGCATCTTCTGCTGAAGATTCATTTTCGGCTACCAAAGCGGTAACGTCGTATGATTTTAGCTGGTTCACCGACAGGAAGGAAGCCAGAAGCGCCAAAACCATGACTGCCGCCCCAACAATAATAATCCCCTTTTGGGCAATTATCCGACTGGCAATTTCGTTTTCCAATACCTTCTCCGGTTCTTCAATTTTACTTTTTGAAGAATAGTAAACCCGCAATGCGAATGCTAAAACAATAGCACCGAACAGCAACATATAAGCACCGGTTTCAACCTGCCACTGACTGTTAAAATACGCCTTTCGGGCCAGCAAATCGAAGTTTCGGATCTCTTCTTTCAGTTCCTCATTATTCCGATCGTCTTTTAACCGTTGAACCAAAGCTTCCAAAGCTTTACTTTCAATGGGGTCGGTTTTTGTGATCTGCCAAAAATTCAATAAAAGCAGCAGCGCAACAGCCGCGCAAAAAATACCTGCAATTAAAGCGATGTTCTGCGATAGTTTTAGTTTATCCTGGTTGTTCATTATTTTGGTTCTTCTTTTTTATTCAATATTACTTTTCTACCGGGCAATAGTCCACACACCTTGCGCAACTGTAGCAATTTCCTTTGTGCGGTTCATAATCCTGGCGTTTACGGAACACCACTGTATTCAGCAAGGTCATTCCAATTACCAATCCCATAAATCCTCCGGCAATCATACTTCCGATATAAAATTTCTCACGGATTACGGTGGCGTCGCTTACGAGTTGCTCCATCGATTTTCCTGATGCAAGGAAAGTCTGCACATCAATATTATCGGGATCATTTCTTAATTCTGGATGTGAAATCAGCAATTCTGCCAGATAAACATCCTGGTTTGCTTTTGATAAGAAAGTATGCGATTTTGCGCCAACAAATACACCCAGTGCAATCCACAACGGAATTATCAAGGCATAGGTTATAAAACGATTTGGCCCCAACCCGGATTTTACCACTTCCTTTTCGTTGGTTGGGAAATCAATCGCATCAAAAGGACACGAATGTGTACACAATTTACATTGAATACATTTTGACGGTGTAATGGTTAAATGCCATTTTGAAAAACGCGACATCCAACTCAACAGCACTCCATAAGGGCACAAAAAGCGGCAATACGGACGGGCAACAAACATTCCCATCAACAGGAAAGCGATACCCAAAACTATCATAAGGAATTTGGCATCCATCCGGAAAATACCGACGAAAGGATCGTATCGGCAAATGATAAAATCGGTACCTGTAGCAGCAAAAAGCACTGCCAGCGACAGGTATAAATATGGAATCAATCCGAGCGTTTTATTCAACCATTTTGGCAGACTTATCGGTTTTACAACCACCAAATCCTGAATGGCACCTAAAGGACAGGCACCGGCGCAGAACGTTCGCCCAAAAAACAAGGTAAACAACAGCGGCAGTATAAAAAACAGCAAGGCTGTTAGCGAAATGGCATAGGCCGAATCGAAAAAGGTGAGCGTAACATTTTGTATGGCTCCAATGCTGCAAATACAGCCGTTTCGGTAAAATCCGAAATAAACGAGCGTGAAAATCGACAGCCACAAAATTCCTTGCCGCGAACGGCTTTTTAATGCAAAATAAGTTGCGGCAGATAACACCAACAACAATACAAATACATCGAAATATTCCATTGCAAGCGCCCGTGGTTCTGGTGTTACCGGCGTTGGTTGCGTGTAACCTGTTTCGAATTCCGGCTTTGGAAAACGTTGTTTCTGGGCCGACAAGTTAAAAGTGAAAAGGAAAAAGGCAAAAGTAAAAAGTAGGTACTTAAAATTATGTCGGAAGCCCGGAGTCAGAAGTCCGTAGCTATTTTGGTTTTTATTTTGGTTAAGTTGATTTCTCATTATAAATATCAGGCTTCAGAATTGTTTGTAAAATCGCCTTTTACGTTGTAGGCTTCACTGGCTTTTACCCAGCTTATGGCGTCCGACGGGCAAACCCTGGCGATGGAACATTCGTTACAATTCACACAAATGTGGTGCATGATCTGCAGATGCATCGAACCGTTTCCAAACGAGGTACATCCGGCAACACATTTTCCACAACCAATGCACAAATCCTCATCAATATGATATTCGAAATAGGGTTCCTCGATAAATCGACGTTCGATAGCCGCCGTTGGGCACAACTGATTTTCGGCAGCTGTACTTTGCGCATTGGCATCGGGTTTCAAGTATCCGCCGCACAAGTCGCAGTAACCACACAAATCAAAAGCATGGAGACATTTTACGGCCGAAGGGTTCAACACACACTCGGTTGCACAGCGCCCGCACTGCGTACATTTAAACGGATCGATTTGCCACACATAATCATCGCCACTTACCTTACGAAGCGCCGAAACACTTACCGCGCCCAACGATAATAACAATGAGGCACGCACTCCATTCCGGATAAACTTCCGGCGGCTTTGTGATTTGCTGTTATTTTCCATATTTTACCTCCTTCGCCTGTGGTAAATCACATTTCTGAAATTTGCCACAATTATCACAAGTTGGGGAAACCGAACAAGCGGCAGACACCTTTTTATTCACGAACAAATAGCCTGCAGAAGCGGTAATTCCTCCGAGAAGCAAAAGCCGGCCTGTTGTTCTTATAAATTCTTTTCGTTTCATCTCTTTAATATTCTCTATTCAGAAACTTTTGGCTCAAACACACGCAAAACATTTCGGTCGAAATCAAGCGCATAAATATTTCCTTGCTCATCGACAGCAACATCGGGAGCCTGTCCTTCAATTTTTTCATCGAATTTTGCCGGAGGAGCTACAACTCCCGAGAATTCACCAGAAGCTTTGTAGATTTTCACGCGAACCAAACCTTTTTCGCTGGTAACAAAACTGCCATCGGGCAAAAAGCAGAAGTGAGCAGGATTGCAACATCCGCTAAAATTCTCAGTTTGATTTCCTGAAGCTTTCCAGTACTCTCGCAAGCGTCCTTCCTTCGTGTAATTTTCCATGGTGTGCATGCCCGGATTGGCCACCCACAAATCGCCGTAAGTAGTTATATCCAGATCGAAATACGGGCTCGGAATAATAAATCCGTGCGCTAAATCATCATCAGTTTTTCCTTCAAACTCGTTCACAATTTCGCCTTGATGATTAAAACGTATCACGCGTCGGTTACCGGCATCAGCAACCATAATATCCTCGCCATCAACTGCAATTGCGGTTAAATAGGTATCAGCGCCCTCAATTTCCCACTTATGAATGGTTGTACCGGTTTCATCAACGATCCACACAAATTTCTCGAACACCACATAAATGTTATCGCCAACCACATCAATTCCATGAGGTTCGTCAAGAAAACCAACCTCGCCCAGCAGCGTTCCTGAAAAATCAACGATCTTCAATTCCTGATCGCCAACCGCATATATTTTGTCGTTGGCCACTTCAAGCGCCTCTGCCAATACAAAGCCCAGGTTAAAATTGCGGGTCTCTTTGTACTTCACCAGCTCTTCCGGGACATTCCGAAACTCATCCACACTGAACTCAAATTTATTGGCGTCCATGTTATCCGGACGCTTCGAGTACCAGTCAACCACCATTATGCCAACGATTACCACCGCCAGTACAATCAGAAATATTACGATTCCTTTGTTCTTCATACTATTAAAATTGTTTGTTTTCAAAGGTATAGTATGGAACTCGCTGTATTTTAACTATACTCTTGGGTATAATAATTTTACATGCTCGTTTCATGACAATATATTTGCATTAATGCTTATCTATCCGTTCACATTCAAGTCGATGCAGATCATCGTTTCTGCGTCGCGTAGCAACAAATAACCATCGGCCAGCGCAAAAGGTGCCCAGGCATCGTGCCCTTCTTCAATTACGTTAACCTGTTCCAACTGAATGTATTTTTCGGTGTTTGGGCGTGCAATAGTCAGTGTTCCGTCGTCACTCAGGATGAACATTTTATTGTCGGCAATAAAATAGGGTCCGAGTCCAAAACGGGTTTCTTTACCACTCGTCCACACCACTTTTCGTGAGTCATCAGGACGTACACAAATCAGCTGATTTCGGTTAGCACCACCATCTTTCGGAACAATACCAAACAAATAACCATTCCAGAAAAGTGGCGTTTGCTGCTCGCAAGCCAATCCATCTTTCGGAGCATATTCATAAAGTGGCTCAACAGAGAAAGTACCATTCGTTTCAGTTAATTGCAACATCATACTTCCTGCTCCGTAACCTGCGGTCATAAAAATCTTCCCGTCGGGCATACAAACCGGCGACGGAGCAACAACCGAGTGGTTCCACTTCGATGTTTCCCACAAAATCTGCCCGGCATCTGGTCCGTCGGCAGCCACTCCTACCAAACCACCAATGGCACTGTATACATACATTTTTCGTCCGCCAAAAGTATAAGGCATTATTGATGAGTGCGACATTTTCCAGCCATTCGGATTTGGCGTTTCCCATAATTTTTCGCCGGTTTCGCAATCAACAGCAACCATCATTTTACTTCCTCCGGTCGCAATTACAGCCACTCCATTGTCGATTAACGGACACTGACCGGTATACCAAAACGGAATTTCATTCTGATACTCTTTCACCACATCGAGTCCCCAACGAAAATCTCCGGTTTCGCGATCGAGACACATAACATGGCATTTGGGACCAATCGTTACAATGTATTTATCGGTAACTGCCGGAATAGTTCGCGACATTCCGTGATTTCGTTTAATAGCCACATCGTAACCACGACGCCACTGCTCTTCACCGGAAACCACCGAAAAACAGCGCAAAATATCGGCGCGCTCCTCTTCATCGTAATCGAGCACATAAGCCAAACCTTTGTAAATAGCAGCTCCTGAGTGTCCTTCACCTAATTTTTTCGACCAAAGAATTTTCGGTCCATCCGCACCAAAACTTTCTACCAGCTTTACCGGCGACTTCGAAATGTTATCGTGATCGGCCCCACGAAAGTTGGTCCATGTCTCTTCCAGCACCTCGTACTCGGAAGCCAGTTCCTCGAAATACTCTCCAATGGTCACTTCCTGCGGTGGCACACCTTTTCCGCGATTATCAGCGCCTTCAAGATTAACAGTAAAATCTTTGGTAGGATCGGCATTTAACCACCAAAAAATGGAAACAAATCCAATGGTTCCGATCGAGATTAGGATGATATTTATGGTTCTTTTCGTCATTAATTCAGGTAAAAAGTAGAAAGATAACGGTTTTGCTGCAAACTTGAGTTAACGCCGGGTTAAGCTTTAATAGCATACACCATTAACACCTCGCCATGACGGATATACAACTTGCCGTTGGCGATGTACGGATGCGCCCAATGCGGTCCGGCTCCCTCGGTAATCTTAAACTGGCTAATCACTTCGAAACCATCAGGATCAGGTTTTACCAGGCCTACATTACCACGTTCGTTGTAGCAATACAACAGACCATCGGCCATTACCATAGAGCCTTTTGTGTCCCAGTCGGCCACATATTTAATCTCTCCGGTTTCCCAATTCATACACACCCAGCGTCCACGTTTATTGTCGAACCAGTTGGAACCATACAAGTATCCATCGGTAAGAATTACGCCATGGTGGTGATTATCAAAGGTATGATCGACAAATTTTTCGCTAACCGATGTTCCTGTTGAATCCATTTCCAACATAACAGCCGGGTAATCATATCCCATTGTTATAAAAATATTGTTGTCTTTAAAAACAGGAGTATTTGTCCAGATCAGTCCGTTTGGTTGCCAGCTCCACTTTGCCGGATCGAAATATTTATAGTGCCAGGCAATTTCCCCCGTTTCGGGTACCAAAGCCAGAATTTCCATTCCGGTAATGGCCAAAATATAACGATGTCCGTTAAACTCGTAAACAGTTGCCGATGCATAGGCTCTTGCGCCTCCAACCGATTGGCTTTGCCACACCAGATCACCGGTCATTTTATCAAAAGCAACAACACTTGTTTTACTTCCGGCAGGCGTACAAATTACCAGGTTGTCGACCACCAACGGAGTTTCGGAGTTTCCCCAAACATGGTATTCGGTTTCAAAATCCTTATCCACTTCAACGGCCCAGATTTCTTCACCCGTTTCTTTGTTTAAACAGGCCACACGTCCGGTTCCGCTTTCTACATAAATACGGTCGTTATCGATTACAGGCGTGCTTCGCGTATCGGGAAACGAATTGTTCCACGAGCGGCCGTAAGGCACCTGATATTTAAACGAACCGTCAGGATTAATCGCAGTCAAATAATCCAGCGTATCGATCATTCCTGTTGTATAAATCATATCCCCTTCAGGAATTGCCGAGGAATATCCTTTTCCAATTTTTTCAATCTGCATCACCAATTCCGGGCCGTCAGCGGGCCATTCTTTTAATAAACCCGTTTCGGTGAACTGACCATCGCGGTTTGGCCCCCGCCACTGTGTAACCTGGGCACTTAGTGAAAATGCAAATGCAATAATTAATAGCGTTAATGAAGTCTTCATGGTTTTTGCATTGTTTTATTTGTTCAAGAATGAATTAAAATCCAGTTTATCAAAGGTTTTCTCGCGGTATCGTGTACCTATCGGAAACTCTTTATCGCCAATTGCCACCATTACAGGGCTAAAGCTGGTCACCTTATTTATCGCAATCAGAAACGAACGATGCACCCGAACAAAAGCCTTTTCAGGCAATGCTTTTTCCAGCGCCGCCATGGTGCAACGGCTGTTAATTTCCCGATCGGTGGTATGCAATTTCATGTAATCGCCGAAACTTTCAACATACAAAATCTCGATAACAGGAATTTTGTGGATCACATTTTTTTCGCGCAGATAAATACATTCCGAATCACCATTGTTTTTATGAAGTGTAACTTCTTCTATCAACACATTCTGCTGATTGTATTTTTCAACGGCCTGCAAAAAACGCTCAAACGAAATGGGTTTTAGCAGGTAGTCCAGCACATTCAGGTCGTAACTTTCGATGGCGTATTCGCGGTAAGCGGTTGTAAAAACGATTGCCGGTGGATTTTTCAGGGTTTTAACCAGATCAGTCCCTTTCATTTCCGGCATGTTAATATCAAGAAAAACCAGGTCAACTTCGTGCGACTTTAAAAAATCGAAAGCCTCAATGGCATCGGCACAGGTACCTACAATTTCCAACGAATCCAGCTTTTGGATATGCGATTTCAACACTTCAATCGCAAGCGGTTCGTCATCTACTATTAAACACTTCGTTCTACTCATTTTTCCAGCAAACTCTTAGGTTAACTTCAAATGTTGTATCCTGCTTATCAATCGTCAGTTTATGCGACTTCGGATAAATCAGTTCCAAACGTCGCTGGACATTTTTTAATCCGATTCCCTCCTTCAGTTTCTCATCCTTTTCAGGCTCCCCATGAGTCGAATTTTTAACCTGCAAAGCCAGGCATTTTTCATCGATTTTTATACTTATTTCTACCTTTGGATTTTTACGGTCTTTGCTGGCACCGTGTTTAAAGGCATTTTCAATAAATGGCAACAAAATCAACGGCGCTATCCGGTGATGGTCGACTTCTCCTTCAATATTATATTGCAGGTCGAGACGCTCGTTGTAGCGCATTCTTTCCAACTCTACGTAGCTTTCGAGAATCTTAATCTCCTCTTGCAGCGGAACAAAATCGTCGTTGCTTTTGTAGATCATATAATCGAGTAATCCCGACAATTTCAAAACAATATCGGGTGTTTTATCCGACTTTATCAGCGTTAAAGCATACAGGTTATTCAGTGTATTAAAAAGAAAATGCGGGTGCACCTGCGATTTTAGGAAATTCAATTCAGCCGCCAGTTTTTCTTCAGCCAGCTTTTTATTTTTTAACTCGTCGATGTACCATTTTTTAAATACGATTATTGAAGCCGCCAAAATCGGGATTCCATAGTTGGAAATAATCTTGTTAAAGATTTTCGGAACATAAAAAAACGGTAGTTTTGAATAGTCAAAAAAATCGGGATACAAGTTTGGGATCTTGTACGATATGTAAATCAGGAACCCAAAAAGTGGTGCATGAATAACTGTAAGAAGTCCAAAAGTCACGAACTTTTTCTTTTCGATGGCAAAAGGCAGAATACCATAAACAAGTGTGTAAGTACCAATTATTCTTGCCGGCAACACCGTTAATCCAAGGAAAAATTCTTCGCGGTAATGCTCGAGATAGCCGCCGTATGTTACCCAGTAGCCAATAAAAACAACCACCCAAAACAGCAAGTGCCATAGAAAGCGATAGCGGAAAAATATGGGTAGTTGGTTTTCGTTCATGATTTTTTTTCAAATATAGCTTTTGAGCTTTTGGTCATCAAAAACATGCGACAGATAAAGGCTAAAAAAGGATGTTTACCTCGCAAACATCCTTTTTTGGTCATCCGCCACTATTTTATTTTATAAGCTATCAACACATCGCCGTGTCGAACAAACAAGCGGCCGTTATTGATTACCGGGTGTGCCCAATGTTGCGCAGTACCCAATTCAACTTTTGTTTGACTTACTATATTAAATCCATCCGGCGTAGCTTTTACCAATGCCAGTTCGCCACGTTCGCTGTAACAATACAACATACCGTCGGCATAAATGGTAACACCTTTTGCAAGATCTTTCGAGGCATATTTTTCCTCGCCGGTTTCCCAGTTCACACAACGCCATTCGCGGCCTTTATCGCCCGATCCGTACATATAACCGTCAACCACAACCATTCCTCCCATGCGGCTGTCGAGCTTCACATTATCCCACTGTTTGGTAACGCTGCTGCCATCATCGCTAAGGTCGAGTTTTACACCTCCAGTTCCATAACCGCTAAAACAGAATAGATCGCCATTGTAGAACAGCGGTGTATTCGGATGAACGCTCCACTGGTTTTTATGTGGGTAATCCCATAACAACTGTCCGGTTTTAGCATCAACACCGATAATATGATCGGCAGTGTGTGTAACCAGTAATTTCCGTGCCGGAAGTTCAACCATCAATGGAGTACAATAAGCAGACAAATCACCTTTCCCGGCTGAAGTCCAGATCAAGTCGCCGTTAAAACGATTTAAGGCCACCATATTATTTATCTTTCCGCCCGGAGTTAAATACAAAACATCGCCATCAATAAGAACGGTTTCTGTAACTCCCCAGCGAATATTTTTTCCATCAAAATCTTCAAAAGAATTTTTACGCCATTTTACTTCGCCACTTTCCGAATCCATACAAGTTAACACTCCGTAACCACTGTAGATATACATCAACTCACCGTCAACTACAACCGAAGAACGAGCTCCCGGGTAACTTTCAGTAAATTCTTTTCCGTACGAAATCTTCTTTAGTTGTTCTCCGTTTTGAGAGAAAATGAATATAAAACCTTCACCATCAATCATTGTTGACAGGTAAATTTTATCGTTGGCAAAAACCGGCGATGAGTGTCCTTCTCCCAGCCCTTCAACAGACCATAAAATTTCGGGACCGTTGGCCGGCCAATTTTTTAGCAAACCTGTTTCGGGATAAACGCCATTGTTGTGCCCCCGCCAAACAGTTGGTTCCTGGGCGAATAAACTGGTTATTGAAAAAAGCATTGCCAAAGCAAGAAATAAACATTTTCTGATCATGACTTTACAGTTAAGTTTTGCTCCTAAAAATAGAACCAAAACCCCACATTAGCAATGCTCGCCAGCAATTTATCAGCTATCTAAATAGTAAGATATGTTTAAGATTGGTTGAGCAATTCTTAATAACCCGGTAGCTGAAAAGTGGAATTAAAACTTATGCCCGAACTGAAAAAACAGGAGGGAATATTAATGTCTTAATTACTCTCTCTCAACAACTAACTTTCAGGCACCTCCTTTGAATGAGTAACGCCGTTGGATTTCGTCCGGAAGAACCAAATGGCTTCGATCATTTTCCTTCGCCGGACGATTCTAATCGTTTCGTCATGCCCCAGGGCGACGTAATTCGTTGAATTACTTTGCCCTGGGTTATAATACTAAGCACTTTCAGCGCTTATTTTCTATACTTAAACCCAACAGAAAAGATGTTAGAGGGCTGAAAGTCCGTATTAATTTAGCCCCGGGAAAACGAACCGCCATCTGGCGGAGAGTGTCGCCCGGGGTTAAATGATGAGATTTAAATAGGCGCAATTGTATTATTATATTGAAAAAGTGTCCCTGTTTGCGCCTCATACACCAGCCTTTTTTCAGAGATTGAGTGTAAAACATTTGTTCCTGGAGGGAATTGCGAGCCGGAAGGAGTGGAGCAAGAGTATCGCAAAAACACCTCAAACGGCCAATTTTCTGCACAAAAAAAGGCAGATTGATAATCAACCTGCCTTCGTATATTTTTCGATCTATTTTATTCGCTTAACATTTTTGCACGGCGTTTACGCTCGTGTTCATCCAGGTAGATTTTACGGATACGCATAAAGTTCGGAGTAACTTCGATGTACTCATCGTTACGAATGTACTCCATTGCTTCTTCCAGCGAAAATTTAATCGCAGGTGCAATCGATGTTTTTTCATCAGCACCCGAAGAACGCATGTTCGACATTTTTTTGGTACGAATAATATTAATCGTCAAATCATCCTGACGGGTGTTTTCTCCAATTACCATGCCGGCGTAAACTTCCTCGCCCGGCTCAACAAAGAAACGTCCGCGATCCTGCATTTTATCAATCGAATAAGCAATTGAAGTTCCTGTTTCCAGCGAAATCAATGCTCCGTTACGTTTAACTCCCAGCTCCCCTTTCCAAGGCTCGTAACCTTTCAAGCGGTGCGCCATAATGGCCTCACCTTCGGTTGCCGTAAGCATTTGGTTACGTAAACCGATTAAACCGCGCGAAGGAATATGAAATTCCAAATGGGCACGTTCGTCAACTACTTCAATATTTGCAATATCGCCTTTACGGGCAGTAACCAGTTCAATTACTTTACCTGAAAATTCATCAGGAACCTGAACAGTTAAGGCCTCGATCGGCTCGCATTTTTTACCATCAATTTCTTTAACAAGTACCTGTGGCTGACCTACCTGAATTTCGTAGCCCTCACGTCGCATGGTTTCAATCAGAATCGACAAGTGAAGAATTCCACGTCCGTAAACCAGAAATGAATCGGCTGAATTGGTTTCCTCAACACGTAAAGCCAGGTTCTTTTCGGTTTCTTTGAACAGGCGGTCGCGTACCTGACGAGAAGTTACGAACTTACCATCGCGTCCGAAAAATGGCGAGTTATTCGACACAAATAACATGCTCATGGTTGGCTCGTCCACCTGAATCGGTGTTAAACCTTCCGGTTCTTCAAAATCTGCGATGGTGTCGCCAATATCAAATCCTTCCAGTCCAAGCACAGCACAAATCTCTCCACATGGTACCGCATCTTTTGTCTTTTCTTTTCCCAGACCTTCAAACAAGTAACACTCTTTAGCAACCGATTTTATAATTGTTCCATCGCGTTTTACCAGCGATACTTTTGCCCCCGGAACCAACTCTCCACGAGTAACTTTTCCTACCGCAATACGCCCGGTGTACGATGAATAATCAAGCGAAGTAATACGCATTTGCACGGTTCCTTCTTTGGGTGTCGATGCCGGAATATGTTCCAGAATCTGGTCGAGCAAATAAACAACATCTTCAGTTGGAGTTTGCCAGTCCGGTCCCATCCAGCCAGCTTTTGCCGATCCGTAAACTGTTGGAAAATCCAACTGCTCTTCGGTTGCATCAAGGCTAAACATCAAATCGAAAACTTTCTCCTGGGCAATTTCCGGAGTACAGTTTTCTTTGTCGACTTTGTTAACCACCACCATTGGTTTTAATCCCAATTCGATGGCTTTTTGCAACACAAAACGAGTTTGCGGCATTGGCCCTTCAAAAGCATCAACAATTAATAAAACACCATCTGCCATATTCAATACACGCTCCACCTCGCCACCAAAGTCGCTGTGCCCAGGTGTATCGATAATGTTAATTTTGGTGTCTTTGTAGCGTACCGAAACGTTTTTCGAAAGAATGGTAATTCCACGCTCACGTTCCAGGTCGTTGTTATCCAGTAAAAGCTCCTGAACCTCCTGGTTTTCGCGGAACAATTTTACCTGGTGAAGTATTCGGTCAACCAAAGTAGTTTTACCGTGGTCAACGTGTGCAATAATTGCAATGTTTCTGATTTCTGTCATTTTACTTTTTTCTAATCCAATTTACCAACACCAAAACGTATTATTTGTTTTCACTCAATGTGTTATAAGATTATAACCGGCCTTTGGAATCGGCGCGCAAATGTAAGAAAGTTTTGCAGTGTAATGCGCGTAACCCTATGAATAAAGTCATTCTTACCTTTAAATTTAATATCGGGCTACACAAGGCTCTAAAAGTCAGCCATCCATATTGAATTTCACAAACAATAATTTCATTTTTTTACCTTAGCGTGTTATGAAATCGGCACTCGAACGTAATTCATTAAAAGCAATAGCCCGTTTAGATGACAAACAGCAAATTTGAAAAACTAATTATACAACTAAAAGATAAACTATTCAGGTTTGCCTTTAGCATACTAAAAGACAGCAACGATGCACAGGATGCAGTTCAGGAGGTGGTGCTAAAGTTGTGGAAAAACAAACGTTTGTTGGATGATGCAAAAAACCTTGAAAGCTATTGTTTAAATGCAGTTAAAAACCATTGTTTCGATGTGTTGCGAAAACAAAAACACCACCAAAATTACCTGTTGGCAAACGTTCACGAAGCACAGGAAGAAACGCGATTTGATGCTATTGACCTGGTGGATAAGTTAAAACAGGAACTGCACCAATTACCCGACCAGCAAAGAATGGCAATAGAATTAAAAGATTTCCAGGGACTGGAATACGAAGAGGTGAGCGAAATTATGGAACAAAGCACAAATACAATACGCGTGCATGTTTCGAGAGGAAGAAAAAAATTATTTGAAATTTTTAAGGAGGAGTTAGCAAATGTGTAGCAATAAATCAAAACACTTTCTTGAAGAAGATTTCGATCTGAAAGATTTAGGAGCAACCGAAAAGGAAAATTCGTTGGAACAGGAATTTATCCAATCGTACCAACAACTGAACGACCGCATAAGTGCAGAGGTGCCGGACTTTAATCCGTTCGAAAAAATAGAACAACATAAAAAGCAACGTTTTCTGCAACCAAAAAGATTGTTCGCGTATGCGGCTTCGGTTTTGCTGGTGGTGAGCCTCATTTTTGTTGGCTTAAATCGCCATCAACAAGAACAACAAATTACTTTAACAGAAAATGAGCTGGCAGAGCTCGAGGAAAATACCAAACTGGCATTGTATCAGTTTTCGAAAGAAATGAATGCCTGCCTTGCTAAACTTGAAAACGCAAAACAAATTAACACTCCGTTAAGCGGTGTACAATCGTTGAAAAATTTAAATATCCAATTTGACAATCCAATTAAAGATCTTAAAATCAATTAATCATGAGAACAAAATTCATCTTATTCTTTCTATTCATCAGTGTCTGTAGTCTGGCGCAAGATGGAAATAAAAGTATCGATCAGGCCTTTAAACAAATCGACAGTCGTGAAGGTGTATCTTATTTTGAAGTCACAAAAGACATGTTCAAAATGCTGTCGGAATCAAGAGAGATCAGTCCTGAATTTAAAGAATACATCAGCAAACTTCATCAATTAAAAATGATTCAGCCCGGAGGAGCACACCGCACAGAGCTTGGCGAAGAATTATATAAAACATTCATGGAGAACGCGAATCTAAAGGATTATACACGTTTAATGACGCAAAGAGACGAACGCTCAAAAATATCGTTTTATAAAAAAGATGGTAACAACGAGAATGAATTTCTCCTGGTGAGTAATAATATGATTATTTACATTACAGGAACGCTCGATTTGCAGAATATGCATCAATTTGAACAAATAATCGACATCGCCGGAAATGCTTTGGGAATGTAGCGAACCAGATATATTTGGAAACGAAATGAGCTCATCAGTGAAAATACAGATGAGCTCATTTTTATTATAATCGCAGATTGCTACTTAATCAAATACAAATTCTTCTCGCTTCGCAAAAGCATTTTATCGCCAACAAAAACAGGTACTGCTTTTACTGTTTCACTAATATCGTTTTCAGCAACTTTCTCAAACGAATCGCCTGGTTTTAAAATCGTACAAAATCCTTTTACATTGATAAAGTAAATATTTCCACCGGCATAAATCGGCGACGAATTAAAGTTACCCTTCAGTTTTTCTTTCCAGATCACTTTTCCTGTCATCGCATCCAAACAAGTTACCGTGCCCCGGGCGTGTACCATATACATTTTTCCGTCAACAATTACGGGCGTTGGAATTTGCGGCACCTCATCTTCGTACATCCAAACCTGATGTGTTTCTGTTACATCACCCGTTCCTGTTGGATCGATAGCAAACTGCCGGGTAAAATTTGGCTTACCATCCAAAAATATCCAGCCGGAATTTACAAATACAAGTCCGTTGTAAAACAAAGGCTGACTTACTGTGGAGTCGTAACCATATTTAAACGACCAGACCACCTCTCCGGTATTTACATCGTGTGCAAAACACATGAAAGCAGAGTTGCTGATCAGCAAATCCCGGTCTCCGACAGTTATTACAATTGGTGTTTGGTACGATTTCCGATAAACCGGTTCCAGCGGATCGTATATTTCTTTTGGGCGGACACTTTTCCAAATTATATCTCCTGTCTTTTTATCTAGAGCAACCACGTATGGATCTTCGGTTCCCTCCAAATGCACAATCAGTTTATCCTTGTAAATTATTGGCGATGATGCCGGTCCCTGCATGTGATCGCACGGCAAATCATTTCGTTTCCAGATCACCTCGAAATTTTCAGTATCGACACAGGCCGTTCCAAAACTTCCATAATGCACATAAACACGTCCTTCCTCAATGCACGGAGTAGGCGTGGCATACGAATTGGTTCCGTGTATGCGCTGCGGATCTTCTGCAGTAAACAATGTTTGCTCGCTTAACAGTTTGCCGGTTTCCAGATCGAAACAAAACAGGTAAAATTCGTGTCCTTCTTTTTCAGCCGAAGTCACCCAAACCTGTCCATTATAAACCACCGGCGATGACCAGCCCAATCCTTTTACGGGCACTTTCCAAACAACATTTTCAGTATCGCTCCAGTGCAGCGGAGCTGTTTCCACATTGGCATGTCCGTCCATATTCGATCCACGAAAATGAGTCCAGTTTTGTTGCTCACTCTGGCACGAAACCAATACAAAGAGGAAAAAAATAAACACGGTGAAGTTGATTTTTTTGGTCATCATTTCAGGTAAAGTTTGTTTGAAATCAAAGTTATACTAAATATGGAATTTCAAAAATTTAATCTCTACCTTCACCCCGCTAATTTATGATCAATGAAAATGACGAAACAGTTACTTGCTATACTCACCCTTGTATTAACTTTCCATACAATTCCCGCGCAAAACACTTCTGATAAAGAAATTACAGTTCGCGTTTTAACTTTTAATATTTTGCACGGCGCAACAACCAAAGGCGATTTTGATTTGGACAAGATCGCATCGGTTATTCAGAATACAAATCCTGACCTGGTAGCCATGCAGGAGGTTGATTTCAAAACCAATCGCGCCCGCAACTACGATCTCGTTACCGAACTCGGCTCGCGAACTAAGATGGCTCCGTTATTTGGAATTGCCATGCCTTATGACGGTGGCGGATACGGGGAAGGAATATTGACAAAAATGCCCATTCTTTCGAGCAAAAATGTACCGCTTCCCCACTCACCCGAAAATGAACCACGCGCAGCACTTCAAGTTCTGGTACAACTGGAATCGGGAGATACAATCAGCTTTATCGGAACTCATTTGGAGCACCAGGAAAGAAGCATGGATAGAATAGATCAGGTAGAAACGATCAACGAGGTTTTCACCTCATGTAAATACCCCTCAATTTTAGCCGGCGATTTAAATGCTACACCCGACAGCGAGCCCATCTCAATTCTGAAAAAATACTGGATGGCAAGCGACCAAGAAGGAGCTTTAACTTATCCATCAGACGCCCCTGAGATAAAGATTGATTACATATTTTTCAGGCCTGCCGAAAGGTGGCAAGTGGTAGAAACAGAAGTCATTTGCGATGAAATTGCTTCCGACCACTGTGCCTTTTTATCCGTGTTAAAATTGGTAAAATAAGGAGGAGTCTCTCCTTTTAAACCACATTTCCCTGACCAACCAGTCTTTTCTCCATTTCGGCGAACTTGATTCCAAATTCTTCCAATTCATCCAAAATCGGTTCGTAAATATCGGGGTGCGTTGGAATATAAATTCCGCGATGGTTCAGTTTGTCGGTTAGAAACAATTTTGCAGCAACCGCAAGTGGTAAACCCACCGTTTTTGCCATGGCTGTTTTCTCTCCCGATTCGCCAATTACCACCAACGAACTGTTCTTCTCCACTTTTTCTTTACTGTCGCGATCGAGGTATTCAAACTTATGCCACATCACGATCATATCTTTATCTTCGGGCATCAACTGCCATTTTTCCGAAAGCAACTTTTCCATTACCTGGGCAGGCGTTGCACGTTTCAATCCAATTTTTCGATCATCAAAGATTCCCAGCCATTCCAGTTTTGGAATGATCTCCGAATCCATCGGAATTTGCATCGAATGATACAGTTTCAGATCAACAGTAGCAGGATGATAATACAGAAACGAATTAATAAAGTCACGATAAGTCATGTCTTCTACATTGTCAATATAATGCTCATCGCTGGTGGCGCCCAACTGCACAAACACATTCCACGCCTTACAAAAACCCGGACGCCGCAAAGTCCCCCGAAAAATAGTGGGTACTTCCTGTAATCCATATTTCTCTATGTAGCTCAACGAATCGCGGTTGGCATAACCTTCAAACCAACCGTAATCATCAATCTCAATCAACTCAGTTCTGCGAAATAAGCGGTTGTAAGGAATGTATTTTACCTTTCCTTTCTGGATAAATTTTGCAGGTCCGCCTTGTCCGGCCAACACCACATTTCTCGGATTCCAGCTAAACTTGTAATGCCACGGATTATCATCTGATTCTGGTGCCACCAAACCACCGGTAAAAGATTCAAAAGCCTCCAACTGATGGCCTTCGTTTTTAATTTCATTGATCACGCGCATCGCCGACATATGATCGAGGCCAGGATCTAAACCGCATTCGTTTAAAAACAGCAGGCCTTTACTTCTTGCTTCCTCTTCAACTTGCAGTGTTTCCTTACTTTCGTACGAAGCCGTAAACAAACTTTTCGAAAATTTCAGACACGATTGCATCACCAGTTTATGAAAGCGTGCGGGCAACATGGAAATTACCAGATCCGCTTCACGAACTTCCTGGTCGCGGGCAAATTCATCGCGCACATTTAAAATGGAAAAGGACAGTTTTAGCGATTTTGCCAGAGCACTTTCTTCGGCGTCAACAACTTTTATATGCCAGTGATATTTTGATGCACGTTCGGCCAGGTAGGTGAGCAAAAATACACTCGACCTACCGGCCCCAAATATTAGTATGTTCTTCATTTATTCAGTTCTTTAGCTATGAGTATTGAAATTGAATTCTAGACATTAAACTCAATTCCCTGAGCCAATGGAAGCTCTGTGCTGTAATTTATTGTATTGGTTTGACGTCGCATATAAGCTTTCCATGCATCGGAACCCGACTCGCGACCACCACCAGTTTCTTTCTCGCCACCAAAAGCGCCACCAATTTCGGCACCCGACGTTCCAATATTTACATTGGCAATTCCGCAATCCGATCCTTCGTGCGACAGGAATTTCTCGGTTTCCAGCATATGCGTTGAGAAAATTGCCGACGACAATCCCTGTGGCACATCGTTGTGCAAACGAATGGCCTCATCCAGATCGGTATAACGAATCATATACAGCAACGGAGCAAAAGTTTCGTCCTGAACGATTTCGTAATGATTTTCCACCTCGGCGATACTCGGCGTTACAAAACATCCTGATTCATAGCCTTCTCCTGAAAGCACTTCTCCACCAATCAGCAGATTTCCACCTTCAGCTTTTACTTTCTCGATGGCGGCGAGGTAAGTATCCACAGCCCAACGATCAACCAGTGGCCCAACCAGTGTTTTTTCATCCAGGGCATGACCAATTGGCAATTGCTCGTAAATAGCAATCAAACGGTTTTTAAAATCTTCGTAAACCGAATCGTGAACGATAATGCGGCGGGTAGAAGTACATCGCTGTCCGCAAGTACCTACTGCACCAAAAACAACCGCACGAAGCGCCATTTCAAGATCGGCCTCAGGAGTAATTATAATGGCATTGTTTCCGCCAAGTTCAAGGATGGTTTTTCCCAAACGCTGACCGACAAGACCACCAACTTTCTTACCAATTTTTGTTGAGCCGGTAAATGATACCAGCGGAATATTTTTGTCACTGAAAAACTCGTCACCCAATTCGCGTGAACCTGCTGCTACCAGATTCAAAACACCTTCAGGGACATCGTTATCTTTTAATACTTTCGCAACGATGTTATGTACAGCGATAGCACATAAAAATACTTTTGATGACGGTTTCCAGATAACTACATCTCCTGCCACCAGCGCGATCATCGCATTCCATGCCCAAACGGCAACCGGAAAGTTAAACGCCGAAACAACACCTACAATTCCCAGTGGATGATACTGGTCGTACATGCGGTGTTTTTCCCGTTCAGAGTGCATGGTAAAACCGTATAACTGGCGCGACTGACCAACGGCAAAATCGCAGATATCGATCATTTCCTGCACCTCACCAAGACCTTCCTGGTAAATTTTACCCATTTCGTACGATACAAGTTTTCCGAGCGGCTCCTTAAATTTGCGAAGTTCCAAACCAATCTGGCGCACAATCTCGCCACGTTTTGGAGCCGGCACCATTCGCCAAACTTTAAAAGCGCCTTTCGCTTTTTCCACCACCTCGTGGTAGTCGGCAGTAGTTGCCTGATTCACAGTTGCAATTAATTCTCCGTCCGAAGGCGAAAACGATTCAACAACTGCACCGGAGGTTGTTTTCCATTTGGTTCCGGTGCAAACACCATTATTAACTTCACTAATTCCTAACTCTTTTAATTCTTTTGAGATATCAATTTTCATTGTCTTTATTTTTAGTTGTTCTTAATTTCATTTTACCCCTCACCCTTCGGGAGTTCCCGTCCAGAGGGGAGCATTTTCAAATCAACTTTTTCAGTAACCCTAAGCAGTTTTCCCCTTTTTAAGGGGAAATGCCGTAAGGCAAAGGGGTATAGTTAACGTTTACACCTTTTCCAAAATCATTGAAACGCCCTGACCAACGCCAACACACATGGTACAAAGCGCGTATTTTGAGTTTGAATTTTGCAGCTGATAAATTGCAGTTGTAACCAAACGCGCTCCCGACATTCCCAGCGGATGTCCGAGTGCGATTGCTCCTCCAAGTGGATTCAACCGCGGATCATCGTCTGCCATTCCAAACTCGCGGATGCAAGCCAGCGATTGAGCGGCAAATGCTTCATTTAATTCGATGATGCCCATCTGATCCAAAGTCATTCCCAATCGTTTTAAAAGCTTGTAAGTGGCCGGAACCGGTCCAATTCCCATGGTTCTTGGTGGCACACCGGCTGCCTGAGTTCCCAGAATTCTTGCTTTCGGTGTTAGATTGAACTTCTTAATGGCGGCTTCCGAAGCGACAATAACAGCAGCTGCACCATCGTTAATACCCGAAGCATTTCCGGCAGTAACAGTGGTTCCCGGTCCATAAACCGGATTCAACGATGCCAGTTTTTCAAGGGAAGTCAGTCTCGGATGTTCATCCTTTTCAAAGATGACCGGATCTCCTTTTGGTTGTGGAATCGAAACCGGTATAATTTCCCTCGCCAGTGCCCCGTTTTGCTGTGCTTCAGCGGTTTTCAACTGACTGTTGTGTGCAAAACGATCCTGATCTTCGCGACTGATTCTGAATTCTGTGGCCAGATTTTCTGCCGTGCAAATCAGCGGATCTGTTCCATATTTTTTCTGAAACTTATCATTTACAAAACGCCAGCCAATTGTTGAGTCATAGATTTCAGTATTTCGGGAAAAAGCCTGTGTAGCTTTTGGCATTACCAATGGCGACCGCGACATATTTTCTGCTCCGCCGGCGATCATCAGCTCAGCCTCGCCTGCTTTTATGGCCCGCGCTGCCAATCCAATAGCTTCCATTCCTGAAGAACACAAACGATTTATAGTCACTCCCGGAACTGACTCCGGCATTCCTGCCAAAAGTAAAGCCATCCGTGCAATATTTCGGTTGTCTTCTCCAGCCTGGTTAGCACATCCCATTATCACATCGTCGAAAGCTGACGGATCGATCTGATCGTTGCGCTCCAACAAAATCTTTAGTGGAATGGCCGCCAGATCATCTGCCCGGATCGCGGACAGCGAACCTCCATATTTTCCAACCGGTGTGCGAATTGCATCGCAAATAAAAACGTCATTCATAGTTATCTTTGTTTAGTTTTTGAATCCTTGGTTTAAATGCCGTAAAAGCTCTGTGTAATCCTTCTGTAAGTTGATCAATTTCCTTTTGTGTCATTACCGTTGAAAGCATGCAAGAGAAAGTATTGATCATCAAGGTATTTTCTTTGTAATACATGTAATCCAGCAATTCATTAACCAGCTTTTTGCCTTCTTTATCCAGATAAGCCTCGCGGTAAGTTGTTGGTGGATTAGGACGAAGATGCATCCGAAACATGGAACCGGCGCCTGTAACCGAAACCGGAACATCTGTAAGTTTTATTACTTCTCGAATCTGTTTAACTGTTACATCAGCCAGTAGATTTAGCTGCTTCACCGCTTCCGCATCATAATATTTCATCGCCTGGTAACCGGCTGTCATGGTTATCGGATTAGCCGAGAACGTTCCGGAGTAAGGCAACAGAAGATTCTTTTCGTGTGGATCAAAAACCTGCATCACATCGGCTCTTCCGGCAACAGCACCAACCGGAAATCCGCCGCCGATTATCTTTCCAAGCGATGTAAGATCCGGTTTTACCGAATAATTTTCCTGTGCTCCGCCATAATTCACACGGAAAGTTACCACCTCATCAAAAACCAGTAAAGCCTCATTTTTACGGGTCCAGCTGTAAAGCGCCTCTATAAAATCATCGTTTCCGGGAACCAAACCTACACGGTGCGGGACCGGATCAACGATAACACAGGCAATATCTTCAGCATGTTTATCCAGAATATTCAGCGTGCGTTCAATGTTGTTGTACGGATAGATGACCACGTCTTTGGTTACACACGGAGGTGTTCCATGAGCAAGCGCAACACTGCTGGGCTGATCTTCCTTTCCCCAGTTCGACGGATCTGCCATTTGACTGACTTCAGCAAAATCGTAAGTACCATGATAAGCACCTTCGGCTTTGGCAATTTTTGGCCGGCCAGTAAACGCCCTCGATGCTTTTATCATCGCCATAACAGCTTCGGTACCCGAATTTGTAAAACGAATACGCTCGAAACTTTCGACGCGTTCGATCAGGTGAGTGGCAAACGCCACTTCAATCTCGGAAGCAAGTGTGTATGCTGTTCCTTTTTTTAGCTGCTCGATAACCGCATCGATAATTGGAGGAAATGAATGACCATGAATAAGTGCAGCCATGTTATTGGCAAAATCAGTGCGCACTGTGCCGTCGATATCGGTGATGTAACAACCCGAAGCACTGTTGGCATAATTCGGATAAGGCATGCGAAAAACCGTATTCCGGCTTACACCACCACTAATTACCTGGCGCGCCTTATTATAGATTTCTTCGCTATTTTCTTTTTTAGCCATCTTTCTGTTTTTACTGATTTAATTCTGATGCAATGTTGCCTCAGTATGTTTTTGCAAAAACTCAAAACTCACTCCGGGAGCCAGTTCTCTCACGTAAAGCTGTTTATCTCTGACATCGATTATCGCGTAATTGGTATAAATGCGACTCACCACATTTTTCCCCGTTAAAGGATAAGTGCACTGTTTTACAATTTTCGATTCACCGGTTTTGGTGGTGTGTTTTGTAATTACAAAAATGGTTTTTACCCCGGCCACCAAATCCATGGCACCACCCACAGCAGGAATATCATTAGGATTTCCGGTAGACCAGTTGGCCAGATCGCCTTCTTCCGAAACCTGGTAAGCACCCAGAACACAAATATCGATATGGCCGCCACGTATCATGGCAAAACTGTCGGCATGATGAAAATAAGCCGCTCCGGGAACGGCCGTGATATATTTTTTTCCTGCATTCACCAATTCAGGATCTTCACTGCCAATCTCTGCAACCGTTCCCATTCCCAGCAAACCATTTTCGGTATGATAGATTACCTCACGACCTTCAGGGATGAAACCGGCAACCATTTCAGGAATGCCGATCCCCAAATTTACATATGCACCATCATGAATATCCATGGCAACTTTTTGCGCCATCTCACTCGTGCTCCAGCCTATATTTTTATTATCTGATTCCATGGTACTTTACATTTTCGGCAACCAATTTCGATTCATCGGCAGGACTGGAAATTTCCACTACCCGATGAACAAAAATTCCCGGTGTAACAACATGTTCCGGATCAATACTTCCAAGTTCAACCACTTGTTTGGCCTGCACAATCGTTGATTTGGCAGCCATACACATGACCGGCCCAAAATTGCGGGCTGTTTTGTTGTAAATAAGATTGCCGTATTTATCGGCGGCAGCACATTTTATCAAAGCAAAATCGGCCTGAATGGCTGTTTCCATTACGTATTTTCTGCCATTAAACTCACGTATTTCTTTGCCTTCTGCCAAAGGGGTATTTACGGTTGTGGGCGTATAAAATGCAGGAACTCCTGCACCGCCGGCACGAATTCGTTCGGCCAATGTCCCTTGCGGCACCAGTTCCAACTCGATTTCGCCGGCCCGATACAACTCCGGAAATACAATAGAAATAGCGGTACGTGGGAACGAACAGAGTATCTTTTTAACCTGTCGGTTTTCGATAAGTGCTGCCAAACCAACATGACCACTTCCGGCGTTGTTACTCACAACTGTGAGGTCTTTTGCCCTATGATCGACCAGTGCGTGAATCAATTCCACCGGGCTGCCGGCTTCACCAAAACCACTGATCATTACGGTTGCTCCGTCGAAAATTCCGGCAACCGCTTCTTTTGCCGAATTCACGATTTTGTTAATCATGGCTTGCCATTTTTAACGATTCTTTTTTTAACGCCTCTTCCAGTCTTCCCTCAATTTCTTCCAATTCATCTTCGTAGAAATATTTGTCAGCTTTGTAAGGCTTTAACTTTTCTATTGTATTTTCCTGCTCGTCGTACTCGGCAAAATATACGCGGTCCATCCACTCCATGTTCCTGGCTTCGTTGAATTTAAGCACAAACACTTTCTTCCCATCAATCTCAGTTGTTCCCATTAATGAAGTTTTTCCGGCAGAGGAAGTCATGGTGATGTAACGCGACGGACGATTTATCGATGCAAGGCTTCTGTATATCTTACTGAACACTTTCGTGATGTCTGCCAGAGGAGCAGTAAAATGATGATGCTCGCCTGTTGGCCGTGCGCAATACATCGAGTGAAAACCGACTCCAAGCATGGCCAAAATATTGCCCAAATCGATCCAATTCTGTGCTGAACGATCAACATCCACCTTCCCCTTCTCATCCTTATACAAACTAATGGTGTTCATAATCGGACTCTGGCTCTTCACTTTAATACCATATTTTTTCAGTCGCTGAATGGCTGCAATTGCCCCCGGGTTAAGTAGTTCCCGCGGTGTTGATGTGTGCGTCATCCAAACCACCTGAACGCCATTTTCAACGCTCATTTTAAGTAGTTCCAGTATTTCCTTAAACTGATCCGTGAGTAGATGTTCAGGATGAAAAGTGATAGCGCGCGAACCGATCCGCATCGTGCGAATGTGCAAAAGCTCCTCATCTTCCAGAATTGGAGTGAGGTATTCTTTCAAACGTCTGTACGAAATATAACCGGCATCTCCACCGGTAATTAATATGTCGGTAACTTCTTTGTGCTTTTTCAGGTAGTTATGCACCTGACTGATATCGCGTTGTACAAACATATCTTCATCGCCACGAACCTGCGCATGCCGAAAACAGTAGGTACAAAAAGCAAAACAGTTTTGGGTTCCGGCATCCAGAATCAATTTAATTGGCGGGTACTTGTGCTGGCTTCCTTCCAAAATCTCTATCTGGCCCTCATCATTATAAAAGAAAGGTTTGTTCAGTTTTTGTTTCCCGTCGTGCGGATTTGTTTTTAATTGATAAGCTTCAACAACTTTTTGTCGTTCCTCATCGCTTTCGGCATCCAGGTATTTTTGTACATCCACTTTGTTAATCATATCGGGCTGCGGAAATACCAGGTAATAATTCGGATCATTTTTATAGTTACTCCAATCGATGGTATTCAGGATGTGTTTGGTTGCCATAAACCGGTAAACTTCAAGAAAAAACTCACGTTCTTTTATGCGGTCAAGCTCCACTCCATTAGCTTTTAACTCATGCAAAATTTCGCGAAAACCGATCAATCCAGAATAATGTGTTTTTTCTTTAAAAAGTGGTTCTTCTTGCTTTGATAATCCGGAATACTGAGGATAACATTTTTGCAGTCGGCGAATCAATCCGGCAGGCAAAAGCTCCTCGTTATTAATGGTTTGAATTGTTTCGGGCGTAAAATCGTAAGCACGCATCATTTCAGTAACATTTAATGACTCTTTCGTACTGTTCATTTTGTTTTAATATTAAAAGTTCACATTGAAAATTTCATAAACACGTCAACGCCAATACATAACTTTATACGAGCTAAGTTTAAGGCTGTTGCGCTTCATTCCGAATCCGTCTTACCGACACCGATTAGAAAAGAATTTATACAGTAAATAAGTATTGACAAGCGTCAAATAAGAGTTGTGGAATAAAATTGCTGCGGTTGCAGCTAATGTGAAACCGAATCTTCATCGAGGCATTCCGGCATGCCTTGATAGAAAAAAACCGGACATGAATACGATTGTACCATGTGCACAATTTATAAAATTTTATGTCAAAAGTCCATGAATTTTGAGATATTTTATAAAAATGGCAGATGTCATCTTTTGTTAAATAAATTTTTAGCAACTTAAGGGGCTGAAAAAAAGCAATTTATTAATTCAACCGTTACTTTGCTTTTTTTGTGTACTGAAAAACATTTCAGACCTGAAAACCGGAGTAAAAAATAACGAACGAAATCTCAAAATTTTCGTTTGAAAAGTTGGGAACAAACAGAAAACAGAAAAGATGAAACGAGCATGAGAAAGTGTTTCGCACATAGGCATTATTGTTATCATGCGAGTTCCATCTTATGCCTTAAAAACAAACAATTTTAATAAGATGAAAGTATTATTACTTGGCGCCGGGATGGTAGCCAAACCACTTGCCGATTATATTCTCAAAAACCAGATAGAATTAACCATCGCCAGCCGTACACTTAGCAAAGCCGAAAAACTTCTTGGTAACCGAAACGGTATAGCAATACAATGGACCATCGACGATACAGATCAGCTCGATAAGTTAATTGCGTCTCACGATTTAACCGTGAGCCTGCTACCTTACACGCACCATGTTACCGTTGCCAAATTGTGTATTAATCACAAAAAAAACATGGTAACTACATCGTATGTTTCAGATGAAATGAAAGCTTTGGATGCAGAGGCAAAAGAAGCGGGAATTATTATTCTGAACGAGATTGGTGTTGATCCGGGATTCGATCACATGACCGCCATGCGGATTATTGACAAGGTGAAGGACAAAGGTGGAAAGGTTAAAGAATTTTACTCGTTATGTGGCGCACTGGCAGCGCCCGAAGAAGCAAACAATCCGTTTAAGTACAAGTTTTCATGGTCGCCAAAAGGTGTTATTATGGCCGGAAACAACGGTGCCAAATATTTAAAAGACGGAGAAATTGTGGAACTGCCAACCGAGAACCTTTTTAAAAATCCATTAAAACTCGATTTCCCGGAAGTTGGAGAAATGGAGGTTTATCCGAATCGCGACTCGCTGGCCTACATTGATTTGTACGGATTAAAAGATATTGCTACAATGTACCGCGGAACTTTCCGCTACCCGGATTGGTGCGAAATTATGGACGCCATAAAAACACTTGGTCTGGTAACTTACGATCAGCAAAGTTTTGCCGGCAAGACTTATAAAAAGATAATGGCGCGACAACTGGGCGTGTATCCGGCCAATATAAAAGAGAAGGTTGCTGAGCGGCTTCGACTACCAATCGACAGCCCGGCAATTGTAGCGATGGAATGGCTGGGACTTTTTAGTGAATACATGGTTGCGTTCGACGAAGGCTCAAACTTTGATATGGTTACCGACCTAATGCTAAAAAAGATGATGTTGCCCGAAGGCGCCCGCGATATGGTGATCATGCTTCACTCCTTTTTAGTAGAAAATGCTGATGGAAGTACAGAGGTTGTGAAGTCGCATCTGCTGGATTTTGCCACTAAAGAGGATACTTCGATTGCCAGAACGGTTGGACTACCTGCCGGAATTGGAGTAAAAATGATCCTTAATGGAAAGATTACCGACAAAGGTGTTCATATTCCGATTTCGAAAAGTATTTACGAGCCTATTTTAACCGAACTCGCGAAACTCGGAATTGCCATGAAAGAAGAATGGGGATTAAAAGAATCAGCAAAAATCAACGTCTGATTCTTTCCATGATTTTTTTACTTTAGCACAAAACATATTTTATGAGAATTACCCATTTATTTTTCAGCATATTTGCATTGCTCGCGATTTATAGCTGCAACTCCAAAACACAAACTCAACAAGCTTCCGAAAATATTCGCCCTGTAGTCGATACCGTTGGATTTGCACACCTCGACTGGCAGATGGATTCTATCGTTTCGAGAATATCAACGCAATTTGGCGAAGAATTAGCAGAATCTGCCCAACCTGAAAATACGGTTTGGCGCACTGCAATTTGTCCGCACGACGATTATGCCTACGCCGGATGGTTGTTCCCGGCTGTGCTGAAAAATCTGAAAGCAAAAACGCTGATCATTTTTGGTGTTGCACACAAAGCCCGCAATTTTCAACTGGAAAACCAGCTTGTTTTTGATAGTTTCGATGCCTGGCAAGGACCATACGGAACAGTTAAAGTTTCTCCAATTCGCGAACAGTTAATGGATGCATTGCCGGAGGAATTTTATGTGGTTCACGACAGCATGCAACTTATTGAACAATCAGTGGAGTCGATGATTCCGTTTCTTCAGCATCAAAACAAAACTACCGAGATAGTTAGTATTCTTGTTCCTTACATGGAAAGAGAACGTATGAACAACATTGCAAATTCGTTTGCTGCGGCATTAAAAGATATTACTACCGCTCAGCAACTGGAATGGGGAAAAGACATTGCACTGCTGATTACAACTGACGCGGTTCATTACGGCTGCGAAGAATGGGGAGGTAACAATTACGCGCGTTTTGGCTGCGATAGCATTGGCTATGAAAAAGCGATGAACTACGAACAGGAAATTATTTCTAGCTGTTTTACCGGAGAACTCGATAACGATAAAACTGATCAGTTCATAAACTTCACTGTTCAGGAAGATAATTTCAAAGAATACAAATGGACCTGGTGTGGCCGGTATTCGGTTCCGATGGGATTAAAAGTGGCCGATCGTTTTCAGCAACTTACCAATGCGAGCCCGTTAGAAGGAATTCCACTGGCTTATGAAACCACAATCAGTCACCCGGAAATACCGGTTCAGGATTTGAGAATGGGAAAAACTGCCATTGCCACCACAAAACACTGGGTCGGTCTGGCTGCCATCGGTTTTAAATAGTGAATATTTATTCTGATTATTCAGCGTGAATGGACAAAGGAGTACCAACAGTTCCGGCATAAAACACAACAATTTCGGCAATGTCGTCGCCTTCATTTACACCATAGTGCCAGGTACCAACTACTTCTGATAGCACATCACCGGTTTTCATTTTTAAGGTATCGCTGTTTTCTGTTATCACAGTCAGGTTCCCGGAAAGCAAGATCCCGGCATTAATCACCTCATGTTTATGCAAATCAAGTTGAGAATGAGGTGGAATACTCACTTTCAAAATTGAAATCTCGGGTTTTCCTTCGGGATAAGAAGGAAGTTCGCTACCATCCCAGCTTTGCGTAGCTTGCAATAAAGTTTCCACTTTCGGCCCATCGGTTTCAGATTCCACACTCATGCAGGAAAGAAGAATCGCCAACAAGGAAAGAATGATTAGTGTTCGTTTCATACTATTTGTGAGTTAGATAATTAATTTAAACGTCCAACTCCAAATATAATGATCATATAGAATTATGTAAAATCTGATCCTATTATTTTTGAGTGATGACCTTCCAGCTGTCGGTACGAAACGGGAGAGCAGGCAAACCTGCGCTGTTTACCAGGTTACAATCGGGATTATTCGCCCAGGCATAACGCACGGCAACCGGATTAACAACTTCTTTGGCACTTACAACAATTTCATCACCAACAATTTTGGCAACAGCCCAATAAAACTTTTGGTCTTCACCGGCTATCGCAAAACCAATCACTGGCTCACCATCTGAAGTTGACAAACCCTCTGCAACTTTGTCAAACTGAATTCTGATTTCGTTTCCAATTATCGAATAATCTTTCAACACCGGCCCCGAGGATTGAACATCCATATTATAAACCAGCTTTTGAGCCACGGCTGCCAAACGGTTTCCAACATCGGTTTTATTTGTTGGGTGAATATTATTGGTTTCTCCCAATTCAATAATACAAGCCATTCCGGTATTTGGCAACTCCAACGATTTGGTTTGTGATTCGCGCATTACGGCCCATTTACCGTCAGCCGGCTCGTCGTCTTTATCCATATAATTGGGCAGCTGCACCCACAAAAACGGCAAAAATCCTTGCTGCCATCGTATCCGCCAGTCGTTAATCATCAACGGCAAAAGTGTTCTGTAATCATAGGCAATAGAATCGTTTGCCTCACCCTGATACCAGATAAATCCTGCTAATCCATAAGGCACAACCGGATTGATCATCGCGTTGTACAAGTATGTCGGATAGTACTGAAAATTATGAATCGTCGGTATCGCAGGTTCCAGATCTTTTTTGTATTTCCATTCCCCTGTCAAACTTAATTTTTGAGATCCGTTGCTCAGATAAATCTCTTCTGCCGGAGGATTAATTCCACCACCGCCCCACAAAGCAGCCATTCTATATGCAATTGTGTTTTCTCCTTTACGCACCAGTTCTGCCGGGATTTTGTAATCGTGAGTTAGGTTGGCATTCCACTGTGTTTTACAGATTTCAGCTCCGTTGAAATACAGCGAGTAATTCATTTCAGGATGTCCAAGATTCAAAGTCAACTCTTTGCCAACAAACTGTGCATCCAATTCGATTGTTTTTCGCAACCAAATCATTCCCTCGTAAAATTCGGGTTCCCATTCGCTAGCATTGCCCGGTACAGTTACTGTCTTCCATTCTTTATCCTTAAAATTAGGCTTTGGAATTATGGTGTCCATTCCATTTTTTGGATTATAAACGATATCCCAAAACTTAATCAGATCAAGGCTGTCTTTTACAAAGTGATCTTCGGTAACCGTATCATTCTCCAATACTTTGTTTCGCATTACATCTTCCGAAAGCAACATCTCACGACTTGTCCATGCTTCAACCGGTGTTCCGCCCCAACTGCTTTGTAAAATACCGATAGGAATATTCGCTGTGGTCTGCAGTTTTTTGGCAAAATAGTAAGCCACTGCCGAAGCTTCTTTTACACTGGTTGAGTCACAAACTTTCCATTCAGTTTTCAATGTATTTTCCAACGGTGTGATACTTATATCGTGCGGCACGTTGAATAAACGAATTTGCGAATTGAAAGCATTTGGAATTTCCTCATCTGCACCATCGGCTTGTTGCACCTGCCATTCCATATTCGATTGCCCCGATGCAAACCACACATCACCAATCAGTACATCCTGAAAAGTTATTGAAGCATCGGTGTTTTCTCCTTCATAAATTTTCATTTCGTATGGACCTCCAGCCTCTATTTCGGCAAAGTGTATTTTCCACTGCCCACTCTCATCGACGGTTGTTGATACTTCCTGATCAGCAAAGGTTAAAGTTACTTCCGCTCCGGGTTCTGCCGATCCCCAAACAGGAATCCAGCTTTCGCGTTGCAGAATCATGTGGTCGCTAAAAACGTAAGGAAGTGATACTTGTGCTTGTACTGAAATTGTGAGTAAGAGTACGATTATTAGTCCGGTAAGTTGTTTGATTTTTAAGGTCATTGTATACTTATTGTAAATATTACAACAAACATACAAAATTTAGCCAATAGCCGACAGGGAACGAAGTTTTTTGTAATTTCCCCCAATAATCGCTGATCATGGAAACAAGCAAAAAAATCTACATCTTCTTAATTCTTATCACCATTGTAGTGGTGTGTATTTACGCCCAGTCAATTATTATCCCGTTTATTCTGGCCATTCTGTTTTGGTTCCTCATAAGGGTAATAAAGAAGTTGCTGGTGAAAGTCAAATTTATTGGCCGTATGCCTAAATGGATAATTACCCTGTTTTCTGCACTGGTATTGGTAGGCTTTTTAACATTGGCCGTTACCATGATCTCGAAAAACATAAAAACACTGTCGACCACTTTACCGGTTTACGAAGCCAATGTGAATAAAATTGCCCAACAGATCAACCAGCAATTTGATATCGACTTGATGAGTATGGCCGGGAATTTTGCAAAAGACCTGAACTTTGGCAGTATTCTTTCGTCGCTTTTTAGCACATTAACCGGGCTGTTCGGCAATGCCTTTACCGTGTTGCTTTATCTGCTGTTCTTGCTATTGGAAGAGCCCTTATTTCCAAAAAAACTAAAAGCAATGTACCCTGATAAAAAGCGTCATGAGCAGGTAAAAAAACTGGTGGACAAAATCGACCATTCCATTGGAAGCTATGTTGCATTAAAAACAGTAACCAGCCTTTTAACCGGTTTTCTGAGTTATTTTGCCTTGCTTTTTATTGGTATCGATGCCCCTATTTTTTGGGCCTTTCTGATCTTTGTTCTCAATTTTATTCCAACTATCGGATCATTAATCGCAACCGCTTTCCCAACCATCTTCGCTGTTTTGCAGTTTGGCGAATTAACTCCCGGGATTTTGGTACTCTCAATTGTTGGTGCCATTCAACTGGTTGTTGGGAACTTTATTGAGCCGCGATTAATGGGAAATTCATTAAACATAAGCCCGTTGGTAGTATTTCTAACACTGGCAATTTGGGGAGTGATCTGGGGAATATCAGGAATGTTGTTAAGTGTGCCCATCACTGTTATACTCATTATAATAATGTCGGAATTCCCGGGTACCCGACCTTTTGCTATCCTACTAAGTCAACGCGGTAACTTAAACGAAACCAAGGAGTAAGACTTCCCGGCATAGCTATTGACATATATCAAGGGTTATTGACTTTACCACATTTTGTGCGTAAATTGTAGTAAGGAACCAAAAGTCTGTACTATGAAAACCCGACCTCGCTTAACTGTTGTAATACTTATTTGCAGTGTCCTTTTTGGTTTTATCGCCGCCTGCCATATTTTTATCGATCCCACTTTCCGTAAACAGTACACCGATTATAACACATTCGTTCATGAAAGCCCTGTTGAACCGGGCTACTTAAAGGTTCATTACAAAGACGGAAAGGTAGTTGTTTTCGATTCGTGGAAACTTTCGTCCGGGCAAGACAGTTTAATTGGCAACGGCAAACTTTTCGACCTCAAACGAAATATCATCAGCGACGGTTTGGTTTCAACCGGAACCGACCAAATTGCAATTATCGAAACCAATCAACTTACCGCACTTAAGGATAAAACCAATGAGCGAATAGCCGCATTATCGATTCTGGCCGGTATCGATGCCGTAATCGGTGTTGTCTGCATCACAGTTCCAAAAGCTTGCTTTGGTTCCTGCCCTACTTTCTATCTCACCGAAACCAACAATGTACATTGGGCCAATGCCGAGGCTTTTTCCAGTTCCATTGCACCTTCGATGGAACAACCCGACATTGATGCTCTTCGGGTAAAAGTCGGGTCGGGAGATTTTCGCCTGATAATGAAAAACGAGGCACTTGAAACACATGTTGTTAATGAAGTACAGATTGTTGCAGCAGAGGTTGAAAAAGACGCAGAAATACTTCACGGCGTTGGCGATAAGTTCTTTCACACCAAAAATATTACAAACTGCATTTCTGCCTTAACTGATGGAGAAAACATCGCACCTTTTTTAAACGCTGTTGATGGAAATGAATATTTTTCGTTATCCGATTCGCTTGATTTGGGTGCGAAAGAAGAAATCCTGTTGGAGTTTAATAACAACATTAAAAATACTCCCGGCATTATTCTGAATTTCCGTCAAACGCTATTGACTACATTTCTTTTATACAACGGAATGTCGTACATGGGCGACGAGATTGGTGATTATTTTGCAAAGATCGAAACCAGCGACATGGTTCGGAAAAAGCTAAAAAATCCGTTTAGCACACTCGGCGGAATTAAGGTTTTTGCATTTGATTCGAAAAAGGAGAAATGGGATTTTATAACCGAAATTTACGAAACCGGGCCAATCGCTCCCAACCATTTTGTGGTGCCGTTTTCTGAAACGAATGACAATGGTGATCCAATTCGTGTAAAACTTGAGATGACAAAAGGAATGTGGCGACTCGATTACGCCGGATTGGCCGATATCGACAAAGAAATAAATCCTGCTTTTATTTATCCATCTGAGATACTCAAAGACAACCTGCCCGATCCGGAAGCTTTAACAGAAATCAGCTGCGACGATGAAGATTATCTGATTTCGATGCCCGGTGACGAGTGGCACCTGCATTTCGACCTTCCCCAACCAAATGATGAAAACAACCGCTACCAACTGTTTCTGTCGGCGAAAGGTTATTACCTCGAATGGATAAGAAACGATTGGTTGGAAGAGAAGGATCCTGAGCGTTTAAAAAATATGCTGTTGAACGACAAAGCTACCTGGCGCGAACTCGCTATCGAGTACAAAACCTACGAGAGCCAAATGGAAGAGTTATTCTGGAATTCGAAATACGAAAACAACCAGTGATGAAACGTAATTACATTAAAATTTCGCTTATCGTTTTATGCCTTCTAACAAGCACGTGTAAAACGATTAGTACAAATCTACCCAAACCTGCCAATCTGCAAGAATATACCAAAGGAATGTGGATGGAATGCGAAATTACTGACGGCTCAAAAGCCGAAGGAGAAATTCTTGTAATTGATGACAAGCAGGTTTTGTTACTTACATCGTACGGCTTAACAAAAACTGTAAATAAAAATGTGATAACCAAAGCACGAATAGATTTTTCACTAACCACCAACTATCCCGAAAAGTTACAAGCTGCAGATTTTATCCCTGTTTTGGCGATCAGTCATGGTGTTTTTATGGTAATTACGCTACCTATAAACCTGATGATTGTTGTTCCAACTGTCAGCACACACCGAAGGGGATCGTATGCGGTTGAATATCCTGCGAAAATTAGCTGGGGCGAAATTTCAAAGTTTGCCCGGTTCCCGCAGGGAGTTCCTGAAGGAATTGATTATACGCAACTGAGAACCGGCAATTACTAAATTTCAGTTTCACATGCATTTTTATTTTCTTGCAGGAAATTAATAAAACATGAAACAACCACTTGTAGCTCCAAAAAAGGGAGCCTCTGATCCTGAATTACAACAACTGATAGAGTTTTACGAAGAGACACTGGGATTTTGTCCCAACAGCGTAAAAACCATGCATCACCGCCCGCAAATTGCTTATGCTTTTATTGAAATGAACAAGGCGGTTATGGAAAATAAAGGACGTGTTACCAGTGCACTGAAGCGAATGATTGCCTACATCAGCAGTAATGCAGCGGGTTGTCGTTATTGCCAGGCACACGCCATACGTGCTGCCGAACGTTATGGCGCAGAACAAGAACAGCTGGACAATATTTGGGAGTATAAAACACATCCGGCATTTTCGGAAGCAGAACGTGCCGTCCTTGATTTTGCATATGCAGCATCGATTATTCCGAATAGTGTGGATGATCAAATAGCAGATAATTTGCGAACGTACTGGGATGAAGGCGAAATTGTGGAAATTACCGGAGTGGTTGCTTTGTTTGGCTACCTCAACCGGTGGAACGACTCGATGGGTACAGAAATTGAAAACGGAGCAATTGAATCGGGCGAAAAATTATTAGGTGCAAAAGGCTGGAATACAGGAAAACACTCCTACTAAAGAAGTATCCAGACCTGTCATCCATCAACTTATTTTTCCGTTCATTTTATCAACTTTGTACTTTAAATTTTAAGAACATGAAAACACTGGAAGGCTTAAAACCACAACCACTTTTTAATTATTTTGAAGAAATTTGCCAGGTACCGCGGCCATCGAAAAAAGAGGAAAAAATCAGACAATATTTACTTGATTTTGCGCAGAAAAATAAACTGGAAGCAAACACCGATAAAATTGGAAATGTTGTAATAAAAAAGCCTGCCAGTAGTGGAATGGAACAGGCTCCAACCGTTATTCTGCAAACCCACATGGACATGGTTTGCGAGAAAAACTCGGACAAAGAATTTGATTTCGATAACGACGCCATTGAGCCAATGATTGTTGATGGTTGGGTAAAAGCTAACGGTACAACATTGGGTGCCGATTGCGGAATTGGCATTGCAGCTCAGTTGGCAGTGCTGACTTCAAACGAGCTAAAACACGGCCCAATTGAGTGCCTGATAACTGTTGACGAAGAAACCGGATTAACGGGCGCTTTTAACCTGCAACCCGGCTTTTTAGCAGGTTCGGTTTTACTTAACCTCGACTCGGAAGACGAAGGAGAGTTGTTTATCGGTTGTGCCGGCGGAATTGACACGCTGGCTACTTTTGATTATCAACCGGAAGAAGTACCTGAAAATTCAATTAGCTTAAAAGTTTCGATTAGCGGATTATTGGGCGGACACTCTGGCGACGACATTCATAAAAACAGAGGAAATGCCAATAAAATCCTCAACCGATTTTTATGGAACTGGAACCAGGACCTTGAAATCCGACTTGCCGATTTTAATGGAGGTAATTTACGCAATGCCATTGCACGCGAAGCATTTGGGATTATTACCATTCCTGCCGGACAAAAAAATGAAGTGTTGGCTTCTTTCGAGAAAATGGCTGCATCTATAAAAGATGAGTTCCAGTATGCAGAGCCAAAATTGGAGATTACTTGTATTGAAACTGAACTTCCGGCATATGTTGTTGACACAACATCTCAAAATAAACTATTAAATGCTGTTTATGCCTGTCCGCATGGTGTTCTGGAAATGAGTTCGCGCATGGAAGGCATGGTAGAAACATCAACAAATCTTGCTTCGGTTAAATTTACCGACGACAATAAAATTGTTGTTACCACCAGTCAGCGCAGCGAAATTGAAGGACGAAAATATTACGCCGCCGAAACAGTAGCCTCCGTTTTTAATCTTGCCGGAGCAGCAATAAAACATACCGACGGTTATCTGGGTTGGACACCAAATCCGGATTCCGACATTTTGAAAACTACCTTTGATTCCTACAAAAAATTGTTTGGAATTGAACCGATTGTTCGCTCTATTCATGCAGGATTGGAGTGTGGTTTGTTTCTAGAAAAATACCCGCAACTGGATATGGTTTCTTTCGGTCCAACTATTCGTGGGGCACATTCACCCGATGAGCGGCTTGATATTTCGGCAACCGAAAAATTCTGGCAACACCTGGTTGATGTGCTTGAAAATATAAAATAGAATGCACGAAAAAGGAGCTTCAAATTGAAGCTCCTTTTTTATTCTTTGTTAAAATAAAATGACCGTAATGCAATTTTGGTTCCTGAGCTTTCAGGATTATTCCGCTCCACAATCCGGATTTGCAGCGTGTGTTTTCTGTTCTTCAAATTTTTATCCAGTGTAAAACCTTTTAATGTTGCTTCTGCATTTTTAGAAAAAACATCCATCTCAAACCAGGGCTGTCCATCCAAGCTATATTCAATAATTCCCGAATTGTTATCGGAATAAACCAATATTCCAATTGCAGTTCCTTTAAATCTAAATTTTATGATTTCGCCAGGAAATTCCCCTTGCAGCACCTTTTCTTCCGAAACGCTTTTCATCTCCCACCCTTTTATTGGCTTCGACGGATCGGGCGAAATAAAAACCGGATTTGGAAAATCCTTCCCGTCAACCAAAGTTGTTACATACTGGTCGGTTTGTGCCAGTGTAGTCAGGCACATTGTCAGCAATAAAAACATTCCTGCAATTCGCATGATTCAGATTTTTTGAAAAGCTGAAGGTAAGAATTTCAATCCTTCCATTCAACTTTTTCCTTCCAGTCGCGGCGTCCCGGCGAAGGAAAATCCATCATTACCTGACCAACGTAAAAAAATCCAAGACTTTTTTGATTGTCGTCCAGTTCTAGCAATTCATCGAACAACTCAATAAAACCCGGTGTGGCCCAAAAAGCAGCCAATTCCAACTCGGTAGCGGTTAGCCACATATTTTGCACTGCCATCGATACCGCAGCAACTTCTTCCCACTCGGGTAATTGACCGCCGGAATCAAGCTGCAAAATAACGGCGATCGCCACCGGAACCCGTTCGATTGTTGATGCAAACTTTTCAATTTTTTCGGAAGCAATCGGATATCCTTCCTGTTGTTTCTTCACTAAAATTGCCTTGGCGTCAGCAGCCAGTTTACTTTTGGCTTCACCACGATAAACTTTAAAACGCCAGGGTTCTGTTTTTTTATGGTTTGGTGCCCAATTTGCACTTTGGAGTAATTCTTCTATTGCACCTTTTGAAATATCCTTTTTGGCAAATAAACGGGGAGGTGTCGCTCTTCGGTTTTTTATAAATTCTGTGACTGACATTGTATTTTTCTAAAAGATTAGTTTTTTAGAAAAACACAACATCACACAAAAAGTTGAATGGATTTGAATAAAGTTTTAGCTTACAAAATTAGGGACGTGGAAACGCTATAACAACTAATCCTCGTCCTTTGTATAACCTAAAATTTTAAACATGTCCTCTGCAGACTGCTCATTACGATATACATAATCGAAGAAATTACCTTTCTCGTCGCGATCGATAATTACGTGTTTTGGCGCCGGAATTAAACAGTGTTTTATGCCGCCGTAACCACTAATTGCATCCTGATATGCTCCGGTATGGAAAAATCCCAGATACAGCGGTTCCTTATCATCATCAGAATACGAAGGCAGTAGCACTTCCTGGTTGAAGTCTTCCGAGTTGTAATAGTCGGAATGATCGCAACTGATACCTCCAATATTAGCGCGCTTGTATTCGTTGTTCCATTTGTTAATTGGCAGTAGAATAAATTTCTCAAAAATCGACCATGAATCCGGAATGGTATTCATCAAACTATTGTTGATGATGTACCAGCTTTCGGTATCGTTTTGTTGCTTTTGTTCCAGCACTTCGAAAATGATTGCCCCACTCTCGCCAACCGTATATTTTCCGAATTCGGTGTAGATATCCGGATCGGGCAGATTCTCTGCAGTACATGCTGATTTTATGTTCGAAACGATCTCTTTGATCATGTACTCATAGTCGTATTCAAAACCAAGGTGGTTACGAATTGGGAAACCTCCGCCAAGATTAAACGAATCCAGCGAATCGCACTGCTTCTTAAGCTCAACATACAGTTTCATCGCTTTCTGGAATTCGCCCCAGAAATAAAGACTGTCTTTGATTCCAGAATCAACAAAAAAGTGAAGCATTTTTAATTCGATGTTTTTCTTGCCTTTTATATGTTGCTCAAAAAACTCCGGTATTTTTGTATGCCTTATACCCAAACGAGAGGTATAATACGCCGATTGCGATTCTTCATTGATCGCCATACGAATACCCACTTTTACGGTCTCGCCATTTGCAAGCTCTTCAATACGTTGTAACTCATTAATACTATCGAGCACGATAATATTATTCTTAAAACCAAGCCGTTGCAGATCGATAATCTTCTTCAGGTATTCCTGCGTTTTGTATCCGTTGTGAATGATCTTCCTGTTTTTGTCAATCTTTTTATCTTTAAAAAGGTGCAAAATCAGGTCGATATCGTAGGATGAAGATGTTTCGAGGTTTACATTGTGTTTTAAAGCCTCGTTAACCACATGCGAAAAGTGGTTACACTTTGTACAATAACAGTAATAATATTTGCCATTATAGTTACTCTTTTTAATGGCCTTGTTAAACAGGTTACGCGATTTTTTTATTTGTTCCCCAATTTTTGGTAGGTATATAAACCTAAACGGGGTACCATATTTTTTAATCAGATATTTTAAAGAGATTCCGTGAAAAGTTAGCGAATCACCTCGTAAGTCAAAGCCTTCCTGTGGGAAATAGTAGCTTTGTTCAATCAAATCAAAATAAGTATTCTTCATCTACGTAACCATAAAAAATTATTAGTGTTTTTGCTCAAGTTTCAAACCGCAAATAAACTTAATTTTTTTCGATAATTTCCGTACCGAAAGTAAAAACGAGGCAAAAGCTTCATTTTTTTCCGTTTCAGCAAAAAGCGGGTAAGAAATGCAGGCAGGAAAGTTGGCCACCTTCTTCTGCGTTTTATGTTCCGTTTTCGCAAAAACCAAATAACTTTTGCAGTAAAATCTTTAATTTCGAAACTTTCACTCATCAAAAAAAATGCTTAATTTGTCTCGGAATTTTATATCCTTCATACGAAATTACAATATTCGTTTGAAAATATTTTATGTTATTGAATTTAAAATGATTAAACAAGAAAATGAGTAAAGTTTTAATAATTGGTGCAGGTGGTGTTGGCCGTGTTGTTGCCAGCAAGTGTGCAGATAATCCGGAAGTTTTTTCAGAAATTCTGTTGGCCAGTCGTACCGTTTCCAAATGCGATGTAATTGCAAAAGAAGTTGGCAAAGGCAGAATCAAAACGGCCTCACTAAATGCTGATAATGTTGCTGATACAGTCGCACTGATCAAGGAATTTCAGCCGGAGTTGGTTATCAATGTGGCGCTTCCTTACCAGGATCTTCCGATTATGGATGCCTGTTTGGAAACCGGCGTAAATTACCTCGACACAGCCAATTATGAGCCTAAAGACGAAGCTAAATTTGAATACAGCTGGCAGTGGGCTTACCACGATCGTTTTAAAGAAAAAGGTATTATGGCGGTGTTGGGTTGTGGATTCGATCCGGGCGTAACCAGCATTTATACGGCGTATGCAGCCAAACATCATTTCGATGAAATGCACTACCTCGATATCGTAGATTGCAACGGTGGCGACCACGGAAAAGCATTTGCTACTAATTTTAACCCTGAAATTAACATTCGCGAGATCACTCAAAACGGACGTTACTGGGAAAATGGCCAGTGGGTTGAAACCAAACCTTTCGAAATTAAACAGGCATTAAATTACCCGAATATCGGTGTCAGAGACTCATACGTTCTTTATCATGAAGAGCTGGAATCGTTGACTAAAAACTTCCCAAGTTTAAAACGTGCGCGTTTTTGGATGACTTTTGGCCAGGAATACCTGACTCACCTTCGTGTGATCCAAAATATTGGTATGAGCCGCATCGATCCGGTTAAATATAAAGGTATTGACATTATTCCGTTGGAGTTCCTGAAAGAGGTACTTCCAAATCCGGGAGATCTTGGCGATAACTACACCGGCGAAACGTCGATCGGATGCCGCATAAAAGGTGTAAAAGACGGCGAAGAAAAATCGTACTACGTTTGGAACAACTGCAGTCACCAAAAAGCATTTGAAGAAACCGGTACACAAGGCGTATCGTACACAACCGGCGTTCCTGCAATGTTGGGTGCCATGATGGTACTTACGGGAAAATGGCAGGGCAAAGGCGTGTTTAACGTTGAGGAATTTGATCCGGATCCGTTTATGGAAAAAATCGGAGAACACGGTTTGCCGTGGAATGAAGAGATTAATGGCGATCTTGAAGTGTAACAACATACTTACTTCGAGCCCCGGGTTAATAACTTGGGGCTTTTTATTTAACTGCAAAAAATAACGACTTTGAATTATAAAGAAATACCATCACCGGCTTTTGTACTCGACGAAAAACTGCTTCGTAAAAACCTGGAGCTGATTAACAGCGTTCAGCAGGAAGCCGGAATTGAGATTATCCTTGCCTTTAAAGGATTTGCCATGTGGAGCGCCTTCCCTATTGTTCGCGAATATTTAAAAGGTGCAACAGCCAGCTCGTTGTACGAAGCACGTTTGTGTTTCGAAGAAATGAAAACCCGCGCACATTTGTATTCGCCGGTTTACCTTGAACATGAATTTGACGAGCTGATGAGCTACAGCAGCCACATTGTTTTTAATTCGGTCAAACAGTTCGAGAAATATTACCAGCGCACGCAAACTGCCAATCATAAAATATCATGCGGAATTCGTGTAAATCCTGAATATTCTGATGTTGGTACCGATCTTTATAATCCAAGTGCTCCCGGATCCCGTTTGGGAGTTGGCAGCGATGAACTGCCCAATGAATTGCCGGAAGGTGTTGAAGGAATTCATTTTCATGTTTTGTGTGAATCCGATTCCTATAGTCTTGAAAAAGTACTGGAAAACCTGGAAAGCAAATACGGCAAATACCTGCACCAGGTAAAATGGGTGAACATGGGTGGTGGCCATCTCATGACACGCAAAGGTTACGATCACCAGCATTTAATCAAGTTGCTCACTGCATTCCGAAAAAAATACGATGTAAAGGTGATTCTTGAACCGGGTAGTGCCATTGCCTGGGAAACTGGTGTTTTGGTATCAACCGTTCAGGATATTGTGGAGCATAAAGGCGTAAAAACAGCTATTTTGGATGTTTCGTTTACAGCGCACATGCCCGACACGCTTGAAATGCCGTACCGTCCAAAAATTATTGGTGCACAAGATCCATCTGAAGAAAGTCAACACCTGTATCGTTTGGGAGGCGGAAGCTGCCTGGCCGGTGATTTTATGGAAGCCTACGATTTTGGACGTGAATTGCAAATTGGCGAACAGATTATTTTCCTCGATATGATTCATTACACCATGGTTAAAACCTCCATGTTTAATGGTGTTAATCATCCGGCAATCGCCATCTGGACAAAGGACGACAAACTAAACATCGTTCGAAAATTTAAATACGAAGATTTTAAAAACCGTTTATCGTAGCAAAAAACTAAATACGACAATACATAAACCGACTATGAAAAACCTGATTGTCATCCTTTGCCTGCTTTGCAGTTTAACCTCGTTTGGCCAGAAAAATACGAATGAACGTGCCCAATGGTTCACCGACTCTCGTTTTGGAATGTTTATTCACTGGGGTGTTTACAGTGGAGCCGAAGGTTACTGGAAGGGCGAAAAACTCCGTAACGACAACGACTACGCCGAATGGATTTTATACCGAAACCGAATTGATCGCGATGAATATGTCACGCTTCTCGACCGCTTTCAATGGGACGAAATTGATCCGGAAGAATGGGTAATTCTGGCCAAAAATTCCGGGATGAAATACATCACGATTACAGCCAAACACCATGACGGTTTTGGTTTGTGGGACAGCCAGGTAAGCCATTATGATCTTGGTGATTACACCAATCCCAAACGCGATATAATTGCAGAAATGGCTGAAGCCTGCAAAAAACACGGCATCAAACTTTGTCTTTATTATTCGCACTGGGTTGACTGGGAACACCCGCTGGGTTGGGACCACACACGCGAGATTTACAAAATATCAGAAAGTGATTACGACCGTTACTGGCAACAAAAAGTGATACCTCAAATAACCGAGTTGCTCACCAATTACGGAGAGATTTCGATGCTTTGGTTCGATATGTGGATCCACCACTCTGAAAGTATTGTTACCAAAGAACAATTACTTCAGTTAAAATCATTGATACGCGAATTGCAACCCAACTGTCTGGTTAATTCCCGTTTAGGTTTATCAATTGAAGAAGATCCCGACATTGATTACAAAACACTGGGCGACAACCAACTTGGTGATAAAAAGGAAGATTTTCCTTGGCAATCGCCGGCAACGGTAGCTCACTCGTGGGGTTTTCACTCATCCGATTCGCAATGGAAATCGACAACAACTCTACTAAAATCCTTGATCGGAAACGTTAGTTTGAATGGTAATTTTATGCTGAATATCGGACCACGTGCCAACGGCGATGTACCTTACGAAATTTCGCAACGCATGCTTGAAATGGGAAAATGGCTGGAGGTGAATGGAGAATCGATTTATGGCGCGGAAGCTTTCGATCTGAACAAAGACTTGCATGATTGGGGAAAAATTACCTGCAAACAAGACGGAAACATATTTAAGTTATTCCTGCATGTATACAACTGGCCGTTGAACAAGCGGCTAAATCTTACCGGCATTACAGCTGATCCTGAAAAAATCTACCTTTTGGCCGATACACAGGAATCACCACTCTCCTTTTCGCACTCAGGTGCTTTTACACAGATTGATTTACCTGCAGACCAACCTGATCCGTATGTGTCGGTGGTAGTTGTTGAATACAAATCGAAACCGGAAATAACAGACGGGTTGGTTGCCAAAACATCCGACGATGGTTATTCGTTGCTACCCGGAAATCAAAATCCACAGTCCGAATCAATGGAAATAACACCTTCCGCAAAATACGGAACGGTTCCTGCTTTTGTGGCAGCTGATGGCGTTACCAACTTTAGCTGGAAAATCTATGTTGACAAACCGGGGCCCAAAAGAGTGGATGTATCGTATAGTTTTCAGGGCAACAGAAACAATAGCCAGATTGTATTAAAAGCTGCAAGGCATTCCTTATATCATTCGGTGAACCCAACCGAGCAGACAGTTGGAGAGCCCAATCAGGATTGGCATATCGATAATTTCGAATCAAACAAAATAGGTACGATCGAGTTTCCTAAGCCTGGTTTTTACACTATCGAGCTCAGTATTCGCCCAACTGAATCAGATCCGATCAAATTCCAGTGGTTGTGGATTAAATAAATAGAAACCGCAGATAAAAGACTAAACGACCTTATTAACAATTGTTGATAACGCCGGTTAATTATCGGTGGATATAAACGACTGAATATCACTTGCATTTTTCATTTTTCGCTGTATATTTGATCTATCAGGTGAGCGATAAAAGGCTGCTTCGAAATTGTGGAAACGGGGAAAGTTTCTTAGCTGAAACCGGAACCATTTCAACCCGCCCCTCGGGACGGCGCAATGAAAAAGCCGAAGTTTGAACGCGATATTCTGGAGTATCAAAGTTCAGGCAATCATCTGGAAGAAAATCCAGAAGTTCTTTCAAGATTGGGTCATCAGGCAGGAAGTTAAGAAACCAAGGTTTCTACTGCGAAACTGCACAACGGCAAAAGGGCAACCCGGAACCGTTGATTGGAAAGGGGAAATCCTTCGGGATTAGCTTAATACACTGAAAGACACTTCGTTCAGGAAGGTACTCGCGATTACCGAAAGGACAACTGAAAGGTTTAGCCGTAGAAAGCAAATCCGGAAAGTAAGGGGCAAAAGCCTATTCGAAAGAAAAAGCAATTGCCGGTCGTAATAACCGTAACCTGGCACCAATAGTAACTTCGGTTACTTGAAAGTGAATGGGAGCTATTTGTAACAAAATAGTTCCCATTTGTGTTTTATAGAAACCAATCATTCACCCCCATATTTCCATCCACAATCCACAGAATTTCATTCCAGCTCTTGACTTACGTTTTAGTATTGCGTATTTTTAACAAAACGCAGGTTTAATTCCCGACCTTTCTGTCTGGCGATTATACTGTTATTCTAAATTCTTAACTAAAATGCTAAAAATTCTAATTATTGGATTTGCCATAATTGCCTTCAATGTTGTCCTTCAGGCATTGGCAAATATTTACCTAACGCGAAAAACGGTGAGTGTTATCGACGAGTGGAAGAAAAAGCTAAACAATTTGCGAATATTGCGCTTGCTTGTTTACTCCTTTCTATTTCTGACATTGTTGCATGCAATCCACTCACTGGTTTGGGCCTTTTGCCTCTATCTAATCCCTGCAATACAACCCGACTTTGCCAGTTTTCATGACATTTTCTATTATTCGATAGTTACGTTTACAACGCTTGGTTATGGCGACATGACGATCAGTTCGGAGTGGAAAATATTTTCAGGAATTGAAGCAATAAATGGAATCATGCTCATTGGATGGTCAACAGCACTGATGTATTCGTTGATTCAAATTATTTATAAAACTATACAGGAACAAAATGGCAAGCAACGATAAAACTGAACCAAAAGAACAAAATCCGGTTGAAAACAATCAACAGGAAACACCGGCGAAAAAAAGTCCGGTAAAGAAAATAAGTCTTATCGTGCTCATCATCACGATATTTATTTTTATAATTAATGTCCTTTCCGATCGCCACACTCCACATACCGATCAGGCGCGGGTAAAAGGGTTCGTATTGCCGGTAGCTCCGATGGTTAGTGGCTATATTATAAAAACAAATGTCACCCAGCACTCACGTGTAAAAGCTGGCGACACATTGTTTATCATCGATCCAACATCGTACGAAATTGCGGTTAAAGTTGCCGAATCGAATCTTGAAAAAGCAGTTCAATCAATTGATGCCGGTGAGTCTTCGTTAAAATCGGCACAGGCACGTTTGAGCCGTGCAAAAGTAAAACTTGAGCGTTCGACCAAAAACTGGGAACGTACCCAGCGTGTTTTGGCAGAAAACGAAGGCGCCCTTTCGGAGGCTGACATCGACCGGTCGGAGGCTTCGTATCTCGAGGCTATCGAATCGGTAAAATCATCGCAGGCAGATCTGGAGCGGCAAACCGAAGCTTTGGGCCCGCTAAACGAAAACAATCCAACAATAAAATCGGCCTTAAACAACCTCGAGAATGCACAAATAAATTTGGGCTACACTGCTATAATTGCACCATCCGACGGAATTGTGGAAAGCTTTAACATTGAACAGGGTTATTTTGCAGCGGCGGGTCGATCACTCATATCGCTGGTATCAAATAGCGAAATGTGGATTCAGGCGAATCTAAAAGAAAACAACCTTGCAAAAGTGGAACTCGGCGATAAAGTGGAACTGATTTTTGATATTGAACCCGGAAAAGTTTTCGAAGGTAAACTTACCAGTATAGCCTACGGTGTATCGGTTGACAATACCAATCCGAATGGCTTACCAAAAGTTTCGTCGGCACAAGGTTGGTTACGCGATCCGCAACGTTTTCCGGTTATGATTGAGTTGGAAGACAAAGAAATTGTGAGCAAACTGCGCCAGGGCAGCCAGGCCGAAATTGTAGTTTATACCGGTACAAAACCACTACTGAATATGATTGCCCGGTTACGCATCAGAATCATGTCGAAACTTTCGTATGTCCGATAAAATCAAAACATATTTTGCTGACTTAAGAAACGAATACCCGGTTTTACGTGCTGTATTTGCCGTTTCGCTTGCGCTGGTTTTTGCCACCACTGTGGCTTATCCGGCTCCTCACTTAACGGCCATTTTAACCATGATGTTTATCGGCCCGGGCAAACAAGCACTGGGTTTAAAAAAGGAAATAATTGTCCCGTTTTTGATTTATGTTCTGGGATCTATTGGCGTTTTTTTGGGTAACAGTCTTATCGACTACCCGCTTGTAATTTTGCCTTTACTGGCCCTGGCCATTTTCTGGAGTTTCAAGCTGGTAAAAATACCTGCACCCATCCGTTTGGTATTTCTAATGCTGGTTGTTCTCATTCCGTTTAACAGCATTACAGCCAACGCAATTGGCGGATTGATTCTACAGGTTTTATTGCTGAACCTGATCATTGCACTGATAATTGTAAAGATCGCGTTCGCATTATTCCCCGACAAACCGATAAGCGCCAGCGATGCAAAAAAGAAAAGTGCAGCACCACCCAATCCGCTCGACATGAACAAAGTTGCATTAAACGGCGTGCTGGTTATTTTTCCATTGGTAATTATGTTCTATTTATTTAATGCCACTGTTGGAACGCTTACGCTTGTTTTTACGATCATTCTTGGATTCGATCCATTTGTTTACCAGTCAAAAAAAGGCTTGGTAATAATTGCAGCCAACATTCTGGGAGGACTCTTTGGTGTGCTGGCCTATCAACTGTTAATTATTGTACCCGCTTACCTGTTCTATATTTTTCTGGTTTTGTCGGTAGCTTTCTTTTTTATAATCAACCTGTTTTCTACCAAAAAAATAGCGCCCGTTTTCGCAACAAGTTTTAATACATTTATTGTGATTATGGGAATAATTTCAACCTCAACCAGTGGAGCAGGAAGTGAACTCTGGAATCGTTTGTTCCAGATCGGAATTGCTATTGTTTACACCACTTTGGCCTACCTTGTGGTAACAGCTTTTAATAATCCTAAAATCTCAGCAATTGAAACGAGTCCCGAATAATCGGGACGAGTTACATCTTATACCGTAGAAGACAAACAATTTTAATAAGATGAAAAATAAAATTACATATTCGCTAATTACCTGTTTACTCGGAATGTTTGTTTTTTCGTGCAACGTACACGAGAAATTTACTCAACCTGAGATTGAAATTCAGGAAACGTATACCGACCAGGTGGCCGACAGTAGCAGTTTTTCCGATGTTGACTGGTGGCAAATCTTTAACGACAGCACATTAATTTCACTCATTCGCGAAGGACTGGAAAACAATCTGCAGGTGCAAAATATAGCAACCGCGATTAAACAGTCGGAGTTGCAGTACGAGATTGCTAAAACCATGTTGCTTCCGGCAGTGAACTACGGAGGAAGTGCGTCCACTTCAGCAAACTCCTTATCCTCGGGCACTTTTAAAGGCAGCGTGGCAGCACTCGCCAATGTTTCGTATACACTCGATTTTTGGGGGCAGCTCACCAATCAGCGCGATGCCGCTCTGGAAGCGTACCTTGCTACCGAAATTGGCTATCAGCAAGTGAAAGCAACACTGGTAACACAAATTGCAAGTTTGTATTTTACTCTTCGAGATATCGACAATAAAATTATTGTGGCAGAAAATATGATCGTGAACATGAACAACTTTCACGACATTATCGGTGCGCGCTACCGGGGCGGATTTGTTTCGAAAGTAGACGTTAACCAATCGGAAATTGCAGTGAAAGATGCAGAGGTAACACTGGAGTCTTTACTTCGTGCCCGCGGACAATTGGAAAATTCTATCAGTATTGTTTTGGGCTCAGCACCAAAATTGATTCCGCGCGGACTGCCGCTCGAGCAACAAATTATTACATCCGAAATGCCGCTGGGCGTACCAGTTTATTTGCTTCAGCGCCGTCCCGATATCCTTATCAACGAAAAGAAATTAAAGGCACAACTGCGCGTAATCGATGCTACTCAGGCATTACGTTATCCAAATCTTACCTTATCGCTTGATGTGGGGGCACAAATTACCGATCCTTCTATGATATTTACCGAGTTGGCAGCCGATTTACTGGGCCCGATATTCAATGCCGGAAGAATCAATAAATCGATTTCCGTTCAACAGGAAGAATACAACATTTTGGTAAACGACTACATTCAGTCGTATTATGTGGCTCTGCAGGAAGTACAGGATGCAGTAATTGCTATTAATTCGTACCAAAAAGAATTTGAGATCAAAAAGCAAAAACTTGAGCTTTCGCAGGAGGCACTCGACCTGGCCTGGGTACGCTACGAAGAAGGAGTTACTACTTTTCTCGAATTTATCAATTTGCAGAGTTCGTTGTTTAGTGCGCAATTGCAGGCGTCAGAATCATATATGGATTACCTGCAATCGGTGGTAAAACTCTATCTGGCACTTGGTGGTGGCTGGGAATACGAGGCATATGTTGACGCCGATTAGAGTCAAATCAATTCTCACATTTCGGGTACGTCATTCCGAACTTGTTTCGGAATCCCGTCTTTCCGGAGATGCTGAAATAAATTCAGCATGACGGGCTGACTAAGTACAATTGACATGATTTTAGAATGCAGTAACAAATTATTCTTTTACTACCTTTACCAACTAAAATTCAGAACATGATTCCTACGATTAAAAATCTAAAACATACCGATGCGGGCAACTTTTTCCTGATGGCCGGCCCGTGTGCCATTGAAAGCGAAACCATGGCAATGGAAATTGCTGAAAAAGTTGTTGCTATTACCGAGAAACTCAAGATCCCGTATATTTTCAAAGGTTCGTACCGAAAAGCCAACCGCTCACGACTTGATTCGTTTGCAGGAATTGGCGACGAAAAAGCATTAAAAATCCTGAAAAAAGTCAGCGAAACTTTCGATATTCCGGTGGTTACCGATATTCACACGGCCGAGGAAGCCGCCATGGCCGCCGAATACGTTGATGTACTTCAGATACCTGCATTTTTGTGCCGCCAAACCGATATTTTAGTGGCTGCTGCCAATACAGGCAAAGTGGTAAACATTAAAAAAGGACAGTTCTTGTCGGCCGAAGCCATGCAGTTTGCGGTAAACAAAGTACGCGAAAGCGGTAACAACAACATCGCCCTTACCGAAAGAGGAACAACATTTGGCTACCAGGATTTGGTGGTGGATTACCGCGGAATTCCGGTAATGAAAGAAATGAAAGTTCCGGTTGTTCTGGATATTACGCATTCGCTGCAGCAACCCAACCAATCAAGCGGAGTAACCGGAGGCAAACCTGAGTTGATAGAAACTGTTGCTCGTGCTGGAATAGCAGTTGGTGCCGATGGAATTTTTATCGAAACGCATCCAAACCCGGCTGAAGCAAAATCGGATGGTGCAAATATGTTACGACTCGATTTGTTGGAGCAATTGCTAACCAAGCTGGTTTTACTAAAACAAACTGTCAATCAACTGGGTTAAATGGCATTTCAAACAATTGCAGCGGAATTACAAAAACTGGTAGCAGACTGGACAGAAACTCTGGAAAGTTTGCCACCGCAAACCATTGCTGACCGTAGAAACGGTCAGGATCGTTCGATTCGGCAAATCGTTGGACACATGGTTGATTCGGCCTCGAACAACACCCATCGTGTTGTTCATCTGCAATACCGGGAATCGCCGGTTGAATTCCCCAACTATTCCACTTACGGGAACAACGACAAGTGGATTGCCATTCAGAATTACCAGGAAGAAGACTGGCAGTTGCTGATAAATTACTGGAAATATGCGCATTTGCATTTTTGTCATCTTATCCAAAATATCAATTTGGAGCAACTTGATCAACAATGGCATGCAGACACCAACCAGTTTGTGTCGCTGAAAGAAATGGTTGAGGATTTTCCGCGTCATTTTAAACTGCATATTGCAGAAATTGAAGAACTATTAAACCAACAATAAGATGCAAAAAAGAAGATCGTTTATAAAGAAAGCCATAGCGGGAGTTACCTTGTCGGCACTACTTCCTTTTACTAAAAGCGCCACCGCCGGCGAGGTAAAAATTAAGGATGCGCTGATACACCATGTGTTTTTCTGGCTTAAAGAACCAAAGAACGAGCAACATAAAAAACAACTGGTTAAAGCTTTGAACCAACTCACGAAGGTAAAAACTATAAAACTCAGTCACATTGGTTTTCCGGCGTCAACAGAGGACCGCGATGTGGTAGATCATTCCTATTCGGTATCGTATATGGCAATGTTCGATAGCCAGGCCGATCAGGATTCGTACCAGGTTGATCCGATTCACCTGAAATTCGTAGAAGAAAACCAACACCTCTGGAACAAGGTTGTGGTTTATGACTCTACTGATATTTAATTGATTGTATTAATAAAAGAAAAGGTACGCCAGCAATATCGAAGCGATAATCCCCACAAAGTCGGCAATTAGTCCGCACACAACGGCATAGCGTGTATTTTTTATTCCTACAGCACCGAAGTATACGGCCAAGATATAAAATGTAGTATCGGTAGCTCCCTGCACTGTACTTGCTACGCGGCCCACAAACGAGTCGGCACCATAAGTTGTCATGGCATCCACCATCATTCCACGTGCACCACTTCCACTAAGCGGTTTCATTAAAGCTGTTGGCAAGGCTGGGGTAAAATCGGCATTAATACCCATTTGCTCAAAGCCCCAGGTTACAGCGGCAACCACCCAATCCATCGCACCCGATGCACGGAATACACCAATGGCAACCAAAATTGCAACCAAATATGGAATAATCTTAATTGCTGTTTTAAATCCATCTTTCGCACCTTCGATAAAAGCCTCGTAAACGTTCACTTTTCTGAATAAAGCCATTAGAATAAAGGCCACGATTACCGTAAACAGAATAAAGTTACTGGCCACATTCGAAACCTGTGTTATGGCATCTTTATCGAGTGTAGAGAAGTACCAGATAATCCCAACAATTATGGCAGTTAAACCACCGAGATAAGCTAAAATGGTTTTATCGAGCAGGTTTATTTTTTGATAAAAGGCAACCGATATCAGCCCCGCAATAGTAGAAAAATAGGTGGCAAGCAAAATTGGGATAAAAATATCGGAAGGATTTACTGCCCCCAGCTGTGCACGATAAACCATAATACTTATGGGTAACAGCGTAAGTCCCGAAGTATTCAGCACCAAAAACATAATTTGCGCATTCGACGCCGTATTTTTATCCGGGTTTGTTTCCTGCATTTCTTTCATGGCCTGCAGTCCCATAGGAGTTGCCGCATTATCAAGGTTAAGCATGTTGGCCGCAATATTCATTAAAATAGAACCGTGTGCCGGATGTTCTTTTCCCAACTCAGGAAAAAGTTTATTAAAAAACGGCCCGATTACCTTCGAGAAAACGTGAACGATTCCTCCCTTCTCTCCTATCTTCATAATCCCCATCCACAGGGTTAGTACCCCCGTTAATCCCAGCGAAATTTCAAAACCGGTTTTAGCCATATCAAAAGTGGCTTGCACCATGTCGGTAAAAACCTGCGTGTCGCCAAGAAATATAAGTTTAGCCAGGGCGATTACAAATGCAACCAAAAAGAAAAAAATGAAAAGATAATTCAGTGCCATTCTATAAGTTGAGATAAAAAATTAAAATTAGTCTGCGGACCTTGATTAAGGAACAACAGGCAAACCTCCGTAAAAGTATAAATCTATTGCCCATATGCAAAGAGATGCGGACCAAAGCGGAATTTTTGTGAAAGAATTAAACTCTTATTTATGTTTACTAATCTTTGGCTATATATTCAGGCCGCTGTTGCAACACTCCCGGCTGCATATCAATCTGATCTTTTGGAACGGGCATATATTTGTCATCATCCGTAAATGTAACTCCCATAAATGAACGGATACGCAAATCACCTGTAGCAAAATCATTAAGAACTTCTGCCATACTTTTACCACCAATCCTATTGGGCAAATCATCCCAGCGTCTTAAGTCGAAAAATCGACGACCTTCAGTAGCAAATTCCAGGCGTTGTTCCCATTGCACTGCCCGCATGGCTTCCTCAGCATTCGCAAACGAAGTATACAATCCAATTTTGTAGTTGGCAGCCGGTTGATCCCAATCTACATCGCCACCTGTCTGGTAATCATCATCAGTAGTCCCTTCTCCCCAAGGATAAACCGTTTGGGGAAGCGAGTCAATCAATACCTTTCCCATTACCACCTCGTTTCCGGCACGTTGCCTAACCTGATTTACGAGGTCAAGAGCCGTTGCCAGATCACCTTCAGCTGCTGCCACCTCGGCACGCCATAACAACACATGTGCATACCTTAAATAGCGGTAATTATTGGCGTTAACACCGGTCATCCAACCCGAAGTTGTTGATAAAGTATAGCGTTGATATTTGTAGAAGAAAGTTTTGATAGCCGGTAAATACGGGCCACCATCTCTTTGGTGTCTTATCCAGTCGTATCCCCTGTTAATACCCCAATCCAGAAATGGAATTCCTCTGCGGCTGATTGTCCAATCAATTCTCGGATCGAGCGAATCGCTTGCCATTGTAAAAGGTTCATTGGAGCGAATTCCCTGATCATTTTTCAGATCGACATCATTAAAGGAGTCAAAAAGCGGTAATCCATTCTCGTCAACTTTATAAGCATTGGCAAGGTTTTGTGATGTTTGATGAAACCCGCAACACATTCCAATATCACCTCCGTGCGGCCAATTTAATCCAATTCCCATTTCGGCATTTAATGATTCATAAACATCATTTACAGTTGCCTGAATCTCGAAAATCGATTCCATGTTATTGTTCTTCTCAATTCTGAAATTATCAAAGAAGTTGGGCATTAACGCATACTTGCCGCTGGCAATTATTTCATCAAGCAAAGGTTTTGCCTGTGCATACTCCAGTTCCTCAAGATAAGCACGGGCTGCAAGTGCCATTGCCGCATATTTGGTCGGACGCCCAACCTCTTCCTGCGAATCGGGAAGGTTTTCCCAGGCAAACTTCAGATCGTTTACAATAAAACTTAATACTTTACCTTCCTCATTAACATTTGAAACAGTTGATGGATCTTTTACATTTTCATCAAGTAGAGGAATATAATCACCAAACACCAGCCAGGCTTCAAAATAGAATAATGCGCGCAGAAAACGTGCTTCAGCTTCAAACTCTATTGCTTCTTCATGTGTAATATCTGTAGTTTTAGCCAACACCCGAAGTACATCGTTTGCACGAAAAATACCCAGCCCAAATGCCCACTTCCATTTATCCTCGCAATAGGTACTGGTTTCCCTAACATCCCAAATCTCTATATCACTAACGTCTCCACTTGATGTGAAATCCGGTTTAATATAAGCATCATCAGATGCCCCCGAACCAAAGGTCCAGTTTTGGATAGATGCCCCCCAGGCTGTCTCCCATAAAGAACTGCCCTGAACCATGGCATAAGTACCAATGAGCAGAGCATCAATTCCTTTTGCATCCATAAAGTAGTTTTCAGAATCGGTTCCGGGGGGAACTTTGGTAAGAAAATCGTCAGAACATGAGTTAAAGACTATGATAAACAGAAGTAGTAACAGTCGTTTGTAAAGGTCCATCGTTTATGGTTTAGTGGCTGCGACTTTGGTTGTTTAAATGTATAAAAAAAGAGGGACTTTTCAGCCCCTCTTCCATTCAAACCAAATCTCCATTTATTATTTATATTCCGGACGTTGTTCCAGAATACCGATTTGTTGATCTAACTGATCCTGAGGAATAGGCATATACTTATCGTTATCACTAAAAGTGAAACCTGCCATTCCTGCTGCTGAAGTACGAATTCTTTCATCACCTCTGGCAAAATCATTCAGAACATCTGCCATACTCATGCCACCAATCTGATTTGGAAGGTCATCCCAGCGACGAAGGTCGAAGAAACGCAAACCTTCAGTTGCAAACTCTAAACGTTGCTCCCATTGTACAGCTTCCATTGCATCGTTTGCACTGGCAAATGATGGGTACAATCCAATCTGATAGTTAGCAGCTGGTTGTGTCCAGTCAACAGATCCACCAGTTAGGTAATCTGCATCAGAAGAACCTTCACCCCAAGGATAAACCGAGGTAGGTAATTTTGTAATCAACACTTTACCCATAACCGGCTCGCTATCCATAGCACGCTGACGAATCATATTTACATATGTAAGTGCAGTTGCCAGATCGCCACGGTAAGCAGCACACTCAGCTTTCCAAAGAATTACGTGAGTGTAACGCAGGTAACGATAGTTATTTGCATTGATACCAGTTTGCCATCCTGTTGTAGTAGACAAGCTAAAACGCTCCGACTTTTTAAAGAATGGTTTTGATACAGGCAGGTAAGGACCACCGTCAGCTTGTTTACGATTCCAGTTAGAACCGCGGTTAATACCCCAGTCTTTGTAAGGTATACCACGACGGCTCAATGTATGATCAACACGTGGATCCAAAGCATGGTCGGTAGGAACAAAGTCATCAGCAGATGCAATTCCCTGGTCGTTTGCCAAGTCAGTATCGTTAAAAGTATCGAACATTGGTAAACCATCGCCGTCTACTTTGTATGCATTGAAAAGGTTTTGCGAAGGCTGATGGAATCCACAGCACATACCGATGTCACCACCGTGAGGCCAGTTCAAACCAATACCCATTTCAGCATTCAACGATTCGTTGATATCGTTAACGTTTGCCTGAATTTCAAAAATTGACTCTTCGTTATTGTTGGTTTCAATATTGAAGTTATCCATAAAATCGCCTGCCAATGTAAATTGTCCGCTGGCAATAATTTTATCCAATAACGCTTCAGCTTCCGAATATTTCAGATCTTGCAAATACGCTCTTGCAGCCAATGCCATTGCAGCATATTTAGTTGCACGACCAACCTGAGCCTGAGTGGCTGGCAAGTTGCTTGCAGCATAAGCTAAATCATCAGTAATAAAACTAAGAACAGCACCATCTGCATTAACGTTAGTTACCTGACTTGGATCTTCAGTATTCTCATCCAAAATTGGAATATAGTCGCCAAATACCAAACGTGCTTCAAAATAGAACAAGGCGCGTAAGAATTTAGCCTGAGCTCTGAATTGTGTTGCTTCGTCAGCAGTAATCGTTCCGGCTTCTTCCGTTTTGTTGATTACGTTGATGGTTTTGTTGGCACGGTCAACTCCCATACCAAAAGCCCATTTCCATTTATTTGATGGATATCCGTTGGTAGATTGTACTACCCAGTGTTCGATATCGTTTACAGGTGTCTGGTCAGTAATTTCCGATCCTTTATAGGCATCGTCTGACGCTACTGATCCGTAAGTCCAGTTTTGAATAGATGCTCCCCAGCTAATATCCCATAGAGAACTACCACCTACCATTGCGTAGGTTCCAATCAGCAAGGCATCAATACCGGTAGCATCGTAGAAAACGTTCTCTGAAGTGGAACCAGGAGGCTCCTTGGTCAGGAAGTCTTCGGAACATGAATATGACATGGTTAGTAAGAACACTACAACCATTAATATTGATAGTTTTTTCATAATACTTATCTGTTTTAATATTCAAATAAAGTTAACTTTTATAAACCGAGTTGAACACCGAACATAACCTGACGAGGTGTAGGCCATGCACCCATATCCATACCCATATAAGTACCAGAAGCATTTACTTCAGGATCCAGACCGCTATAACCGGTAAGTGTAAATACGTTAGATACCTGTGCGTAAAGTCTTAAACTCTTAACTCCAGCTCTGTCGAGCAACGTTTTAGGAACGGTGTAACCCAGACGTAAGTTTTTCAAACGTAAGTACGATGCGTCTTCGATGAAAGCAGTAGATGGTTCTTGCGAAATATCGCTCAAATCCAACATAGGTAATTTTGCTTTTGAGTTATCATCCAGGTATGGACTTCCCCAAGAGTTGTATAATGCATCTTTACTTAAACCACCATTGAACTGACCGTAGTCGATCCAGCGAGTTACATAGTTAACCATTTCGTTACCTAAACTACCGTAGAAGAACATTGTTAAATCAAAGTTTTTGTAACCTAAATTAACGTTCAAACCACCAACTAAATCAGGGTGTGGACTTCCGATAAAAGTTCTGTCGTCAGCAGTGATTGAACCATCACCGTTCACGTCTCTGTATTTGAAGTGACCTGGTTGGTTGTAGTCAGTATCGCCATACTGAGGATGAGCATCGGCTTCAGCCTGAGTTTGGAAAATACCATCAACGATGTATCCGTAGAATTCAGGGAATGCAGTTCCTGAAGTGTAACGGGTATAAACTTTCTGACGCTCAGAAGCTGCATCGATATAACGATCAGGATCTCCTGAAAGTCTCAGAATCTCATTTTTGTAATGCGACAGGTTCAAACTTACATTATAAGTAAGATCGCCACCTACAGCTGTATTGTTATAAGATACTTCGAAGTCGATACCTTTGTTTTCCATTTCACCAACGTTTACATAAGGAGCTGTTGCAATACCCATAACCTGTGGAATAGGCTCGCGGAACAACATATCTTCTGTGTTACGTTTCCAAAGATCGATAGCAAGAGCCAGGTGATTGTCTAGCATGTTGGCATCAATACCGATGTTGATTGTTTTAGTTGTTTCCCAGGTTACATCCTCACTACCTAAAGTAGCAGGTTTGAAACCAGAAGTAGCACTTGTGTTCGATCCGTCAATTGCATACGATGCTTTATATGAATCTGTTGCATAAGTTGAATACGAGTTGTAGTTACCAATACGGTCGTTACCCGACATACCCCAACCTAAACGTAATTTTAACATATCTAACCAACTGCGGGTACTTTGCATAAAACTTTCCTCAGAAATTGCCCATGCAGCAGAAGCAGCTGGGAAAACTGCGTATTTGTTTTCGTCACTGAAACGAGAAGAACCGTCACGACGTACTGTACCTTCCAAATAATATTTACCCATGTAGTTGTAGTTTGCACGACCAAATACTGAGAACAATGACCATGATGATGCATTACCATCGTTTTCTTTGTTACTTTCTCCTGAGCCCAATTGCATATAATTAGGATCTTCTGAGAAATAAACACGGCGGCTGGCAGTTAACCACTGATAAGTATTTTCAACAGCTTCTGTTCCAACCAATAAATTCATTTTATGAACATCGTTGAAAGTTTTGTTATAGTTTAATGTATTCGACCAGTTCCACTGAATAGTGTAGTTAGAACTAACATCAACACCATTTACAGTATTTGGCTCCGAACGTTCGTAAGTTGGAAGAACATAACCTTTGTAGTTCCACTGTCCCATGTTTGTTCCAAATAATGTTTTAGCAGTAAGACCTTCGGCTAAAGTAACCTCGGCAAACGCATTACCTAATATACGCATCCATTTACCTTTGTTATTACGTGCATCCCAAAGAATTTGTACAGGGTTGGCGGCGTTACCCATTTCGGAAGCTTTCGAACCTGCAAATTCTTCACCACTAATATCGTAAACCGGAATAATCGGTTGCGAACGGTAAGCATGAGAAACTGCTGTACCTTCACCGTTATCGCTGAAGTTACCACTTTCGTCGATGAATACAACCTGAACAGATTCACCAACTTTTAACCAGTCGTTAAATTTGGCATCCGAATTCATACGCATAGTATAACGTTTGAATTCTGTCCATTTCAAAATACCTTCTTCATCTAAATAATTAGCAGAAAAAGCATAGGTAGAATTTTTACCACCACCGCTTACAGAAAGGTCATACTCTTGAATAATACCGGTTTGATAAATTTCATCGTACCAGTCAGTTCCTTGTTTGTTAGCTTTAAAGATAACATTGTCAGGATAGCTGTAAGTTGACTCATCAACCTCACCGGCCATTGCACCTGCAGGAAGAATATAGTCAGGAATTACAGGAGATGATCCAGAACCATACTGTGCGTGATTTGGAGCAACACCCTGGTTAGCTGCTGTTAACCAAACTGCATTGGCATACTCAGTGGTATTCAACAAATCGTATTGGTTTGTTGCTTTTGTAACACCTGTACGTACAGAGAAGCTAATGTTAGGCTGCTGGTTGGCACGTCCGCGTTTGGTAGTAATAATTACAACACCGTTTGCACCACGTGTACCATAAATAGCGGCAGAAGAAGCATCTTTCAATACTGAAATACTTTCGATATCCCCTGGAGGGATGTTGTTACCTGGTCCTGAAGGTACACCGTCGATAATGTACAAAGGATCAGGATCATTGATGGTTCCTACCCCACGAATACGGATAGTAGCATCAGCACCAGGACGGTTAGCTGAAGTAACAGTAACACCGGCAACCTGTCCTTGTAAACGACTTGCAACACTGGTTTCTGATGTAGACTCCAGTTTCTCAGCCGAAACGGTTGATACAGCACCTGTTAACTCCTCTTTCATCTGAGTACCGTAACCCACAACTACTACCTCGTCAACACCGATAACATCGGCTTTCATTACGATACTAATTGTTGATTGCCCGGCAATCTCAACCTCTTGTGTTAACATACCGATGTAAGAGAAAGTCAATTTCTCAGCACCTGCCGGAACTGTTAACGTGTAATTACCATCAATGTCGGTGATTGTTCCCTGAGTAGTTCCTACAATCACAATCGACACTCCGGGTATCCCAACGCCATCCTCACCGGTAACAGTACCGGTAACAGCTGTTTGCGCAAAAGAACCTAGAGAAAATGCCATGAATACAGACATCATAAGCAAGGTTAAAAAACCTTTTAAAGGATTTTTTTCCATAGATTTTAAGTTTTGGTATTAATAAATAGAAATTTGAATAAAAAATATTCTGGATAAAATTGTAATGAACTTACAATTCTTTAGAATGATCAACGTGGTCCATCCATAAGTTTTATTAGTTAGTTAGTTCGTATTAATCTCGTTAGTTTTAGTCGTTGAATCAAAAATACTTTTTAATTTTTTTTGATTCGATTGCTAAAATATGTTTTTCATTTAAACATCGATAAAGGTCCCCATGTGTTAGAAAACATATATCTGTATAAAACACAATATGTTTCGTTTTGTGCGCATTTGCAAATGCTCTAATTACTAACCGTGTACATAATCGAACACTACTTTTAACATTGTTGATATTTTAACAATAATTCCATTTTTTACCTATATTCAGCGATAAAACAGACTGACTTTGGGCAACTGTTACATAAATAAGATATTATTTAGCATTTCGTTTTCAGAGCTTGTTTACTGAACAACAGCACATTGCTAATTAAATTAACACAATAAACCGCATGAAAAAAGTATTTTACTGGCTACTCGCAATTGTTATTACGCTCGCTGCCGTTATTTATCAGCGAAAAACCGGACCAACATACGATAAAAAGATGTTGGTAAAAGTTAACAACACCGATTACGAAGTGAAGTTGGTACGTAGTATTGAAATTGGCAGCAACACCGAGGTTAAACTTGCAATAGACGACCAGGATATCGGAGCGAAACTTTTTTACAAAAGGTTTCAAACGAATGATCAGTACCAATCGATTGATTTTTCGTACAAAGTAAAACCTGTAGACTCGTACATCATGAACAATGTATTCCATATTACGGAAGAGAAAGGATGGTTTGCTTCTGTTCCCGAGCAGCCGGCGGCAGGTAAAATTCAATATTATTTCGAGATCACTAATTCCGAAGGAACAAATACGTATATGAAAACCAATCCGGTGGTTATCCGTTTTAAAGGTGCTGTTCCTTCATCCATTTTGGCACCGCATATCTTTTTTATGTTTTTTGCCATGCTACTGGGCAACCTCGCCGGAATTATGGCCGTTTTCAAACATCAACGCTATAAATTTTACACCACAGTAACTTTATTTACACTGTTGGTTGGAGGTATGATTTTGGGTCCTGCTGTTCAGCTGCACGCTTTTGGCGAAGCCTGGGCCGGTGTACCTTTTGCGTGGGATTTAACCGATAACAAAACATTGGTGGCTTTTATTTTCTGGATATTAGCGTTTGTGATGAACCGGAAAAAAGAACGTCCCATTTTTACCATCATCGCTTCCATTGTTATGCTAATTGTATATTCTATTCCGCATAGTATGTATGGTTCGCAACTCGACCCTGAAACTGGTGAAATTATACAGGCCTGGATACAATCGTTTATATTTTAACACAATCAATAAAAAATAAAAGGGATGCAACAACATCCCTTTTTTATTTTAAAAATAAGTTTTATAAAATCCTGAAATTTATATTTTTGGATTCGCTATAACATAACTAACTACGATGAAAATCTTATATCTGCTACTTTTGGTATTCCTGTTTTCCTGCGCTCAACACACCGAAAAGAATTATATTTCGTATGTAAATCCTCATATCGGAACCGGGCCCGCAACAACCGAAGCTGCCCAGTTACACCCCGGCGATCATGTTAGCAACGGACAAACAATTCCGGCAGTAACAGCTCCTTTTGGAATGACACAATGGACTCCGCAGGTTTACGATCACGAGGAAAAATGTATAGCTCCGTTTTATGCCGGAAGCACCATGCTCGAAGGATTTCGTGGCAGCCACTGGCTGAGTGGTTCGTGTACCCAGGACTATGGTTCATTTACCATATTCCCCACGCAATTGGAGAGCAACTTTAGTTTCCAGCCCATCCAACGACAAACGATGTGTTTAATCAAAACAGAAAATGCATCTCCTGCTTATTCGGCTTTCCTGTTTCCGGCCAAAACGATAATGACAGAAATTACATCTACTAAAAGATGTGGCTTTTTCCGTTTCTCGTGGCTGGACGAAAAAGAACCAACCATCATGTTCGACGTAAACAGCGACGAAGGAAAAGGATACATAAAAATCGACCTGGAGAAACAGGAAGTTTATGGTTATAATCCGGCTTACCGAATCTATAACGGTCAAGATGAACCGGCAGGTATTTCGGGCTATTTTGTAGCCAAATTCGATCATGAGATTGTAAAATACGGAACGTGGGGCGATTTTGAATATGAGCACGGAACAACCGAACGTAAAGACCAGAAAAAAATAGGTGCTTATGTAACCTTTGCAACCGCTGGCGACAGTCCGGTAAAACTTAAAGTTGGCACTTCGTTTACCAGCATCGATAATGCACGTAAAAACCTGGAAGAAGAAATTGCCGACTGGGATTTTGAAGGAACCAAAGCAAAAATGGAGGCCACCTGGAATGAGTATCTCGGACGCATTGATGTGGAATCGGAAAACGAGGCTGAACTGACCAAGTTTTATACTGCGATGTATCACGCCTTGCAACAACCGCGTTTAATGAGCGATGTAAATGGTGACTATCCCGCATTCTCGAAACAATATGAAATAAAAAACACCAATGATTTTGACTATTACGGGGATTTTTCGAATTGGGATATTTTCCGTGCTCAAATGCCATTATTAAGCCTGATTGCACCGCAGGAATATAACGACATGGTAAAATCGCTGGTGGCAAAAGCGGAAGAGGGTAACTGGCTCCCCATTTTTCCGATGTGGAACAATTATACGTCCGCAATGATTGGCGACCACAGCACATCGATACTTTGCGATGCTGCCATGAAAGGTTTTGATTTTGACCTGGAAAAGGCCTACAAATACATGCGAAAAAATGCCTACGATTCGCCGGAGGAAAACGAATATATTGATGGCAAAGGACGTCGGGCACTTTCAACCTACTTACAACTTGGCTACATTCCGTTGGAAGATGAAGTTGCCAATGCATTTCACACCAACGAACAGGTTTCGCGAACACTGGAATATGCCTACGACGACTGGTGTGTAGCACAAGTTGCCAATAAACTTGATAAAACCGACGATTACAATGACTTAATCAGCCGATCATATAATTACTCCAATGTATTCGACGAAGATCAGGGTTGGGTAAACGGTAAATACGCTGACGGAAGTTTTTACACTGATTTTGACGCTGAAGCAAATATGTATTTTATAACCGAAGGTACTCCAAAACATTATACCTGGTTTGTTCCGCAGGATGTTGATGGATTGATCGACCTGATGGGTGGAAAAGATATCTTTGGCAAAAAATTAAACGATTTAATTGCCGACCAATTGTACTGGCATGGAAACGAACCCAGTCATCATATTCCATTTCTGTTTAATTATGTGGATGAATGGGATAAAACACAAAAAACAGTAAAATATATTCTGCGCACTGAATATGATTTAGGCCCCGGTGGTTTATCAGGAAACGACGATGCAGGACAGCTTTCAGCCTGGTATGTATTTGGTGCCATGGGATTTTACCCGGTGTGCCCGGGAAGCAATGAGTACCAGTTATCTTCTCCAATATTTGAACAAGTTACACTCAATCTGGATGAAAATTATTATCCGGGCGGTAAGTTTGTCTTAAAAGCCGACGGAGCCACTTCTTCATCCGTTTTTACATCCGTTAAGTTAAACGGGAAGGAAAGTGCTACGAAAATAAAGCACGAGGATTTACAAAAAGGGGGAACGCTGAAATTCGTGAAATAAAAAATTCAGCAGGTGACTATCTTTTACACCGTTCTTTAGAGCGGTGATAAAAAAAGGTTCAATGGTTATTGATTTAATAGGATTTTTGTAAACTTAATTTTACAAAAATCCTATTAAATCGGCTTGGTTCGACAATATTAAAACCACCGCCTTAAAAGACGGTGCAAAGAATATTATTCCAATTGAAATACCTACTGTTTTTGAATTGGAGATGAGAGCTTTTCCGCTTCTTCAGAAATGTATTTCCGGAAACCACCTTCTGTTTTCCACTGGTCTTTCTCCAATCCCCAAACCGAAAAGAAATAATGTTTTGCAGGTTCGGCATTTTCGCATTTCTGCCCGATGTAATACGTCTCCGAAATAATGTTACTGAAACCTTTTTCCTGCACAGCCACAAATCCTTTCTCAAACCAGTTAATATCGCTTGTGCGACCTATTTTTCCGGTTTCCGATTTCGGTACGATCACAGCCATTCCCAACTCATCGTTATTTAGCGATTGTACATCGTGCGTGCCGATACAAGTAAAATCAGCTACCTCAAACTTGAATGGTTCATTTTTCAGCTGCGATGTAACAATTCCTGTTACAATTTGGTCGTCTTCAGCGCAACCATAAACTGTTACATCCGACTCGAACCAGTATTTACCCGGATAAATGGTAATACGCTCAACAGCTTCCATTTCTTCGCCATCAACATTCCAACCCGAATATTTCAGATCGAATACTGAACGAATCGGTCCTTCTACGATTTTCTGGTACTCATAAACTTCAGTCGATCCCAGTCGATACAGCGAATCATTTTTCATCAACGCAATTCCTCCTGAACCCAGCGAACTGCCACAATGTAAAACGTCCATTCCCCAATCGTTTAATGAATGGTAATCTCGAATGGCCGGCGTATGGATATCATCGATAATCATTCGGGATTTTAGCTTGCCAAAAAGGTCTTTTACATTCCGGCAATCAAAATACACTCGAAACGCGATTTTATCATTCTCCCAACTCACACTTTCACCCTGTGCGATAATTTTAAACGGCTCGGAATAAGGAATGGCTTTGTAGTTATCCACCTCTTTGTAACTTCCATCTTCCTGATGAATTCCCAAACGTAGGTTGGTGCGTTTCTCAAAACTCGGATAATCATTTTCAGGAACCAGCTCAATGTTAGCTTCAATATTTTCATTCGCGTTTAAATCGACCAGCAACGCAACTTCATCCCAGTTTCCATCGCCATCCAGATCATCAACCTGGCTTGGAAGAAGTTTTTCATTGTATTTGAAAACGGGCAGTTTGCCTTCTTCAAGAGCAATTTTATTTAAAATTTCCTCTCGCGTGAATACAACCACCTCGTCGGTGCGTTCTTCTGCCAGCGGATTTTTTAACAAAACTGTAGCTTGCTGCGTGCAGGAAGATACAACCAGCAAAATCAAAAATGTAAGTAAAATAGAAGTTTTCATAATGTTTAAAATTGATACGAAAAAAGTGTGTCAGGAAATAATCTGAGAGTTTTCAGATCACTTGTCCCAACACACTTTTTATCACGGATAATTATTAAATATCGTTTTCGCCTTTTACGTAACCGAAGTTGGCTAAAATACCGCCATCAACATAAAGCACCTGACCATTTACAAAATCGGCAGCTTTCGATGCAAGGAACAAGGCTGCATTACCAATATCTTCAGGTTCTCCCCAACGATTGGCAGGAGTACGCATCATCACCAAATCGTTAAACGGGTGACCGCCTTCGCGAATTGGCGCTGTTTGTGCAGTTGCAATATAGCCCGGACCAATACCATTGATTTGTACATTGTATTTCGCCCACTCGCAACACATATTTGCTGTTAACAGTTTTAAACCACCTTTTGCCGATGCATAAGCCGAAACAGAATTACGCCCGTAAACACTCATCATCGAGCACATATTTATGATTTTACCCGAACGGTTTTCAATCATTTTCGGAGCAACACGTTTTGCAACAATTAGCGGTGCAACCAGATCGATATCAATTACCTGTTTGTAATCGGCAACCGGCATTTCCAGAATAGGGATACGTTTGATGATTCCGGCATTGTTTACCAGAATATCCACATTGCCCAGTTCTTCTTCAATCTGTGAAATTCCTTTATCAACAGCTTCTTCATTGGTAACGTCGAAGTTAAGCGTGTAAACGTCAACACCTGCCTCGGCATATTCGGCTTTACACTCTTCAAGTTTTTCGTCAGAAATATCGTTAACGCATATTTTTGCACCGGCCTGACCCAGTGTTTTTCCAATGGCCATTCCAATACCATGGGTTCCGCCAGTAATCAGTGCAACTTTTCCGCTTAGGTTAAATAATTCTTGTATCATTTTTTTATGAATTGTTAATTGATTTTTTAGCGTTTTTTATCTCAATTCGCGAGGCTGAATCACATCCATATCGGTATAGTCAAGGTTTTCTCCTGCCATTCCCCAAATGAAAATATAGTTTGAAGTTCCTGCAGCAGAGTGAATCGACCACTCAGGTGAAATAACAGCTTGTTCGTTCTTCATCCAAAGGTGACGTGTTTCCTGTGGCTCGCCCATAAAATGACATACCGCCTGATCTTCTGGCACTTCAAAATAGAAATAAACCTCGTTTCGGCGAGTGTGCTGGTGTGCGGGCATAGTATTCCAAACGCTTCCCGGTTTTAATTCTGTCATTCCCATTTGCAATTGACAGGTATCAACAACCGTGTTAATCATTAACTGGTTGATATTTCTTTCGTTCGAAGTTTCGAGGCTTCCCAAATGCAGCACATTGGCATCGGCCAGCGTAACTTGTTTTGTAGGATATGCTTTGTGTGCCGGTGCCGAGTTAAAATAGAAGTGCGCAGGTTTTGTTTCGTCGTCCGATTTAAAAGTCACAGCTTTACTGCCGCGACCAATATACAGGGCATCTTTGTAATTCATTTTGTACTCGGTACCGTCAACTACAACAGTTCCGGCACCGCCAACATTCATTACTCCAACTTCGCGACGTTCGCAGAAATAGTCGGCTTTTAACGGATCGATGGTTTCCAGCGGAAGTTCTTCGATTGTTGGAACAGCACCTCCAACAATGTAACGCTCAATCGATGAATACACCATTCGAACGTTACCTGCTTCCATCAGGTTTTCTACCAAAAACTCTTTTCTAATCTTTTCTGTATCGTATTTCTTAAAATCCTCAGGATGATAAGCATACCTTCTTTCATAAATTGTTGCCATAGTATGTAATTTTTTATTCTTAAACGATTTCGTTCAACAAATGTAAGAAGAAAAACACAAAATGCAATCGATTGCATTGATTAAAAAATATTCTTAACTTTGTTGTTAAATAATACACAGAAGGTGCAAAAACCAGAAATTACCATACACGACATTGCGAAGAAGCTAAATATTTCAGCCTCCACTGTTTCGCGCGCTTTAAAAGATAATCCGTTGATTAGCGAAGCAACGCGTAAAAAAATAAAAAAAGCCGCTGAAGAAATGGGCTACCGTCCTAATGTCATGGCGGCCAATTTGCGCACCAAGCGTACAAATACCATTGGAGTAATTGTTCCGTTGATCAATCGTCACTTCTTTTCGTCGGTAATTTCGGGAATCGAAGATGTTGCTTACAAACAGGGTTTTGCGGTTACCATCTCGCAATCGAACGATAATCTTGAAAAAGAAAGTACTATTGCACACACTTTTTATTCCAACCGGGTGGATGGACTTATTTTGTCGATTGGAATGGAAACCCAGTCGTATGATCACCTGAAACTGTTTTCGGAAAGAAACATTCCGCTTGTTTTTTTCGACCGTGTTGTTGACGAAATTCCATCGCATAAAATTGTAGTCGACGACTTTGGCGGCGCATACCGGGCAACGCAACATCTTATTACACAAGGAAGAAAACGAATTGCACACATTGGCGGACCGCTGAATTTAAAAATCTATACAAGACGTGAAGAAGGTTACCGACAGGCTTTAAAAGATGCGGATTTACCAATTGACGATCAGCTGATTCTGCATAATAGTCTTACCCGCGAGGACGGACTCCGTGCCATAAAAAAGATTGTGAATTTAAAAGAACGACCCGATGCCATTTTTTGCGCCAACGACACTACTGCGTTAAGTACAATAATCTATTTAAACGAAAAAAGAATAAATGTACCTGAAGAAATTGCGATCGTGGGTTTTAGTAACGAACCGTTTAGCGAACTGGTAACGCCATCGATTACAACAGTTAAACAACCCGGGTTTGAAATGGGACAAAAGGCGGCCGAACTCCTGATTAAACAAATAAATAGTAAAACAAAACCGACCACATTCGAAACAATTACCATGAAAACAGAGCTGGTTATTCGAAATTCATCGAAAACAAAATAGCCCTGTGCGTTTCACATAAAAAGTTTTATTTTACCAAATAGGCAATTTCGAACTTCAGTTTACCAAATACCTCAGCACAATTACAGTATTGCTTATCAAAACTAGGCAAAACAGCCCTTTCGAAACAATGCTATACACCTTTGTTTTCAGCATTTTAGATTAAGACATATCGCTCCTGTATTCCTAAGTTTGTAGAAGACAAACTCAATTGAAATCACGGGTAAAAATAAGGAATTCGGGAGTCCTCCTTGTTCTGTTTATATTTGGTCTTATACATGCACAAGGAGCATCAAACCGCACTACATCGGAAAATGGATGGAGCGATCCGCCAGTGGCACAAAACGATACTTTTATTCATGTTGCCAAAAACGATCTGGTATTAACGGGCAACGTGCTTGTTAACGACTACGATCCCAATGGCGACAAAATTGAAATCTATTTTGCTGCTTCGCCACGGGAGGCCTATTTATTAATGAATAAGGACGGGAATTTCAGGTTGACATTACCTTCCAACTACGAAGGCACCATCAGTTTCGATTATTACATCAAAGAACTTACTGAAAACGAGTACAAAGCAATTGGCAATGTATTTATCCTGATCACAAAAAACCAGGATTTTGATGAAGTGTCAAATTCGGATGACATGGATAACGACAACGACGGAATTCCCGACTACCTTGATGGGATGAACTTAGACTCGGATGGCGACGGGATTCCGAATAATTTCGATATCGACAGTGACAACGATGGAATTACTGATAATATCGAATGGCAGGAAGAGCACAACTACATTGCACCTTTACGTATTGATGCTAATAAGAATGGCTGGGATGATGCTTATGATCCTGAAATGGGAGGAGTATGTTACGATCCGGTGGACACCGACGATGATGGAATTCCAGACCTGATAGACAAGGATGCGGATAACGACGGCAGAGCCGACATGGTTGAAGCATTCGATTATGCTATTCAGCTTACACATTCAGACATTGACAGAGATGGTTTGGATGATGCCTTTGACGATTTAGTAAAAGGCTACGACTGGCAGAATTCGAGCACCAGCAATGCAATGCTGACCGATGCAAATCAAAATGGTATTCGCGACTGGCGCGATCTCACCAACTATTTTTCTTCCACCTCAGCATTTATTTACCCCAATCCTGCATCCGATCATTTCCAGGTTTTTCACACTGATTTGAAATATAACCAGCAAGCTATCATTTACATCTACAATTTAGCCGGGCAGTTGCAAAAAGTGGTTCAAACCGAAAACGGAGGTGAAAGAATTCCTGTAAACGATCTGCAAAATGGCACCTATCTTGTAAAGGTTAATTCTGAAACCTTTACCCACTCGCAACAAGTTGTCATACAACATTAATTTCACTGAATTTTTCTTCAGTTTGCAACTTCTTTAAATTTCTCATGTCATTAATGACAGGTTTGTAAAAATCTGATAATACATCGTTTATCGACTGATCTCGTACGTTGGTCGTTTTAATAAAACTAAAAATTGGAGTTGTATTACATTTGTACAAGCTAAGAAACAATGAGGATGTTCAGCCAAACATCCTAACAGAAAACAATTAAAACAAAAGCCAAAAAATGATGAAAACGACGATGTTACTCCTTCTCCTTTCCCTCGGAGTTGTAGTACAAGCACAGAACATTACCTTAAGTGGTTACCTCAGAGATGCCTCCAATGGCGAGGCACTTATCGGTGCAACGGTTTATGTTGAAGAACTAAAACAGGGCACTGCATCCAATCCTTACGGATTTTATTCTCTAACTATTCCTGAAGGAACTTATACGCTTCAGGTCTCTTTTATCGGTTATCATACCATAAAACAACAGGTTGAAGCCAACGAAAACCAAAACATTTCGCTCTCGCTTACAGAAGAGACAGAAGTTATGGAAGAAGTGATCGTTCATGGCGAAGCTGCCAATGCCAATGTTGAACGTATTGACATGGGAATGGCCAAACTTCCTGTAAAAACCATTCAGAAACTTCCGGCATTTATGGGCGAAGTGGATATTATCCGCACCATACAATTATTGCCTGGTATTCAAAGTGGTGGTGAAGCCAGTTCGGGCCTGTACGTTCGTGGCGGAGGTCCCGACGAAAACCTGATGATACTGGACGAAGCTCCGGTTTACAATGCCTCGCACCTTATGGGATTTTTCTCGGTATTTAACTCAAATGCCATCAAAGATATTCAGGTGTACAAAAGTGGTATTCCGGCCGAATATGGCGGGAAAGCGTCTTCTGTTATCGATATCCGCCAAAAAGACGGAAACTCAAAACAGTTTGGTTTTGATGGTGGAATCGGAAACCTCTCGAGCCGATTAACTTTGGAAGGTCCGATTATAAAAGACAAATGGACCTTTCTGCTAGCCGGTCGACGCACATATTACGACGTACTTGGTAAAGCAGCCGGAATGGAAGAACTGGAAGATAACACCATTTATTTCTACGACCTTAACGGTAAATCGAACCTGGTGATCAATAACAACAACCGGATTTTTCTTTCGGGTTACATGGGTGAAGACGTTTTTGAAATGGGAGAAGCCATGTACATGCGTTGGGGAAATGCAACCGCCACTGCCCGCTGGAATCACATATTTGGCGATAAGATATTTATGAATATCTCAGCCATTTTCTCCAATTACGATTATAGTCTTGGAGTTCCGGGAGATAAAGCGGATAATTTCGATTGGTCGTCGCGCATAAAAGACTACAATGGAAAAGCTGATTTTACCTGGTTTCCAAATCCACAGAACACAGTGAAGTTTGGAGCCAACGTAATAAGACACGAGTTCAGACCCGGTAAAATTACTACCAACGGAGAACACTCCATGTTTTCTGATTTGGATCTCGCGCACTATAACGCCATTGAAAGTTCGGCCTATCTCTCGAACGAACAAACAATTTCTAACCGTTTTTCAATACAGTATGGTGTACGTTTAAGTCATTTTCAACAGGTTGGTAAAGGCGAAGTAAATATCTACGAAAATCCTGACGACCTGAATAAAGAAGAAATTATTGAAACCATTGTTTACGACAAAGGCGATAAAATTGGTGATGCTTTTTTAAACCTCGAGCCTCGTTTAAGTATGAAATATACGGTAGACAGAAACAGCTCAGTAAAGGCCTCGTACAACCGCATGGTGCAAAACCTGCACTTAATTTCCAATACGCAATCGCCTACTCCACTTGATATTTGGTTACCATCAAGCACCTATATAAAACCGCTTAAAGTGGATCAGGTTTCGTTTGGTTATTTTAGAAATTTCCACCGCAATATGTGGGAAACATCAGTTGAAGTATATTACAAAGACATGCACAATGTGCTTGATTATATAGAGGGCGCAGAACTATTCCTGAACGATGCGATTGAAACCGAATTGCTGCATGGAAGCGGCGAATCAAAAGGTTTGGAAATGCTGGTGAAAAAATCGGAAGGAAAACTTACCGGCTGGCTGGGTTATACCTGGTCGAAAACCACCCGAACTGTTGAAGGTATAAACAACGGTAATCCGTATCCATCGTCGTATGATCGCACACACGATATTTCGCTGGTATCAAGTTATCAGTTAAACGACCGCTGGAATTTTGCCGCAAATTTTGTTTATGCCACCGGAAATCCAACTTCGTATCCCGTTGCAAAATACAATGTTCAGGGCAACCAGGTTTTCGAATATTCGGCACGCAACAGCAACCGGATTCCGGATTATAACCGTTTAGACCTTTCTTTCACCTACGACTTTAAAAAGAATGTTAACCGACGGTTTAAACAGTCGATCAACGTTTCGGTATACAACGTTTATGGTCGCCGAAATGCCTATTCTATCACTCCGCGGGCTAACGAAGACAACCCGAATCAAACCGAATTTGTTCGTTTGTCGATTATCGGAGCTCCTATCCCATCCATCACTTATAACGTTAAATTCTAGAAGCCATGAGAACAGCACAAATAATAAAAGCATTTATCATCCTCATTTTCGCCATCGTTGCACTTACAGCCTGCGAAGATGTGGTTGATGTAAATCTAAATGATGAAGATATCGATTTGGTTGCCGTTGAGGCCTACATCAATACAAAAGCAGAAAACAACATTTACGTAAAACTCGAACGTAGTCTTCCGGTAAATCAGACGGCACAAAATCCGGTAATTAATAATGCACTGGTTGAAATTACAGATGATGCACAATCACCTAATTCCGTAACACTGGAAGAACAAGGTTCAACAGGAGTGTATTTGCTTCCTGCAGGTGTTGATTATCCGGGAGTACCGGGAAGAACATATACTTTAACTATAACAACTCCTGATGGAACTGTTATTACTGCAGAAGACTATTTACAGCAAGTTGAAACACTCGACACGGTTAAGGTAAATCTAAGTAGCATAGGCGATTACGAATACCTTGGTATTTTTATTAATTCGCAGGAAACACCCGGTTTGGGGCATTATTACAAGTGGGATATTTACATTAACAACGAACTTTTGTACGACGCAGAGGATCTGGCTTTTGCCAGCGACGAACTGGTTGATGGAAACTACATTTACGACATGCTTATCTATCTTGACTGGGAAGAGGAAGAAGCAGATCAAATATTGCACGAAGGAGATACCATTCGTGTTGAACAACTTTCGATTTCATCGGCAGTCTACGATTTTTACTGGGGATTAAATGATCAGGCGTGGGCCGGAAGTCCGTTTAGTGTTCCGCCCGCAAATGTACCGAGCAACTTGAGTTCCAGCGATGGAAAACGTATCCTTGGATTATTTTCCGCCCGCGACATCTCGGTTGGAAATACCGTAGTAATCGACGAGACGAATTATACACCTTTGATTTCAGGGATTCCAAATAATTAAAAAAACGAAGCTTGCTTAAGGAATTTTGCAAGCTCAGAGACTGTTTAATTTTTATCTTTTAGAAATATTATGACGGATTTTTTACTAATTCAAGGCGAAATTGATGCGAATAGTAATTACTATTTAAAGAAATTTCAACGAAGAAGTAGTAAAAAAGACAAATAATAGAATAAATGGATAAATTTTAAACACTCTCTTAATTTTGTTGTCGGTATTAATTGCTACTTTTCGTTAATTTTGTTGACTCGACGAAATGAAGAAGAATATTGAAAAAATATCGTCCTATTTAAAAGTGGAACAACTTAAAAACGACAAACGTGTTGTCGTTTTTTTAGTTTGTTTACTTATTGCAACTATTTTGTGGTTTTTAAACGCATTGGAAAAAGACTATTCCACAACGATTGCCTACCCGGTGCGCTATGTAACGCCTCCAAACCATCAGTTTCTGGCAAATACACCACCCGAAAAACTCGATTTAAAAGTTGAAGCACACGGCTTTACTTTGCTTCGCCACAAACTTAGTTTTGCCTACTCACCAATCGTACTCAACCTTACGAATATAACGCGCAACGTAGAGTTAAATAATGGTGCTTACCTGGTTCCTACCAATACCTTGCAACGTAGAATTTCGAGCCAGATTAGCAACGAAATAAGTCTACAACAGGTTAGCCCCGATATAATCAGGATAGAGCTCGACAGCTTAAAGACCAAAACAATAAAGGTAAAAGCCGATGTGACAGTTAATTTTAAAGCGCAGTTTAATTTTAAAAATCCAATTAAACTCAGGCCAAACGAGGTGAAGATTACCGGCCCGGCATCAACAGTCGACTCCATTCAATATCTGGTTACCGAAAAACGTGAGTTTGAGAACGTGGATGCGAGTGCCAGCCGGAAAATAAAAGTACTACACCCGGAAACTACAACTCTGGTTCCGCAGGAAGTTCTGTTGCAACTGGATGTTGAAAAATATACCGAAAAACAACTACGCCTCCCCATACAGGTTGTCAACAAACCTGCAGATGTTAGGATCAAACTTTTCCCTTCGGAAATTACGCTGAACTGTTTGGTTGGTTTAAGCGAGTTCGATAATATTTCTTCAGCCGATTTTAGAGCTGTAATCGATTATTCGTCGATTAACGATAATGATAGTCGTTTGCCCGTTAAAATTGCGCATAAACCAACGTTTGTGGAAATTACACGCTACACTCCCGAATCGGTTGAATACCTTATTGAAACCTATTAAAACATGGCGCTTAAAATTGGCATTACCGGAGGAATAGGAAGTGGCAAGTCGATGATTTGTCAGGTTTTTAAACTTATTGGTGCCCCGGTTTTTGAAGCTGATGTTTGGGCGAAAGAACTGGTAAATTCGCACGAAAAAATAAAAAGTGGACTTATTGACTGGTACGGTAGCGACATTTACACACAAAATGGCACAATTGACCGCAAAAAGCTGGCTGGCATAATTTTCACTAATGAAGAAGAGTTGCAAAAAGTGAATAACCTGATTCATCCCGTTGTACGCGAAGAATTTCAATACTGGGCCGAAAAACAAACCAGTCCATACGTTATTCACGAAGCAGCAATATTATTCGAAAGCGGATTTTATAAAATGATGGATTATACCATATTGGTTACTGCTCCCGAAGAAATGAGAATTCAACGTGTTTCATCACGAGACGGCTCGGATGAACAAGCAGTGAAGGAGCGAATTCAGAAACAATGGGACGACGATAAAAAACGTCCGTTGGCAACACTTGAAATAATAAATGACAACAAAACTTTGATTATACCACAAATCATTAAAATTGATAAACAACTTAAAGAACATGGGAAAATTTGGTAAATGGATTGGTGGAGGACTCGGATGGGCATTTGGAGGCCCGCTGGGTGCAATTATAGGATTTACAGTAGGTGCAATGGTTGACGGCGGAAAAGAGGCCGTAAAACACGGAGCAACATCAGGATACTCAAGCCGAACAACCACCGGTGGGTATGTAATGAGCTTACTGGTTTTAGTAGCCGCAGTAATGAAAGCCGATGGAAAGGTATTAAAATCGGAACTTGATTACGTGAAAAAATTTATGGTTCACAACTTCGGCGAAGATTCTGCTCAGGAAGCCATAAAAATGTTACGCGATCTGTTGCAACAAACCATCCCGGTTAACGACGTTTGTAACCAGATAAAAGCAAATATGAACTATTCGGCTCGTTTGCAGTTGGTTCATTTTCTGTTTGGAATCGCACAGGCCGACGGAGAAGTTGATGTTTCAGAGCAAAAACTGATTACACATATCTGCAATCAAATGGGCATCAGCGGTGCCGATTTTGAATCGATACAGGCCATGTTCGTACCTAACACCGATGGTGATTATAAAATTCTGGAAGTTGAACGCTCGGCAAGTAACGAAGACATTAAAAAGGCCTACCGTAAAATGGCCATGAAATACCACCCTGACAAAGTAAGTACACTTGGTGAAGATGTGCAGAACGCTGCAAAAGAAAAATTCCAGAAAGTAAATCAGGCTTACGAGAACATTAAAAAGGAACGGAAAATTGCTTAAGCAGTTTACAGTTCTCATTGTCATCTTGAAGGAAGAATGACTGAAAGATCTGTTACTTTGCTGCTAATTGAATACAGATATCTCTCCGTCAACTGACGGATCGAAATGACAACACGATGAAAATCATCTCAACAAATATTGCTGAAGCCCGCACAATTAATTGGAAAGGAAAAGAAGTACCAACCGGCTTATTCAAATTTGGTGTTGAAAAGGGAATATTTCTTGGCAAAGAAGATGTAAAGTACGATAATGTGATGGACAGAAGATACCACGGAGGTATTGATAAAGCCTGTTATCTCTATTCCTCCGAGAACTATAAATTCTGGCAGGATTTGTACCCCGGCCTGGAAATGCCATGGGGAATGTTTGGAGAAAACCTGACAGTGGACGGTTTGAATGAAAAAGAAACAAACATTGGCGACACATACAAAATTGGAGAAGCTGTCGTACAGGTAACACAACCCCGCCAACCATGTTTTAAATTACAGTTCCGCTTTAATAACAATGAAATTGTACGACAGTTTGTTGACTCCGGTTTCTCCGGTGTTTATGTAAGAGTTTTGGAACCAGGTAAAGTAAATCCCGGCGATTCCATGGAACTTTTGGAGAAAAAACAGTCGCTTTCTATTTACGAAGTATTTACGCTGCTATACTCCGATGAATTCGATCAGAATGTACAAAAAGCAATCGACGATCCTTTCATTGCCGAAAGCTGTAAACGTGATTTAATAAAACGTTGGAGTGAATTTTTATAAAATTCTATTTACCAGACAGTTTCAATTAGAACAGTTTTAAATAGTAATATATCTAAAAAAATCGAGGTTACCTTTCCCCTTTTTTCCGAATATATAAGTGGACAAGGAAGGAAGTGCAAACCTCTTTTCAACCATTAAATCAGAAGTGCAACATCAAATTGCAAAAGACATTAAGGAGGCTTTGAAGATGGCCTCCTTTTTTATTTCCTTCTTTTGATTTTACATTCTTTCAGGCATTTCAACACCCAACAAACTCATTCCGTTTTTCACCACCTGCCCCACAGCCGATGCCAATACTAAACGGAAATTTTTTACACTTACGTCTGTTTCACCAAGTATTGAATGATCGTGATAAAACTGGTTGAATTCTTTTACCAGCTCGTAACAGTAATTCGCAATAATTGCAGGGCTGTAGTTCTCACCTGCTTCTTCAATTACCGAAGGGAACAACGAAATACGTTTCAGCAAATCTTTTTCTTTTGTAGAAAGTGCCTCAACAGTTACTTCTTCATTGATGATAATATTCTGATCAGCAGCTTTACGAAGCACCGATTTAATACGTGCATAGGTATATTGGATAAAAGGTCCCGTATTTCCGTTAAAATCGATTGATTCTTCCGGGTTAAACATCATATTTTTTCGTGGATCAACTTTCAGGATAAAGTATTTCAATGCGCCAAGTGCAATCATTTTAAAGGTATTCTCTGCATCGTCACCAGTTAATGAATCAAGTTTTCCCAACTCAGCCGACATTTCGCGAGCTACTTCTACCATGTTTTCAACCAAATCGTCGGCATCAACAACAGTTCCTTCACGCGATTTCATTTTACCTGATGGCAATTCAACCATCCCATAAGAGAAATGGTACAAATCTTTCCCCCAGCTAAATCCAAGTTTATCCAATAAAATGGCCAGTACCTGAAAGTGGTAGTTTTGCTCGTTACCCACCACATAAACCATTTTATCAATCGAATAATCATTGAAACGCATTTTGGCGGTACCGATATCCTGGGTCATATAAACCGAAGTACCATCGCTACGCAACAGAATTTTATGGTCGAGTCCTTCACCGGTTAGATCTGCCCAAACTGAGTTATCTTCGCGTTTTGTAAAGGTACCTTCAGCCAATCCTCTCAATACTTCCTCTTTTCCAATAAGGTAGGTATCCGATTCGTAGTATATCTTATCGAAACCAACGCCAAGTGTTTTATAAGTTACATCAAAACCTGCATACACCCAGTTGTTCATCATCTTCCAAAGCTCAACTGTTTCCTCGTCTTTAGCTTCCCACTTTCTCAACAATTCGCGGGCTGCAATAATTGACGGTGCCTGGTTTTCTGCATCCTCTTTTGAAACGCCTTTTTCAACAAGTTCTGCTATTTCGGCTTTAAAATGTTTATCAAATTCAACATAGTATTTTCCAACGAGGTGGTCGCCTTTCATCCCAGTGCTTTCAGGAGTTTCTCCATTTCCCCACTGTTGCCATGCATACATCGATTTACAGATATGAATACCACGGTCGTTAACAATGTTGGTCATTACCACTTTTTTACCATTGGCTTTTAATATCTCAGAAATAGAAAATCCTAAGAGATTGTTTCTAATGTGCCCAAGGTGAAGTGGTTTATTGGTATTTGGCGACGAATATTCAACCATCACCAATTCACTGTCGTCGGTGGCCGGTTTAAATCCAAAGGAATCATTCGAAAAGCTGTTTTTAAGAATATCCAACCAGTAACTTTCGCTGATTACCAGGTTCAGAAATCCTTTGATTACATTAAAACTTTCTACTGTTTCAACATTCTCAACCAGATATTTTCCAAGATCTTCGGCAGTTTGCTCAGGTGATTTTTTTGAGTATCGTAAAAAAGGAAAAACCACAACGGTTATATCGCCGTCGAAATCTTTACGGGTATTCTGTACCTGTACCTGGTTTTCCGGTAAATCTGCACCGTATAACGACTTTATTGCCTCAACGGTTCCTTTCTGAACTAAACTTTCAATACTCATAATTAAGCTTCTAAATTTTAAGACCGCAAAGATAATACATTACAGCCATAAATAAGAAAAGCCCTGTCGATTGACAGAGCTTTTCCCAAATATTTAATTAATAATTACTTGCGAATTTTTGCTACTTCAAATTCTGCTCTACGGTTTTTCTGTTTGTTCGAAATAGTCGTATTTGGAACAGCAGGTTTGCTTTCACCATAGTTGTTTGAACCTACGTAAGCGTTGTTAACACCTTTTTTCAGTAAGTACTTAACTACAGCCTGAGCACGTTTTTCAGAAAGTGTCATATTGTAAGAGTCGGTACCAATGTTACAAGTGTGACCACCAATTACAATGTCGTATTCTTTAGCTGCATTCAATTGATCAGCTAATTTATCCAATTCGGCAGTAGCTTCTGGTTTCAGATTGTCGCTATCGAAATCGAAGTAAATAGTAGGAATTGAAATTTCGCTCCAGTCTGGACAACCTTTGTTACTTGCAGGACCAGCTTGTGATGGACAATCGTCTTCACAATCGATTACACCGTCGCCGTCTGAATCAAGCGGACAACCGTCTGCGTCAACAGGACATCCTTTAGGAGTGTCAGGACATTTGTCTTTTGGATCAGGAACACCGTCTTCATCAGTATCAGGACATCCATTGAATTTAGCCAATCCAGGAGTATCAGGACACTCATCATCTTTATCAGCAATTCCGTCGCCATCTTTATCTGGGCAACCATTTAAGGCAGCTGTTCCAGGCTCATTCGGACAATCGTCTTTGTAATCAGGAACTCCGTCGCCATCAGTGTCAATAGGACAACCTTTTTCATCAACTTGTACTCCCGGAGGTGTACCAGGACATTCGTCTTTTCTGTCGCTAACACCGTCACCATCCTCGTCTTTTGCTTTACCAAGAGAGAATTCCAAAATACTGGTCACCATAATATGGTCATCAGTAACATCAGCACCCATTCCACTTACTTCACGTGTTCCGTCAATACCTTTAACATACGAAGCAGAAACGAACAAAGCTGTTTTTGGACTTACAGGAAACTTCAGACCGGCACCTGCATCAAAGTTAACACCAGATTCCATGTTATCCCACATCATACCCGGACCAGCAAATAAATATGGCTGAACGGCCATGTCCTCATTATAAAGCTTCAAACGAAGATTTAATAATGTGTTGAATACGTCTACACCCGGATCATCAAATGACAACCTGTTATCAAGCATCAGGTCAAATCGCGGGCTTAAATAACGACTAATATAGAAATCAGCCAAGATACCGGTATTCTCATTTTCCAGATTATAATCAATACCTGGTCCCAGACCAAGAGCCCACTTGTTCTCCGAAGTCTGTCCTATGGCAACTCCGAAAGTCAGAACAAGCGCAAAAAGAAAAAGAGTAAATTTTTTCATAGTTTTGAATTTATTTTTTGTTGTTTGTTGAATTCTATGGGCAATTTAGAAATTAATTCCCACGAATCAAAAAAAGTTAGAGGTCTTAATTTCATGCTTAAAAATATTTTTTAACAAATTTAAATATTTAAGACCAATTAATTCAAAATATTAAACATTTTGTTTTCAATAATTGATATAGAAACAACCGGTCAGAGCTATAAAAACGGTAAAATTACCGAAATAGCTATCTACCAACACAACGGACAGGAGGTTACCGACTCTTATTCTACGCTGATAAATCCGGAAATGGATATCCCATTTTTTATAACTGAGTTAACAGGAATCGACAATAATATGGTTAGTACCGCCCCAAAATTCTACCAAGTTGCCAAAAAAATTGTGGAAATGACGATGGGCCGAACATTTGTTGCACACAATGCGAGTTTCGACTATAAGTTCATAAAAGAAGAATATGCGCGTTTGGGTTACGAATACAATCGTAAAACGATGTGTACGGTTAAACTGGCACGCAAGCTGCTGCCGGGACACCGATCTTATTCACTTGGGAAATTATGTGCTGAACTGGGGATAGAGATCAACGGCCGGCACCGCGCTGCTGGCGATGCACTGGCCACTGCAAGACTTTTCAATATTCTTATCGAGAAAAGCGAATCGCTTCAGAATCCCAAAGCGGTAAACAACTACAGGTTGTTTTAATCCGCCTTTTCTTCTGTTGTTTCGTCTTCTTCTGTTTCTGTGAAATCGAGCATATCTTTTTCCTGCAAAGCATTGTACCACTGCAATACTTTCTTAATATCAGAAACATATACACGATCCTGATCGTAATCAGGCAATACTTTTTCCAGATATGACTTTAACTCATTTCCTGATGCCTTGTGCGAAATTGCTGCACCACCATCTTCAGCTTCAGAAATAGCTTTAAAAACATCTTTCAACGGCACATCCCCTTCGTAGGTGTAGATGGCTATATCTTCCAACGCCGATACCTTTGCAGTTGAATAAACCGGCATACGTTTTTTTGTGTCTAACGATTCAACAATAATGCTGTTTTTACTTTCGGCAACCATTTTAAACAGTCCCGAATGTCCTGAAATTGCTAATACCCCTTTTAACATGACTATCTAATTTTCGGCGAAGATACAATTTTTGTAGATTTCGGAAAACGGATGGTATTAACATAAAAGCCGGGAGCCCGTCCAAAACGACAAACTCCCGGCTCATTTTATTAGTTTTTAGGAACTTAAATCAAGCGTTAAAACAATTTAATTAAATCCGATTTTGTAAATAACGCCGGTTTTAAACCAACGGCCCGGTTGAATAACATTGCCAATATCGTTATACTGTTTATCGAAAATATTATTGACAGAAGCAAATATTGTGAATTGTTTTCGCTGATAATTTAGCTTTCCGTCAAAAATCCAAAACGAATCGTAGGCAACTTCGCCAACGGGTAATTTATTTTCAAACCAGGTGTAGCTTCCTTCACGGTCCTGGAAAACAAAACGCAAATCCAGTGTTAAACCTTTCGCCAGCTGCTCGCTAATCGAACCAACCAGCTTTTGTTTAAGGTTATCCAATGCATAATTCGACACAAAATCGGCATCCCCTTTTTCTAAATTATTATATAGGTAACTTATTTGAACATTCGGATAGCGGTTCCCCAACTCATTTCGCAATAAAAACTGCGCCTGAAGCTCAGTTCCCAGGTTATTAATTTCAGTCAGGTTTTGCGGTTGCCAAATTTCCGAAGTCGGGGCTTCTTTTACCCAATCGATTATATCTTTTCCGTGGCGATAAAAAATAACTGCGTGTCCGCGAACCAGTTTCGAACGAAGTTTTAAACCACCTTCTAAAGTCGCCGATTTTTCAGGTTTTAAATCGGGATTACCAATATTCGACGGACCATCGTAATACAAATCCGTAAAAGTTGGCATTCTCAACGATGTATTGTAGCTGGAGTACAATTTAACTGCGTCCGACACATTATAACTTACATCGATTCCCGGAAAGATATTTAATCCCAAATCGCTTCCCGAAATGTAATTCGCCATCAGTCCGGCTGTAAACGTCCAGTCATTTATATAATAGGCATGCTCCAAAAATCCGGAAACCGTATTCCGGTCATCCGATTTGGTGAACTGTTCATCTTCTCCCGGCACGTCCTTTGGCTCGTCCATATCCAATCCAAGCGTATTACTATATATCTGCTCACGACGGAATTCAATACCAAAAGCAGTTTTTCCGGCAGCCCATTTTACCCACGAGTTCAGATTGGCTCCATACACATTCGTCATATGATAATTGTGTCCGCCGTACCAACCCGGCAGCGTGTCGTTTTTCCAAACGTTGTAACCATCGTCCGTTAAAGCATATTTATCGGTTCGATACAATTCAAACCGATCGTGATGTCGCCTGTAATAAACTACCGGAGTGAGGTGCAACGGCCCGTTTCCTTCCCATTTCAGCGAGGTGAACAATGTTTTTGTGGCTTCGTACTGGTTCGGATACTTCGGTGTGTAAAAGCTGTTCGCTCCAAATCCTTTTTCAGATAAGCCCAACTGAAATTTCAACACACCTTTTTCGGTATTCAACTGATTGGAATAAAAACCGTTCAGCTCATCAAAATCGGTATTATTGGTGTAACCGTCCGATCGTTTTCCGTTAAAAGCTAACATATGTAGCAATTTCCCCGTTGAAAACGAGCCCGAAAGATTTCCATTGAAATACCCAAAGCTTCCACCCGAAAGAGCAGCAGAGATTTCGGATTTGGCAGACTGACGCGTTACAATATTAATAGCCCCCGAAAAAGCGTTTGGTCCGTAAACACGTGCAGCCGGTCCTTCGAGAATTTCGATTCGCTCGATTTGGGCTAAACTAACAGGAAGATTTAAATTGTGATGGCCGGTTTGCGGGTCGGTGATGTTGATGCCGTTAAGCAGGATTAACGTTTGGTCGAAAGTACCACCGCGAACACTAACGTCCGCCTGTACTCCTTCAGTTCCCCGTTGCCGTACGTCGATAGCTGCAACATACTCTAACAGGTCCTGAACACTCTGAGCCGGCGCCGCCTCAATTTCTTTACTCTCAATCACGGAAATTATCCGTGCAACCTGCGAATACAGTGCAGGTGTTCGTTGCGCACTAACCTCGATCTCATCAAGGTCGTACTCCATTTTAACTTCAGAAGTGTCCTGAACAGTAGCCATTGTAATTACCGGTGTTGAAAGGAAATACACCACCGACAATACTGAAATGACAACTTGTTTCCTGACAGTTAGAAAAGAAGAATAGTTCTTCCTTCCCCACTTTCTGAAAGTTAAAACAGATTGCGCATCATGATTAAACTTTAAATTTTTCATTTTGATTCTAATTGAATTTTAGCAGACAGGATATTATAAAACGCTTGATTTATTTTTATCGACTTATCCTGCCGCAAATTCGAACAACAAATATACACTTTGAGACGTGAAATTGTTTAAGCCCGACACGCCTTATTACTATGGAAACACAGACTTAACAATGGTTTTCGTAACCTTTAACCAATCAACGCGTTACCACAATAGAAAATCTTTATCCTGCATAGATAGAATCAACTGATATATATCAGGTTTTATTTGCAAAAAGGGATGCGATTGCCTTAAATTTGTTTAGACAAATTAAAAATAAGACGCCATGACTCAGATTCAATTTAATAACGCATTACTCGGCTTGAGTGATAAATTGCATTACTATGCACTTAGTTTAACTGCTGACTCGGAAAGGGCTGACGATCTGTTACAAGAGACTTTCCTTAAGGCATTAACTTACCGTGATAAGTTTACTCAGAACACGAATTTTAAGGCATGGATTTACACCATTATGAAGAACACCTTCATTAATGATTACCGTAGAAATGTGAAAACAAAGAACACTTTTGATGGTTCGAACAACGATTTCCATCTGATGTTTTCGAAAGACAAGGTATATCCTGCACCTGATTCATTTTACAGCTCGAAAGAAATAAACAAAAGCATTAATGCTTTAGAAGATGAATATCGTGTTCCTTTCAGAATGTTTTTAGATGGATACAAATACAAAGAAATTGCTGAACAACTTGATTTACCATTAGGTACCGTAAAAAGCCGTATTTTCTTCACTCGCAAGAAGCTTGAAAAGGCATTAAACGAATATTCAGAAAATTAATAATAGAGAACATGTATTGGTTTTAAAGGTCTTCAATTTTTGAAGGCCTTTTTTTATTTTTGAAGAAATAAATAGTACCATGAAGAAAATTGCAGTTCATTTAGCCGAAGGATTTGAAGAAATTGAAGCCATAAGTATTATTGATGTACTTCGCCGTGCCGAATTTGACGTTACGGTTGTGTCCATGAACAAATCAATGGAAGTAAACGGAGCACACGAAATTACCGTAAAAGCCGACATACTGTTTGAAGAGCTTGATTACGATAACATTGATATGATAGTGCTTCCGGGAGGAATGCAAGGTTCAGCTAATTTAAAAGCACACAGTGGTCTGCGCGAGCAAATCTTAAATTTTGATGATATCAAAAAGCCACTGGCCGCTATCTGTGCAGCTCCGATGGTTTTCGGGAACCTGGGTTTACTAAAGGAAAAACAGGCAACTTGCTATCCCGGATTTGAAGATGAACTGCACGGAGCTATTATTACCGGCGAGGCTGTGGAAAAAGCAGAAAACATAATCACCGGAAAAGGTGCCGGGGTTGCCATCAAATTTGCATTGAAGATTGTGGAGAAGTTTAAAGGCAAAGAAATCGCTGACGATCTGGCAAAAAAGATGATCGTTAGCTAAGAAGCGGCGTATCAAAACAACGATCAAGAACCCGATTTTCTTTCATTATTTTATTCCAGGCACTATCAATTACACCCAATTTCATTAGCAGGCGGACAATTGGAAGCGCTCGTTTTGAAAACACATAAGGCTGTTTAAATTTATTCAAGATCTCTTTCTCTAACTCACCGTTCTCCGCCAGGTGGCTACCCAGCTTTTCAAAATCCTTAAATAGCTTTTCATTTTTCTTTTCGGGCCGCATTCGTATTTGTTCCGTACCGGGCTTTAAAATTGTTCCTCCGTAGTTTATATTCCATCTTTTTACAAGAAATTCAAGGTACCGTAACAGTCCTTGGGAATGAATCGCTTCAGGAAATCCTGAATGGATGAAAAAATATATCCGCTTTCCGGAACCGTCGAAATTGCCGATTGCTTCAATAAATTGCTTCACCACTCCCGGAGCAGAGTCGACATATAAGGGAAAAGCAAGCAAAATATTCTCAGCCTCTTTAAAATGCTGCACCTGATTATCAAGATGCTTTTCCATAATTAAATATTCCATGATCTCGATTACACCTCCGGCTTTCAAAAAACCATTCTGAAAATGGTTGAGCAGCTTGTTGGTATTGGATGTTTTTCCTCGTGGCGATCCGTTAAAAATGGCTAATTTCATGACTCATTTCTTTCAGGATATTTTGTTCTACAGATTCAAATAGCAGTAATTCTGCATGGATGTTCAGAGCAATTCTTTTATGGATAAACTTAATATTCTCAATTTCTTCCTCATTTGCGTCGTTCGCACAATAAATAAAACCCAAATCCGGGTATGAAGCGTACCTTTTTTTGTGATGACATTCATTGTTCACGATTTCCAGATAAGGATGTATAATTGGTATCATTCGATCCTGAAATCGTTTTAAAAGTGCGGAGTACATCCCCATAATAAGTGGCGATGCAAAAATCAGCAGGTCAGCCTTGATAATTTCCCGAAGCACCGTTTCAACATCATCATTAAAACGGCAGATTCCGGGACTTTTCAACCAACAATCAAAACATCCTACACAATGTTTCACTTCCAGTTCCCGAATATTAAAAACATAGGTTTCTGCTCCTTCGGCTAAAAGGTATTCTGCCAGTTTCTGAACTTCATTATTAATCGGGGTGGAATCTTTTTCAGGATCTCCGTTCAGAATTACGATTTTCTTTTCCATGACGAATTGGAATTTTGTACAAAGTTCCATCTAGTTGAACAGAAATCAAAAATTTTTTCGGTTGAATATGGATTTTAGGTCGTCAAACACCATTTAGTATCCACAAAAAAACTTGCTCAAAAAAAAAGCTGCAAACTCAAAATGAGTTGCAGCTTTGTATCTAAAATAAAGTTTATGCTATTTCGTTTTTTCCTCAATCCAGTTTTTAGCATTTACAAATGCCTGAATCCAAGGTGCAACCTCATCTTTTACACGATCGGCAGGATAATTTGCCCAAAGGTGCGGTTTGAATGCACGCTCCAGGTGAGGCATCATTACCAGGTGACGACCACTATCAGAACACAACGACGCAGCGTTAAAGTGCGATCCGTTTGGATTACCCGGATAACCTTCGTTGCTGTATTTCATCGGAATGTTGTACTGGTCTTCGTTAAACGGCAGGTAGAACTTACCTTCACCATGTGCCACCCAGATTCCCAGTTTCATGCCCGCCATATTCTCAAGCATCACCGATTTGTTGTCCTGGATATCAACATTCAGGAACGATGACTCGAATTTGCCCGATTCGTTGTGCAACATTTTTGGCTGAATGCTGTGCTCCGGGTAAACAACGCCTAACTCAACCATTACCTGGCAACCGTTACAAACACCTAAACTCAGCGTATCTTCTCGTTGATAGAATTTCTCGAGTGCAACACGTGCTGTTTCGTTGAATTTGAATGCCCCGGCCCAACCTTTTGCCGAACCCAGTACATCGGAATTAGAGAAACCACCTACGAAAACGATCATATTCACATCTTCCAGTGTTTCGCGTCCTGCAATCAGGTCGGTCATGTGAACATCTTTCACATCCATTCCTGCCAGATACATGGCATACGCCATTTCGCGGTCGCCGTTTACACCTTTCTCACGGATAATGGCGGCTTTAACACCCGATGCAGTACGACGTTTCAGATCGATGCCCAAGTCGGCAGCTTTTCCAGTGAAATCTTTAAAATCGAATTTTAAAGCCTGGTTTTTATAATTCTGGTAGCGCTCCAACGCTTTTTCTTCTCCACTTTGTTTGCGGTCTAACAAATACGAAGTTTTAAACCACAAATCGCGCAATGTATTGATATCGAAATCGGCTTCAACCGTGCGGTTCACTACTCTTACTTTGCGGTAAGGAACAGGGAAACCTAACGACAGAAAGTCAACTCCTGCCTCAGTCAGTTGCTTTTTCACCTCATCGTTATCAGCACACTGAATAACAATTCCAGGATTCTCAGCCAATAATATTTTTGCAAGATCCTCTTCTTCGAAAGCAGTAACATCGATTTTCATACCGCCTTTTACATTGGCGAAACACATTTCAAGCAACGCAGTGATCAAACCGCCCGAAGCCACATCGTGTCCGGCAAGGATCAGTTCTTGTTCGATAAGATCCTGAACTTTATTAAATGCGGTTACAAATTTTGCAGGATCGGCAACTGTTGGAGCAACTTTCCCCAGTTTATTGATCGACTGTGCAAAAGCACTTCCGCCCAACGCACGTTCCATAAACGACAAGTCGATGTAAAGAATCTCTTTGCTTTCGTCGTTCACCAATACCGGCTCAACTACTTTTTTCACATCGGTAACTTCGCCCGACGATGAGATGATTACCGTTCCCGGTGCCAACACTACATCGTCTTTGTATTTCTGTGTCATCGACATAGAGTCTTTACCTGTCGGAATGTTGATTCCCAAAGCGCAGGCAAAGTCGCTGGCTGCTTTTACTGCGTTGTAAATACGGGCATTTTCTCCCGGATTTTTTGCCGGCCACATCCAGTTGGCACTCAACGATACACTTTTGATTTTATCAGGCATTGGTGCCCAGATAATATTTGTCAACGATTCGGCTATTGAAAGTACCGAACCTTTTTCTGCATCAACAAGAGCTGCTACCGGTGCATTACCGATTGCAGTTGCAAAACCTGCTTTTCCCTGGTAATCGAGTGTAATTACACCGCAGTTATTTAATGGCAATTGCAATTCGCCGGCACATTGCTGTTTTGCAATTCGTCCGGTTACCGAGCGGTCAACTTTGTTGGTCAACCAGTCTTTACTTGCAACCGATTCCAGCTGTATAGTTTGCTCAACCAGGTCGTAAATTTCTTCCCAGTTGTATTCTAATTCGTCAAACTCAGGAACGATGGTTTCATCTTCCATGATTGTTTTCGGAGGATTTCCGAACATGTATCCCAACTGCCAATCGATCGATTTTTCGCCGGTTGTTGAGTTCTCGAAAGTAAACTGCATGTCGCCCGTAGTTTCACCAATTTCGTAGATCGGTGCACGTTCGCGATCAGCAATTTTACGAAGCAATTCAACATGCTCCGGTTTCATAACCAGTCCCATTCTCTCCTGCGACTCGTTACCAATAATTTCTTTCTGCGAAAGCGTTGGATCGCCAACAGGCAATTTCGAGGTATCAATCTTTCCTCCGGTAGTTTCAACCAGTTCCGACAAACAGTTCAGGTGACCACCTGCTCCGTGGTCGTGAATCGATACGATCGGATTATTTTCAGCTTCACTCAGGGCACGAATGGCGTTGTAAGCTCTTTTCTGCATTTCAGGGTTGGCACGCTGAACAGCATTTAACTCGATGGCATTTTCAAACTCACCGGTTGCTACCGACGAAACAGCGCCACCGCCCATTCCAATGCGGTAGTTATCACCACCAAGCAATACTACTTTATCACCTTTTTCAGGATCGTCTTTCAGGCTGTCTTTTTTGTTTCCGAAACCGATACCACCGGCAAGCATAATTACTTTATCGTAACCGTACTTAACGAAGTTTTCGAAATGCTCGAAAGTAAGTAACGAACCTGTAATTAACGGCTGTCCGAATTTGTTACCAAAATCGCTGGCACCGTTCGATGCTTTAATCAGAATTTCTTCTGGAGTTTGGTACAACCAATCACGTTCTTCGGTTGCCTGCTCCCACGAGCGCATCGATTCGGTTCTAGGATAAGAAGTCATGTAAACTGCTGTTCCGGCAATTGGCAAAGCCCCTTTTCCACCTGCAATACGGTCGCGAATCTCGCCACCTGTTCCGGTTGCAGCACCGTTAAACGGCTCAACAGTTGTTGGAAAGTTATGTGTTTCGGCCTTTAGTGAAAGAACCGTTTCTATATCTTTTACTTCAAAAAAGTCGGGTTTATCTTGTGTTTTTGGTGCAAACTGCTCAACAACCGGTCCTTGTACAAAAGAACAGTTGTCTTTGTATGCCGAAACAATTTTATTCGGATGCTCCTGCGATGTCTTTTTAATCATCTGGAATAACGACGATTCCATTTCTTTTCCATCGATAATGAAGGTTCCGTTAAATATTTTGTGACGACAGTGTTCCGAGTTCACCTGGGCAAAACCGTAAACCTCACCATCGGTAAGCGGGCGTCCCATTTCTTTCGACACACCATTCAGGTATTGAATCTCGTCGTCGCTTAAAGCCAACCCTTCCTGTTCGTTGTAAGCTGCAATATCTTCAATATTCAAAATCGGATCGGGTTCTTTGTCGATCGCAAAGATTTGCTGATCAAGCCCATTGTAAATGGCCTGAAGCATTGGATCGAACTTTGCTTTTTCGTTTTCTACCTCGAAAAATTCCTCCATACGGCGGATTCCTTCAATACCCATATTTTGGGTGATTTCAACGGCATTTGTACTCCATGGCGTAAGCATTTCCTTACGCGGACCTACAAACCAACCGTCCATTTTTTGAGGTTTTAAACTTTCGGCCCCCGAAAATAACCATACCAGTTTTTCGGTGTTTTCGTCGCCTAATGGCTGTGCAGAATAAACTGCGATAATACTGTTACTTTGAGTTTTAAAGAATTGAATCATGTTGCAGCGAACTATTAATTTAAGAACATGTTGTAAAACACGCTGCAAAGATAAAAAATATTAATTGGCATGTTGACTATGTTGTAACAATAAGACAACAGTTTTTTAACACCAAAAACGTTAAATAGGATTAAAAGACGGCGGATTTCATTTTTTCTGGTTTTCTTTGGACAAAATTTTAGTACATGAGAGTTTTATTTTTTATCGTCGCGTTAGTGATTTTGGTATCGTGCGGTTCGCAACAGAAACTTCAAAAAACATATGTTGGGCAACCGTTGTCGGCTATACAAGCAGAATTTGGTCCGGCCAAAACTGTTTTTAACAAGGAAAGCGGCGATATTTATATTTTTGAAAAAATTGAGATGCTGAAAAGCACCGAAATCAGCCAACATAAACTTACGCTTGATCCGATGGTTACGCCTCGGGTACAAAAAACATCGCATTACACAGTAACTGTTGTTGACAACGTAATAACAAATGTAGAACTGGAAGAACTCTACGAAAAAAACAATTGAATTATACATAACGCTGTAATGCAAAAAAATAGATAGTCCTTATCAGGTTTCAATAAATTTTATAGTTTTGCAGGCACGTTCAAAAAAAATAATTGCCCAGGTGGTGGAATTGGTAGACACGCAAGGTTGAGGGCCTTGTGGGAGAATTTTCCCGTGCAAGTTCGAGTCTTGTTCTGGGCACAACGTTGAAAACAAACAACAACAAAAAGCGCTTAAATTCAGGGATTTAGGCGCTTTTTATTTTTGGAAAAATGCCAGAAAATGGCAAAAATACACCTATTTGAGGCAACCATTTTGCAACCATAGCCAAAACAAGCAAATCACGGTTGCAAATAACTCTATAATTATTTGATTTTTAGCATTTTATCTGGTTCTTTTTGATGTCATTTGCTGTGTTCATTTTGATCTTTAAACGGTAATTTTAAGCATTAAACGGAACCATAAACAAACTTTTAAAAAAGAAAGTAATTATGAGAGTACTGTAAATCTTCAGCCTAATTTGGACACGTTGGTATAAAAATTAAGAGATGGTTTTCTTAATTT
>NZ_JAXBMA010000006.1:0-303575 GCF_033963885.1 Draconibacterium sp. IB214405
AAAAGTTTAATATCTTTCGCTCCAGGTTTACTTGTCTCTCAGAAATCAACAAAGTTGTTTTATAATTAACCTTGCTTTTTTGTGCTTCAAAATTTTAAAGAACTTTGCGTAAAAAAACCAGCATCTCAATCTTACCTCTTAATGCCGGTCATCTACTTTCTTGTATTTTTCACTCTGGCGTTTCCTTCTTCTCAAAATCGCTCTCAACTGCCAGAACTCGTTTCCCTTTTAACGGGGCGACAAAGGTAATTACTTTTTCAAAACCTCCAAAACTTTTTTCGCTTTTTTTCGAAACTTTATTGCTAAAGTTTCTGCGGTTTTGATGCGATCTTCAGTGCCGTTCCACCAGCCTTCCGATCACCCGTTTTTACCATCAACTTGTCTTTGAACGTTGCTTCGTTTCCAAAGCGGCTGCAAAGGTAATTCTTATTTTGTTTCTGCCAAATACTTTTTAAAGTTTTTTCGAAACTTTTTTTCTTGAACCTGATCGTCGCTCTAAAGACCGAAATCTCCGTCGCAACTACCGGCCCTGCCTTTGCCGTCCTGTATCCCATTCTTTCTATGAACTGTGCTTCTCTCAAAGCGGCTGCAAAAGTAATCAAGGTTTTTAATAATGCAAGCCCGCAGAGCAAAATAATTGCAGGTTTTTTGAAGTAAAAATCGCAAGTAACTGAGTATCTGAACAGGGCGCTTTAATATATTTTTAGCGAGGCAGATTTAAAAAGACAGTACACCCGCTGGCCTTTCTCAAGGCACATACTTTTTTGTGAGGCTTCGGTGACTTCTACGATGATGTTTTCGCCTACATCGACCACACAAAAGGCCAGGCCGTCTTTTAAAAATACTTCTTTCATCGTCCCTTCTACCTGGTTACGGAGTGAAATATTTTGAATAGGCTCTTTTGATAAGGCGATGCTCTCGGGCTTAATCAACACTTTTAATTCTTGATTAACCTCTACATCTTTTCCTATAGTTTGCGCTAACGCCTGTATCTGCAGGTTACTTTTATTGCTCTTCAGCAGAACCATATTCTTCGATTCGAGGTGCGCAAATACCGACAGGTGCATTACATTATACCAGCCCGACTCGTGCATCAACTCCAAATTTTCGGGTTGATCCAAGAGATCGGTAAACTTTCCGTGCCCCAACAACTGCCCGTTTTTCAGCAACAACAAATTATCGGTAAGACTTAAAAGGTCGGGAAGATCGTGGCTTACTATTAATATAGGTAGCGAAAACTTCTGGTGCACCCGGTTTAAATACGGAATAATTTCGCGGCGCAGGTTTACATCCAGTGCCGAAAACGGTTCGTCCATCAACAATATTTTCGAACCACTGATAATGGTACGACCAATTGCGGCACGTTGTTTCTCTCCGCCGGAACACTGTTCGGGTTTCTTATTTAATAAATGTGCGATCTGCAACGTATCAATCACCTCATCAAAAAACTCTTGGTCGGGATCTGTTTCCCCGTACAACAGGTTCTTCTTTATAGTATAGTGTGGAAAGAGTCGTTCGTCCTGGAAAACGTAACCAACTTTCCGCTGCCTTATTTTAACGTTAACCTTATTATTAGTATCAAGAAGTGTGTCGCCGTTCAGATGAATATAACCTGAATCAGGAGTAACAATCCCGGCAATGGAATTCAGCAAACTGGTTTTTCCATGACCCGACGGTCCGAATATCCCGGTAATCCCGTTTGGAATATCGGCTTTTACATCGAGTGTAAAATCATTTCGCTTCAGTGTTATATGGAAACTCAATGCCGGAGTCATGCCGTTTTACTTTTAATTACACGTCGGTTTAGGAATTCGGCAGCAATCATTGCCAGCAGCGATAATATAACAGATACCACAACCAAACGCATGGTTGAAGCTTCCTGTCCGGGAACCTGCATTTCAGAAAAAATAGCCAGCGGCAGTGTTTGTGTTTTACCTTCGATGTTTCCGGCAAATGAAATGGTTGCTCCAAATTCGCCAAGACTTCGCGCGAACGAAAGAATGAATCCACTAATTACACCGGGCAATGCCAAAGGGAGTGTAATGGTAAAAAACACCCTAAGGTTGGAAGCTCCCAAAGTACGAGCAGCTTCTTCCAGTTTCTGATCGACCAGTTCGATGGATAAACGTATGGATCGCGTAACCAACGGGAACGACACAAAAATGGCTGCGATTACTGCGGCATAAAATGAAAAGGCAATTTGAATTCCGAATATTTCGTAAAAGAATTTGCCGATGAATCCACGGTTTCCGAAAACCAGTAATAATAAATAACCCGTTGTAATGGGAGGTAAAACCAAAGGCAGATGAATGATTCCTTCAACCACCGACTTGCCAAAAAACTTCTTACGGGCCAGGAACCAGCCCACGGCTATGGCCAGCGGCAAGGTTATTACAGCACAAATTAGCGCAACACTTAACGATAATTGTATTGCCGACCATTCGCTTGCTGTATATTTAAACAATTCACTCAATATTAAATCCGTGTTTTATCCAGATGTCCTTTGCTTCTTTTGAGGTCAGAAAATTATAAAAAAGCTTGGTTTGTTCGTTGTTTTTGTTCTTTAAAATGGAGGCATAGAAACCGATTGGCGGATGTAGCTCATCAGGAACAATGGACACAATCTTTACTTTTTTCGATTTTAGCGCGTCAGTTTTATACACAATTCCCATTTCCACTTCGCCCAATTCAACCACCATTAATGCCGAGCGCACGTCTTTTGCAGGTAGGATCCGGTCAGTTAAAGCATCAGCATAGCCACCGCTCTCGATCGCTTTCCATGCATAATCGCCCGCAGGCACGTGTTTCGGGTCGCCAATTGACAAGCGTCCTTTAAATTGTGCAGGAAAATGATCTAAAAATGTAATGGTATCCGTTTCACTATCCGCAGGAACGATAACTGCCATCGACGTTCCAACAACTTTCTCTTTTGATTCAGGAACAACCAAATCCACATTTATAAGGTAGTCCACCCATTTTTCGTTGGCAGAAATGTATACTGACGGTTGTGCACCCTGTTCAATTTGTCGTGCTAGCGTACCCGACGAGGCAAAATTCAGTTTGATATCGATGTCATTTTCTGCTTTGTAGATTTCGGCCAGTTCTGTAACCACATTTGTTAACCCGGCTCCACTATAAACCAATAGCTCCAATTGCTGCGATTTATTTTTATTGGTGCAGGCAAAAGTCATTACGAAAACTATAAAGTAAAAAACCAGCTTCTTCATAATTAATAATTTTAGCCAATGCCGAAATTTCATTCTACTTCTAGAATGGAAAAGTAAATAATTATTACGCAAAAATAAGAAAGCCCGAAAGATTTAAAACAGCATTTCGGGTAAGCGAAAGTCGAACTCTAAGATCGATTTGCTAAACCGGTTGATCTTTTAACAGTAATCCTTCGCAAAAACTTTTTAAATCGCCCATGAAACCGATCATACGAGCTAATTCTTCATGTGTTGGATCTATTGGTTCCTGTACTTCCAACGAACAGTAATTCATAAAACGATTCATAAACCGGGCTTCCTGATAAAACGGCTCGGGTATTTCGATATTCTTAGCCACCTGGCGGAGCATGTAAGAAATCCCTTCGTGCTCGGGCATTTCCCCACTACTTATACACAAGGCTGTCAGATAATTTTCGATAGCCATACTTATCAAATTATATACAACCTGGCTTCCAAACTTTTTTTTACTTGACGAACCTATTGCTGCTTTTGAATAATCATTAGCATCGTCGAAATATTTTTTCCATGTCTGTTCCATAAGGCCTCTATTTTTAAGATTTATATTATTAATTGTAATCCAAGCGAAACATAATTGCCCGGGTATGTGGTATTTTTAATGTAGCGGTTCTTAATTCCGTCGCCATCGTGAACTACATAGTGAAGATTCACCTTCACTTTCTTTTTGGCAGATATCAGATTCACTCCAAAATCAAGCTTTGTATCGGTCCCGTCGAAAAACGAAACATCTTCATAATTCTCGTCACCAGAGAACTTTTCAAACATTGCTGTCGGTTCCAGTACCCAATCCTTTTTTAGGAATATGTTGTAACCGGAGCGGACCATAAAACAATTGGCATGGTATTCGAGGTTGTTTTTCCGAATTAAATGATTGTACTCTCCGTCGATTTTCAGATGCCCGATATAAATGGTTGCATCGGCACTTATTGTTTGGGTGCTTTCAAAAATATCGGTTTTCCCTTGTGTGGAGAAACCCAAACCAAAAGTTGCGTTCGTTTGCTTTTTCAGGAGGTTGTTTGAGAAACAATATTTGTATTTCGAGAATTCTTTATCGCCGAAGTTGAGCATAAAATGCCCCAGCAACACCGGCGACCAGTTTGTTTCCATAATACTCACCACATCCTGTCGGTTGATTATTGATATATTATATATAAGCGTTTGTTTTCCGAACTCGCCCAAACCACCTAAATTAATTCCGGGACTTATTCCGTTTGCTTTTCCGGTAACCAGTTGACGCAGGTAACACGAGTTTTCTGTTTTGTCGAGCGAGCTGGTAGTCCATGGCGAAGTGGTTGATTCGCGGCTCACATGTGGCAAAAAGTAACCACCTGTTACATTCAGCCATTCACTCTCAGGAAGAAGATCGTAGGTAAAATAAGCGCTCCAAAGTGCCACTGCACCAGCATTCACCACTCCTTTTGTGGATGAAAAACCATCTTTTGCCAGGTTATCGAAAGCCAACATTACATCGTACGACAGCTCGGGCAGCACATTTCCTTTCACTCCCAAACGGCCGCGTCTGAAATACGAGGCAAAACGATCGGCAGCTTCTGCTTCATCGGTAGTAACTCCCTGACTGACCACATTCCAAAACTGCACCTTTACATATGGTGTAATGGTTGGCTTGAACGGTTTTTCCTGAACGGTTTTTCCGGCCGTAGCCACAAGTCCTGCCAAAAGCAGCAATATGAGAATCCCTTTAAATTTCACTGCCGCAGAATTAAATGTTCGACGAAATCAGATTTTTCACCTCGTTAAAATGCAGGTCGCGCTTTAACTCGGTCGACAGCTTTTTAATTTTAGCTACAAGAATGGCCAGTTCGTTTTTAGGCAGAAAAATATTTCGTTTTTCCAGCATCTCACTCACAGCACCCATTCCCGAGTGTTTTCCAATAACCATCTCGGTCTGTCGGCCAATTTCGTTTGGATTAAAGGGCTGATAAGAAAGTGGATTTTCTTTAAGGCTGCGGCAATGGATTCCGGATTCGTGCGAGAAAACCAATTCTCCCGATACCGGTTTCGACAAGGCCAACTTTCGTTCTGAAGCCTGTTCCACCAGTTTCGAAAGCTGAACCATTTTCTCACCTTCGAAATTAAAATCGTAGCCACAGGAGTATTTCAAGGCAAAAGCCACTTCTTCCAAACAGGCATTTCCGGCACGTTCGCCCAGTCCGTTTACGGTAAGACTAACACTTTGTGCGCCCGATTGCAAAGCTACCACGTGGTTGGCAGTTGCCATTCCCAAATCGTTGTGTCCGTGAAATTCAAAATCAACATCGGCAAAATCGCTGCTTAATCTTTTAAACAAGTTCTGTGTAGAAAGTGGATTCAGGATTCCTACGGTGTCGGCAATGCGCACACGTTTGGCACCGTATAAAGTAGTTAGATAGATGTATTCTTTGAGGAAATCGTAATCGGCGCGCGAAGCATCCTGCGCACCAACGGCCACAAATTCGAAATGGTTTGTGGCAAAATTCATGATCTCGGGAAGGTTTTTCCGCACCCAGTCGCGCGACTTCCCAAGCGTATCAAGTTGTATATCGGAAACAGGGAAAGAAAGGTTGACCCTTTTTGCTCCTGTAGCCAGGGCAGCTTCCAAGTCGTTGAAAGTTGCCCTGCACCAGCAGGTTGAAGCGAAGGAAAATCCCTGGTTGATCAAACAATGAATGTCGCTCTGCTCTTTTTCGCCCATGGCCGGAGTCCCGATCTCTAATTCAGGCACACCAATTTCATCAAGCTTCTGAGCAATCTCGAGTTTCTCTTTCAATGAAAATACTACACCCGGTGCTTGTTCTCCGTCACGCAGCGTAGTGTCGATCAAATATGGGAACTTCTCATCCTTCATAATATATAATTGTTATTGGTTTTCAATCCGATAAAAGTACCCCCGGCATAAGCCGGGAATACGATACAAGTTGAAGTTTGATTAGTTCTGGTTAGAGGGGAAAATCAATTGAGCTAGCAGTTTAACTTACTCGCTTATGAGATAATCCTCAACGGCCTCCCCCTCTTCCAGTGCATCTAAAATTTCGTCGATTTTTTCCTCGTTAATTCCGCCGTACCAATAGTTATTCGGGTGAACAACCATTACCGGTCCTTGTGAGCAAACGTTTAAACAAGCGGTGGAAGAAACCGCGACATCCATGCCGCGGTCGTTACATTCTTCCATTATATATTGAATTAAATCGGATGAACCGTTTTTGTTACAATAACCTTGTGCATCGCCGGCAACCCTGTACGAGTTGCATACTAAAATGTGAAATTCTGGTTTTTTCATGTCTGATTTCTTTTATCGGAAGTCACCCCTCTCCCGATGAATCGGGATCTCCCCTGAAGGGGAGAAAAGAAGCAACCTGCGAAGATTTATACTTTTTTGATTTATTATTTGCATTTTCCGCTGCACCCGGGGATTTTATCCACCGAACAGGTGCAAGTTTGTACTGCTATTCCAATTATATCGAATTGCTCTTTGGGTTTTTCACCAATCTGAACGGTGTACAGCTTGTCACAATCCTCGAGTTTTTCTTTTACTGTTGAAAATCGATCGGATGAAAATTTATGATCGGCAACCGGCTGACCTTCTCCGCTGCAATACGAGTCAACTTCGCGTGTTTCCACGAGTTTCATTTCATCGCCTTCCACGTCGTACACATCAAAGCGGGTAGCTTTTCCAAAGTGCTGATCTACCTTTTCTCCGTTACTTGTTGTTACTGCTATTCTCATTTAAATCTATCGTTGTTGTCATTTCGATCCGTCGACTGACGGAGAGAAATCTCATCTTTGTAATAGATTTCTCTCTACGTTCGAAATGACATTAATTATTATTCATTAACCGCAACCGGTTCCTTTTCCTGAACATTCTGAACCGCATTTAAATACATCGGCTTTTTTCAGTGTCCGGAGTTCTTTGCCTTTGTAAACAGCATCCAATCCCTCATCAATCAAACCGGTCATTTCAACGATCTTGATTCCGGCACGGCCAATAATCGACGATGGAGATGGTCCGATTCCTCCAACCAGCAAGGCCCTGCAATCATCGATCACATCAGCCAGTACTGCCCAACGACTATTTCCGGCTCCCGGTTTTGGTGTTGCACGTTGCTCAACCATTCGATAGCCATTTGGCGTTTCTCTGAAAATGTACAGTTGAGTTGCCTCACCAAGGTGCTGATTCACCAATAGTCCTTCGTGACTGGCAACTGCCACATATGGTTTTGTTTGGTCAACATTCACCGACAGGTTCGACACTTCCGACAAAATTTGTTTTGCTTCAGCATCGTCTTTACCTAGCAGTCCAACAGCATCAGCGCGGCAACGTGCACAGTGTGTCATTGGTGGTAAATATTCTTTTATACCGTTTTGTAATTCTTTCATTCGTTTTGGCGAAGGCTCTTCAAAATCCTCGAAAGGAGTTCCTTCAACCGGGTAGAGCGGAATGGTATTCATGATATCCACTTCCATCTCTTTCATTTTTTTGGCGATATCAACGATCACGTTATCATTGATTCCGGGCACTACAATCGAGTTGATTTTTACTGTAATACCTGCACGTTTTAATGCACGGATCGCTTCCATCTGGTTTTTCAGCAGAATTTCAGCTGCCTGTTCTCCAAAATATCCGCGTTTTTCGAAACGTACCCATTTATAGAGTTGTGATAATGTTTTTGTCTCGGTTCCGTTCAACGTAATGGTTACGTGGCTTACTTCCAACTCCTTCAATTCATCAACATACGGCAATACATTTAACCCGTTTGACGAAAGACAAAGGATCATTTCCGGAAATTCTTTACGAATCAAACGAAGCGTTGTCATCGTTTGAATTGGATTGGCGAACGGATCGCCGGGGCCGGCAATACCCACTACCGACAAATGCGGCATTTTTTCTTTTAACCTGATGGTGTAGGCCAGTGCCTGCTCAGGCGATAGTACTTCGCTGGTAACACCAGGGCGGCTTTCGTTTACGCAATCGTAATCGCGCTTACAATAATTACAATGAATATTACATTGCGGTGCCACCGGGAGATGCACGCGGGCATATTTGCCTTTTGCATGCTTATTGAAACAGGGATGTGTTTTAATGTCAATCATAACCTTCTGTTTTTAGCTGCGAGTTCTCGCAATTGTTATTACATATATTTATAGCCTACCGGCGAATTACTTTGTTTGTGTTCAATTAGTGCATTCACTATTTTGTCGAATAGCTCCTGCGTACCTGAATAACCAAGATGTTTTATGCGTTGTCCGCCCACACGGTCGTGAACCGGGAAACCTACCCGAACGATCGGGATATTCAGTTCGCGGGCGATGTAGTAGCCTTTGCTATGCCCGATCAGTATGTCAGGTTTATTTTCAAGGCTCCATTCGCGGATACTTTCAAAATCGTATCCTTCGCGAACCACTACTTTATCTTGATTTTCAGGACAATATTTTTTGATTTCGTTCTCCAACATGCCGCTTTCTCCACCTGTAGCAACGAGCGCCAGCTCAATTCCAATTTCATCGAGGAAAGCTGCCATGGCAACTACAAAATCTTCTTCGCCATAAACCACTGCCTTTTTTCCAAAGGTGTATTTATGTGCATCAACATAGGCATCTACCAGGCGACCTCGTTGTTTAGTATATTTTTCAGGAATATCGTTGCCCGAAAGGTTTTTCAGCTCCTCGAAAAAGGCATCGGTCTGCGTGATACCAATTGGCATTGGCATATTTACCAATGGAACATCCATTTCGTTTTTCAGGAACTGTGCTCCGGTGCGCGACAATTGCTTGCTTTTTACGCGACCTGACAATTTTCCTCTGTTCAGGATGGTACCGAATTCGATACTGGCTTTGGCACTTCCACTTTTTACTACATCCTCTTTTGCTGTTCCGCCTTCCGGAATTCGATGATAAGTATCCCAAACCGGGTTATCAAGGCTTTCAGAATAATCAGGCATCATAATGTCTTCCAACGAAAAGTCGGCCATTATTTCTTTCAGCAAGCGTAAATCTTCGGTTGAAACAAAACCGGGGAAGAGATTTATATGCTCTTGCGATGGGCCTTTTTTAGCATAGCTTTTTACCACACCGGAAACAGCTTCGTGAAATCCATCGATGTGTGTTCCCTGGTAACTGGGTGTTGAAGCCATCACGAAATCAGTGTCGATTTCAGGATGTTTCTCCAGAAAATGGTGAACGAATAAGCTAAGGTCGTCGCCAATGGTTTCGCTCAAACAGGTTGAGGCGATACCAATAATTTCCGGTTTATACTGATTGATAATATTAAGGACTGCCAATTTGAAGTTTTCATCGCCACCAAAAATGGTTGCATCTTCTGTAAAATTCGACGAGGCAATGTCGATGGGCTCTTTGTAGTGAGAAATCAGGTAGCGGCGAATATAAGTTGCGCAACCCTGCGAGCCGTGAATAAGCGGAACACAGCCTTTAAAACCTTTGAAGGCTACACTGGCTCCCAGTGGCGAACAAAGTTTACAGGCATTCTGCGTTGCCTTGTAATTTTCTTTTGCTTTTGGTACTGAATTAAGTTCAAACATCCGATTTGTTTTTATTCAATATTTTTTCCGATTCGTTAAAGGGTTTCCCCTTTCTAAAACACAATCACGGCCTGTAACTAACCGATTTTGTGCTGCTTATTATTTCACGAACTTCCACACCGGGCTTGTAACCGAGGCGTAAACTTCTTTCGCAAAATTCATCATGCCGACATAGCCGGCCAGTGCTTCTTTTCTTTCGTGGTTGTGATCGCAAAAACCAAGGCCAAGTTTATGGGCAATCGGGCGTTCTTTTACGCCGCCGATAAACAGGTTGGCACCGGTAAGCTTCACAAATTCAGAAAGTTCATTTGGATTGGAATCATCAACAATGATGGTTCCCTCATCACACAAGTCTTTTAGTAGTTTATAGTCTTCTGCATTTCCGGTTTGCGAGCCAACAACCACTGTTTTCATGCCTAATAATCGTAAGGCTTTTACCAGCGAGATGGCTTTAAAAGCTCCACCTACATAAATGGCTGCTTTTTTGCCTTCCAGCTTTTGGCGGTATGGTTGCAGTGCCGGTAACAACTGTGAAATTTCGTTGGTAACCAGTTCGCGGGCTTTGGTCATCATTTCGTCATCTTTGAAAAACTTGGCCACTTCGTACAGCGCTTCCGACATATCCTCGATTCCGAAATAGGAAACCTTCATAAAAGGAATGTCGTATTTTTCCTTCATCTCTTTTGCCAGGTGCATAATCGATCCTGAACACTGAACCACGTTCAGCGAGGCTTTATGTGCACGGCGAATCTGTTCAACACGACCGTCACCGGTCATGCACGAAATAATTTCAACACCCAGCTTCTTGTAATATTCAGCCAAAATCCACAACTCACCGGCAAGGTTAAAGTCGCCAAGAATATTGATTGAATATTTTGATGGTGTGTAGTCGTTGTTCGTCCCAACTAATTTTGAAAGCGCACCACAGGCAATTTTATAACCGTCTTTTTTGGTTCCGTTAAAACCTTCCGACATTACCGGAATAACATCGATGCCTTTTTCTTTTGTAACCTGGCGGCAAACAGCTTCAACGTCGTCGCCAATAACTCCGATTATACAGGTTGAAAAAACAAAGGCAGCTTTTGGTTTATGTTTGTCGATTAAATCAATAAGGGCGTGATACAATTTCTTTTCGCCGCCAAAAACCACGTCTTTTTCTTTTAAATCGGTGGTAAAACTAAGGCGGTGTAATTGTGGTCCCGACGAAAGCGAACCACGAATATCCCAGGTATAAGAAGCACAACCAACCGGACCGTGAATAACGTGCAGTGCATCGGCAATTGGATAAAGCACCACGCGCGATCCGCAAAAAACACAGGCTCGTTGCGAAACTGAACCGGCCAGACTCTTTTTTTCACAGGATATTTCTGCTGAATCGGTTCCTTTTGTAAGGATTTGATTTTCGCGATCTTTTAGATAGTTGCTCATAATTCAAATGTTAAAAGATGGACGAAGTTGCCTGCAAGCAGGTCTTATCCTAATTACAATTCTGATTTATACTCTCTGATTCTTCTTATGCAGTGCCAATTATTTCGGGTGATGTTCAGCTGAGAGCGACTCAGCTGAACTCACCTCGAAATCATTTTGAATTATATTGCAACTACATAACTAGCTCGAATGATTCTTCAGGAGCCGTAGCATCGATTTTATCCATGATAGCACCCAGAATCTTCTCAAGGATTCGAAGACCACCCTGGTAACCTACAGTTGGGAAATAACTGTGTCCAACTCGGTCAATAATAGGGAATCCCATGCGAACGAATGGTATATTCTCATCGCGAGCGATGTACTTACCATAGGTGTTACCAATCAATAAGTCAACAGGCTCTTCTTTAATCCACTGGTGTAATAAGAACATATCAGCATTCGGACCATTTTTGAATTTGGTTTCAGACACTTTGTCGCCTAAAATTTCTTCCATACGTTGAGTGAAACGTTTTCCCGGTGTTCCAGAAACAATGTAAACAGGTTTCATATCCAGGTCTAACAAGAATTCAGTTAACGGAAGTAAAGTATCAGGATCACCAAATAAAGCCACACGTTTTCCGTAGAAATACTGGTGCATATCAGTCATCATATCCACTAATCGACCACGTTCTTCAGAAATAATTTCAGGAATAGAAACTTTTCCGGCAGTTGAAAGTGCCTGTATAAAGCGGTCGGTTGCACTGATACCAACTGGTACATCGTTCATTGAAAATGGTACTTTACATTTGTTGTCTAAAGCAATGGCTGCACTTTTTGCACCCCATTCGCCCAAAGCAACAGTGCTCATACTATTTCCCATGCTAACCATTTCGTCAATAGTAGTACCACCTTTTGGATACATTTGGTATTTACCCGTCATAGGTGTATCTACTACATCTGATGTATCGGGAAGAAGAACTGTTTGAACATCCATTAAACCAGCCAATCTTTTTAACTCGCGCATATCCGATGGTTCAACCCAACCTGAAAGCAGGTTTACCTGGCGCAATTTTTCGTCGGTCTTAAATGCAAAGTATTTTACAAATGCTTCCAACATGTTGGCGTAACCGGTAACATGCGAACCTACATAACTTGGTGTTGATGCCTGAACTACGTGTTTTCCTTCAGGAATTCTACCGTCGTCTTTTGCTTTTCCAACAATCTGTCCAAGGTCGTCACCAATGGTTTCCGACAAACAGGTTGAGTGAACGGCAATAATCTGAGGTTCGTAAATACCGAAGATATTATCGATGGCTTGCAGTAAGTTTGCTTGTCCACCAAATACCGATGAACCTTCAGTAAACGAACTGGTTGCAGCCATTACCGGCTCTTTATAGTGACGAGTTAACGCACTTCGGTGATAAGAACAACACCCTTGCGAACCGTGGCTGTGTGGTAAACATCCGTGCACACCCAGGGCAGCATACATTGCACCTACCGGCTGACAAGTTTTCGCCGGGTTAACGGTTAATGCTTTTCTCTCTTTAACTTCTTTTGTTGTATGACGTAATAACATAATTTTTCCTCCTATTCATTAAGCATCTACAGTTACACTTCCTACAATCTCTGGCTCGAGTTTCCAAGGTGCATCAACCAGTTTCCAAATCTTGGTTCCCAGCATACGCTCCATTTCATTGTAGAAATTAATAGCTCCACCGAATGCAGCATAAGGACCGCCGTAGTCGTACGAGTGCAATTGTTTTAATGGCACTCCGTATTTCTGAACAACATATTTTTCTTTAATACCTGCGCAGAATACATCAGGCTTATAGAATTCGATCAGCTTTTCAGTTTCCCAGTGGTTTACATCGTCGATTACCAGCGAGTTTTTCTGCATATCCGGCATCATTCCTTTGTAGTCTTTAAACTCGTAACCGCTCTCTTCCAACTTGGCTTTTTTCTCTACCAGGTCATCGCGGAAATGTGCTTCGTCTTTCTCAACCACAAGGTCTTCGATGTTACGTGTATCGGCATCAATTTTAATGTTCGGAATTACTTCACGACCTTCGTAATCATCACGGTGCGCAAATTCATATCCGGCAGAAACTGTTTTTACTCCAAGCTCAGTAAACAAATCCTGATAATGGTGAGCACGTGATCCACCAACGAACATCATTGCCAGTTTACCTTCAGTTTTAGGTTTAACCACATCGGCAACTGCTTTTACTTTCGCCATCTCGCGAGCAATAACTTCTTCAACTTTGGCTGATAATTCTTTATCTCCAAAATAATCGGCCATTTTACGCAATGATTTTGCAGTTGATTCGGCTCCGATAAAGTTGACCTTAAACCATGGAATACCGTATTTCTCCTCCATCATCTCAGCGATGTAGTTGATAGAACGGTGACACATAACCATGTTCAGGTCGGCAGTGTGTGAATATTCCATACTTTCGATAGTTGAGTTACCAGAGAAAGTAGACAACAATTCAACACCAACTTCTTCGAACAGTGCTTCAATTTCGAACGCATCACCACCGATGTTGTATTCTCCCAGTAAGTTCACCTGGAATTTACCTTTGCGAGGACGGTCGTTATTACCAACCACGTTTTTGAATACACCGTTGTTGGCAATGTGGTGACCGGCCGACTGTGATACACCGCGGTAACCTTCGCAACTGAATCCGAAGATATTGATACCCGTTTCTTCTTTCATTTCGCGGGCTACGGCATGAACATCATCACCAATCAAACCTACCGGACAAGTAGAGAAAATACCGATTGAACTTGGATTGAAAATTTCAACTGCTTCGCGAATTGCATCTTTCAGTTTCTTTTCGCCACCAAATACAATGTTTTCGTCTTGCATATCGGTAGAGAAAGAATAAGTAATAAAGTTATCTCCACCTTCAGGAACACGTGTTTGGTTACGACGTGTTAACCAGGCGTAAAAACTACATCCGATTGGTCCGTGAACCAGGTTGATGATATCGCGTGTTGGTCCTAAAACCACACCCTTACATCCCGCGTAGGTACATCCACGCTGTGTAATAATTCCCGGAATGGTACGAATGTTGGCTGCAATCTCCTGATTTTCCTCAGGATCGTTGATTACCATTGCCTTCGACCGTTTTTTGGCTACTTTCCGGGGATATTTTGCCAGCATCTCCTCCTTCAGTTGAGAAGGATCCGGCAATCCGTTTGTATAATCTTTTTTATTTGGCATAATTTTGTCTTTTTAAATTAAAGGATTGTCGTTCCTGTTTCGCCGGTACGAACCCGGTAGGTATCATCCAACGGAAGAACAAATATTTTTCCGTCGCCGGGAGCAGGAGTCTGATTAACTTCGATAATCGTATCAATTGTTAATTGCACATTGTGGTCAGAAACCGCAATATTTAGTACACGCTGAGGTCTCAGTCTTGGTTCTTTTCCAAGATGGGTAAGTGCTTCGGGCATATCTTGTTTTACACCTTCCAACACTTGTGCATCCCAGGTACCTTTTCCGCGTCCGAAAACTTTTCCGGTTGCAGTCATCGATGTGATACCTGCCGCGGTTAGAGCCTGTTTTGTTGCATTCATTTTATCGATCCTGATGATCGCCAATACCATCTTCATAGTCGTCTGATTTTAGAATTATAATTCTTTAGTTCCGCGGCTGATGGTGTATGCCTCTTCTACTGCGGTAACAAATATTTTTCCGTCTCCAAATGCACCTTTCGGCTCAGTACGAGCTGCTTCCATAATGGTGCTAATTGCGAAGTCTTTGTCTTCATCTTTAATCACCATAATCAACATCTCTTTTGGAAGTTCGTCATAAGTAATATCACCTATTTTAATACCACGCTGTTTACCTCTACCCACCACCGGAATCTTAGTAACTGCGATGTATCCTGCTTCAAACAGGGCTTTTAACACTTTACTTGATTTCTCTGGGCGTACAATGGCTCGTATCATTAACATAACTACTAGATTTTAAAGGTTTTTATTTTTGTTTGGTTAGTTGACTTAGTTAGCAATACCGAAATCGATCAATAGTTTCTCCAATTCCTCGATTTCAAGAGGCTCAGGAATAACAAACATTTCGTTAGAGTTAATAGCTTTTGCTAATGCACGATACTCGTCAGCTTGTGGATGTTCAGGAGCGAAATCAATAACTGTTTTACGGTTAATCTCTGCTTGCTGAACCATGTTGTCACGAGGAACAAAGTGAATCATCTGAGTTCCGATACGCGATGCCAATTGCTCGATCATTTCCTGCTCGTTTTCAACTTTACGTGAGTTACAAATCAGTCCACCCAAGCGTACTGTACCTGTTTGAGCATACTTTTTAATACCTTTACAGATGTTGTTGGCAGCGTACATCGCCATCATCTCACCCGATACTACAATGTAAATTTCTTCAGCTTTACCATCGCGGATAGGCATTGCGAAACCACCACATACAACGTCACCAAGTACATCGTAGAACGTATAATCAGTTTCGAATTTTTCATCCCATGCACCTAGCTGCTCCAGCATATTAATAGAAGTAATGATACCACGACCGGCACATCCTACACCTGGCTCAGGACCACCTGACTCTACACAACGAGTATTAGCATATCCTCTTTTGATGATATCATCTAACTCAACATCTTCACCTTCTTCACGAAGTGTATCCAGAACAGTTTTTTGTGCCAAACCACCAAGTAACAAACGAGTAGAGTCAGCCTTTGGGTCACAACCTACTACCATTACGTTTTTACCTAATTCTGCCAATCCGGCTACTGTGTTTTGTGTTGTGGTTGATTTACCAATTCCACCTTTACCATAAATTGCAATCTTTCTCATGATTCTTGTATTTTAAGTTTATATCGTTTGATTTTCTATGTGCCATATTGGTGCCAAAGAACATGCTCGACAACATATTTACACGCCATCTACCACCATAACACGCTGATATTCTGACATTAAAAAAGATTCAATTTTATTTACACTAAGAATAAGGATCGAAATAATCCTACAATTATGTAGGACGATACTGTTTAGGACACAATAAGGTGGAAATTTTTATGAAGCCCATGTTTAAAGGGCATTCGGGGTGTTAACATTGAGGTAACCTACATTTTGGTAGGAATGAAAGTCAATCTAAAAAAGTGAAAAGAAATAAGGTTGTCGCAAAATACGTCGTTTTGAGTTTTTTAATTTTCAATTTAAGGTTAAGCATAATTCTCATTTGGGAAATCATTTAGTTAGATTCCTGATATTGAATATTTTTGAAAAAAACTAGTTAGAATATGGAATATCTGAAGGCAGCCATAGCGCTTAAAAAGTATATCAAAGAGGTAAATCAGCAGATAATTGGAAAGGAATTAAGTCAAAAAAATCCAAACATCATGTTTGTAAAACATTCAAATGATTCTGTTAATGAAGTGAATATGACCGAATACACCAATGATTTTGTGTCCGCAACATTGGCATCTCTTCCTAGGTCTGAATCATTTATTATTACAGATTTGGCAACAATGAATGCCCAAGGACAGGAACTCACTTATTGGCTGTACAAAGGATATAATAATAAGACTGAAAACGGATTGGTATATTTTCAGGTAATCGATAAGGATACACTGATGCCTAAAGGGGAGTTGCAATTTAGCAACCTTGAAAAGAATATTTTTTATGAAATTAAAGCTCCTGATTTTGAAGAGAGCTCAAGCAATGCCATGGAAACGGACGAAGAAAATATGGGTAAAAAAAGTATTGTTTTCCTTGTTGGCAATATGAATGAAGAGCGTTTGCTGCATGATATTCAACGTTTGATTGTTGATACTATTAATAATGTACAACGCCACTCCGGATTGAATTTCCGCTTTATAATAAATATCTCAAAATTTAATGGAGCACCAAGTGAGGATTTAAAAAACCGGATTAAAGAGATTGAACAGTATACGAATCAGTTTGTCACGCCTGAATATCCCAATACTGAGTTCGTTTTCGATATAGAGGCATAAAAATTCATTCTCCGATTTTTAAGCTCAAGTAAACAATCTATACATTTTTCCACCCCAAATACAAGTACATATTATAACTGCTTAATCAATTTCTTATTCCGTGGATGATTTTATTAAGGCTTCACTATTTCGCACACACCGCAATCGAAAATTATTAGAAGCCCATGATTAAAGGCACTTCGGGGTCTTAACATTCAGGCAACCTACATTTAGGTAGGAAATATGTAAAATCAGATTATCCTGCCAGTTCTGACTATTAAAAGTACATACCGATACCATTTATATTCTCTTAACAAACTGATCATACAATACCTTGTTAACTATCAAGAGATTGTTATCAAATTACATTTTTTGAACTTTTTCGCAAAATAATAGTTGACTTATGCAACTAATTTATTTTACTTTTGCCGTTCAGAAACATTAGAAAGTCATGAAAACAGAATTCCCGCTGACCTATCAGCTTGGACAAACCATGAAATTGGTTCGTTTTAAGATGATGACAAAGTTTAAGGAGAACAATATTGATCTGAGCCTTGAACATTATGTGGTGTTACATTATATAACTAAGAATACTGCATCTACACAAAAAGACCTGGCTAACCATTTTCTGCGCGACAAATCAATTGTTACCCGCCAGATAAATTCGCTGATTGATTTGGGCTACGTTGAACGTTCGCAGGACGAAGGTGATAAACGCAAGAAAAAACTAAAACTTACACAAACGGGTATTGAGTTATTCGGGTTTATGAAAAAACTTTCGGCCGAGGTGTCATCCGAACTGTTAAACGGAATTACACCCGAGGAGTTGAATCATTTTGAAAATGTGATTTCAAAAATTCAATTAAACACCGGTTTTATGGAATGTCTGTCGTTGACAGAAGATAAAAACAGAAAAATTCAGAAATAAAATAATTACAACAATGAAAACAATTTTAAAATCCACAAGCTTGGCACTTCTGGCCATTCTTTTTATTTTTTCTTCCTGTTCAAATAAACAAGCGGGAAATGCTCAAATGATGAGCCAGGTTCGCGAGTATCTTGTTCAGGAAGTTAGTCCGAAAAGCATTACGCTTTATCAAAACTTTCCGGCAACACTCGAAGGCGAACAAACTGTTGAGATCCGCCCGAGAGTTGCAGGTTACATCGAGAAGATTTTTGTTGACGAAGGCGACTATGTAAAAAAAGGACAGGTTCTTTTTCAATTAAATGCCAACGATATTCGTGCGCAGGTTCGATCGGCCGAAGCTCAGATTAAAGTTGCCGAATCGCAGGTAGCCACTGCAAAAATCGAATTGGAGAAAACCGAACCACTTGTAGAAAAAAACATTATCAGCGAATTTCAGCTCGAATCAGTTAAAACCAATTTGCAATCGGCCGAAGCACAGTTGGCACAGGCGCAGGCCAATCTGGCCAATGCAAAAGCCAACCTCGAGTATACCATGATAAGCAGCCCAACAAACGGTTTTATCGGAACGTTCCCATACCGCGTTGGTAGTTTGGTAAGTAGCTCGGTTACGCTGCCGCTTACAACCGTTTCGAATACAGCCAGCATGCGTGCTTATTTTTCGATGAACGAAAAAGCATTTTTACAACTGATTAAAAACCTGGAAGGTGCTACCACCGCCGAAAAACTGGCAAACCTGCCGGAAGTTGATCTGATTTTACCTGATCAATCGGTGTACGCGCAAAAAGGTAAAATTGAAATTGCCAGTGGAATTGTTGATCCGCAAACCGGTGCAATTAATATGCGTGCCTCATTCCCAAATGCTGAAGGAAACCTTCGTTCGGGAGGAAGCGGAAATATTCGTTTGCCAAATTATCTGGAAGATGTTTTGCTGGTTCCGCAACCGGCCAGTTACGAAATTCAGGGAAAACATTTTGTATACGTAACCAACAGCGAGAACAAAGTTGTAAATACCGAAATTCAGATTATTGCAGGCGATTTGAAAGACGTTTTTGTAGTTACCTCAGGACTTAAAGCCGGAGATAAAATTGTGGTTGAAGGAATTACAACGCTTCGCGACGGAATGGAGATAAAACCCAAGTTAGCCGGAGAAGCAGTAGCTCAGAGCAATCAACCTTCGAACAATTAATTATTTAGAAGACAACAGTTATGTTTAGAAAATTTATAGAAAGGCCGGTACTTTCAACGGTTATTTCAATCATACTGGTTATTCTCGGCGTGCTGGGAATTACCACTTTACCCATTGAGCAGTATCCCGATATTGCTCCGCCAACAATCCGGGTATCGGCTAACTACACCGGTGCCGATGCACAAACAGTTTTGAATAGTGTGGTTATTCCGCTCGAAGAACAAATTAACGGTGTTGAAGACATGATTTACATGAGTTCAACAGCGAGTAATAACGGATCGGCCACAATTTCGGTGTACTTTAAACAAGGAACCGATCCGGATATGGCAGCCGTTAACGTTCAAAACCGTGTGGCACGTGCCAACTCGCTTTTACCTGCCGAGGTTACGCGTGCGGGAGTTCTTACCGCCAAGCGCCAGAACAACATGTTAATGGTATTTTCGCTGTACAGCACCGACGGAAGATACGACGAAACATTCCTGCAGAACTATTCGAAAATTAACCTGCTACCGCAAGTACAACGTATTAATGGTGTAGGTGAAGCAATGGTTTTCGGGCGAAAAGACTACTCGATGCGTATTTGGTTAAAACCGGATATTATGTCGACCTATAATTTAATACCCGCCGATGTTGTTTCCGCCTTGAATGCCCAAAACCTTGAGGCCGCTCCCGGTCGTTTTGGTAGTGAAAACGGTCAGAGTTTTGAGTACGTGATTCGTTACCGGGGAAAACTTACACAACCCGAAGAGTTTGAGAATATTGTAATTAAATCGGATGCAGACGGAAATATTTTGCGACTTGGGGATGTTGCCCGTGTTGAATTTGGTTCGCTGGATTACACAGCAATGACACAAACCCAGGGACAACCGGGTATTAGTATGGCCATCTTCCAATCGGCCGGATCGAACGCCCGCGAAGTAATCCTGGAAATAGAACGCACACTGGAAGAAGCGTCCAAGTCATTTCCTCCGGGAGTTGATTATATGGAGCTCATGAACACCAACGAATTCCTCGATGCCTCAATCGAAAAAGTATTGCACACTTTGCTCGAGGCGTTTATCCTGGTATTTATCGTGGTTTTTGTGTTCCTGCAAAATTTCAGGGCAACACTTATTCCGGCAATCGCCGTTCCGGTATCAATTATTGGTACCTTCTTCTTCCTTAACCTGTTTGGATTTACCATTAACCTGTTGACCCTGTTTGCGCTGGTGCTCGCCATCGGTATTGTGGTAGACGACGCCATTGTGGTGGTGGAAGCGGTTCACGCGAAACTCGACTCCGGGGCGCGGAGTGCCAAGAACGCTGCAATTTCGGCAATGAACGAAATTTCAACAGCTATTGTTTCTATTACCCTGGTAATGGCAGCAGTGTTTGTTCCGGTAACGTTTATCACCGGAACCACCGGAGTATTCTACAAACAATTTGGAATTACACTTACCGTAGCTATTATACTTTCAGCAATTAATGCGCTTACCCTGAGTCCTGCGCTTTGTGCAATTTTCCTAAAACCGCACAGCGAAGAAGAAAAAGAGAAGAAAGGTGTAATGAAACGCTTTTATGTTGCTTTTAACACTGCGTTTGAAAGTATGACAGGGAAATACAAAAAGGTAACCCACTTCTTTATTAATAAGAGATTACTGGCCGGAACAATGATCCTGGTTTTTGTTGCCTTGCTTGGCTACCTGATGAAAACAACGTCTACCGGTTTTGTTCCTGCTGAAGATACCGGTCGGATGTTTGTTGATATTGCGATGCCACCGGCTTCTTCGGGAGAAAGAACAGCCGAGGTTACAAAACAGATTGACGAGATACTGGCTACAGTACCCGAAATTAATGGTAGAACAGCAATTACCGGTTTCTCGTTTATGGGAGGTCAGGGATCACCTTACGCGATGGTCATTGCAGGATTAAAACCTTTTGATGAACGAAAAGGTGAAGGACAGGATTTGAACAGCATTGTGCAGAAACTGTACATGCTTACTTCGCAAATTAAAGGTGCCCGGATTATTATCTTCTCGCCACCTATGGTTCCGGGATTTAGTGTTACCGGTGGTTTCGAATTACAATTGGAAGACAAAACCGGTGGCGATATTCACGACTTTGAGAAAGTAGCCAATAATTTCCTTGGTGCCTTAAATCAACGTCCGGAGATTCAATACGCACGTACCGCATTTAATACCAATTTCCCGCAATACCGGATTGATGTAGACGCTGCACGTTGTATGCGCTCGGGACTGCAGGTCAGCTCAGTTCTGGCGGCAATGCAAGGTTACATTGGTGGATATTACGCCTCCGATTTTAACCGTTTTGGTAAACAATACCGTGTAATGGTACAGTCGGAAGGAAAATACCGCGGAAATCCTGAAGACTTAAATAATATTAAAGTACGCACCGGCACCGGCGAAATGGCTCCTATTTCGGAATTCATAACGCTAACACGGGTTTACGGACCTGAAACGATTAACCGTTTTAATATGTACACTGCCATTACGGTAAACGGAAGTCCAAATGCGGGTTATAGTTCGGGTGACGCCATTGAAGCTGTTCGCGAAGTGGCAGCCGATCTTTTGCCAACCGGCTACGACTACGAATTCTCGGGAATCACCCGCGAGGAGATCAATGCAGGTAATCAAACCATCATCATCTTTATTTTGAGTTTGATATTTGTATACTTCCTGCTGGCGGCTCAGTACGAGAGTTACATAATGCCTCTTTCAATTATTGTATCGTTGCCAATTGGTATTGCCGGAGCATTCATCTTCGCCCGCATTTTAGGTGTTGAAAACAACATTTACCTGCAAATTTCGCTGGTAATGCTCATCGGGCTTTTGGCTAAGAATGCTATTCTTATTGTAGAGTTTGCCCGACAACGAAGGGAATCAGGCATGTCGATAATTGAGTCTGCCGTTGAAGGTGCCACCGCCCGACTTCGCCCGATTTTGATGACCTCGTTTGCATTTATCGTTGGTTTGATTCCGCTGGTTATCGGAACCGGAGTTGGTGCCAATGGTAACCGCTCCATCGGAACCGGTGCCGTGGGAGGTCTGTTTATCGGTACAATGATTGGTATTTTGGTGATTCCGGCCATGTTTGTGGTTTTCCAGATTTTGGAAGAAAAAGTGAAAAAACCGAAGGCAGAACAAGAAATTTCAGAAATGAACAGTTTGGGTTAATCCGCTAGAAAAGATTAGATATGAAGACAAATTCAATAAAAAATATACTACTGATTGCCGTTGTTTCGGTATTGATCGTCTCGTGTAGTACGACAAATCAATACCAGCGTAGCCAGGATTTAACCGACGGATTATACGGAGAAGCCGAGACCGCCGAAACCAATCTGGCAAACGAAAGCTGGCAAAACCTGTTTAACGACCCAATACTCGACAGTTTAATTGCCGAAGGGTTGATAAACAACTTTGATTTGCAGGCTGCGGTTCAGCGTGTTGTTGCTGCCGAGTCGTATTTCTTACAAAGTAAAGCAGCAATGGCGCCTTCATTGTCAGGACAGGCCGGCTACACTTACGTTAAGAATTCAGAATCAACCAGTCCGAATGGCCCCGATCATTACAATGCTGAGCAAATTGCTTTGCAAAGTAGTTGGGAAATTGATTTCTGGGGAAAACTGAGTAATGCAAAAAAATCGGCTTACGCCAATTACCTGGCAACCGATGCGGCTCAAAAAGCAGTTCAAACTCGACTGGTTGCCAATATTGCGTCGGTGTATTACAGTTTGCTGGCGCTTGATGCGAACCTGGCGATTACTAAAGAAACGGTAAAGAACAGTGCGGAACTGGTTGAAACCATGAAAGCATTAAAAGAAAGTGGAAGCGTAACGGGCGCTGCAGTTGTTCAAAGTGAAGCGGCTCGTTATGCTGCGGAAGTTACTATCCCGGATATTGAGCAGCAAATAAGAGAAAATGAAAATACACTTTGTATTCTTTTGGGCCGAACTCCGGGAACCGTGGAACGCGGCAAACTGGAAAGTCAGCAAGCGCACGAAGTATTGGAAGTTGGTGTTCCGGCTGAACTTTTGGATAAACGCCCCGATGTGATGCAGGCGGAATACAGCGTTATCAGTGCCTACCACATGACCAACAGCGCCAAGGCTTATTTTTACCCGTCGGTTACACTTACTGCAAGTGCAGGATTGGAATCGCTGGCGTTTGAAGATCTGTTTGATCCGGCTTCGTTTGCAGCCAATTTTGTTGGAGGTTTGGTTCAGCCAATTTTTAATAAGCGGGCCAACAAAACCCGGTTGGAAGTTGCCAAAGCACAACAGGAAGAAGCTCTGCTAAATTTCAAAAGTACATTATTAAATGCCGGTGCCGAAGTGAACGACGCACTCAGCATGTACGACGCTTCGATGCAAAAGATCGAGCTTCGTACAAAACAATTGGATGCGCTTGAAAAATCGGTGGATTACACCAAAGAATTGCTGGTTTACGGCTCGGCCACTTACACCGAAGTTTTAAATGCACAGCAAAGTTTATTAAATGCACAGTTGAGCGACGTTAATGATCACATTCAGCAGTTGAATGCAGTGGTTTCCTTATATCGCGCTTTAGGTGGCGGATGGGAATAATACAGAAACAACAAATAAATTCATAGCTAAGGGGTCATCCGGAAACGGGTGGCCCTTTTTTACAACCTGTTCTCCCAAAAGAAATTATTTGGCTCGCATTCTTTAAATCCGGCTTTCCGATAAAGGTTTTGTGCTTTAAGATTATCGTGGCGAACTTCAAGATTTATTCGGCAGTAACCATTTTCAATGGCATAATTCTCAATACCCTTTAACAGAAACAGGCCAACTCCCTGTTGACGAAAATCGGGAGATACGATCAGGTCGTGAATATTAATTAGCGGGCTGGCTTTCCAGGTCGAGAAATTCAGGTTACAATTGGCTAGTCCGGCAAATTTATCGCCGATACAAACAAAAAATCCCATGTAAGCCGCATGCCGGTTCAGGCCTTCAATAATTTTAGGGCCAAGTCCGTCAGGCATCGATTCACTGATTCCCATTTCATCTTCCATGTAATCATTCAGAAGATGAATTACCTGCCGGCAGTGAACGGGATTATTCAGATCAACCTGGACTAACTCTTTTTTCATTTAAATGGGCAATTGATTATGTGCAATATAGTTAAGCACCGCTGAAAATAAGTATTTTGTGATTAAATTTTATATCGCCAGGCATTAATCTCGTATTTTTTAATGCGGGTACCCAGCATTCGCTCGGTTATTTTCAGCATTTCGGCGGCTTTGGTAATGTTTCCTTTTGTAGTTGTTAAGGCCTCGCGAATCAACTGTTTCTCCACCTGTTCAACCGTGTACATCATTCCACCTTTCGAACTGGTATTCGATGAATCGGCAGTTTGTAACGATGGCGGCAAATGGTAACTGTGAATCACTTTGTCGGTACTTAAAATACAAGCCCGTTCGATACAATTCTCCAATTCGCGAATGTTTCCCGGCCAGCGGTAAACCATCAGCATATCAAGCGCCGAAGTGGTAATACGTTTAATCTGTGTATGGTTGGCCTTGTTAAATTTGGTGATAAAATGATCAACAAGCAAAGGAATATCGTCGCGACGTTCGCGTAGCGACGGAATATAAATAGGAAATACATTTATACGATAATACAGATCTTCGCGAAACTCTTCATCTTTTATCATCTGTTCCAGCTTTCGGTTGGTGGCGCAAATTATCCGAACATCCGACTTTATGGTTTCGGTACCGCCAACCCGCTCAAATTCACGTTGCTGAATCATCCGCAAAAGTTTCACCTGTGTTGAAAGTGGAATGTCGCCAATCTCATCCAAAAATATGGTTCCGCCATTTGCCAGTTCGAAGCGGCCTTTTCGCTGTGCGTCGGCACCGGTAAAAGCCCCTTTCTCGTGACCAAAGAGTTCACTTTCTATCAACGACTCGGGAAGTGCCGAGCAGTTGACTTTTATAAATGTCTTTCCTTTTCGTGTACTTGCTTCATGAATGGCGTCGGCAACCAACTCTTTACCTACCCCGCTCTCTCCGCGGATAAGAACGGTTGAGGCAGTTTTTCCCACCATTTGGACCAGTGAAAATACATCGCGCATTTTCCCCGAGTTACCAATCATGTTCATCTGCTTGTGCCCCGAAATCTGACTTTCGAGCTCCAGATTCTTTTGTTTTAACATTTCAACTTCTTCCAATCGCTCCTGGCGGCGGCGTATGGCCCCAACCACCAAAGATCCGATAATTGAAAGTAAACGTGTGTCTTCGTTTGAACCAATATATGGATTAAAAACCCGTGTATAACTTAGCGTTCCGGTAACTTTCCCTTCGTCGATAACCGGCACACAAACAAAGGTTAGTTCTTTGCCGTCTTTATAAAGTTCCTGATTGGTTTTATTCAGAAAAAGCGAAGATTTCGAAATCTTGTCGACCACAACCGGCCGACCCATTTCCACAACTTTTCCGGTTATTCCTTCACCCAATTTATATTTCGCACGAGCCTGTTGCGTACTGTTCACTCCATACGCAGCCTCCATATAAATGCGTTCGTTCTCCCGGTTCAAAATGGTTAAAAAGCAACTTTCAGCTTCCAGATATTCTGCCACCATTTTAACAATACCATTCAAATCGTTCTTTAACTGCTTGCTTTGAATGAGTCGTTGGCTAATATCAAAAAGCAAGGTCATCTCCGACAGACCGTAACACTCTTCCCCTCCTTTTCTGCATTTAAATTCCATAGACAACTTCTCTTGCTTGTTATTCGTGTTTAACAAATTTCATCAATTAAACAGACAATTGTAAACCAATCAAATTATATTACGTCTTTTTAACACATTATTAATCTATATTTAAACATTACGAAAGCAAAACCCGTATTTTTCTTTCAAAAGACGCGAATAAGAGATAAAGAATTGAATCGGAAACAGTATTGAGTTAACCTGAAAAAATGTATTTTCGTTATTTCATACTAATATTTCAAAACGTGTCAAAGAATTTAGTAATCATACCAACATACAACGAAAAGGAAAATGTTGAGAAAATGATCCGCAAGGTATTTTCACTGGAAAAGCCTTTTCATTTGCTGATTGTTGAAGATAATTCGCCCGATGGAACAGCAGATATTGTAAAAAGTCTGATGAAAGAATTTCCCGGTCAACTGCATATTCTTGAAAGAAAAGGAAAACTTGGTTTGGGGACTGCCTACATTGCCGGATTTAAATGGGCTTTGGAAAGAGATTACGAAGCGGTGTGCGAAATGGATTGCGATTTTTCGCATAATCCCGACGATTTGCTGCGACTTTTTGCGGCCATTGAAGGAGGTGCCGATGTTGCGGTTGGCTCGCGTTATATTACCGGGATAAACGTAGTAAACTGGCCGCTGGGCCGTGTACTGATGTCGTATTTCGCATCGATGTATGTACGTATTGTTACCGGAATGGACGTGCGCGACACCACTGCAGGTTTTGTATGCTGGAAACGCAACGTACTGGAAACCATCGACCTAGATAAAATTAAACTGATCGGTTACGGATTCCAGATTGAAATGAAATTTACAGCCCACAAATTTGGGTTTAATATTCAGGAGGTTTCCATAGTGTTTACCGACCGCCAGGAAGGAACATCGAAAATGAGTGGTGGCATTTTTAACGAAGCACTTTGGGGCGTATTAAAAATGAAATTACGTAGCTTCTCTCGTAAATACGAAAGAGCGAGTTAAAGATTATTGATAAATGATTAAAGATAAATGAAGGCTGCCTGGTGCAGCCTTTTTTTGTATCTTAATTTTCCAATCAGGTGTAACAAATCCGAGGCGCTTTGTCTAAGCAGGTAGAAAGACAAAAAATGAGTACAAAAGAAAATCAGTTTAAACAGCTTTTCGAGGAAAACAAAGACCGCGTTTTTCGTATTTGTTGTTTGTATGTGCGAAGTAGCCACAACCGCGACGATTTGTTCCAGGAAATTTTTACCAACATTTGGAAAAACCTGGGCTCGTTCAGAAACGAAAGCCATGTTAACACCTGGATTTACCGCATTTCGATAAACACCGCCATTAACTACTGCCGCCTGCAAAACAATAACGACAAACGCTGCCAGGAAATTAAACAGGAAATACTTTCTGACGACGATGTTTTGATCTCCCAAAAAACGGTACTGGAAAAAGATCTAAAAACAATGTTCGAAACCATAAACCGGCTTCCCGTCCTGGAAAAGTCGTTTATCAGTTTGGTGTTGGAAGGACTTGACCACGCCCGGATTGCAGAAATTGTTGGAATATCGGAGGGAAATGTCAGGGTAAAATTTCATCGGATAAAAAAGAAATTGAAACAAATGATGGAGGAACAAAACAATGAACTTTGAACAACTATCGGAAAAATACAGTGAACTAAAATCGCCGGAAGAAATGACTACCGGTATTTTAGGAAATAAAAATCAGGAGTCACCATTCTTGAATATGCTGCATACCAACGAAGCTGAGGCAAAAAGAAAATACCGCCGCATGTATATTTTATATGCCATTGGAGCTGTTGCCTATTTTTTCATTTTCATTCTAAATCCTGACAAAGGACTATCTCCGGCAGAACGAATAGCGGGCACGAGCTTTGTTTTTGCGTTCGCTATTCTGGCCGTTCTTTCGCTTAAGCGTTTCAGCGAAATCAACCGTGCAAGTTTTCTCGACTCTCCAAAACAATTTCTGAGAAATGCCCGAAAAAGTTATTCATTTTGGAACAAACAACAACTGTGGTTACTTCCGGTTTTATTGTTTGTAAACGCCGGAGCAACACTGTCTCTTTTGGACAATTTTGGAAACCTGAATCTCCTGACCGGTATTCTTCTTTTCCAGATTGCATTTTGGTGTTTGATGGGATTCGGATTTTTTATGGGGAAAAAAACCTGGACGAAAAAGAAAAAACCAACGCTGCAAAAGATCGAAACTTTGCTTCTTGATTTTGAACAATGAGCCATAAACAGCGTTTGACTGATGGTTACTAAATTTCGTAGGGCGCAGACTAAAAGGGTCTCGACGTATTTTAGTAACTTTGTTATAAATCAAAAATCGAGGGGAAATGAAAACGCTGATTAAAGACGCAACGATAGTAAATGAGGGATTAAAATTTAAAGGAAGTGTTTTAATTGATGGAGAAAAAATAGAGAAGGTTTTTCCTCATGTTGTCCCCGCCGATCTTGATACCAGCCAAACAGAAATAATTGATGCAACAGGATTGTTACTTATCCCCGGAGCAATTGATGATCAGGTACATTTTCGTGAACCGGGTTTAACACATAAAGGCGAAGTTGCGACAGAAAGTAAGGCTGCCGCTGCAGGTGGTGTTACCACTTACATGGAAATGCCCAACACCAATCCGCAAACCGTTACACAAGAAGAATTGCAGAAAAAATTCGATCGGGCAGCCGAAGTTTCAGCGGTTAATTACTCATTTTTTATGGGCGCCACCAACGACAATTTACAGGAAGTACTTAAAACCGATCCGACAAAAGTGTGCGGCATAAAAGTTTTTATGGGTTCTTCAACCGGAAATATGCTGGTTGACGACGATAAAATACTATCGGAAATTTTTAAACATGCGCCAACGTTGGTTGCCACGCACTGCGAAGACGAAGCAACAATAAAAGCAAATACCGAAATTGCCCGCCAGCGTTATGGCGAGAATGTTCCAATTTCGCGGCACTGCCACATCCGCAGCGACGAAGCTTGTTACATTTCGTCGTCGAAAGCGGTTGAACTGGCCTCAAAATTTGATACACGTTTACACATTCTCCACCTTTCGTCGGCAAAAGAAATGAGTCTGTTTTCGCCGGGAAAAGTAAGCGACAAAAAAATTACTGCTGAAGTTTGTGTTCATCACCTTTGGTTCGACGAGCGCGACTACATCGATTACGGCACACGCATAAAATGGAATCCTGCAGTAAAATGTGTAAAAGACAAAGAAGCGCTTTGGGAAGCTTTGCTGGCCGACAAAATTGATGTAATTGCCACCGACCACGCCCCGCATACTCTGGAGGAAAAGAATAACACATATTTTAAAGCTCCATCGGGCGGGCCACTTGTTCAGCACTCGCTGGTTGCCATGCTCGAGTTGAGCAAAAAAGGATTTATCTCCATTGAAAAAGTAATTGAAAAAATGTGTCATGCTCCGGCCGATCTTTTCAGAATCAACGAACGAGGATATATCCGCGAAGGTTATTATGCCGACCTTGTTTTGGTTGATCCGAATAAAAGCTGGATTGTTGCACCCGAGAATATTTTATACAAATGTGGCTGGGCGCCATTCGAGCGTACTGAGTTTTCGAATCAGGTAGTAAGTACTTTTGTAAACGGACTTAAGGTGTACGATGGTAACCAAATCCTTCACTCGAATTACGGACAAGCGGTTACTTTTAACCCATAATCTTTAGAATAATTCTAAAATATCACTCTACCTAAACCTATTTCTCTTTTATACGTTTATGACTGAGCAACTTATTCGTTAAGTAAGTGCACACATTCATAAGGTGGTTTCTTCTGTTGGAAATCACCTTTTTTTAATCATCTAACATTTTCTGTGGCAACTCCTTGGTAGCTTTTGCGCCCAGCTTTTTAATGTTCTCCACTCGTCGAACCAGATTTCCGGCACCTGTGTACAACTTATTTACCGCTGACTCATACGTTTTCTGTGTGGTCGAAAGGTTTTTACCGATGCTTTCCATGTCGGCAATAAAACCAACAAATTTATCGTAGAGCGCACCACCCTGTTTGGCAATTTCTATGGCGTTTCGGGTTTGGTTTTCCTGCTGCCAAATGGAAGAAATAGTGCGTAGAGTTGCCAGCAGTGTTGACGGACTTACGATTACTACTTTCTGATCCCAGGCATAAGAGAACAATTCCTGATCTTCCTGAATGGCCACGCTAAACGAGGCTTCGATTGGAATAAACAACAGCACAAAATCAGGTGAGTTTAACTTGCTGGCAGTTTGATAATGTTTCTCGCTCAATCCTTTAATGTGTGTGCGCAAACTTAAAAGATGCTCTTTTACAAATTTGCTGCGTTCATCGTCATTTTCGGTATTTACAGCACGCTCGTAGGCAATCATCGAAACTTTCGAGTCGACAATAATATGTTTGTTATCGGGTAGGTTAATCACAATATCCGGCTGAATACGTTTGCCTTCCTCTGTTGTGTCGCTGAATTGTTTTTGGTAACCTTGTTCTCCTTCGTTTAACCCCGAACGCTCCAGAATGCGTTCCAGCACCACTTCGCCCCAGTTACCTTGTTTTTTAACATCGCCTTTTAGCGCTTTGGTCAGGTTATTGGCTTCTTCGCTAATTTTATTATTCAGGTCGTATAATTTTTTCAGTTCAGCTTTTAAATCGGTCTGGTCTTTTAAACCTTGTTTGTAAGTATCATCAACCTTCTTCTCGAAAAGCTGGATCTTCTCTTTTAGCGGATTTAATACCTCGCCAATATTTTTTTGGTTGGCAGCTGTAAATTTTTCGCTGTTCTTTTCCAGAATTTTATTGGCTACATTTTCAAACTCGGTAGTCAGTTTTTTCTGAATATCTTCCAATTCCTTTTTCTGGTCGCTTAACTTTTCTTCCTGATTTTTAAACTGCACTTTGGCATTTTCGAGACGCACGTTCAATGCTTTATTCTCTTCCCGAAAAGCCTGCAACTCTGCTTTCCATTCATCGGCTTCAGTTTTTAATGCATTGTAACGTTCCTGCCAAACCAACCCCTGTTTTTCAATTTCAGCCTTTTGCGCCAAAAACTGACTTTCCTTTTCAAAAAGCAATTTCCCTGCATCGGCCTGCCCGCTTTGGGCTTTCAATTTTAGAAAAAGAAATGCAACTACACCGCCAAGTACCACTCCTGCAACCAGATAAATAATTTCCATTTTGATTTTGTTTGAGTTTTAAAAATACAAAAATGCAAAGAAGCTCAAGGCCTGACACGAAAAAATAGTTTATTGAATTTTTAGGGCAGTTAATTTTTCTATTTTTAGGTGAAAATTACACGAATTTTATGGAGGTTAAAATTGAAGAAGGCTGGAAAAATCAGCTAAACGAAGAGTTTGAAAAGGATTATTTTACGAAGTTAAGTGCATTTGTTCGCGACGAATATAAAACGCAGCGGATTTATCCTCCCGGCAAACTTATTTTTAATGCTTTTGACCAGTGTCCGTTTGAAAAACTAAAAGTGGTGATCATCGGCCAGGATCCTTATCACGGGCCGGGGCAGGCGCACGGGCTTTGTTTTTCGGTGAACGACGGCATCCCTTTTCCTCCAAGTTTGCGTAATATTTTTAAGGAACTAAACGGCGATGTTGGCAAGCCAATTCCCACAAGTGGCGACCTGACCGAATGGGCACGTCAGGGAGTTTTGCTGTTAAATGCCACGTTAACTGTTCGCGCACACCAGGCTGCTTCGCACCAGAAAAAAGGCTGGGAACAATTTACCGATGCGGTAATTGAAAAGATAAATGCAGAGAAAGAAAATGTTGTTTTCCTGCTGTGGGGAAATTATGCCATCAGCAAAAGTAAGTTTATCGATCAGGAAAAACATTTTGTACTGACATCGGTGCATCCGTCGCCACTTTCGGCGAGCCGCGGATTTTTTGGCAACAAACATTTTAGCCGCACCAACGAATTTCTGATCTCGAGAGGGTTGGAACCAATCAACTGGTAAAAAAAATCAGCGGGTGACTATCTGTAAAAAACAATAATCACCCGCTGAATATTAAAATAGTTCCGGTTAAAACCGCAAACTCTTCTTACCACTTATAAACGATCGAATTGATGTTCATTCCGGCACCTACTGAACAAAGGATGGTATAATCTCCTTCATTCACTTCGTGTCCTTCCATTTTTCCTTTCACTACCAAATCAACAAGCGTTGGAACAGTAGCTGTTGACGAGTTCCCCAATTCGCGGATACTCATTGGCATAATTCCTTCAGGCACTTCTTTCTGACCGTACAATTTTAACACGCCTGCCAAAATTGCCTCATCCATTTTTTCGTTGGCCTGGTGAATGAATATCTTTTTAATGTCCGACAGTTCCAGCCCGGCTTTTTCGATACTTTCTTTTACTACGCCAGGAACGGTTGTAATGGCATAAACATACAATTTGTGTCCGGCCATTTTTATATACAACTCATCACCTTCGTAATCAGGATTGCTTGATTCTCCCAGTGTAAGCAGGTTCGCATATTTAACAGAATCCGAACGGCTCGAGTGTGATAAAATACCTGTTGGCTCTTCACTTTCAACAGCTTCAACAACGGTTGCTCCGGCACCATCGGCATAAATCATCGAATCGCGGTCGTGCGGATCGGAAATACGTGAAAGTACATCGGCTCCAACAACAACACCTCGTTTACCAAAACCACTCTTTATGTAGGCATCAGCAGTAATCATTCCTTGCGTCCATCCCGGACAACCTGAAACCACATCATGAGCAATGCAGGTAGGATTTTTAATGTGCAACTTCATCTTCACCTTATTGGCCAAACTTGGCAAAACATCGGTGCGAACATTTCCGTCCAGGATGTCGCCAAAATTATGTCCAACGATAATAAAGTCCAGACTTTCCATCGAAATTCCGGCCGATTTGCAAGCATCTTCTACTGCAAATGCTGCAATATCAGAAGTAACCAAATCGTCGGCAATGTAGCGTCGCTCTTCAATATTGGTAATCTCCTGAAACTTCTGGATTATCTCTTCGTTGCTTTTGTCCTCAATCTTTTTCTTCGAAGGAGCATAAAACTCGTTATTCAGAAAATTTGTATTCTTAATTATTTGAGTTGGAAGATGACTTCCGGTACCAATAATTCGTGTGTAAATTTGCTTTGCCATAATCCTTCTTCTAAGCTTTCGCTTTATCCTTAAATGTCTTTAATTCAAATTTTTCACCATCGAAAACACCGTAAGAAAACGATTTTATCCAGTCACCCAGTAAAATAAAGCGGCTTCCTTCATCCATTTTTTCATTTACCAGCTGATGCCGATGGCCCATTATAAAATAATCTACGGGATTTGTTTTAAAAAATTCCGCGGCAAATTTATACATTCCATCCCTATTTGCCATAAAATCTTCGTCATAATCCGAATTTGATAACCTACTGGAAGCAGACCATTTGTGCGCAATGTTAAATGCGAAATTCGGGTGAAGGCGCGAGAAGAGCCAGCGCATGGTTGTATTTGTAAATATCTTTTTCAGGAAAATGTATCCTTTGTCCGACGCGTCGAGGCCGTCGCCGTGTGCGAGAAAGAACTTTTTCCCTTTTATTTCGCGAACGATAAAATCGTGATGTACAGCAATTCCGGTCTCTTCAGCCAAATAATCATACACCCACATATCGTGGTTACCCGTAAAAAAATGTACCGGAACACCTTTATCTGTCAAATCTGCCAGTCGGCCTAAAATTCGTGTAAATCCGCGCGGAACAACCTTTTTATACTCGTACCAGAAATCGAAAATATCACCCATTAAATACAACTCGGATACATCTTCCTTAATTTCATCGAGCCAGGCAGCAAACAGCAGTTCGCGTTCCCGGTTATTTTTCAGGGCCGGCGCTCCAAGGTGTACGTCAGAAACAAAATATATTTTCCGTCTTTCTGTCAATTTTTCGGTTTTATACTAATCTAAAAGTTGAGCCAGCGCTTTGTCGAGTGCCGGTCCTTTAAGGTTTTTGGCAACGATTTTACCCTCTTTGTCGAGCAAATAATTTAACGGAATACTTTGTACATTATAAACAGCTGCAGCCAGTTTACTTCCCTCCATGTCGCCAACATTAATCCAGTTCAAATGATCGGTATCAATAGCATCAACCCATTCCGAACGATTAACATCAACGCTCACCTGGTAAATCTCAAATCCCTTGCGCTTGTATTTATTATAAGCTTCAACAAGCACCGGATTCTGGATTCGTGAAGCACGATCGACAGCTGCCCAAAACTGTAACAGCACAACTTTGCCGCGCAATGATGATAAAGCAATTTCGTTTCCGTCGGCATCCGGCAACACAACATCAGGACTGTTATCACCCTGCTCCTGAATAAACTGTTTCATTTTTTGCGCCTGTTGCTGACGAACAAACTGTAAGGTATTGTTATAAAGTGCCTGCACCTGCTCCGATTTCGGATAGATTGAATTTAATGCCGAAGCAGCGGTTTTCATTACCTGAAGGTCGCGAACAACGTAAGATTCATCCTGTGCGTTAAACTTCTGGTAAAGTGCTAGTACACTTGCCATTGCAAACGGGTTTTCCTGAACAAATTTTGTCGAAAACTCAATCTGATCTTCAACAATCTTGTCGTATTCCTCTGCCCATTTTGGACGAACATCGTCGTATGATGGATTACCCGCATATAAATTATCCAGCGATCGTAACGAGTCGAGTTTGTGGCGGGTATCTTTTAATTTCTGATCGAGCATTTTCACCTGCTCCGAACCCGCTGATCCTTCAACATGGTATTCGCGGTGGAAATTTGCAGCGTCAGCCTGAACAGTGATTGTTTCAGCCGAATCAACCAACAATGTAATGAAGTTCTGATCGGCAAGTTTTAATAAATAGAATGTTGGAATTCCCGTCATCCCTTTAATTTCAAACTCGCCATTTTTATTAATTTTTGCCTCTGCTATTTTTTTCAGCGAATTAGTATGCAATTCCTCCAAAACAATGTTCTGGTCTTCGGCGTGAGTAATTTTACCACGAATTGTAAACTCTTTTTCTTTCTTACACCCTCCAAATACAAACAGGGTAGCTACTAAAAAAAATAAAACTCTGTATCTCATGCTTCTCATATAATTTTAATGTGCCAGCAAATTCCGGCCCGTCAAACGTGCAATTCAATCGTTACTAAAATGTTTTTGATTAAAACGGCTCGTATCGTTAAAGGCCGTAAAATTAACATTTTTGAATACATCGAAAATAGCAAATTCAGAAAATAACATTTTTTATGCTTTTCAGCCTGTATATCAACAAACTAAACCCAAACAATTCAGCAACTATTTTGTATTATTGTTGATAACCGGCATTAAATACACATTTATTTATCGTACGAATTAATATGGATTGCGCCCGGCTGTTTTAAAAGGTTTAAAATTTTCAATAGGTTTGTAGCTCAATTTACTTTAAAAACAGTGAAAATACATTATTCGCTTGACGACTTTAAAGCCCAAAATCCGGTGGTAACCATCGGTACTTTCGACGGATTACACAAAGGGCATCAACTGGTTGTTGAACAGTTGAAAGAATTGGCTAAAGAGCAGAACGGCGAAACCGTTATCTTCACTTTTTACCCGCACCCACGCATCGTAACTTCGCCCGACAAAGCCAACCTGCGTCTGCTTACAACCAAAAACGAAAAGATTAAACTGTTCGAAAAGTTTGGAGTGGACCACCTGGTTATTTATCCTTTTAACAAGGAATTTTCGGAGCTGTCGTATGCCGAATTTGTAAAAGAAATTTTGGTTGATAAAATGGGGACGCGTTGTTTGGTTGTGGGTTACGACCACCGTTTTGGCAAGAACCGCGAAGGAGGCTACGAGTACCTGCAAAAATGTGCCGAAAACTACAACTTTATTGTGCACAAAACTGATGCACTTTCGGTTGAAGCTGAAAAAGTGAGCTCTACAAAAATCAGGGCTGCACTGGAAGCCGGCGATATAAAAAGAGCAAATCAGTATTTAGGTTATCAGTTCACCTTACACGGAACCGTTGTAAAAGGCGAGCAACTGGGCCGAAAACTGGGTTTCCCAACTGCAAACATTGAAGCTTCTGACAAATACAAAATCATTCCGGGCTACGGTGTGTACGCTGTTTTAATTGAAATAAACGGAACAGAATTTAAGGGTATGCTGAATATTGGCACGCGCCCGACGTTTAACAACAATGCCGACAACCGAAGTATTGAAGTAAATATTTTCGATTTCTCTGGAGACATGTATGGTAAAACAATTACTCTGATTTTTGTAGATAAGATTCGTGAAGAGCAGAAGTTCAATGGTGTTGATGCACTGGTAGAACAGCTAAAAGTTGACAAAAAAGTAGCTCAGGAAATTCTGATCAATTACTAATCCCTTTTTAATAAGTTGCAGCTTATTGGCAAATGATCGGACATGCGGTAATCCAGTGTCTGAAAATCGTACGATTCAAAACCATTGCCGTGCAAAATATAGTCGATACGGAACGATGGCAACTTCCCGATATATGTCCGTCCGATTCCTTTTCCTGATTTCACGAAGGCATCGTTTAATCCTGAACTTAATTTCCGGTACGAAAAAGAAGCCGGCGTATCGTTAAAATCGCCGCACAGAATTACGTTGTAAGGCGACTCATCAATATACTTTCGGATTTCGCGCACCTGGGCAGCTCTTAATTGAAACGCCTCTTTAAACTTCGCGCTCATTTCCTTTACCTCTTCCAGGTCTTTCTCCTGGTTTATTCCCGGCGAATCAATTATGTCGTACTTTTCAGGGTCGATGTGGTACGATTGCAGGTGAACATTAAAAATACGAACCGTATCGGCATCAATTAAAACATCAGTGTAAATGGTAATATTTCTTGAGTCTTCGAAGCGGATCTCGCCCATGTTTATAATCGCGTAGCGCGTCATCGTTACCGATCCGTAAGTAGTGCTCGACCGTGCAAACTGGTAATGTTTTATCGATTCCAGATCTTTTACCGTTTGTGCCAGATTAAAAATGCTGTTCTTTCTTAAACGGGCTTCCTGCAAACAAATAATATCCGCATTCTGTCCGGCCAAAAACGATATGATCTTTTTGGCATTTTCCTTCTGAGTTCCACTGGTATCGGCCACAAAATGTTTCACATTATACGAAACAACTTTAATATTTGCCTCATCGCTGCTTTTACCTTTAAACTGCATAAACCGGGAAAAATATCCCCAGCCAACAACAATTATTACCAGCGATAACAAGGTGTAACGTGGCTTAAACAAAATCCAGAATACAATAAACAGGAGATTCCCGGCAAGTAAAAACGGATAAGCCATTCCGAATAATGAAGGAATCCAGTATTTATCGGGCGGTATATACACCGAAAGATACGCTACAATTAGCGCCAGGGCTAAAATTAAATTTACCAGCAGCAGTATATTTAGGAATATTTTTCTCACTTATTAGATTTAGTTATCTGCAAAATATAAAATCGTTCGCAATAACAAACGCAAAAATCTCAATTTCCTGATGTGGAAATCGTTTATTTTTTACATTTCAGCATTCGGTTTTTATTATTCAAATCGCGTCGTAATTCTATCGACTTAAATCCCAATCCGTTAACAAGCTCAATCATTTCGTCACCCAGATACTCATTGATCTCAAAAAACAAAAAGCCGCCTTCGTTAAGTTGTTTTGATGCAAACTCAGCAATCGTCCGGTAAAAAATAAGCGGATCATTATCGCTTACAAACAAGGCCAATTCCGGTTCGTGCTCCAGCACATTGGTTTCCATTAAGCCTTTTTCGCACTCCCGCACATAAGGTGGGTTACTCACGATTACATCAAACTGCTGCCATTCGTACTCCTGCCACTTTAAAATATTGGCATGCTTAAATGTAATTTCCAGTTTGTTTTGCCGGGCATTCTCTGCTGCAACTTCCAACGCATCTTCCGATGTATCAACAGCAAACACTTCAGCATTCGAAATCACGTTTTTTAAAGCCAGCGCAATACAACCACTTCCCGTACCAATATCCACTATTTTTGAATTCTCAAGAATCTCTGTTTTGCATATCCATTCCACCAGTTCTTCCGTTTCGGGCCGCGGAATCAACACGCCGGGTTTTACGCCCAGTTGCAAACCATAAAATTCGGTAACACCCAAAATGTATTGAATCGGCTCGTGTGTTTTTAAGCGATTTACAATAGCAGTAACCATTGCCTGCTCCTCCTTATCAAATACCCGGTCTTTCTCCAAAATCATTTGCGTGTACGATAATCCAAAAACACGATCCATCATCATTTGGACAAATCCCGAGATCTCCGTTTCGGGATAATACGGCGCCAATTCTTCGCGGATATATTGAATAGTTTGCTGCATTGTGTACTTTTGTTCTGCAAATTTAGTCTTTCCTTGAAAATGACAACCGAAGAAAAATACATGGCCCGCTGCATTGAGCTGGCTCGTTTGGGTGCCGGACACGCAGCTCCAAATCCGATGGTTGGTTGTGTGATCATTCACAACAACACAATAATCGGCGAAGGATACCACCAAAAACACGGGCAGGCACATGCCGAAGTAAACGCCATTAATTCGGTAACAAACGAAGATTTACTCAAGGAAAGTACCATTTATGTTTCGTTGGAACCCTGTGCGCATTACGGTTTAACACCGCCTTGTTCCGACCTGATTATCCGAAAAGAAATTCCGCGTGTGGTAATTGGCAGCATCGATCCGTTTGCCAAAGTTGCCGGAAAAGGAATCGAGAAACTCTTAAATGCCGGGGTTGACGTAAAAACCGGAGTTTTAAAAAAAGAATGCGACGAGCTGAATAAACGCTTTTTTACTTTCCATCAGAAAAAGCGCCCCTACATTATTCTGAAATGGGCACAAACAACCGATGGTTTTATTGACATTGACCGAAACGAGGAAAATTACGGTCAGCCAACCTGGATTACGGGACCAAGTGCACTTTTGCGGGTTCACCAGATGCGTGCCGAAGAAGATGCAATTATGGTGGGAACAAACACAGCTGAAAAAGATAATCCGTCGTTAACGGTCCGGCTAATAAAAGGAAAAAATCCGTTGCGAATTGTATTGGATCGTGAATTACGCCTGGATAAAAACCTGAATCTTTTCGACAATTCAACAGAAACACTGGTTTTTAATGCGATAGAAAACCAGGTTGACAAAAAAACGGAATACATAAAAGTTGATTTCCAAAACGAGTTACTTCAGCAGATTTTGGCAACGCTGCACAGTAAAAATAAACTTTCATTAATTGTTGAAGGAGGACTGCAGTTATTGGAGTCTTTTATTTCAGCAGGTTTGTGGGATGAGGCTCATGTATTTATTGGCGATAAAACGTTTGGAAGTGGGATAAAAGCTCCTGTACTTCCGCAAATTGCAGACAGTTCGGAACTTATCGAAAACGACAGGCTGACAATTTTTAAAAATCCGGCTAATGAAAAACCGGTTTCGGACCACCGGGAATGATCTTCTTTTTCAACACATTTTCCACATACATAAAGTAGTAGAACAATTTGTGATTCATCTCAAAACCGTAATCTTCATTAACGTCGTAGCCAACAACCGGCTCGAAATTCCAACTTGGTGACGGTGATGCGCATTTCGCATTCCAGGCACTAACGTATTGTTTGTTCCAGCTTTCATAATACGATTGCGAGCGGTAACTGGCCGGCGTATTTTGCCGCTGGTACCATACATCAAAATTCGCATTAAATGTTTCAACATCGTACTCTACACTGTCCTCGCCCGTTACCTCAACACTCTTCTTTTCACCCTGTGCAACATTTTTAGATCCCGAACAGGCTACAACTAAAACTGCCATTCCGAACAATACACAAAGTAATATGAATTTCGTTTTTCTCATTTCTACCATTAACTACGAATATGAAGCAAATATTGTTTTTACTCAAATAAATTTAGAAATTTACCTGAACAAATTAATAAAATATGTTTGACTGGAGTCAATTCTGGAACTGGTTTTATTTAATTTTCCTCATCACCGCAATTCCTGTTGCCCTAATGATCATATTAGAAAAAAGATCGCCTTTTAAAACGGCAGCCTGGATACTGGTTCTCATCCTTATTCCAATTTTTGGGATGATCTTTTACCTTGTTTTCGGACAGGAATACCGGAAAAGAAAAATGTTTTCGCGGCGCGGCATTAAGAGTCTGAAAGAATTGCGGCGTTTGAGCGCTGAACAACTCAAAAACATCGACCAGCACAAATTAATTTCGCAGGCAGGATTACAAAGCGAATCACAGATCATTCGGCTGCTATTAAATAATTCCGACTCTTTACTTACTACCGGGAACGTGGTACACCTCTTAAAAGATGGCCAGCAAACTTTCGACTACATTATTAAAGCGATAGAAAAAGCCCGGCATCACATCCACATGGAATATTACATTTTTGCCAACGATAAAATCGGGAATAAACTAAAAGACCTGCTGATAAAAAAACGCAAAGAAGGTGTGGAAGTGCGTGTAATTGTTGACGACGTGGGAAGTTGGGGACTCACCAAACGATTTTTTAAAGAGCTGATTGCAAACGATGTGGAAATTCGTCCATTTATGGAAGTGCGGTTTCCACGTTTTACCTCACGCGTAAATTACCGCAACCACCGAAAAATAATTGTTATCGACGGTAAAGTTGGTTTTGTAGGCGGGCTGAATATCGCCGACCGTTACATTGAAGGCATGAAAGGACTTGGGCACTGGCGCGATACTCATCTTCAACTCAACGGCGATGCAGCCACCACTTTACAGGTAATTTTTGCTGCCGACTGGTATTTTATTACCAAACAAAATCTGTATGGATTCCGGTATTTCCCTCCGCTATCGGATGCTCCCGGTGTGCCGGTGCAAATCTCTGCCAGTGGCCCCGATTACAGCTGGAAGAGTATCGAACAAGGATTCTTTTCGGCCATTGCCGGGGCACATAAAAAAGTATACCTGGTTACACCTTACTTAATGCCTCCGCAAGAATTAATAACGGCACTTAAAACTGCTGCACTCAGCCAGCTTGATGTACGCATTATCATTCCTGAAAAATCGGATGCCACCATTTCAAAATGGTGTTCGTTCTCTTATGTAGAGGAATTACTGGAGGCCGGCGTACGAATCTATTTTTACCAGAATGGATTTATCCACAGTAAATACCTGTTGGTCGACGATCATATTTCGAGTGTTGGGACGAGCAATTTCGACTTCCGTAGTTTTGAAACCAATTTTGAAGCCAACGCTTTTATTTACCAAAAAGAATTTGCCGACGAACTGGAGCAACACTTTCTTACGGATCTAAAGAACTGCCGCGAGATAAAGTACCAGGAATGGCACAAACGATCGTTGTTTTTTAAGGTCCGTGAATCACTCGCACATATTATTAGCCCGATGTTTTAAAATGGCAGCTTTCCCAGATCAAGATTTCCACCCGAAAGAATAATACCCACCTTTTTGCCCTGCACATCCACTTTCTTTTCAAGGATTGCAGCCAGTGGCACTGCAGAAGATGGTTCGGTAATAATTTTCATACGTTCCCAGATCATTCGCATAGCTTCCACAATGCTTTCTTCTGAAACAGTTACAATATCATCAACCTTATCGAGAATAATAGCAAAGTTCCGTTCGCCCAACGAAGTCAGCAAACCATCGGCAATCGTTTTTGGATTTTCGGAAGGCACGAATTTTTTTGATCGAAATGAACGGTAAGCATCGTCGGCTCCGGCAGGTTCGGCAGCAATTACTTTGCAGGCAGGTAGCAAATGTTTTGTCGAAATAGCTGTTCCGCTTAATAAACCGCCACCACCAACAGGCGCCATAATCACATCAAATTCGCCTTTGTCTTCAATCAATTCTTTGGCGGCAGTTCCCTGACCGGCAATTACATTAAAGTTATTGTAGGGATGAATTTCTGTTGCTCCCGTTTCTTCCACCACTTTCGCCAGGGTACTTTCACGTGCCTGTAAAGTTGGTTTGCAAAAGGTAATTTTCGCACCATAACCGGCCACTGCTTTCTTTTTTATTTCAGGCGAATTTTCGGGCATTACAATGTGCGCATCAATTCCACGCATCCGGGCTGCCAATGCCAGCGCTGCGGCATGGTTGCCGGAAGAATGTGTTGCCACACCTTTAGCGGCATCTTCTTCACTCAAAGAAAACACGGCATTACACGCACCTCGAAATTTAAACGCGCCCACCTTTTGCAGGTTTTCGCACTTAAAAAACAGTTCTGCACCAACAATATTGTTAATACTTTCCGATGTTAACACCGGTGTACGATGTGCGTATTTCTGTACAATTTCGTGAGCTTTTACTATATCGGTATAAATCGGAATGTCCATTCTTATTCAGTTTTACTCAGTTTCTCGTTTAATAAATTGTAATCCGTGTTGTATATCGATTGTTTCGAAAGTTCCCGCATACGTTTTAATCCTGAAATATAGAGGTACACCACAAAACCTACAAAGACGATGGTTAACCAGCCGATTTCGGTAAACAGAATAAAATCGTATATCCCATGCAGAAGAATTGGAAACAGTAGTGCTTTTTGTTTCAGGCTTTGGCGTTGTTTTTCGTAAAATTTAGCAAGACCAAAATAAAAGCCCATTGTAATTCCAAAGATCGCGTGGGCCGGGACAGCAGTTATTGCACGCATAAATCCGGTGCTTAAGCCACCGTCCATAACGTAAAGCACATTCTCAACAGCTGCAAAACCCAACGAAACATAAGTGGCATAAACAATCCCGTCGAACTTTTCGTTGAACTCCCGGCTTTTCCAAATCAGGATATACAAAGCCAGGTATTTAAACAGCTCTTCCGAAAATGCTGCCACAGCAAAAGCTCTCCACGCTGCCGAAAGCAACCATGGAAAAGACATGGAAAAACGATCTAAAAAACGCTCGAGAAATAATATTGGGATAACCGTTAATCCACCAGCCAGCAGCGCAAAAAGCAGCAAGCGCAACGGTTCTTTTTCATACTTATCACGAAAATAAATATAGGCAGCAATTATAACAACCGGGGCAAGTGCAAGTACAAGAAGGTTCATAAACACCTTATTTTACATCGTTGAAATAGAAAGCCTGCACTCCTTTCACTCCCGGGCGAAATTTAAAAACGCCGCCGGCATTTGGCCATTTCGCCAATTCCTCATTGCTGGTAGCTTCGCGTGCAGAGGTGATATAAAGTGTACTTAAATCCTCGTCGCCAAAAGCGCACGATGTAATATTTTTTGCCGGAACTTCAATTTTGTCGATCAGCTCATCACTTACCGGATCCCAACAACCAACTGCCGAGCCACCCCAAAGCGCCACCCACAAGTGATCGTTTTCGTCAATGGTCATCCCATCGGGCGAACCCAACTCTGCAGGTACGTTTACTGCAACCACAGGATTTGATATCTCACCGGTCACATCATCGTAATCGTAAGCCATTACCTTTTGTGTTGGTGTATCGATGTAATACATTTTGGTCTTGTCCTTGCTCCACACAATACCGTTCGAAATACTCACTTTATCAACCATTTTATGAATCGAAGTATCGGGATCGAAACGATACAAAGCGGCTACTTCCATTTCTCCACTGAGACTTATTGTTCCGGCCCAGAATCTTCCTGACGGATCGCATTTACCATCGTTAAAACGGTTATCTGGTAAATTTGCTTCCGGTGCTGACAACTGCTTTTTCGCACCGGATTGTATATCGAAATAATAAATCCCCTGCTGTAAGGCAACCAAAGCATTGCCACTTTCTGTTGGCACTACTGTACCAATCATCTGCCCTGTAAACATCTCTTTGTTGTAGCCGGTTGCCGGATTGTAGATATTCAAAATTTCTTTTTTGATATCAACCCACATCAATTCCCCGGTTTTGTAATTCCACAGCGAACCTTCGCCAAGTGTCGATTGGCTATCGAGCACCAGCTCGGCTTGTTTTGTTTTTGGTGCTGAACAACTAAACAACAAGGCTACTACAAAGAGAAGAACGATTTGTTTCATAAAGATTGGTTTTTGGTTGATTGCAGATTTTCTTACTCGAAACTATTTAATATTTTGAATGAGTTCTTTCATAATCAATGTCATTTTCGGCTCGGCTTTCATAGCCACTTCCTGCACTTCTTCGTGCGATATTTCAACAATTTCGCCGGGCACGCCACTGTCGGTTACAATTGAAATACCAAACACACGCATGTCCATATGGCGGGCAACTATCACTTCCGGAACGGTTGACATTCCAACAACGTCGCCACCCAAAATACGGAACATTTTATATTCTGCAGGAGTTTCAAAAGTTGGTCCGGAAACGCCAACATAAACACCTTCTTTTACATCGATGTTATGCTGCAAGGCAATTAATTTGGCCTTGTTTCGAAGTCGGGTGCTGTATGGTTTGCTCATATCAGGAAAACGCGGACCGAGTTCGTTTTCATTCTTCCCACGCAACGGGTGTTCCGGGAAAAAGTTAATATGATCAGTAAGTAAAACGATCTCGCCAACGTGCCAGTCGGGATTTAATCCGCCGCTTGCATTCGATACAAAAAGATTATTCACACCTACATACTTCATCACTCGCACCGGGAAAGTAACCTCTTTCATATCGTAGCCTTCGTAGTAGTGAAAGCGTCCCTGCATGGCCAACACTTCGGTATTACCAAGTTTTCCGTAAATCAAACGTCCGGCATGTCCTTCAACTGTCGACACCGGGAAGTTTGGAATTTCGGTATACGGGATCGAATCGATAATTTCGATTTCGTTCACCAGGCCACCAAGACCGGTTCCTAAAATAATTCCAATCTCAGGACTTGCCTGAATTCTTTCTTTTATAAAGCTCGCGGTTGCTTTTATTTTCTCCAACATAATTCAATATCTTCTTATTAAACGATTTCTTTTCTTCTTCGAGGAAGTCAATTTTAACCGGCAGGTAATACATTGCCTTTTTTATTTCATCACTCAACTGAGTAATATCTTTAAAACGCATAGCATCCTTTTCGGTTGTAACAATTATCTTTTTATTTGAATTTATCTCACTGAATCGCTTTTCAATTTCATTCACATCGCTTATGCTGAATGAATGATGATCGGGAAAACTGAGCGTTTCCATGTGCGATCCGAGTTTTTTGATGTACGAGTGCATTTGTTTTGGCGCAGCAATACCTGTTACCACCATAATATGACAACTCACATCGCGATAAGTTTCTTCATCAATTTCGGGAGCATCAAAAACGGGTTGAAATTTTCCGTAAACCAGACGGGTAAAATACAGTTTCTGATACGGGAGCAAGTTCACATCGTTCTGCAAAATACGGCGCATAATCGGTGTAACTTCCTCGGGGCATTTTGTAAAAAGAATAATATTTGCCCGTCGCATTTGCGACACTCCTTCTCGCAAACGTCCTACCGGCAGCAGGGTATCGTTTTTTATCTGTCGGTTATAATCAATCAGCAGAATATTTATTCCGGGGGAGATTCTCCGGTGCTGAAAAGCATCGTCGAGCAGCACCACATCAGGTGACTTTCCGTCTTTCGGATCGAGTAATTTTTCAACTCCGGAAACCCGGTTTTCACACACCGAAACCGTTACTTCAGGATATTTATTTTTTATCTGCAATGGTTCATCGCCAACATCGCGGGCCGAAGAATTTGTTTCAACCAAACGAAAACCTTTTGTTTTCCGCTTGTAACCACGGCTTAATGTTGCCACTTCGTAGTTATCTTTTAATAAATTCACCAGGTATTCTACGTGCGGCGTTTTTCCGGTGCCACCAACCGTAATATTACCGATTGAGATTACAGGAACATCAAATTCCCGGGACGTAAATATTTTGAGATCGTAGGCTCTGTTGCGTAAATAAACCACCAATCCGTACAACCATGAAAGAGGATAAAGAAAAATTTTTACCATTTAAAATGTTCTTCAAAATAGAGAGCTAAGATACGAAAAAAGGATGCACCACAAATTACGTGATGCATCCTTCAATATTATTGCTTCTCTGCTTAATTCAAATAAATATCGTAAGGCATGCGCGCGTAAACACCATTCATCTCCGAAGCCTTTTTCAGGTACTCGTAGTAGCGGTATTTTTCGCCCAATTCACCTTTTAAAATATGGGCACGAACGTTACCACCCATTTTCAAAAATTCTTCAAGCGGATTAGGTAAAGCTGGTAAATTAACCGTGCGATAAGTATCAAGTCCCTCCATTTCGGCAGCCAGTTTAATGGCATCTTCCAATCCGCCAAACTCGTCGATCAAACCAATATCCATGGCATTTTCGCCACTCCAAACACGTCCCTGACCAATATTGTCGACTGCTTCTTTTGTCATGCCACGTCCTTCCGACACATGCGAAAGGAAAGTATCGTACCCATTGGCAACGTATTGAGTCATTCGTTGTTTTTCGTATGGCGTCATTGGGCGCATAACTGAAACAAAGTTACCATGTTCATGTGTACTAACAGCATCACTTGTGATTCCGAGTTTGTCGTTCATCAATTCACCAAAGTTTGGCACTTGACCGAAAATTCCAATCGATCCGGTAATGGTATTTGGACTGGCAACAATCTTATCTGCCGGGCACGAAATGTAATAACCACCCGATGCTGCAACATCGCCAAACGACACAACCAGTGTTTTTTCATCGGCCGCCAGTTTTACTTCGCGCCAAATGGTTTCCGAATCAAAAACAGCTCCACCCGGAGAGTTTACACGAAGGACAATCGCTTTATACGAGCTGTCCTGACGCACTTTACGAATTTCTTTACCCAGTTTATCGCCGTTTATACCTTCGCCACCGCTCAGCGTCACTCCAATCTCGCCACTGGCATAAATAACAGCTATTTTGTCCCTGCTGAACTTTTTAGTTTTTCCTTTAACCGGAACTTTCACATAATCCTTTACACTCACCACCGGAATTCCATCAGTTCCTTTAACTCCCGTAATTTCGCGCATATCGTCAAGTACCTCATCGCGATATTTAGCTGCGTCGATTAAGCCGTTTTCAACCATAGCTGCAGCTTTTTTATAGGTTTGTGCCTCGTTGGCCAAAGCATTTAGTTGTTCTTCTGAAATTCCACGAGTTTCAGCAATACCTTTTATCATGTGGTTCCATAAACTATTCATATAAACCAGTCGCTGCTCGCGGTTTTCTTCACTCATTTTATCCAGCATGTAAGGTTCAACTGCCGACTTAAATTTATTGTTCGGGCCACGAACAATCTGCATTTCAACCCCCAGTTTATCGAGAGCGTTTTTATAAAACATCAGCTCGCTGCTTAATCCACGAAAATCAAGCATAACTTCAGGATGCAAAACAATCTGGTCGGCAACTGTTGCCACGTAATAACCTTTCTGGTCGAGCAACATCTGGTCGGCACATGCATAAACAGGTTTATCGCAACTATCTTTAAAGGCGATCAAGGCATTTCTTATTTCCTCCACCGAAGCGTATCCTCCGCTGGTTGCCGAAAGTTTCAGGTATATTCCTTTAATACGATCGTCGTAAGCAGCTTTTTGTAACGATTCGCGAATGTTGTCGAGACCAATTGTTTTTACCGAACTAAAAATTCCCGGCAAATCAAGGTCTTCGAACGGATCGTTTGGAGCACGATCAACAATACTTTGCCCCAGGTCGATAACCAACATCGATTGATCGGCCACTGTTACTTGTTTTTCGCTTGAAGCAACAATGGCCCCAAATACAATAAACATTAAAAAAATACCAATAAACGACAAAGCCAGCACACCAACAATCGTCGCAAATACGTACTTGAAGAATTCTTTCATATTTTTGTGATTTAATTTATACTTCTTCTACTGTGAATGAGTAATGTTTTATACCAGTAATTACAAATATAAAACACAATGAACAAGGTATTTCTAGGAATTGGTGGAAATTTGGGCGATAAGCAAAAAAATTTTGATCGCGCCTACCATTTAATCGATATAAAATTAGGACACATTATTCAAAAATCATCTGTTTACGAAACGCCACCGTGGGGTTTTCATTCCGATAATGTTTTCTGGAACCAGATTTTGGTTATTGAGACCATATTGGAAGCTGAAGAATTGCTCTGGCGTATTCATGAAATAGAAGCAGATTTTGGCCGGAAGCGGGAATCAGAACGCTACTCTTCGCGCGAAATGGATATTGACATTCTGTATTTTAACGACGATTTTATTGAAACAAAGGATTTGATTATTCCTCACCCGCGTATTCACGAAAGACGTTTTGTACTGGTTCCGCTTGTTGAAATTGCTCCCGAACTAAAACATCCTTTGCGCCGGTTAACCAGCATTGAAATGCTGGAAAACTGTTTGGATAAATCGTTGATTAAAAAAGTAAAACCGGACGAGAAAACTGAATAATGAATTTCGATTAACGATTTTGGATTTCAGATCGAATTAATCACTCCAAATAAATCGAAACATCTGCCTTATTACCAAGCGACTAACATTAAGAATACTCGACATTTCTATGGAAACAAAAGCAATCACTCCTGCAACCTGATGCGTGGAATTAAACAATCCTGATTATTCCTGAATCCCCTCTGTCCATTCTGAATTATACAAGTAGTCGTTATACGGAAAACGTTGCGAGTGAATTCCTTTAACTTCCTCGTAAAGTTCTGCCTTAAATTCTTCGATGTTTGTTTTCTCTTTTGCTGAAATAAACAAAGCCGGAGTGTTACTTTTTGCCATCCACGATTTTTTCCACTCATCCAGGGTGAAATTATCACGGGTACGTGGCGAAAGATCATCTTCGTCTTTTTCCTCGTAGGTAAAAGCATCGATCTTATTGAAGATATAGAATGTAGGTTTGTCTCCGGCACCAATTTCTTCGAGCGTGCTATCAACCGTTTCAATCTGCTCTTCGAAACCCGGGTGCGAAATATCTACAATGTGAAGCAAAATGTCGGCTTCGCGTACCTCATCGAGTGTCGATTTAAACGACTCAACCAAACCGTGTGGTAATTTTCGGATAAAACCAACGGTATCGGCCAATAAGAAAGGCAGGTTACCGATAACCACTTTACGAACGGTGGTATCGAGCGTTGCAAACAATTTATTCTCGGCAAAAACTTCCGATTTTGCCATCATATTCATAATGGTAGATTTGCCTACGTTTGTATAACCCACCAAAGCAACACGAACCATCTTACCGCGGTTCTTTCGTTGTGTCGATTTTTGTTTATCGATTTTTACCAGCTGTGCTTTTAATCGCGATATTTTATCAAGGATAATACGGCGGTCGGTTTCAATCTGGGTTTCACCTGGACCACGCATTCCAATACCACCCCGCTGACGTTCAAGGTGAGTCCACATTCGGGTAAGTCGTGGAAGCAGGTATTGATATTGCGCCAGCTCAACCTGAGTTTTTGCGTGGGCGGTTTGTGCTCTTTTTGCAAAAATGTCCAGAATCAGGTTGGTACGATCCAGAATTTTACACTCCAAAGCCCGCTCCACGTTACGAAGCTGAGTTGGTGTAAGTTCGTCGTCGAAGATCACAGTATCTGCCTCAACAACCTTTATATAATTGCCGATCTCTTCCAGTTTTCCGGGACCAACAAATGTTGCTTTGTTTGGAATATCCAGCTTCTGGGTGAACTTTTTTAATACTTGTGCACCTGCAGTATCCGCTAAAAACTCCAATTCGTCGAGGTACTCTTTTGCCTGACGTTCGTCCTGATCCTGGTTGATCAAGCCCACAATAACTGCCTTTTCTGTAATTGGTGCTGTTTCTATCATTCTTATATATATTCAAAAAAAAACTCCTGCTTCAGATGAAACAGGAGTGCAAAAATATTGTTTTTTCTTTAATTACTGTAACACGAAGTTAATTGGTACCGTGTACGATACGTTAACCGGTTTACCACGCTGCTTGCCAGGTTTCCATGCAGGAAGTGCATTTACAACGCGAAGTGCTTCTTTATCCAAAGATGGGTCAACTCCCCTTGCGATTTTAGCATCAGCAACTTTTCCTGTTTTGCTTACAACGAAAGTTACATAAACTTTACCTTGAATACCGTTCTCCTGTGCAATTACAGGATACTTGATAGACGAAGCAATGTATTTACGCAATGCAAGGTCACCACCAGGGAATTCAGGCATATCCTCTACAATAAAGAATACCTGAGCTTCTTCCTCTTCTTCTTCCTCAGCTGTTTCGATAACAGGAGCAACGTCGATTACAGTTTCGTCGTCAGCTTCCATGTCTTCAATTTCCAGCTCGTCTTCAATTTCCACATCATCGTCAACAATGTTCAAAACCTCGATTACCTGTGGTGGTGGAGGTGGTGGAGGTGGTTTAACCTCTTGTTCACGAGTAATAGGAATAATCTCTTCTTCAACCTCCGCAACCTGAACGGCACCCAGGTCAACTGCTTTTGATGGTTTTGTAGTCCACTCAAAAGCAACCAGCGAAAGCCCCAACGCGACAACCAATCCAATCAGCCAAAACGTATTCTTTTTGACTTCCAGATCAGCTTTTGGTGTTTTTTTAAGTTCCATACTTAACTATTTTATTTGTTTTATTTGATTTTTTGCCCTTCAAAATCGGGGCTTAAAGATAAAAAATAATCTTCACATGCAAGTGAAAATATAAATCATTTCATTTTTCTATTGCAGCATAAAATTTATGGGTACTGTGTACCTGACTTTTACTGCACGGTTACCTTGTCTACCGGGTTTCCAGACCGGCATCGATTTCACAACCCGAAGTGCTTCACGGTCAAGTGATGTGTCTACTCCACGAGCCAATGTAACATTAAATATGTTCCCTTTTTCATCAATAACAAAGCTGACAAAAACCTTGCCTTCAATTCTATTTTCCTGTGCTATTAACGGGTACTTAACATTGCGCGACAGATAGTTTAACAAAGCAGCATCGCCTCCCGGAAACTCAGGCATTATTTCCGCCCGGTCAAGAATATTGTCAATGTTTACTTCGGCCTCGTCTTTTTCAGCTGTAAAGATGGTATTAAAGTCAATTAATACAGGTTCTTCCGGTTCCTCACCCTGCCAAACAAATTCGTCCTTAATATCAAACTCATCTTTTATTACCTCAAAAACCGGCACTTTTACAATAGGCTTTTCAGGTTTCATCTTTTCAGCGGGTGTACTTGGAATTACCAAATCTTCGGGTAGATCAAAATTACCTGTTCCGGCTACCACCACAGTTTTCTGAACAGGTCTTTTCCATTCAAAGGCAAAAAGTGCAAAACTTAGCGCGACTACCAAACCGATCAGGAATAAGGTTGTTTTTTTGTTTTCAAGATCAGCTTTCTTTGTTTTTTTAGGTTGCATCATGGCTTCTAATTTTAATTGGATTGTCAATAAATAAAAGAACGCCGGCTTCTTGTTTTCTGCAGTTGGTTGAAATACAGCAAAAACTTTACCAAAAAATTATTTTGATTGAATGTGAAAATTATTTTTATATTTGCAGCCACGTATTGGGGGATTAGCTCAGTTGGCTAGAGCGTTTGACTGGCAGTCAAAAGGTCAGCGGTTCGATTCCGCTATTCTCCACTAAAAAGGAGCAATTCGAAAGAGTTGCTCCTTTTTCTTTTACCCTACACACCAACCATCGGAAATCATTGTTTTCCAGCTATTTATTTCGTAAATTGTTTTATTCAATTAACCATTCACAGTTATGAAATATTTTACGAGACTCCATCTAAAATCAAGGCATCTATTGTACTTCTTTCTGTTGTTCCGACCAAAATTTAGGGCTTATTATTACGGCAAAAATTTAACTGGAACTAAAAACCTGATTCAATGACTTTGGGTTTAAAATATAGTTCTAAATACGGTTTTATTTTATTGAAAATGAAACTACTTTTCGTATTCATAATTGCTTTATTTTCAGCAAATTGCTACGCACAACCCGAAGGAATCCCGACTATGTCTGAAAATGAATCATTTCAAATCGTTTCTCAACCGAATCCATACGGAGAGTTATCGCTTTACCTTAAAGAAAATATCGACCCAAAACTTTTAAAAAACATTACATATCCTCAACGGGAATTTTGTGGTAAAACAATACGGCTGGAATTCCAGATAAATAAAAGAAACATAACTTCCCAATTAAGGATCAGGACAGGTGTAGAAGAATTGGATGATACCATTAAGAGTCTTTTTGTAAAATTTCCGATTGAAAAATTACACATTACAGAAGCCAACAAACTTGGGAAAAACAGTGTCCAACTCATTTCAAGAAAGTATAAAAAAAATATTATTAATGCCAGTACTATTGCGGTATGTGATCAAATGCCAATTGTGGAAGGATGTGAAGACATTGAATATTATTACAGATATTCAAGTTGCTTTTATAAAAGTTTATATGAGCATATTTTAAATAACATTTCACTGCTGACAGTTCAAAAATCAGGAGTACGAGGAGAAATAAAGGTTTATCTAAAGTTCTCGATTGACGTTGATGGTAACTTTTATGATGTGAGTTGTATGGCCCCGAAAAAGACCTTTAGAAATGAAATAATAAGAGTAGTAAAAACCTATTCAAAGATAATTGAACCGGGTATGCGAAATGCCATACCAGCTGGTGTTTACGATTATAAAACCGTATACCTTCTTGTAATTGATAAAATTAAATGAGAATTTAAGTCAACCTCTATATAGGATTAGTTGGAATGAAAAATAGTTGTTTTCACATCGTTCGCCTTAATTAAAAATCCAAACCATGAAAGCTACTTACACATTTGCCGTTATTTTGTTTCTCGCCTTATTTAATCTTCTCATAACCGGCTCAGCACAGGGGCAAGATGAACATTTAAATGAACTAAAAAAGAACTCAGTATATTATGAGTTTTTGGGAACCGGCGCAACTCTATTTAGTCTTCATTACGAAAAAAATATCAAACAATTTGAAAAAAGTTCACTCAATCTTGACTTGGGCGTGGGCTACGACCCACCCTTGCATATTGACATGAATCCAAGCTATGCTTTTCCATTGTCTTTAAATTGGACGAGTGGAATTAAAAATAAACATTTCGAATTGGGAATAGGATTGACTTATAATTCAGGAGTTTCACAGCAAATAGCTACAGGTGGAAAAACAAAATCGATGGACGCACTGTGGACTTCGTTCCGAATCGGTTATAAATATCAAAAACCGGAAGGTGGATTATATTTTAGGGCTGGATTAACACCATTATTGAGAGTGAAAAAATTTACATCGATTGACCATGATGACTTTTTCGACAAATTTTTACCATTTTTTGGAATTGGCGTCGGACTCACTTTTTGAATAGTCTATCAGCTATTTTCCTTCTGGCTTAATCCTTTGATTTATAACGCCGAAGTTGATGATGGATCTTCCAGCAAAATAACATCACCTTCTTCAACTCCGGAAATAACTTCGCAGAAATCTTTGCCAATGGTACCCAACACAATTTCGGTGCGCACAGTTTCATCTCCCTTCTGAAGTAAAATATCGAGATGTTGTGTTAAAGGCCTTCCCGGTAATTTTGGTATCCGCAACACATTTTCTTTATCGTTTGCTTTAACCAGAAGTTCAAGCTCCTGTGCTCCGGCCAGTTTTTGCTGATCGGCCTCAGCCACAAAAACATCAAACTGCACCGATTCTGCATCATCTTCAGAAGTAACCTGACCGATTGTTCCCTGAATTTTAGAACTCCCCGAAGTCACTTCAACACTGCCCCCCGGTTGAATCGCATGCAATTTACTTTTTCCGGCAGTGCCAATTATCTTAAATGAGTTTTCGTTGGCAACTTTTATCAGTGCCTGATCGAGCGAAACAAACTCACCAACACTTCCGGCTACTTCAAGCAGAATCCCTGAAACAGGAGCTTTTACATCCATATTTTTCAACAAATTCTTTTTCTCCGTTAGCTCTTTTTCAAATGCTCTGATCTGTAAAGCCAGGTTGCTTTCATCCATTTCGAGCTGCTGTAAACGTATCGAATTCTTTTCCCCCTGATTTTCCAGATCAGCCTCTGCAATTGCAATATTTTGTTTTAACTGATCAACTCTTGCCTCCGAAGTACCTCCGGCCTCTAAAAGTTTTTCCTGCTGTTCGAGCGAGGCTTTTAATTGCAGGATACGTGCCTTTTTATTCTCTTCGCCATAGCCGAGGTCCATCTCAGCACTTTTTGCATTCAACTTGTTCTTTTCAAGTGCATTTCGCTTCTGCAAAATTTGATTATTCAGATCGGTTATTTCGCTTTGTAATTTTGATTTATCAAGCTGCAGGATCAACTCCCCCTCTTTTACACGATCGCCGGGATTTTTAAAAACCGCCACAACCGAATTTCGCTCGGGATTTATCAGCGCCACCACTTTTGCAGCCTGTACACTCCCCTGACATTTAAACGACGCGACTACCGGGCCACGACTTGCAACTACGGTTTTTACGGAAGTATCGGAATTACTTTTACATGCCGCAAACAAGCCGGCTATTACAACGATCAGAGCAATAACAAACAATCGGGATCTGTTCTCCATGGTTCCAGTTTTATACAAAGATGACCAAAGGTACTAAAAAAAGTAGGTTAACATGCGGTTATGAATTGAGCATAAAAAAAGGTAGCAAAATATTGCTACCTCATCTATTTTTTCGAGCGGATTAATTAATCCATCTTATCGGCATACAATTTTTTAATGGCAGCTAAATACTCCAGATCCATTTTATCTGAGAAAATACGTACCGCTTCGTAAAGTGTTCCATCAATATAAAACGAAGCACTGGCGGCATCAAATTCATGTCCGTCCCAGTTGTATTTTACATCCATCGATACTTTTGTAAAATCCTCATTGCTTAAATATTTAGGTATTTCAATGTAAGCAAATGTCGAATCCTGAACATTCATAAAAATGCCTTCCGCCAACTTTTCCAATTCAAGGAATTTTACAATTTTCACATTGGCTTCCAGTTTCCCCTTCATTTTTTTATTCTTCAAAAACTGAATACCCTGCTCCACATACGCCTCTTGAATTTTCACCAGCATATCGAGTGATGGCAAGTGTTTCAAACGAATGGCATCGAGCGAAGTTGAACCAATAGTAAGGTAGGCTTTTCCGGCATCGAAACTCCAGTCGAATTGATTTTCGATCGCTTGTGTGGTTCTTAAAATTTCTTCAAGCGGGTACTGTTTATTCAACACCAGATAAATGTACATTGAGCCCGGATCGGTTGGTAGTTCGTGGTAATATCCGGGAAAAGGATTCAAGGATTCAAATACCAGGCTTTCGGGAAGAATTTTTTCCTCAACCGAAACAACCATATCTTTTTTTGTGAGGTTTACGAACACCTCCATCTTTTTATTTCCCATGATTGATATCTTTGATTTTTTATTTTTAACAATAACGTATGGCAAGCCAAGTAGTTCAATTAAAACATTTAGGCAAAGTAACTTTTTCGCAAAACCAGCGATCTAAAAATATTAAACTTAGCGTAAAACCCGACAAAACGGTGCTGGTTTCTTTTCCTTTTTTTGTTTCGGCTAAGGAAGCAATGGCATTTGTTGTTAAAAACGAGGGCTGGATTTTGACGCAACAGGAGAAAATGCAGGCCCGCAATACACACATCAAACACGGAACTGAGATAGAGACCAAACTCCATACAATTCAGATCGTTCAGGGAGAAAAAAACCACATAAAACGCAGCGATACCAACATTACAATTTCGGTTACCGATTTTAACAGCGATGAATCGATGGCTTTTATCGACGACAAAGTTACCGCTGTTTACAGGGCAGAAGCAAAACGCCTGCTTCCGGTCAGACTCAGCCAGCTGGCCAATCAATTTGGGTTTAAATACAATAAAGTCAGCATACGAAACAACCGCCGAAACTGGGGAAGTTGTTCGTCGAAAAATAATATTAGCCTGAATTTGCAGATGATGAAACTACCGGTAAAACTGATCGATTACATTCTGCTACACGAACTGGTACACACCGAAATAAAAAATCATGGCCCAAAGTTCTGGGAGCGACTCAACCAGATAACAAACGGCAAAGCACGGGAACTGTCGCGCGAAGTAAAAAAATACTCAACTTATACCTTATAATTCTTCCTCGTTTGAAACCCGGGTTAAATAAACCTCAAATTTCGTCCCGCGTTGTAGCCAAGACTCGCTTTTCATAAAAAGGGAATCTAACTTTGTTGAAAACTTAAAAGCTAAGGTTTGAGAGCATTATTCGCACTGCTTTTAATTTATTTTCTGACAGGAATACTTCAGGTTACCGGAATAAATAATTTCGGGAAGAAATCTATTGGTCTCGCAAATGAACCGGAGGCTACAGCTATTGAATGTTCTGTGTCTGCAGAAATCGATTTATCTGAATCGGTACTCGAAAGTCTGGAAGACCAGGACAGCAAAACAACTGCATATCTTTTCGCAAACGCCAATTCCAATCGCTGCCGGAATAAAACAAAGCAGCTTAGATCAGGTAAAGTATATCATATACAAAAATCGCTGCTGCTCTTTTACACCAACCTCCCCCCTCCTTTTCAAAACATTCAATTAACTTAAAACTAGCAGCTTGCTCAAAAAAGGCATGCTAAAAATGTGCTATTCATTTTATTTTCATTTTGTACATTTATAGAAGCAATAAATGAAATAAGATTGGATTCGGCATGTGCAACAGGAGTTCACATTTATTAGTACGTGAATAAATCGTCCGTTTTTTCAAATTGTTGGTCAAAAAAATGAAGCACTTCAAAATAAATATTGCCCTGATCTTACACATCACTTCGATTGTAATTACTTTCGAAAGCCTTTTTATGCTTTTTGCGGTAATTGTATCGTTGATTTACAAAGAACCCATCGCCTCCGATTTGATTCATACCTTCCTTATTACCTGTGCTTCGGGAATTGCGTTAAATGTACTTACACGAAAACAGCGGCAAGTGGAACCATCGTTGCGCGAGAGTTTTATAATTGTTACACTGGCGTGGATTGTAATGGCTTTGGTGGGAACACTACCCTATTTAATGACCGACAGCATTCCTGATTTTACCAATGCTTTTTTCGAATCAATTTCGGGATTTACCACCACCGGATCGTCTATTTTAGCCGACATTGAAGCGCTACCTAAAAGCATTCTGTTTTGGCGTGCCGAAACCCACTGGATTGGCGGAATGGGAATTATTGTGCTGGTTGTAGCCATTATGCCGTTTCTGAAAATAAACGGAATTTACCTGTTTTACTCCGAGGTATCGAGTGTGGCCACCGAAAAAGTATCGACACGTATACGGAAAGTAGCACGAAGATTATGGTTAATTTACATGGGATTAACTTTTGCAGAAACCATTATTCTATGGTTTGGCGGCATGTCGCTATTCGATGCAGTTTGTCATTCGTTTGCCACCATTGCCACCGGCGGATTCTCTACAAAAAACGATAGTCTTGCCAGCTTTTCTCCTTTTATACAGTACACGGTTACCTTTTTTATGCTGCTTGCGGGAATCAACTTTGTGGTGCATATTTTCTGGTTACGCGGCGATTTTAAAACGGCATTTAAAAACGAAGAGCTCCGATTGTATTTAAAGATTATTTTAATTGCCGGCACCATCATCACCCTCTCCCTGTTTTTTCATCACCAGGATATGGGTTTTGAACCGGCTTTCCGACATGCTTTTTTCCAGGTAGTTTCTATTATTACTGCAACCGGTTTTGCCACAGCCGATTATCTGCAATGGCCTTTACAAACCATTGGAATTATTGCCATATTAATGTTGATCGGAGCTTCGTCGGGATCAACAGGCGGAGGCGTGAAAGTTATCCGTCACCTTGTTGTTTTCAGACGAATCCGCACGCTTTATAAAGAATATTTTTCGCCAAGAACTGTGGTTCGCGTGGTGCATTACAACAACAATATTGTACGCCCCGAGTTGATCAACCGCGTAATTACTTTTGTGGTATTTTATTACCTGATTGTTGTTATCGGCACCATGATAATGATGTTGTGGACAAACGACCTAAAAACTTCGTTCGGAGCCGTAGCAACAAGTATGGCCGGCATTGGTCCTGGATTTGGAACGGTTGGTCCGGTTAGCAACTTTTTGCATTTACCTGCCGGCGCTAAATATTTCCTCACCTCGCTGATGGTAATTGGCCGTTTGGAAATCTACTCTGTCCTCGTACTTTTCACCCCGTCGTTCTGGTTGGATTAAGGAGAGTTCAAGAATTTCTTATACATTCGTGCAAGAATTTTTGAGACTATGGATTGGAACACACTTCTTTCGCCAAAAAGATTGGGAAGCAAGGGCTCTTCAGGCCCGATATCAAACGAAGACCGCACACAATTTCAGCGCGATTACGACCGGATTATTTTCTCGTCGCCTTTTCGCCGGATGCAGAATAAAACACAGGTTTTTCCGCTACCCGATCATATTTTTGTTCACAACCGACTTACCCACAGTCTGGAGGTGGCAAGTGTGGGCCGCTCGCTTGGAAATTTATTGTCGGAATACCTGTTGAAAATTCATCAGGACAATCCGCTGATCCACGAAATTGGTACGATTGTTTCTACAGCTTGTCTGGCGCACGATTTGGGAAATCCGCCATTTGGACACTCAGGCGAAGCTGCCATTTCGAACTATTTCAATAAAGCAAGTGGCCAGAAATTCAAGGCCAAACTTTCGGAAGGCGAATGGAAAGATTTCACCTGTTTTGATGGAAATGCCAACGCTTTTCGCACGCTCACCCACCAGTTTAACGGCAAACGTGAAGGTGGTTTTGCCCTAACCTACTCAACGCTGGCCAGCATTGTAAAATACCCGTATGAATCGGTAAAAGCTACCAAACCAAAATTTGGCTTTTTCCAGTCAGACAAAGAAAATTATTACCACATTGCCCAAGAACTTGGAATTGCGCAACGCGAGGACGGAAGCTATACCCGTCATCCGCTGGTTTACCTGGTGGAGGCCGCCGATGATATTTGTTATCAGATTATGGATATGGAAGATGCCTTTAAACTGGGCATTCTAACTTACGACAGAATCCGTACACTTTTCCAGAATTTCTTTGCTGAAGAGCGGATTGAACGTTTCCAAAAAACATTTACCGAGGTAAGCGATGTAAACGAGCAAATTAGCTATCTGCGCGCCAATGTTATCGGCGAGTTGATTTACCGTTGTATCGATATTTTCAAGGCGAATTACGAAACAATTATGGCCGGAACTTTCGCCGGCAGCCTTATCGATCAGCTACCTGAAAAACAGGCAGCAGCAATGAAAGAAGTTCAGCGCATTTCGTTCAGCGAAATTTATGCGCACCGCTCGGTTGTTGAGATTGAAATTGCCGGTTACAAAATTATTGGAACGCTGCTGGAAGAATTTGTTGATGCAATTATGAATACCGACGAAAAGGATAAATACAGTCAAAGGATCTTGTCGCTGTTACCCGGCCAGTTTAAAACCGACGAAGATTCGGTGTACCTGAAAATTCAGTCGGTAGTTGATTTTGTATCGGGAATGACCGACATTTTTGCACTCGATCTGTATCGAAAAATTAAAGGAATAAGTTTACCCGGAGTGGTATAGAGAGTTCGCAGTCTTCAGTCTCAGTTAACAGCAAAAATCCTTCTCGAAAAGAGATTTTGGTCGTCGGACAACAATGACGTTATAATGACGTAAGCCTGACGTTATCAACAATGCACTCTCAAAATAATTTTGCCGGTACAATTTAAAAACTTGAAAAATGAGTAATCAAAATCTGGCTAAAAACATTAAAAATTTACGTAACAGAAAAGGAATTTCACAGGAATTACTTGCAGAAAAATCGGGTGTTAGTTTGCGAACTGTTCAACGCATTGAAAATGGTGAAACAGAACCGCGCGGAGATACGCTAGTTCGACTTGCAGAGGCGCTTGATATAGCCCCGGAAGATTTGAGTGATTGGAAACTGACCGAAGATAAAGGTGCATTGATGGCTCTGAATTTATCGGCTCTGGGATTTTTACTATTCCCTTTGCTCGGAATCGTTATTCCGATGGTTATCTGGATTAGTAAAAAAGGAAAAGTGCGAGATCTGGATAACCTGGCAAAAAGCATTCTGAGTTTTCAGATCCTCTGGACCGTTGTGTTGCTGTTGGTGTACATTTATTTTATTGCAAGCACATATTATCGTATAAATGAATCGGGAGATATTTCCATGTCGGTTCTTGGAAATCCTATTTATAAAATTCTTTCGATGGGCGGATTATATGTTTACAACCTATTTTTGATTATCGCTAATACTTTTCGAATTAACGAAGGTAGAAAGGTAAAATACTTTCCTCAGCTACGAATTATCCGATAATTGAATAGCATATCATCACTCTCAACTACATTAATAAGGCGCTAAGTAGTTCTAACTGTTTAGCGCCTTATACAAACTAATCACTGATGGCTGAAACTGAAAACTGCAAACCAAGATTATCCCTCCAGTAAATTATCGAGCAAACCGCCACGCGCTTCTTTACGGGCATTTCCTCCTGCGGGAGATAACTCAGCAATCAATTTCCGAATAGGCATACTTTGCAACCACACTTTTCCGGTTCCGCGCAAAGTGGCCAGGAATAATCCTTCGCCGCCAAATACCATCGAACGTAAACTACCGGCCTGTTCAATACTGTAATCGATTGAAGTTTCGAAACCAACAATACAACCGGTATCAACCCGCAAGGTTTCGTTGTTCAGCTGTCTTTCAATTACGGTTCCCCCTGCGTGGATAAAAGCTTTTCCATCGCCATCCAGCTGCTGAAGAATAAAACCTTCGCCACCAAAAAATCCGGCACCCAGTTTTCTGTTAAAAGTTATCGAGATTTTTGTGCCCAAAGCGGCACACAAAAAAGCATCTTTTTGAACGATTATCCTCCCTCCAAAATCGGGGAGATTCAACGGAATAATTGTTCCAGGATAAGGAGCAGAAAATGCCACGTGCTTTTTCCCCCAGCCCTGATTGGTAAAGTGTGTCAGAAACAGCGACTCACCGCTAATCAAACGCGATCCGGCTGATAACACCTTGTCGAAAAAACCGGCTCTGGGACTTGAACCGTCACCCATTCGGGCCTGAAACACGATACCATCTTCCATGTACAACATGGCACCGGCCTCGGCAATTACTGTCTCTCCCGGATCTAATTCAATTTCAACCAACTGAACATCGTGACCAATAATCTTATAATCAATTTCATGCGAATTCATAGCTCTAATTTTATGTTTATCCTCCGAAATTAGGTGAATTAGCTGAAATAGAATTCCAAATCAGAAAAATTAGCGATCTTTGCACAAAATAATTTTAGCAATGCGCAAGAATAACAACAGCAACCGGGGCAGTTCACAAGGTAAATCATCCGGCAACACATCAAAACGTACGGGTAAAACACCTTCTGGAAAACGAATTGGCAAATCACGTGTGGTTGAAAAATCGGAACCCAAAAAAGAATTTAAGCCTCGGAAAACTTATGGTAAACCGGCCGACAAGAAAAAAGAAACTACGGCACCCGGGCCAAAACTTAAAACACTTTCGGATGAAGGAATGCGCTTAAACCGTTTTATCGCCAATGCCGGTGTTTGTTCGCGTCGCGAAGCCGATACTTTTATCGGTGCCGGAGCGGTAACAATCAACGGAAAAGTTGTTACAGAGCTGGGAATTCGTGTACTGCCGGGCGACGAAGTTCGTTTTGACGGACGTAAAATTGAAGCCGAGCGCAAAGTGTATATCTTGCTAAATAAACCAAAGGATTTCGTAACCACTACCGATGATCCGCATGCGGATAAAATTGTGATGGATCTGATAAAAGACGCTTGCGATGAACGTGTTTATCCGGTTGGAAGATTGGATAGAAATACAACCGGTTTGTTACTGTTTACAAACGACGGCGACCTTTCGAAAAAACTAACACATCCAAAACATAACAAAAAGAAGGTGTACCAGGTTACACTCGATAAACCTGTTGAACGCGGACACATGGATATGATTGCCGACGGAATTGAGTTGGAAGACGGCCCGATTGCCGCTGATGCAATTAGCTACATTAAAGCCGATGACAAAACCGAAGTGGGCATCGAAATTCATTCAGGAAAAAACCGCATTGTTCGTCGTATTTTCGAGCACTTTGGTTACCGGGTGAAAAAACTCGACCGTGTACTTTTTGCCGGTCTCACCAAAAAGAATCTGCCTCGCGGAAAATGGAGATTGCTTACCGAAAAAGAAATTAAATTCCTGAAAATGATGTAGGCAATCCGGACACAAAATCCCGTTTATCGGTGAACTCAAATTATGTGCATGCGAAACATTTGTTAACCAACGATTGTAATTATTCTCACTACCAGTTACTAATTAACCGATTTTGGAAAAGGAATTCTTACACATAATCCAGAAAAACCAGGGCATCATCCACAAAGTCTGCAATATTTATTGCGACACGGAAGATGACCGGAATGATCTGTTTCAGGAGATTGTGGTACAGCTTTGGAAGTCGTACCCCAACTTCAGAAGAGAATCAAAGGTGTCTACGTGGATGTACCGAGTGGCGCTGAATACCGCGATCACAACGTTCAAAAAAAGTAAAAGAAGACCCGACCGAAGTAGCCTAACGTACGAGAATTTTCAGATTGAAGATGAAAAGTACGATACCGAAACCGAAGAGAATATAAAAGTATTACACAAAGCCATTCAGCAGCTTACCGGAATTGAAAAGTCAATTGTGCTGCTGTACCTCGAAAACAAAAAGTACGAGGAAATTGCTGAGATTACCGGCATCACCCAAAACTATGTGCGGGTGAAAATGAACCGGATAAAAAAGAAGCTCAAACAACTGATGGTAACTGAAGAGTAGTAGTTATGGAATTAAACGAACTGAAAAAAACATGGAGCAAAATGACCCCCTCCAAGGAACTGGACGAACACCAGTTGCACACTATGCTCAGTAGACGTACCAAAAGTCTGATCGATCGGATTGACCGAAATATAAAAGTTGGGTTTGTTGTTTTACTGGGTTTGATCCTGCTGTTTACTTTCGACGATTTTATTTTTTCGCCTGAAACCATTGAAAAGTATTACAGCGAAACGCCTATACCGAACTGGGTGTTGTTTTTGGCCGTTTTTGGCAACGTACTCATCGTTACAACTTTCCTGTATTTTGTGATTAAATATTACCGCGTTAAACGTCAGTGCGACGTGGCTTGCGACCTGAAAGGCACACTTAAAAAAATCATTGAAACGCTTACTCTTTATCAACGCTTGTTTTATCTCGCTTTAGCGAGTTTGTTGCTGGCAATGGCTTCCGCTTTTATTACGGGAATGTTCATTGGCACCGAATACAACGCAGAAGCACAAGGAATGCATTTATCCGACATTGAAACCGGCCAAATCATTTTGGCGGTTGTAATCACGATCATTCTTGTGGTTCTTTTTGGAGGTGGCATATTTCTTTTCCTACGCTGGGGATTTCGAAGATTATACGGCAACTACATCAAAAAACTAAAAGCCACCTTACTCGAACTGGAAGAATTGGATTAAATCGGTTGACAATCTTATCGTTTTACCCCTTAATTCAGAATCGACTTTCTATCTTTACACCTCAAACTGAACATTAGATTATGACATTAATAAAATCGATCTCGGGAATACGAGGTACTATTGGAGGAAAACCGGGCGACGGATTAAGCCCACTTGATCTGGTTAAATTTACTGCAGCCTACGCCACCTGGGCCAAACAAAAAGCAAACAAAGAAAAGATTACCGTAGTGGTTGGGCGCGATGCACGAATTTCGGGTGAAATGGTAGCATCGATCGTTGTTTCAACGCTTTCTGGAATGGGTTGTAATGTAGTGAACATCGGGCTGGCAACCACGCCAACAACCGAAATCGCAGTTACAGAAGAAAAAGCCGATGGCGGAATTATTCTTACAGCCAGTCATAATCCAAAACAATGGAATGCCTTAAAACTGCTGAATGCTGCGGGTGAATTTCTCGATGCAGAAGAAGGAGCAAAAGTTTTGGCTCTTGCTGATGCTGAAGATTTCTGCTTTGCTGAAGTTGATGACCTGGGAACTGTAGTTGAAAAAGACTATACCGATATTCATGTACAACACGTTTTGGATCTTGATCTGGTTGATGTAGAAGCCATAAAAAAAGCCAATTTCTCGGTGGCTGTTGATGCAGTAAACTCGGTTGGTGGAGTTGCCATGCCGGCACTTTTTAAAGCCCTTGACATTGCAACTGTTGTTGAAATAAACTGCGAACCAACAGGGCATTTCGCACACACTCCGGAACCGATTCCGGAAAACCTGGTTGAAACTGCTGAAATAATCAAAAACAATAAAGTTGACGTTGGTTTTGTTGTCGATCCGGATGTAGACCGACTGGTGATCATTAACGAAGACGGCAGCATGTTCAACGAAGAATACACGCTGGTAGCTGTTGCCGATTATGTATTGAGCCAGACACCGGGAAACACGGTTTCCAATCTGTCATCTAGCCGTGCATTACGCGATGTGACTGAAAAACATGGCCAAAGCTATTCAGCCGGAATGGTTGGCGAAGTAAATGTAGTAGCCAAAATGCGCGAAACTAATGCCATCATCGGCGGTGAAGGAAACGGCGGAATTATTTATCCTGCCAGTCACAGTGGTCGCGACGCACTGGTTGGAGCTGCACTTTTCCTTTCACATTTGGCAAAATCAGGCCATAAATGTTCCGAGTTGCGTAAAACCTACCCCGACTATTTCATCTCAAAAAACAAAATTGAACTAACACCTGAAATTGATGTTGATGGAATTCTTGTAAGTATGAAAGAAAAGTATGCGCACGAAGAAGTTACAGCAACCGACGGTGTAAAGATCGATTTTGCTGAATCGTGGGTGCATTTACGAAAATCGAATACCGAACCGATCATCAGGATTTATGCCGAGGCGAAATCAAGTGAAGAAGCTGATAAGCTGGCTCAGCAAATGATCGACGAAATGAAAAACCTTTTGTAAGCTCAACTACAGAACGTTACTCAAATGTTAAGCAACCTTTTGGAAATTGGAGCATTAATTAAATTTGAGCTAAATTTATGTTATAAAACATATTTTCTATATTTCCTTATTTAAAAACAATCTACATTTGAACCGAAAACAATAATCGGAGTATACTAAATTCTGATTAGAAATATGAAAACAATGAAGACGAAAAAGAATATAGCGATCGTAGCACACGATAACCGCAAAAAAGATATTATGGAGTGGGTGTCTTTCAACTGGAAAGAGCTGGCTCAACACGATTTGATCTGCACCGGAACAACCGGTAAAATGGTAGAAGAAGCACTTGCAAAAAGTTGTCATGAGCATGGAACCGTTCCTCCAACCGTAACCCGCCTGAAGTCAGGACCACTTGGTGGCGACCAACAACTGGGAGCAATGATCTGCGAAGGAAACATCGATATGCTCATTTTCTTTTGGGATCCGATGCAACCACAACCACACGACGTTGACGTAAAAGCCTTGTTGCGAATTACTGTTTTATACAATATTCCAACAGCATCGAATCGTTCAACGGCTGATTTTATGGTTACATCAGAATTATTTCACGAGCAATACGACCCGATCATCAAAGATTATGGCGAATACATTGCACGTGACGTTGATATGAAATAGAATTCATTTCTAATATTTTTAAAAAGCAAAGGCATTCTTGATAATTTTTTCGATATTTTTGTCGCAAATGTCCGACATTAATAGTGATTAAGTTTATGCGAATTATCAGGAATACACTCCTCCTTACTCTTTTTATAATCAGTAATTTGAATTTGGGAGCACAAGAACAATGGGGAAAATATGCCCATTTGTTTACAACTCCAAATACTTACACTACAGGAAAAAGCAACAATACCATTAACATTGACGGTTTAGCCGATGAACCGGACTGGCAAAATGCTGCATGGACTTCTGATTTCATAGACATTCAAGGCGCAGACATGCCACAACCAGCTTTTCGCACGCGGATTAAAATGCTGTGGGACGATGCCAACCTGTACATTTTTGCTGAATTAGAAGAAGAACATATTTGGGCGTACTACGATAAGCAGGATATGATTGTTTTCCACGAAAATGATTTTGAAGTGTTTATCGATCCGGATTGCAACACACACGATTATTACGAATTTGAGGTGAACGCCCAAAATACTTTGTTCGATCTTTTTCTGAATAAACCATACCGTAACGGAGGACAGCCTGATATTGAGTGGAACGCCAAAGGTTTTAAAAGTGCGATTCACCTTGATGGAACGCTGAACGAGCCGACCGACACCGACAAAAAATGGTGCGTTGAAATGGCCATTCCATTTTCATCGCTTACCGCCGACGGCGATTTTATTCAACCTAAAGAAGGTGATTTCTGGAAGATCAATTTCTCACGGGTACAGTGGCAAACCGAAATAATTGACGGGAAATACACCCGGAAAACAAACGACGACGGCAAATTAATTTCTGAAGATAACTGGGTTTGGAGTCCGCAGGGAGTGATAAATATGCATTTCCCGGAGCGTTGGGGATTGATTCAGTTTTCGTCTGAATTTCCGAAAACAACGCAGGCTTCATTTCCAATACCCGAAGAAGAATTGTTGGCTCGCCACCTGTGGCATGTATATTATGCACAGCGCGACTATCATAAAGAACACAAAAAGTTTTTTTCAGAGCTTACTCAACTTGGCATCGAACAAAACGGTAAAGAGAACAACACCAATTTCTCGCTGGACTTAACGAGCACCGGAAGTGCTTTTACTGCAACTCTAAAAACCAACAATGGGTTGATGATCTCTATCAATCAGGATGGATTACTACAGAAACACGACTAATCAGTTTGGCTATGAATAAACGAGATTTTATAAAAACCACCATGCTGGCCGGAATGGGTCTTTCAGTAGCAAGCGCCAGTGCCAACGAAACAAAACCATCAGCTGCCGACCAGAAATTAAAACACTGGGTTTGGGAAAATCCAAACCACGAAGAAAGCGACGAAGACCTGGAAAAAAAATACAGCAGTTATTTTGCGGCCGGTGTGCGCGGTATGTTTTTCGAGCACGACAGCGAACGCCATTTTCGCATAGCTAAAAAATCAGGGCTGGAAACACACCGATGGATGTGGACTATGAACCGTGGAGAAAAAAAGCTGCTTGAAAGCCATCCTGAATGGTATGCCGTAAGCCGCGACGGAAAATCATGTGCAACCAATCCGCCATACGTTGGTTACTACCGCTGGTTGTGTCCATCGAAACCGGAAGTAAAAGAATACCTGACCCAACGCTCGAAAGAAATTCTGGAAAAAGATTATGTTGACGGCCTGCACCTCGATTATGTGCGTTATTGCGATGTAATTCTGCCGGTAAACCTTTGGGACAATTACGGAATTGACCAAAGCAAAGAGCTGCCTGAATACGATTTTTGCTATTGCGACACCTGCCGCGAGAATTTCAAAAAGAAAACGGGTAAAGATCCGTTGGAGATGGAACATCCTGACCAAAGTCCGGCATGGCGAAAATACCGTTACGAGCAGGTGAACAACATTGTAAATCACCTGTCAGATATTGCACACTCATACAATAAACCAATTACTGCAGCAGTTTTCCCAACACCTGAAATTGCACGCCGAATTGTGCGTCAGGACTGGACAAACTGGAACCTAGATGGAGTTTGTCCGATGATCTATCACGGTTTTTATCGCGAAACAGTGAGTTGGATTGGCGATGCTGTTGAGGAAGGCATACATTTCCTCTGTGGAAAATTCCCGATTTATGCCGGTTTGTTTTTACCCGATTTTAAATCGGACGAAGAGCTGGAAGAAGGGATAAAAGTGGCCATTGCAAACGGAGCGTCGGGTGTTTCGTTGTTTGGCAAGGTTGATGAAAAGACTTTGAGCATTCTTAAAAGAGCATCAATATAAGGTTGTTGAGCTTGCTTTTTGATTTTCAGCTTTTTCCATTACTTTTGCAGGCCAAAATTTTGAGTATTAATTTAGCAGGTGGCATAACCCTGCACTTAAAGAATAAAAAAATGCAAAATGAAATCTTATGGCTGGCGATGCTGCTGGCAAACTTTCTGCTGATTATTTTAGCCTACCGTTTATTCGGAAAATGGGGACTTGTAATGTGGATTCCGATCTCGGTAATCGTTGCAAATATCCAGGTAATCCAAACCGTTCAACTGTTTGGCATGGTGGCCACACTTGGTAATATTGTCTACGCCACCTCGTTTTTGGTTACCGATATTTTATCGGAAAACTACGGAAAAGAGGAGGCAAAAAAAGCGGTGTGGATCGGGTTCTTTAGTCTTATCTCGATGACTTTACTTATGAATCTGGCTTTGGAGTTTCTTCCGTTAGAAGGCGACGAATTTGCAGGCATAACACACGAAGCCACCAGCACCATTTTTAGTTTGATGCCTCGTATTGCCATTGCAAGTTTAGCTGCTTATCTTTTGTCGCAGCGCCACGATGTTTGGGCTTATCATTTCTGGAGAAAACGTTTTTCAAAAGACAATCAAATCTGGCTGCGTAACAACCTCAGTACAATGATCTCCCAACTGATCGACAGCGTGGTTTTTGTTGCCATTGCCTTTTGGGGTGAATACGAGTGGGCTGTTCTTTTTGAAATCTTTATAACTACCTACTTATTAAAATGGGTTGTTGCAGCTGCCGATACGCCTTTTGTCTATTGGAGTAAGAAGATTTACAAACGTGATCGTTTCTGGATGGAGTAATCGCGTAATTGGTTTTTTGAAAAATGGCATCTGTTTAAAAAATCGACAGATGCCATTTTTTTATCATTACGTCTAAATTAACCTTCACTTTTTTTTACCTGAACCATCAAATAAATCAGTACCAGCATAATAACCGCCATAACCGCCCCGGTTAAAAAAGTGGCATTCAATCCCGAAAAAGCATAAATGGTACCCACCAGCAACGGACCGGCAGTTTGTCCGCCACGCAACACCATCGAGTTAAGCGACATAAATGCAGCGCGCTCGTTAATGGCAGCAAAACCTACCATCATATTTTGAATGGAAGGAATCGTGATCCCGTGGCCAAAACCAAATACTACTACTGCAAGTGCCAGCGATAAATAATCGTTCGCAAACAGCATCAAAATTGAAGCTGTAAAATAGCCAATGCTACCAATTATCAGCTGTCGTTTTTGTCCCAGTAAGCGGTTCAATCTTCCAAGTTGCGAACTCATAATCGCGGTGGTTACCGACATCAGCGACATCATCAATCCAATGTGGTACGAATCCGATCCCATTCGGTGTTCCATCATCAATGGAAAATAAGTGAGATAAGTTCCGTAAAGGATGATAAACAGGATGAAATTTACGAGAAGCAGGCCCCAAACCGTCCGCTGATTAATGGTTTGCCACACGCGGCCAAAGTAGGTACGCAGGTGCATGTTTCCACTTGGTTTCTGAATATTCAGTCCACGCATAACCACAAAACCCAGTGGAATTGCCAAAAGCGGAAGTGCAAAAATGTATTGCCAGCCCCAAATGGCGATAACTCCTCCCAGCGCCGGATACGATGCTGTTGCAATGCTCAGGACGCTGGCGTTGTAGCCCATAACTGAAGTTCGCTGCTTCCCTTCAAACAAATCGCCAACGAGTGTGATGTTCATACTCGAAAGCGAGCTGGCTCCAATTCCCTGTAAAAAACGCAGCACCATCAGCCAGTAAAAATCTTTGGTGAACATACAGGCAAAACCTGCAATCCCAAAAAGAAACAGTGAAGGAATCAGCACGATCTTCCGTCCATAACGGTCAGCCAGTATGCCGGTGAACGGAGTAAGAAAAATGCCCGGCAGTGTGAAGGCCACTATCAAACCTCCTACCTGTTGCGGACTGATGTCGAAGTAACGGATAATATCAGGAAAGGCTGGTGTGATGCTGGCGACACCCATCATGGCGATGAGTGTAACGCCAAAAATAATGTAGAGGTTTTTGTTTTTAAAAACGGACGCTTCGGACATTTTGTACAGTTTGAATCCTTTCAAATGTACTAAAAATGACCGGAGCACAAACTTAATCGTTGGTGCTTGTATATAAGGAAGGATTCTTTTAATACCAGGGAATTTAAGGGAATGATATTTATTGCACCGTTCTTTAGAGCGGTGTAAATAAAGGTATGAAAGACTAAGATTTTTAAAGATTTTTGTAAAATTCAAAATGCAAAAATCTTTAAAAATCACCTGCTAAGAAAACTGACAATCACCGCCTTAAAAGACGGTGCAATAAATAAGGCTGACAATTTTTACGATCCGAAATGAGTCATCCCCAAAAAACATGCTGCAATTTTTTTATCCTTTTTGAGCACTTCGTTCGCCTCGGGATAAAGGTATTTTTCGCGGTTCAGGTAATTGCTGATGATCAGGCTTTGTAACGCAGGTAGTCCTTCCAACTGGTTCACCAACTGCATCTGAATCTCAAATTTACGCAGTAGTTTTTCATTTTGTGCTTGTTGCAAAAGCAGAGCAAGTTCCCCTACTGACAAGTTTTTCAGGCTCGAAAGCTTAGAGTCTAAATCTTCAGTAGAAATGCTGACTGAAGTTGTTCTTTCGAAATTCTTAGGATCAAGGTTTTCCGTGTTTTTATTGACGATATTCCACAAAGACAGGCAGGTAAATGCAGCGCCGCTTACCAGCGTTTCATTGCTGACTTTTATGGTTGCTCCGCTCACTGCATCGCTTTCGTCCTGCTTTTTCTGGTTGACTTTAACCAGGTCCCTTTTTGTGAATTTGCTGATTTTTGAATCGGGATGATTCAGCAAGGTAAACAGCAGAAAATAATCCAGCTCGCTGAATTCTTTATGCCCATCTTTGGTTAGTGGAAATTCAGCGGGAACTGAAAATCCAAGGAAACTTCCGGCATAATCCCAAAATAGGGTGAGTTGAATTGGGTAACAAACTCCGGTTTCGCAGGCTTCTGTTAATACTTCGCGGCTATAGAAGAGTGGATTTCCAGCTACGTCGGATACCAGTTTCGTGCTGTCATCTTTTAGCGACGATGAAGAAAGCTGAACCTTGCCTGCATAAAGCGGATAAGCTTCAGGTTTTACTCCATTTTCCTTGTCATTAAAATTCGAAACAAGCGAAAATAAAATACTCATTATGACGGGCATCCATTTCATTAGAGTGCATTTAGAAATTCGAGCAGTGCTTCACGATCTGCTGTGCTTAGCGCTTTAAAATCATCTTTAGAATCTTTGGCTTCGCCATCGTGCCACAAAATGGCTTCGGTGATGCTGCGTGCCCGGCCGTCGTGCAAAAGGGTGGTGTGCCCACTAGTCACATTGGTAAGTCCAAGTCCCCACAACGGACGCGTTTTCCATTCTTTTCCATCCGCCTTAAATTCCGGGCGGTTGTCGGCTAGCCCGTCGCCCATGTCATGCAACAACATGTCGGTGTACGGGTAAATGATCTGTCCGCTAACTTCGGGAACGCCTTCCAGTGTTCCGGTGGTAAACGATGGTGTGTGGCAGGCAGTGCAATTGAGTTTCTCAAAAACCTTACGTCCTTTTATAACCGTTGGATCATCAAAGTTTCGCGCTGCAGGTACTGCCAGAGTCAGCGAATAATAAGTTACATCCTCCAGAACTTTCATATCGATCTCCGTAGAATCAGAAAGCTCTGTTTCGCCGTTACTTTGTCCGTAGGAACTTTCTATTGGGCGGATCGGATTTGTAATTCCCATGTCTTCGTTGTAAGCGCCTGCACTTTGTACCAGCACACTCGGAGCACCAGCTTTCCATCCAAATCGTCCCAAAGCAATTCTTTTGTTGGCAGGATCCCACACGTAATTTGGTTTTCCCGAAATCCCGTCGTCATCGCTGTCGTTTTCATCGGCAAGCGCCAGAATATCCGACTCAGGAATTGCTTCCAACAGTCCCAGTCCAAAAACCGGCATTGCAATTCTTGGTGAGATCATCACTTCCGAAGGCATCGATGTGTATGGATTTTCAATTCCGTAAACCGGCTTCCGAAGTGTGACCACCGTGCCATCGGCCAGCATTTCATCAAATTCTTCGTAAGTAACTGCCAGCATAGCTTCCTTTTGATAACCGTAAATCGACTGGTGCTGCAACTGCGTACCAAAACCCGGAACCGGTGCCGGACCGCCGTGTTCATCTTCACCTTCCACGCTTATTTTGAAAAAGAAGCCGCTCATGTCGTTGATATTCGACGGTGGCGCAGCACGCCCATCAGTAACGTGGCAACCCGCGCAGGAGTTGTGGTTGAAAACAGGCCCCAGTCCCCCGTTTACCGGAGCGTGACCCGAAACAAAAATGGCTTCAAATGCAACATCTCCATCCAAATGTTTTTCAAGCCCTTCCTGCGATAAATTAGGCGCCGGCGTTGAAAAAGCCTTGCTGCTTTGCATGTAAATGGTCGTGGCACCACCTGCCAGTTCACCTTCAATTTTTTGCAGCTGGCCGTCCTCTTTTGTACAGCCGAACATAGCCAAAACGAACAATAGTAAAAGTCCGTTTCGCGGTGAGGTAAGATGTCTGAAAAACATTTTCATAATACTTTTTTGTGTGTGAAATCAACTATTCAAAATTGATTTCTTAGTTATTTACTGCTCCCTGATCAATCCACAATTTTACCTGATCAATTTGACTTTGCGTAAGATGTCCTGCGGAGGGATGTCCGCTTTCAAGCTGTTGCACTAGCGGACTGTCAGCTGAGTTGCCCGGAAGAACATATTCACCGTCGATCAGGGCATTGTAAGCGTATTGCTCCCTTAAATCAGGCGACTGCCGGCCACCATAGTGACAGGCAGTGCAACTATTTTCCAGAAAGCCGGCAATATCGGATGAGAATGAGATCTCGTCACTTTCCTCCGACTTGCTGCACGAATACAAAAAAATGCATGCAGCAATAATTCCCAGATATTTCAGATGCTTCATTTTTATTTAAATTGATGTACAAAATTTGATCAGTGCATCCCGGTTCTCTTTGGTCAGATTCCGGAAAAATTCACGGGCTTCTTCAGCTTCGCCAAAGTGCCATAAAATAGCTTCTTCAAAATCACGTGCTCGTAAATCGTGAAACATGTGCGTATGATCGGCCGCTTTTTCCATCAATCCTTTTCCCCATAGCGGCGGAGTTCTGTAGGTACGGAATCTGCCTTTGTTTTCATCTCCCATGTCGTGCATCAGCAAATCGGTGTAAGGCCTGATTTTCTGATTCGAATAACCGGGTATGTGTGCGTATTCACCTGTTGTCCAGGACGGCTTGTGACACTCGGCACATTTCCCTTCATAAAAAAGGTTTTTACCTTGTAGCACCTCTTCGTCATCAAGATTTCGAGCCGCAGGAACTGCCAGCCCGCGATGCCAAAGCATAAAATCGGACATGTCACCGGCATGCATTTCAATCGGTTGTGTGGCATGCAGACCGGTTGTATCGATACCAAGCTCGTGTTGTTTTTCAATCCACTGTTTTGTGGCATAAAGCGTTGGTTTGTCAGCCCGGGTAATATTCGAGATGCTGTAAATACCATTAAATCCCGGACCATTTTGTAGGGTCGCGCGGCTACAATGCCAGGTAAATTTTCCCAGGTGCGGTTTCCCGTCAAAAGCTTCGGTTATCCATTTCCCATGCTGGCCTTTAATTGGTCCTTCCATGGCTTGCTGACGATTGTATTCTGCTATAATATCCTCGTCTTTGATCGCATCAAGCAACCCGGTTCCGTAAATTCCGATCGTTGCTTCAACCGAAACCTGGTAATCTTCAGGCAGATCCATAATACAGCCAACCATCTCGGCAGTTGGATATGACAATGATCCTTCAGTGGTTTTCCCCTGGTTGTATGGTGTACCGTCGGGGTATTTATTCCCGTATTCATCCACAAATTCGTTCCAGTGAATGAGCACGTCCTGTGCCGGAGGAATGTAGGGATCTACTGCATGAATTTGCAACATAACAGTAAATCCCTCCACAATTGAACCATCGGGATTGTGGACGAATGCAATGTAGCCGTTCGCATGATCGGTTGACAGGCGATCGGTTCGTTTGCCTCTTCCATATCCCGGATGACATGAAATACACGAAGTTTTTATATAAACAGGCCCCAATCCGCTGAACGGCGCATCGCTCCCTGTAACAAAACGGTTCTCAAAAAATGACTCCCCATTCAGAAAAGCGTTCTGATTGCTAATGGCCGGTGATGGCTGTTCAAAACAACGAGAGGTTTCGTTAAAAACCGTTCCGTTTAAACCTCCGGCGTAATACTCTTCCGAAAGGGTGCCGTTATCCTCCAGTTCTTCAACAAGAACCGGGTCTTTGGTGCAGGAACTAATCAGGCATCCCACACTTAGTGCGGCTGCCAGCAGAAGTCCTCCTTTTTTGGGTTGATTTTTCGTTTTCATCTAGTCGTGGTTGATTTTTGATTTTTTTGAATGTTATAGAATGTCTTTCACCTTTTTCAGTGAAGTAAACAGTTCGTTACAGGCTTCAGTGGCGGCGTCGGTTGCGGTAGTATTCGAAAGGTTGTTACGGAACGGCATTCCGATGTTGCTAATCTCATCTTTAGCTTTCGTAATGCTTGCTTTAATTTCTTCGTCGAGTTCAGCTGATTCAGCTTTTACAAGATCGGAAAGACTGGCTCCTCTTTCGTTTTCCGACAAACCTCCGAGGTATGCATTTTCGATGCTATTGATGTTATTCACAAAGTCGGTGAGTGAATTCCAGCTATACCACGATTCTACATCCAGTACGTTTCCTGATTCCACTGGATCTGCGATTTTTGCATTCCCTACTTCGTCGGCAATGTCCATGGCGCCCTGAATAATTTCTTCCAGCGCTGCATATTGCGAAACATAGCGGCTTCCACTTAATCCGGCATTAATCAACTCGTTTCCAAAAGCATCTCCCACTTCAAGTTCAGCAGCTTCAAGCAAAGCTTGCTTTTCAGTTGTAAGATATTCTGTTCCGCTCCACCATGCTTCCAATGTTGTGCAGTCTTCAGCAAGAACCTGTGCTACGGCTTCAAGGTAAGTCAATTCGGCTACCGAAAAGCTGGATGCAGTTCGGGCTGCACCATCACGGAACAACAAATATTCAACTGCGTGAAATCCGCGGAGCGAAGCACCCAGGCTGTTGCGAACATAGTCAGAACTCATAGCGATCTTTTCGGCTTCAACATCGGCAAGAACCTGGTCGAGCTGGTCTTTATCAAGTGGCCACGAGTCAAGCAGCGGATCGAGGTTATTGAAAGCTGCCGGACCAAACAAAAAGGCCTCGCTTTTTTCCCAGTATTCACGGGTGTCTTTCCAGGCTTCAGCTGCTGCTTCAACTTCAGCATCGCTTAATTCAGCACTGAAATTCTGAATGACATCAACCAGAGAAATGGCATTGCTGGCCATGTTTTCGTAAGTTTTGATCACTGTAAGATTGGTGTAATCGGTGATTACCTCAGTGACTTTTGCGTCTTGCAGGTCAGTATCAGTAGCATCGTCGTTTTCTGAACAAGCAACCGTAAATAGCGCTAACCCGCCGGTGAGAAATAGAAATGGATTAAATTTTTTCATGGTAATTATTTTGAATTAATTGAACATGCCTGAAAAAGTAACTCCCAGACTTAGTGTATTTTCCTGATTATATGGTTTGTCGAACACGCGCATGCTGTATTCGGCTTTTAATGCGATTTGTGGTATGGGATAATAGTTGAGCCCCAGCGTATAAAGCTGTCGTTTGTAACGGGCATCGGCCAACATGGTGCTTACTGTATTTTGCATCGAATTGTAATAGGTGTAATGCAGAAAGGTATAAAGCTGGCCCTCAGCTTGCGGGAAAAACGAAAGTACATTGTAACCTGCTTCCACCATAAACGACGCGGCATTTTTAGCAACATCGGTATGAGGAGAAGGTGCCGCTGACGGCAAACTTTTATTGATCTTTGAAATTTCTGCGGACTCTGAAAGATTGCCATAAATCACAGCAGAACGTGCGATCAGGTTTTGCGAGCGGTATTCGGCATCGGCAGAACCGATCAGTACCGTTCCTTTCAAACCGTCGTAACGATCGGCTTTCAGACTGTTGCCGGCGCTGTTTCCTGCATAACCACTCAGTCCAATGCGAAGGCCGTTTACAGAATAATTATTGATCCTGAACGCACCGGCCATGCTGGTTGCCAGTTTATATTCGTAGGGAGAAATACTTCCGCCGTTCACCCAATTTGATGATCCAAAAGCATCAACATCCAAACCGTTCACCAACTGAAAATCGTAATCCCACATACGCAGACGACCATGGATACTGATCCCGTTTTCGTGCCAGGTTTGCGGAATGATCGTACTTTCTCCTTCGGGGCGCATTACCGTGAAATATTCCGTCGGCAGGTGGCCATAATTGGTCGATCCAACCGGAACGATAATGTGACCGGCACGAATATTAAAACGCGAACTAAAGCTTTTTTCGATCCAGAATTGTTCCAGGATCACTTCGCCGCCTTTTTCAACTTCGGTTTCGTACTCGCCAAATTCTTCGGCTTCAATTTCCATTTCGGAACCAACGCCACCGTGTTCGAATTCAATCTCGCTGCTTACTTTCCAGCCTTTACCAAAGTCGTATGTCACATTAAAAACCAGGTGAGGAATATCGGTTTGTCCGCGGCTTACTCTTTCCGTAAAATTCTCAGGGTAGGTGTAGCGGTTAAAATCGTCGGTGTAATCGAAATGGCGGTAAACCACTTCGCCGTAACCTCCAAAAGTCAGGCGCGAAGTTTTTTTTTCTTCGGTTTGTGCAAAGCTATTTTGTCCTAAACAAAGTAGGACGATAGCCAGTAACAGAGTGACTAATTTCATAGAATAATAGTTTTGGGTCAAAATTAGAGGGTCACTCAGTACTGAACAATCCCATTTATTTGGGATTTTTTGCACGTAAAACACGGCTAAAACCAGTAAGTATTAGAAGAAACAAAATATTCAACAATAAAAAACGGAGGCGTTTATAGCTCATTTTCAACAAACTACAAACACCTCCTGCTTATTCATCAAAAATTCCGGCTACTCCTAAAAATGGGGATAAAACATAATTAACAAAGGAGTAAGTGCAAAACCACTCCTTTTTACTATATCAAAACTATTTCAAGCTCTCTTCAAAAAGTTTAAAAATACGTTTGTATTCATCGGTCCAGCTACTTGGCTCCACAAAACCGTGAGCTTCCACAGGAAAAACTGCCAGCTCCCAGTTTTCTTTGCCCAACTCAATCAGTCGCTGTGTTAAACGAACAATATCCTGAAACTGGACATTATCGTCAACCATACCGTGGCACATCAGCAGGTTACCTTCCAGTCCTTCAGCAAAATTAATGGGCGAACTTTTGGCGTAAGCAATGCTGTCTTCAACCGGTGTATTCAGAATATTTGCAGTGTAACCATGATTGTAATGCGCCCAGTCGGTAACCGAACGTAAACCGGCTCCTGCGGCAAAAGTCTCCGGCTCGTTAAACAAAGCCATCAGGGTAATAAAACCGCCATACGATCCTCCGTAAATACCAATTCTTTCCGGCGAAACATTATACTTTTCTGTTAGCATTTTTGCGCCGTCCACCTGATCCGACAGGTCCAGTCCACCCATCCAGCGGTATATTCCGGTACGCCAGTCGCGGCCATAACCGGCACTTCCGCGGTAATCGATATCAAGTACGGTATAACCGTTGTCGACTAAAATATTGTGAAACTGGTATTCGCGGAAATAGCTGCTCCACCATTTGTGCGCATTTTGCAGATATCCGGCGCCGTGTACAAAAATCACTGCAGGTCCGTTTTGCTCGGGCGACTCAGGGCGATACAAACGGGCATGAACTTCGGCACCGTCGGCAGCATTAAAAGTAATAAACTCCGGAACGCGCCAGTTGTATTCGTTAAAAGCATCGGTGGTTGATTGCGTTAACTGCACGGCTTCCGCGCCTGCTTTATTTTCCTGCAAATAAAGTTCCCAGGGTTTGTTGGCCTCCGAATGACGAATCGCTAAATATTTTTCATCGGGCGAAAGTGTCACCTCGTTACCACCTTCAAGCGATGTAATCTGTGTAAGTTTTCCTCCCCAAACCGGCATTTTATAATAATGCGTTACGCCGGGATGCACTTTGTTTGCAATGAAGTAGAAACTTTTTTTATCGTTCGAAATAGATGCTTCCGACACTTCAAACTCACCTGAAGTGAGTGCGGTTTTCTTTTTGGTTTTGCAATTTACGGCGTACAAATGCGAGTAGCCTGTTTCCTCTGAATGAAACCAAACCGACTCGCCATCAGGCATCCAGCCAATACTCCCGGTTGACATGCTCCAGCCACCAATTCCGGGACCTCCAATCCAAGCTTCGTCGCGTTGACGATCGAGTAATTCCAGGCTGCCGGTAGCAGGATCGAGCAACAGCATCCAGCGGTCTTTGTTGTCTTGCGACAAAGCTACAATCACAGCTTTATTTTCCGTTTCGTTCCACAGTGGCCCTAACAAATTCACCTCCCGATCTTTTACTTCTTCGCCGTCTTTTGGCATTCGCTCGGGATAATCACTCAGGTAATCGGGCAGGTCTTTTAATCCGGGAATTTGTGTTTTATCTATCGATATCAGCTTGTTGTTTTTCACATCAAAAATGCCCATTTCAACCGATGCCTGCGGACTCCCAACTTTCGAACGTGCGTTTCGTTCTTCGGTGTAACCCGACTCGGTAACATGATGCGTTACCGAAGTTGCTTTTGCGTTTGCCCTTTCATACAAACTGTAAATGATATAATTGCCACTTGCACTCAGCGAAATATCTCGCACAAACTTTTTGCCGGTGTATATTTTTAGTGGCTCAGCAACTTTTTCGGCTTCTTCCCGGCTCTCGCGCGCTTTGTTTTTTGCTTCGCGTTCCTGCAAAACCACAAACAATTCTTTTTGCTGTTCTTCCAGCCATTTCGCTTGTGCAGACGAAGCCGGTTCTTTTTTCTCACTTCCCGAAACAAAGTTGGTAAGCTGAGTAATCAAGCCTGTTTCCGGATCGATGGTGAACAGGTTGTTGTCTTTCAAAAATGCAATTTTCGAATCGCCCAAAACAAACTCCGGCGACGATACGCGCTCCAGCCACGCTGTTAGCTGCTTTTCTTTTCCACTTTTAATATCCAGTAAAAAGAGATTGCCGTTTCGGGTATATACTTTTTTTGTGCGATCACTGTTAAATTCGGCACGGCGTCCGGGTAGTTTCATTTTCTCTTCCAGACTAACCTTTTCAATATTTTTGGTCGACAAATTATAAGCGTACAAGGCTTCCAGGGTGTCTTGCTCGGGATTCCACTGAAAATAAATCTTTGCTCCGTCTTCGCTCCAGCTTATACCTGTTGGCGAAGCACCAATCCATTTGGTCGGATCTTGCATAATTGTTTCAATGGAAAGCGAACTTTTATTGAGTTGGCTAACCTGGCTGAACGCCGAAAAAGTGTATAGGATAAAAAATGAAAGGATAATTTGTCTCATTTTGTGCAGTTTTTTTTATTGTTTTTACGAAGGCCTCTAAATTAATATTTTTAACAAAATGATTTCGTAAGGCTGATTCGCTTTTTGTAATTTCAAAAAATATAGATTTGTAGCGCTAAACAACACATAACGCATTGATTAAAGGAAAAAGCCAATTTGTATGAAGGTATTTAAATTTGGTGGAGCATCGGTAAAAGATTCCGCCGCGGTAAAAAATGTATTCGAAATAATCAGAAGTGAAAACGGGAACCTGGCCGTTGTAATCTCGGCCATGGGGAAAAGTACCGACTTGCTGGAGACTCTGATAAAAGCGTATTTCAATAACTCGGAAGAAAAACAGACCATTTTCAATAATTTCAAGAATTACCACATTGATATTATTGGTGATCTGTTTGGTGAAAAAGGAATGCCGCAGGGTGTTTACGAGCTGTTTTCGGAATTGGAACACAAACTGAATTCGCGCCCTTCGTTTGATTATAATTTTGAATACGACCAGATTATTTGTTTTGGCGAGCTTATTTCAACGCGCATTGTGAGCGATTATATTGCCGCTACCGGACAAAACAACAAGTGGATTGATATTCGCACCTGTTTAAAAACCGACGACACATTCCGCGATGCCCGTGTTGACTGGGAATGGACCGGCGAACTGATACGTAATGAATTTAATTTCAGCGATACAGGATTGTATATTACGCAGGGTTTTATGGGATCAACAACTACGAATTTAACCACGACTTTGGGGCGCGAGGGATCGGATTTTACGGCCGCAATTATTGGTAGTTCGTTGCAGGTAGAAAGTGTATCGATTTGGAAAGATGTTCCGGGTGTTTTGAGTGCTGATCCGAAAAAAATGAACGACGCGGTAATGATCAACGAACTGTCGTACAAAGAGGCCGTGGAGATGACACATTCGGGGGCAAAAGTAATCCACCCGAAAACCATGCAGCCGCTGCATAACCAAGGAATTCCGTTGCTGGTAAAATCGTTTGTTGAACCGAAAAACCCGGGGACTGTAATTCACAAAATCGATCATAAAATTGAGTTACCTCCAATTTTTATCTTAAAAGAAAACCAGGTACTGATAACACTTTCAGCACTCGATTTTTCGATCATCTCAATCAGCGACATCGAGCGTGTTGTGAAATTCCTGATGGAAAAACTGATCAAGGTTACGCTGATGCAACAGTCGGCCATCGACCTGAATATTGTCGCCGATGCCTCGGACGAAAATCTGGAGGAAATTTTCAGCGAACTTTCGGGAGATTACAAAATACGCTACAACACTGATCTTACGTTGGTAACTATCCGTCATTATACTGAAGATGTACTGGACTGGATGGTAAAAGAAAAAGACATTTATCTGGAACAACACAGCCGCTTAACCGCGCGAATGTTGATCAAAGAATAGTCTTTTTCGGTGTTGAAATGCAGCGGTACTTCAAGCTCAGGTCCGGTGCATACAACAAGAAAAAATTATGATTAAGAACTTTATCATTCCTGATTTAATTTTTCTTGTAATTTTAGAAACTGATTCTGTACCTATAAAAAAAACTTCTTCGAGAAATGAAGCAAAAAAAGACGCTACCTTATATCATTGGGATTGCTGTTGTAATAATGATCCTGCTTATCGTTGGTAAAAAACAGGGTTGGTTTGGCAACGAGGTCAACTTAAAAGTGGCCACCGAAACGGTTGAAAGCAAATCCATCACCGAGTTTATAACCGCCAACGGAAAAATTCAGCCAAAAACCGAGGTAAAGATCAGTCCGGATGTGGCTGGCGAGATCGTAGAACTGTATGTTGAAGACGGCGATGCCGTTGAGCAGGGAAAACTTCTTTGTGTGATAAAACCCGAGATGTATGTTTCGGCTGTAAACCGATCGGAAGCTGCATTAAACTCGTCGAAAGCACGGCAGGCACAAGCAGAAGCACAACAGATTGAAAGCGAGCTCTCGTATAAACGATCGAAACAATTGTATGAAAAAGGCACCATTCCGGTTTCTGAATTCGAATCGGCAGAAGCAGCATACAAAGTTGCGCAAGCCGAAGTTCGCGCTGCACAATATTCGGTATTGAGTGCGCAAGCATCGCTCGATGAAGCAGAGGAACAACTCGTAAAAACCAAAATATATGCTCCTATTTCAGGAACCATTTCGGCACTGAACGTTGAAAAAGGTGAGCGTGTTGTAGGAACCAGCATGATGGTGGGAACCGAAATGATGACCGTTGCCGACCTGAACAAAATGGAAGTTGAGGTGGAGGTGAACGAGAACGACATCGTGAAAGTGATGAAAGGCGATACGGCTCTGGTTGAAGTAGATGCCTACCTGAACCGTAAGTTTAAAGGTATTGTTACCGAAATTGCCAATTCGGCCAGTGTAACCGGCACCAGTTCCGACCAGGTAACCAATTTTGATGTGAAAGTATTTTTGCTGCACGAATCATACGAAGACCTGATAGATCCGGAGAATGGAAACCTTTATCCGTTCCGCCCGGGAATGTCGGCCACGGTTGATATTCTTACTGAAACCCGCGAGAACGTTATTTCGGTGCCAATTTCGGCGGTAACAACACGTATCAAGAAAAAAGATGGTGGCACGAAAGAGGTTAGCGATGATGAATCGGAAAATTCGTCGAATGACGACAACACAACACAACGCGACGAAAAACAGGAAGTGGTTTTCTTGTTTGTTGACGGACGTGTGATTAAAACCGAAGTGGAAACCGGAATTCAGGACAATAACAGTATTGAAATCCTGAAAGGAATTAAGGAGGGCGACCAGGTTGTTACTGCTCCTTATACCATCATTAACCGCACATTAAAAGACAGTATGCAAGTTCGAAAAGTGAAGGAAGAAGAGTTATTTACATCAAACTAAATAATTCTTCCAACAAAATAAAAAACGGGATTGCAGTTGATTGCAATCCCGTTTTCTTTTGTGTTAGTTCTTCACTTATTCACCCGGAAAATAATCGCGCGAATCAACAACAGTCAGGTTGTTGGTATGCGCCCGGTTCATTTCCAGCGCCGATTGTTCTGAAACTTTTTTGCCAGCGTACGAATACGATTTATCCAGCGAGACGCGTTTGAGCAAAAGGTCTTTGTAATCCACTTCGAAAGAATAAATTAAATCAGTAAGAAAATCAGTGTTGCTTTGTCCAATTCCCAAAGCTCTACCCTGTTTATTGTTTTTGGCTGCCACCACCTGACCTTCAATTTTTAATACCGAATAATCTTCCTTATTTACTGTAATTTTTCCTTTTAACGCTCCGGCATAATAATCGCCGGTCGTTGCCAACGATGGAACTTTAGGGCTAAAAGTTATCACCCAATATTCCTTACCATCAATAACAGGCTGGCTCTCTAACTCCAGTTTGTAATCGTTTAGCAAGGCAGGATTTAAAACGCCTGAAGCAGAACGTGCCCAGTCGAATTCCAGCAGATCATCAAGATTTAATTGAGCTGTTGAAAAGCTATAATCATCGTCGTTCTGTTCTTTGGTAACCGAATAATTGCGGGCTTTAAAAGCATCGGCTTTCGATGGATGAGTGTAACCCGAAGCATCGTAAAGTAAGACCTGGGCAACCTGCGGTGATTGCACCGCGCCATCAACAGTTTTTTCATTTGAATAGGCAAAATGCATATTAAACGGGCCCGAACCATAGTTGTATTTTATGTTTTCCGATGCCATGCGCAAAATGCGGATCAGCACCATATTTTGTGCGGCAATATCAACCTCTCCAACACCATACGACTGTGGTTGCAACTTAATAACGGCAAACTCTTTCGAGAATAAATCTTTAACCGGGAATTGCTGGTTTTTAAAACCAACTGCCGAAAAATAAATGGCTTTATCAACCATTTCTTCCGGTATTTTAAGTTCAAAGTTTCCTTCGCTGTCGCTGGCAGTGCCAAAAAATGTACCTTCCAAACCAATGTTGGTGTACGAAACCGGCCGGTTACTCTCGGAATCAACCACCTTTCCTTTGATGGTGTGTGCAACCTTTGAGCCGTTCTGAGCCAGTGTTGTAAGCGCCAAACAAACTGTAAAAATGAATATAATTGTTTTCTTCATGACCATCGAATTTAAAAAATAAAAGTAAGAAATATATATCATTACTGCCTAGTAAAACGTTATTATACCCAATTATTATTGTGTATCTTTGTTTTAAACATAAAAAGGATGTTATGAGTAGAAAATATATTGTTCTGGTTATTAGTGTTGTTTTAATCGGGTTAAGTTCGTGTGTTTCGAAAAAGAAATACCTTGAAATGGAAGCCGGAAGGTTAAAAGCCGAAGAACTTTCGCGTAAACTCGATGCCGAAAACAATGCCAAAGCTGAACGTATTAAAGCACTGATTGCCGATTTTGAGGCCATGAAAAATGAGCTGATGGAAAGCAACGCCATGAAAGAGCAGGACATTGCCGATTTAAAGCAGGAAATGGCAGTGCTGTCGGACGAACTGAACAAAAAACAGGAGTCGTTGCAGGAAACAAGTTTTAACCTCGATTTTGAAAAACAACGACTTACCAATGCACTGGAAAGTAAAGATGCTACGATTGAATCGTTGCAAAAACAGGTAGGTTCGCTTGAAGAAGAGGTAACTACCAAAAACTCAGTTATCGATCAAAAGAATTTCGATATCAATAAACTGAATGAACAGGCTAAAGTTCTTGAAGGAAAAATTAAAAGTGGCGAAACTGATCTGGCAAAACTTCAGGAACAGTTAAACAGCGTACGTTCCGAAACCACTCAGCTGCAAAATCAAATCAAAACAAAAGACGCCGAAATTACCAAACTTAGCAACCAGGTTAAACTGCTGAAAAGCGAAATTGGAAGTTAATACCTCAAGGTAGTTTTTTCTTAAAATAGTTAACAAAACAACAGTTTCGTTGTTATAAGAAATTACAATAGTGAACCGGTTTATAACTGCGTTTATTATTTGATTGCAAAATAATGAAAGTTTACCCTTTCATTGGGAAGCCTGGTACATGCCAGGCTTTCTTTTTTGCACAATGAAAAAGGTACCTGCTTAGCAAATACCTTTCTCGCGTTCAAAAATTAACCCACTATTCTATGAAAATTGCGCTTCTTATTTGTGAACAGTGTTGCCTTCCATTCGCTTAAACCAAATCCTGTCTCCTACCTGGTAGTAATCGTCTTTTAATCCAGGATTCGCAGCCAATTCGGCCTGTGTATAAGGAAAATAAGGAACAATTACATCGTCACCGCTTTCCCAGTTGGCGGGCGTGTAAACATGTTGTTTATCCGAAAGTTGAAGTGCTTCAACTATCCGCACAAATTCTGTCATATCTCTACCCACTTCTACCGGATAGAAATTTACAGAACGAACGATGTTTTTATCGTCGATGATAAATACCCCGCGAATGTCGCGATTGGTACTTGTCGGTTCGTGAAGCATTCCGTAAAGCTTCGAATTTTTTCCATCCGGATCTTCAAATATGGGAAACTCTATCGCAATCGGACCTCTGTTTTTGTAGTCGAGTTCCTCAAGGTGAGCTTCCCACATTTTGTGTAATTCCACGTTATCGGTCGAGATAACGGCAACTTGTACACCCAATTTTTTAAAGTCAGATTGTAAGTGTGCCAGTTCGAGCAATTCAGATGAACACACGGGAGTGAAATCGGCCGGATGACTAAAAAGAATCTTCCAGTTGTTGCCAAAATCATTAGGGAAAGTAATTTTTCCTTCAGTTGTGTTTGCACTGAATTTTGGAGCTTTCGATCCTATTAAGGGAATTTTGTAATCGCCTGCTACAGCAATTCCCAAGGCTAAGATAATAGCCACGAAGGTAAACATTAATCGTTTCATAACTTTGAATATTAAATGATTGCGAAACGAAGTTACAACCAATCAAAAACCAATATTTATGCTGAAGAACATATTTTAATTAGAGCCAATATGATTGCGTTTGATTCTTCGCTGACACTTTAGCATTCAAATATTCGAATTGAAAGCGATTTCTACAATTATGATTTCAATTTAAAGATTATTACATCTTTATATATTCAATATGAAACTTCAACAAGAGCTAATAATAATACTTTTTTGTATTCTATTAACAAATGATTGATTATTAGTCGAACTTTTTGTTCTACTATTCGAGATCGTAATCCATCTTAAATAATTCGTAATACTGCACAATTGATTCCCGAACCTGGTATTCGCTTGCAGTATAAGGAAGCACATTTTGTCCGTTAAACCACATCATAAAGGTATCGGCATACGCTTCATTTAGCCCGGTGAGTTTCATTACCATTTCCTTATTGTAGTTTCTCGAGTGCATTTCCCAGTTACGCATTATGGCCATATCTTCGCGCACTTGTCGTTTACGTTTTTCGCGCTTGCCGTAATACTGCGCAAAGGATAACGGACTAAACAATGCAGCAACAACCGGAGGCTTTTCGTTAAATGCATCGCCACGCAAGGTGGGATCAACTTCGGTCGGATTTCCATGTTCGAAATAATCAAGCTGTTGGGCATCGCCCTCTACTGTAACCTCGCCGACATTATAGAGAACCGGTTCCATATAAAAGGTCAACATATCGTAACCCGTGTAATAAGAAGGAACTTTTAAAATATATGGTTTAAAGCCTACCGAAGTTATTTCCAGTGAATCGATATTCAGCATCTCGAGATTAAAAATCCCCTCGCCGTTGGTGATCGTCCCGCTGTGTGTGCGGTGGTTGATAATGTTGGCGTAAGGTACTGCTGAACTATCGGACGAACTCAGGATTTTTGCTTTCAGTTCGATCAACATCGGATCAATGGGATAATCTTCATCCTGCGCCCAAGCAAAAACACCCGTCAAAACAAATAATAGCAGCAGTAAATATTTATACATAAGTGCGTATTTCTATTCCGATTGCAAATCTATGCAAAAGAATTTAACCATTTTGAAGATAACACTATTTAACGGGTTTTTAACAGATGTTAAGGGGGATTTGGAAAGTATTGAGCAGGTGACTTCAAGTCACCTGCTCAATAGAATTATTTCATTGAAGCAATGCGCTCTTCCAACACTTTAATATTGGCTTCGGCATCGGCTTGTTTTGCTTTTTCTTTGGCAACAACCGCTTCCGGTGCGTTATTTACAAAACGCTCGTTGCTCAGTTTTTTCATTACCGAGTTCAGGAATCCTTTGGCGTATTTTAACTCCTCTTCCAGCTTTTTCAACTCTTCTTCCACATCGATAAATCCATCAAGCGGAATATAGAAATTGGTTGATTTTACACGGAACGATGCCGCTCCTTTTACTTCTTCTTCAACAGCCTTCAACTCGGTAAGATTACCCAATTTGATAAGAATACTATTGAATTTAGCATCAAAACCTTTGTCGCCCTTTTGTACCGAAAAATCGATAGCATCTTTAAAGGCAATATTTTTGTCTTTACGGATTTTGCGAATCCCGGAAACCGCTTCTTTTACATCCTCGAACGCAGCAAGCAATGCAGCATCGTAACTGGTATTAGCCGGCAACTGACTAATCATGATACTTTCGCCTTCTTTACGCTCTTCCAGCAACTGCCAGATTTCTTCAGTAATAAATGGCATAAAAGGATGCATCAGTCGCAACATCTGATCGAACAGTTCAAGAATTTCGGCATATGTTTTTCCATCGATCGGCTGCTGATAAGCCGGTTTAACCATCTCCAGCAACCATCCTGAAAACTCGTCGCGAACAGTAGTATAAACTGTCATCAGTGCTTCCGAAATACGGAAACTGTCGAACTGTGCATTTAAAGTCTCAACTACCTGGGCAATTTTATTTTTAAACCACTCGATGGCCAGTTTTGAATGTTCCGGCTGCTCGATTTCAGCAGAAACTTCCCAGTTCTTCACCAAACGGAAAGCATTCCAAATCTTAGTTGAGAAACCTGCTCCCTGTTGCGGCAGTCCTTCGTCGAACAACAAATCGCCACCTGCAGGAGAACACAGCAGCATTCCAACACGAACACCGTCAGCACCATATTTTGCGATCAAATCAAGCGGATCGGGAGAGTTACCCAGCGATTTCGACATTTTACGGCGTTGTGCATCGCGCACCATTCCTGTAAAATATACGTTTTTGAACGGGAAATCATCGCGGTACTCGTAACCGGCAATAATCATTCGGGCTACCCAGAAGAAAATGATATCAGGAGCTGTTACCAAATCCGAACTAGGATAGTAATAGTTTACTTCCTCATTCTCCGGCTCACGAACCCCATCGAAAACCGAGATTGGCCACAACCAGCTTGAGAACCAGGTATCCAATGCATCCTCATCTTGTTTCAGGTCGGAAGTAGTTAATTCAGCGTTACCCGATTTTTCTTTTGCCAACTTTAAAGCTTCTTCTACTGATTCCGCACAAACATAAGTTCCGTCGGGCAGGTAATACACAGGAATTTGGTGGCCCCACCACAACTGACGGCTAATACACCAGTCTTTGATGTTACCCATCCAATGTTTGTATGTATTTTTAAATTTCGGTGGGTGGAAACTGATAGTATCGTTCATCACATTTTCCAAAGCCGGTTTTACCAGTTCTTCCATTTTCAGGAACCACTGCGCCGACAATTTGGGTTCGATGATTACATCAGTTCTTTCCGAGAAACCAACCTTATTTGTATAATCTTCAACTTTTGCCAGGTTTCCAGCCTTTTCCAGTTCAGGAACTATTTTATCACGAACATCAAAACGATCTTCGCCAACATACAATCCGGCACTTTCATTTAAAGTACCATTGTCGTTAAAAATGTCGATGGATGGCAAGTTGTATCTCAAGCCAATTTCGTAGTCATTAATATCGTGGGCCGGTGTAATTTTCAAACATCCGGTACCAAATTCCATGTCAACATATTCATCCTCAATAATCGGAATTGAACGGTTGATCAGCGGCACTAAAACACGTTTTCCTTTCAGGTGGGCAAAACGTTCGTCGTTCGGATTTACACAAACAGCAGTATCACCTAAAATGGTTTCAGGACGTGTAGTTGCAATGGTTACAAACTCATCTTCTCCTTCAATTTTGTAGTTGAGGTAGTAGAGTTTACCCTGCATTTCTTTGTAGATCACTTCCTCATCCGAAAGTGCAGTTTTAGCTGCCGGATCCCAGTTTACCATACGTACACCGCGGTAAATCATTCCTTTGTTGAACAGGTCGACAAACACTTTGATTACCGATTCGCTGCGGGCTTCGTCCATGGTAAAAGCGGTACGATCCCAGTCGCATGAAGCACCCAGTTTTTTCAGCTGCTCGAGGATAATACCGCCGTGTTTATCGGTCCATTCCCAGGCATGTTTCAAGAATTCGTCGCGCGAAAGATCGTACTTGTCAATTCCTTCAGCGTTTAGTTTGTTTACTACTTTGGCTTCGGTAGCAATCGATGCATGGTCGGTACCCGGTACCCAGCAGGCATTTTTACCGGTCATTCGCGCACGACGGACCAGAATATCCTGAATGGTATTGTTAAGCATGTGCCCCATGTGCAACACACCGGTTACGTTTGGCGGCGGAATTACAATCGTGTAAGGTTCGCGCTCGTCGGGTGTTGAATGGAAATATTTATTGTCCATCCAGTATTTGTACCATTTATCTTCAACCTCAGCCGGGTTGTACTTGCTCGGAATTTCCATTTGACTCATCTTGAAATATCTAGCTAAAAATTTGAGGTGCAAAAGTACAATTAAAAGTTTAGAGTTCAATGTTCAACTTTAAGAGTTTAGGTTCTGAAGGTTGAGAATTAAAGAAAGCGATGGATTCTAACAGATTACATAGCACATTAAGTGCTTTTTCATCAATCGTGCAGAAAACAAAAAACCAAAAGTGGAGAATCGGATTAAACGAAACTACTCACCCCAAATATGTTTTCAATAATTTACTTCTTGAATTTTGCTGCAAGCGTCTGATAGCCTTTTCTTTTATCTGTCGCACCCTTTCACGGGTCAAACCAAATTGCTCTCCTATTTCTTCCAGTGTCATTTCCCGACAACCGAGACCGTAAAATAGCCTAATAACGTCGTTCTCTCGCTTTACCAATGTAGCTAATGCACGGTGTATCTCTTTTTCCAGTGATTCTGTCATAAGTGCACAGTCAGCGTTTGGCGAATCGGCATTTACCAAAACATCCAAAAGACTATTGTCTTCGCCATACACAAATGGGGCGTCAACTGAAACATGTCTCCCTGATACTCTGAGCGTATTGGCAACTTTGTTGGCAGGTAACTTCAAGATTTCCGCTAATTCTTCCGGCGATGGTTTTCGTTCATGTTCTTGCTCAAATTTTGCGATAGCTCTATTAATTTTATGCAAGGAACCAATCTGATTCAATGGCAAACGAATAATACGCGATTGTTCTGCAATTGCCTGAATAATTGATTGCCGAATCCACCACACGGCATAGGAAATAAATTTAAACCCACGGGTTTCATCAAACTTCTGACCTGCTTTAATCAAGCCAAGGTTTCCTTCGTTTATTAGATCGGGTAAGCTCAAACCCTTATTTTGGTACTGCTTTGCCACCGATACAACAAATCGTAAGTTAGCTTTTGTTAATTTTTCCAATGCACCCTGGTCGCCTTTTTTAATTCGTTGTGATAATTCAACTTCTTCCTCAATTGTAATAAGTTTTTCCTTACCAACCTCATGTAAATACTTGTCTAACGAAGTATTTTCACGATTAGTAATAGATGTTGTAATCTTTAGCTGTCTCATATAATTTTCCTAAAAAAGTGCAATAGCACATTATGCCACACTAATAAAAGCATGTATTATTTTCCTGCGATCAGTGACTCTGATTTTTAGTGGAAAGGTGGTCCGATTTTTTTCACAGGTACTACTACGAAAGAAATATAGGCTTTGTTACGATGCACAACGTAAGATTTAAATCTAAGCAAAGAATGGCAGTAAAAACCTAGCTAACTGACCCTTGCAAAGATTTCAGCAATGAAAGAGAAGCGAAAAAGAATGCTTCTGTTTGGCTTTATGAATTTAACAAAAGGTTCAACAATAGTCACGGTTGAACTAAAGCTCTGCTCTTATCCGAGGATCATACCAATAATAGTAGCACTCATCAACGAAGCCAGTGTTCCTGCCAACAGTGCCCGCATTCCGTACTGCGACAACAATACACGGCGTTTTGGTGCCAGTGCCCCGATTCCTCCAATCTGAATACCGATTGATGAGAAATTGGCAAAACCACATAATATATATGTAGCCATTATTATCGACTTGGTTTCGGCAAATACTCCCGACGCTTTCAGGTCGGCCAGCGAAACGTATCCGATAAATTCGGTAAGGATAAGTTTTTCTCCCAATAAACGGCCAACCAACGCGATGTCTTCCGGACAAACACCAATCAGCCACATAATTGGTGAAAATGTGTAGCCCAAAATAAACTGCAGCGACAAACTATCATATTTTCCGCCAGTTATATTGGCAATTACACCATTCAAATGGGTCAACTCCCCAATCTTTCCTATACCATAATTGAACATGGCAATAAAAGCAATAAAAGCCAGCAACATTGCTGCCACGTTAACCGCAAGTTTTACCCCCTCCGTTGTTCCGTTGGTTACTGCATCCAAAACATTGCTTCCAATTTTATCGCGGCTAACTTCAATGGTTTTATTGATTTCATCGGTGGGCGGAATCAGCATTTTTGAAAATACAATAGCCGCAGGGGCAGCCATAACGGATGCCGTTAACAGGTGTTTGGCAAATTCAATACGCAATTGCGGATCGTCGCCTCCCAACAACGCAATATAAGCCGCCAACACACCGCCGGCAAGTGTTGCCATTCCTCCTGACATTACCAACAAAATCTCCGACTTACTCATTTTATCGAGATAGGCTTTAATCATCAGCGGCGATTCGGTTTGCCCCAGGAAAATATTTCCTGCCACCGATAGTGCTTCTGCTCCTGAAATCTTCAGGGCTTTTGTAAATACCCAAGCCAGTCCGTAAACCACTTTCTGGATGATTCCCCAATAAAACAGCAAACTGGTTAAGGCCGAGAAAAAGATAATTGTTGGCAATACCTGGAAAAGAAAAATATAACCGTAAGTATCGGCATTCATTAAATCGCCAAGTAAAAAGGTACTCCCCTCTTTTGTAAAGTCAAGGATCTTCACAAAGATTTTTCCAACAAAATCGAAAACGGCCTCAACAACCGGGACATAAAGTACACCCAGCGCCAGCAGAATCTGGATCAACAATCCAATACCGACCGTTCGCCATGGGATATTCCGGCGATCGTTACTAAAAATAAAACCTACAAACACCAACACTACCATTCCCAGCAAACCCCTGAATAAGGTCATAATTGAAAAAGGTGTCTGTCGTTCTTTTGCAAGAAGGATATTCGATGTATCGGTTTGTTGTGCTGCCGCATCGGCTGCCGCCAACATGGTGTCAGCTGCATGAGCGGCCAAAGGATGTAAAAAGAAAATGCCGGCTACAACCACCAGCAACATTATAATGCGTTTCATATTAATATATTTCTTCTTCTTTTCACCCCTATCCCTGCTTCGCAGCGATTGTCCCCTCGAGGGGACAGGAGCCCAACGGGCGACATGGGTGATTTTTGAACTCCCTATAATAAGTTTATTTCTCTCTTTTATTCAGCTCATCGCGAATTATCGATGCTTTTTCATAATCCTCATCTTCAATGGCCTCGCTCAGCAAAACCTGCAACTCGCTTGTTGAATACTGAGCATAAGAAGAGCCCGAAGTTTCCGGTTCATCATCGTCGAACATACTCCTAACCGGCGAATTCTCGTCATCCGATTCAAGCACAATTCCTGCTTTCTGCAAAATCTCTTCCGATGTATAAATTGGGCACCGAAAACGCAGCGCCAGGGCAACTGCATCCGATGTTCGCGAATCAATCCGAATTTCTTTTCCATTCATTTCACACAACAGCTCCGAATAAAAAATACCCTCTTCAAGTTTGTAAATGGTTACTTCCAGAAGAGCAATATCAAAAGCCAAAGCCATGTTTTTTATTAAATCGTGCGTGAGTGGTCGCGGAGGTTTTAATCCCTCCAACTGAATGGCGATAGCCTGTGCCTCAACAGGCCCGATAATGATAGGAATCCTGCGTTCTCCGTCCTCTTCAGCCAACACCAACGCGTAAGCCCCCGATTGGGTCTGGCTTACCGATAATCCTAAAATGTTTAAGCGTATTTTCTGCATACCAACGTTTGCCGTGTATCTTTTCGATGCAAACAAATATAACAATCATTTTGGTTATGTCCGTAATTATTAAAAATGATTTATTTCAAGACGATTCTATGCTGAAAAACATCACCTTAAATCTTGACAATTACCTACAAAAGGTATTAACTTTGTATAGTTCATATTTTTTGTAGTATTTATTAACTAAAGTATAAAAGCCATGAGAAAGTTAAAACCCGATAGAGGTATTCAGGGATTAATTCCGGCAATTGTATCAATTGTATTCTTTTGCCTGATTTTTATTTTTTTCGATCTCCGCGTTGCTTTCACTGCACTCGGTTTACTCATTCTCTCTTATTCGCTGGTCTTCGGATTCTGGTCGTTTTACAAAACAGGCAACTATTATCTGTTGATCAGTGCTTTTTACCTTTTGTCGTTAGGAGGTGTTATGCTATTAATAAAAGTTCCTGAAACGTTAAATAGTCCGGCACCGGTTTTCCCCGACGAATTGAAAGTTGTACTCGTTTTCTTCTACCTGATGATGTTCTGGTTACTGTATGGTTTTATCACCAAACGATTTAATTATCGGGGTCGCGAGGTGTTGGAACTGGCCGCTTGGGATGTGGAAGAAGGACCCGAATCGTATACCGAACGCCCAAGACCGGCGGGAGTAGTAGATTATTCGAAATACGACATTATTGATTTTACTAACCACCTGAAACGAATAATGATTGGTATGACCTACCAGGAAGAAAACAGGGTGCTGATTGTTCCGATTAAACATGGGCACGAATGGGGTGCTTTGTACAATCCGAATTTTAATTACCTGGAAAAGACCTGGATAGCTTTCAATTTCGACGGACAGGTCTCGGTACACATTTCACGAAAAGACTACCTCGATTACAAAGAAGACCTGGCCTTCGACCACCTTTGCGATTCGCTGGGAAAGTTGTTTATCACCTTTGCCGACTTCTATATGCGCAGTGATAAAGTAAGAATTTTAGACCGATTGAATTCTGTTAAACTTGGATTATTTTCGTAGCATGAACTTTGAAGACGCTGCCAGATTTGGCACTTACATATCAAAAAATTATTCGAAAGATATTTTCAGGCTTTTGAACAATTACCGCGACATTTCGGCATCAGAAGCTGCATCGCGACTGGGCATGCACATACAAACCGTTCAGGATTTTCTTGAAGCGATGGCCGACCTGGGAATACTCTCGAAAAAAGAGGCCACCGAACGCAAACGCCCTTATTTTCGCTATTCACTTGAAAAACAAAAAATCGCGTTCGAAATTAACCTACTTGAAGAATTGCAAAATAAAGGCGATAGCACTTTGGAGCAGTCAAAAATACGTGAAAAAAGAAATGCCGGAGTTCGTTTTTCAATGGCTCGCAATGGCCAGTATTTTAGCAACCTTGCAATTTGGGTTGGAAAGGGGCGCGAACGTTCGGAAAAGAAAATCAACCTTACTACTGCACAGGGAAAATTCCTCTACAATTTACCATTTCCTGATGGTGAACATCTTTCTCTTGAAGAGATTCGTGTAAAAGCCGGGATTGAACCGGAACAAATGCCCGAAATAAAAGACCTGATTGAAGATCTAATTCAATACAAAATTATTGAAGTCGCTAGCTGAAGAAGTTGTTATAAAAGTTTCCAACTGTCTTAAACTTTTTCTAAGCGAATTGTAGTTTTTCTCGTTTCGTTGCGACCAACAAGGTGAAACAAAAAAATGAAAGAGCAAAGATCAACGAAAAAGGAATTCAGTGAATTGATCGATAAATACCAGGCGATCATTCATAAAGTAACAAGGGTTTATACCAATGGGCCGGCCGACCGCGATGACCTTTTTCAGGAGATCTGTCTGCAATTGTGGAGATCGTATCCCGGTTTTCGGGAAGAAGCAAAATTCAGTACATGGATGTACAGAGTAGCACTGAATACAGCAATCAGCACTATTCGGAAAACAAAAAACGATCTTCATTTTGAACAACTGCACGATCACGACTGTGTAGAAACGGAACCTTCTGACGAGAAGGAACAAGTTCACCTGCTGTACCGGGCTATCTCGAGATTGAACCGGATCGACAAAGCCATTATTCTGCTTTGGCTCGAAGAAAAAAGTTACGACGAAATAGCCTCGATACTTGGAATCTCAAAAACGAACGTAAGCGTAAAGCTTGTTCGTATTAAGCGAAAACTGGAAGAAATGATTTTCAACCAATAGAGAATTGCCATGAACGATAAAAAACTAAAAGACATGTGGAACAAAACAGAAACCCTGATGGAAGCTTCTGATTATAAAAGCTCGTCCATCGAACAGTTTATTTCGGGACGCTCGAACGACACTACCCAAAAAATAAAGAACATGATCGTTTTTGATATGGTTTTAAAAGCTCTGGCAATACTGTTACTGGCCATCGATTTTGCGCTTTATTTTAGTACCACAAATGTAATGCTGGTAACAGCAGCAGGTATTTTTATACTCATCCCGCTAATTTTTATGCAAAACAAAATGCTGGAACGTTTTAAAGCGGCAGCCGATAACGGGCAAACTATCCGCGACAAACTGGCCTCAATGCTTACTTACCTGAAAACAAAGTTCTTTACCACGTTGCTTTCCGTGTCGGGCACTTACCTGTTTATTTTTATTGCCGGTTCGCTGATGTATTTTTACCTGGCTTACGGTTACGTACGACCACTCGACGGAATCGACTTTGTGGTATTTCTGACTTTTATTCTGATAGGAATTATCCTCAATTTTGTTGTTAACCGGGGACAGGTAAACTACCACATCAAACACATTGAAACATGCCTGAACGACCTCAACGACAAAAACCTGGAATTGGTTTCTGAAAATATTGAACTGCAAAGAAAGCGCGACCGAGCGAATAAAATACTGCTGGCTTTCGTGCTTATAATTGGAATTCTACTGCTTATAATCGTTTTTAAGAATATTGGGTTAATCGTCAAATAACATCGACAGGCCAAAAGGAAGTAAAGTGAATTGAATCGACATAAGATTTTATAGTCAAGGAAGCGGGATGGTGAAATGAAATTCCGCTCCTTTTCCCTTTTCGCTTTCGGCCCAGATTTCGCCGCCATGTTTTTCCACCAGCTCTTTACAAAGAACAAGCCCCAGCCCGGTACCCGTTTCTTCGTTGGTGCCAGCTGTGGAAAAACTTTCGTCTACTTTAAACAGTTTCTTTAGATTTTCATGGCTGATTCCGACGCCGGTATCGGCTACGGTAAAAATATGTTTCCCATTGCTGAATTTGGCTTTAAATGTAATAGTACCGCCTTCGGGAGTAAATTTAATGGCATTGTTTAGCAGGTTCCGAACGATGGTACAAAACATATTCCTGTCGGCTACTAATTCCGTTTTTTCAGGAATTAATTTCACAAGAGTTTGTTTTTTATTCAGTGTACTTAATTCCAGAATCTGTAAAATTTCATCTACACAACGCTCTGCATCAATCGTTTTGGGCTCAAAGGCCACCTTCCTTCGTTGCAGGTTGGCCCAATCCAGCAACTCATTAAGTAAATTATACGTTTTCAGTATACCGCTATAAAGATAATGTGTGTATTCTTTTATATGCTCCGTATTTTCGTTGTCAACCTCTTCTTTCAGCATTTCGCCAAATCCGAGCATGGTGTTAAACGGACTGCGCAGATCGTGTGCAATTATCGAGAAGAACCGATCTTTCGTGGCATTTAAATCCTGCAGTTTCACCAGATTTTTGCGGATTTTTTCTTCGGCTAATTCGCGTCGGTTTATCGAACGAGCCAGTACCCAGGCACCAATTCCACTCAGAATTACCAACAATAAATAAACTACCAGCAACTGCACATTCCTCTCATTTTGGGCTTCGTACAATTCTTCGCGAGGAACAAACGACACTGCTTTCCAAAAATAATCCTTTGTCGCTTTATAAGCTTCCTCTTCGGTCCAGATCAGCGTAGATTCGTTATTCTCTAACGGGTAAATGGTATTAAAAGTAAAAAGTCCCTTTTCATTTTCAAACTGCCCTGACGATTCCGATGAGACAATTTCCCACTCGTCGGGATAGTAATGCTGAAAGTTTACCTCCTTTTTATCATCGAACATAAAACCCCATTCCAACGCTGCATCGGGTGCTTTTAACCAATAGCTATCTTTATTCAGCAACATAAAATGCTCGGTGAAGCGGTGATTGCCTACCGCTTCCGAATTTTTTAACATATACGCTCCCAGGTAGTTGAATACCAGAATTCCGGTTTTTTCACCATTTGCATCAAACATTGGTGTTGCAAACCGCAAAATCGGCTTAAAGGGAATTTCAATTTGTTTGTTTTCAATATTCAAATCGAAAGGAGATACATAAACTGCTCCCTGACCCAGTTTTAAAGTATTCGGAAAATAAGGACGCTCTTTTTTGGTTTGCAAATCTTTGGCTTCAACGAGCACCGGCTCACCGTCGTGTAAATTCACCCGGATTAATTCATCTCCATTAAGATCGATCAAACGAATCTGATCGTAAAGTTGTCGTTCGCGACTTACTTTTTTAAACACAGTTGAAATAACTGCTCTTGTATTTTCATTGTCAGGATTTTGCCACACATCGATAAAAACATTCAGGGTGGCCATAATTTGTAAATCGCCAATTATAAAATTAAGATCGCGATGAATAATCTCAGATTTCATATCGATCTCCGAGCGCTCAGAAGTTAGTGAGATTAATTTTTCAGAGTTATTCTGTACTTCCTTAATTGTAAATACAACGCCGGAAAACAGGACGAACAGGGGAAGAAAAATTCTAAAAAAAAGTTTTAAAATGCGTCTATTCATACTCTGTTTAGAAACGTCGGAAAATGATTCGGCAACGTCTGTTTTTTGAATTTTTGTTCCTTATAAATTTAAACTATAAATCCTGAATAAAAAATCCGTTTCCGCGTTTTAAGCAGATTTGAAGTAACATTTAAGTTTTCAGGAAATTAAACTTGGTGAATCACCGTCAAAAAAGATGTAATTATTTGCTAATTATCTAAAATTAACTACTTTTGCAGTCCGAATTTTGAATCGATCAGGCTCGAATAAGTGAAATCCGGTGCGATATCCGCCTGACGGTGTAAACATTAAAAGTGAAATTATGTACGCGATTGTTGAAATTGCAGGACAGCAATTCAAAGTAGAAAAAGACAAAAAACTTTTCGTACATCACCTGGATGCAGAAGAAGGTGCATCGGTTGATTTCGACAAAGTTTTATTGGTTGACAACGACGGTAAAGTAGCCGTTGGAACTCCAACCGTAGAAGGTGCTAAAGTTACAGCTAAAGTGCTGGAACATGTGAAAGGTGACAAAGTGATTGTATTCAAAAAGAAACGTCGTAAAGGCTATCAGAAAATGAACGGTCACCGTCAACAGTTTACTCAAATTCAAGTAGAAACCATAGTTGGATAACGAATAAAAGAAATTTACCATGGCTCACAAAAAAGGTGTAGGTAGTTCGAAAAACGGACGCGAATCGGAAAGTAAACGACTTGGAGTAAAAATTTACGGAGGTCAGTTTGCAAAAGCTGGTAATATATTAGTTCGCCAGCGTGGTACTCAACATTTTCCAGGCGATAATGTAGGTATGGGAAAAGACCATACATTGTTTGCATTAATCGACGGAACTGTTGTATTTAGAAAAAAGAAAAATAACCGCTCATACATCTCGGTAGCTCCTATCGTTGATGCTGATGTTGCAGTTGCTGAAGCTCCTGCAAAAGCTGCTCCTAAAAAAGAAGCTGCTCCGGTTGTTGAAGAAGTAAAAGAAGAGGCTCCAAAAGCAGAAGCTAAAGGTGACGATCTTACCAAATTAACTGGTGTAGGTCCTAAATTAGCTGAAGTTTTAGTTGAAGGTGGTTTTACCACTTATGCTGAAGTTGCTGCTGCTTCTGTTGAGGCTATTCAGAAAGTTCTTGAAGCTGCTGGAAGCCGTTACGCTTCAAAAGATCCACAACCTTGGATTGAAGAAGCTAAAGGTTTAGCTTAATAATATTTGATAAACCAGAGGGTTTAACCTCCCTCATAGGAAATATAAAACTCCTGTCGGTAACGGCAGGAGTTTTTTTTATGGTAACTTTTGAGTTTTTACTTCAGCGTTTTATCAAGGAAGTCAACCATTATTTTAATCACTTTCGGATCGGAGAAATGACCACCGCCATGATTTGCACCAACTATAGCGTAACGGGTTGATTCTACCCCAGCATTTCTCAGTGCGTTGTGCACCAACAGCGTTTGGCTGGGCGAAACCAGCATATCAGCTGTTCCGTGAATAAAAAGAAAAGGCGGATCGTTTTCATCCACATAATTCACCGGATTCGATTTTGCCACAATTTCCGGTTTGTCGAGAATAGTTAACCCGCTGTTTTTCCCATGTACATAACCGGCTTCGGGAGCATCGCTTGTAAAATGTGCCTCCTCAGCCTCTTTGTCGTAATCGGCACCTATTTTTGTGAGATCCGACAAACCATACACATCGATTGCCGCCTGCACATCGCTGCTTTGTTGAAGGTTAGCTCCCTCCTCAAAATCTTTTACGCCATTTGTTGTACCAGTCATTGCAGTTAGATAACCACCGGCCGATTCGCCCCAAACAGCTACTGTCGCAGAATTCAATCCATATTTTTCGGCATTGGCACGCATAAAACGTATCGCCGCTTTCACATCTTTAACAGCATCGCTATACAAACCATTCGAAACAACATGATATTCAATACTGGCCACCACATAACCTGCTTTGGCAATTTCGCAGCGGTTGTATAAGTTACTGTTTTTGGGCGCCCACATAAAACCTCCGCCGGTTATAAAAATCACACAAGGATAGGTTTTATCATCAGCCGGTCGCACAATATCCATTTTCATCGACATTGGATCGCCGTCTGAACTTTTGGTTTCGTGATAAACAACATCGGCAGTCAGTGTTAAACTTTGCGGAACTTCATCGAGTTTTTTCACTTCACCAGAAATCCCTTCGAGCACAATACTTGTGCTGTTATCACATGGTTTTATTTCAAGCGGAATGAGTAGATTGCCCATCCCAGGGATTTTTTTTCTTTCTTGTCTTTCTTCTTGAGCAAAAAGAATATTTACAGAACTACTTAACAAGACAATTGAGAACAAGATTAAAGCTAGTCTTTTCATGATTTATGAGTTTAATCTCATAAAAATAAACGATTAATTGAATACTCATTAAAATCGGCTGTTTCTTTATTTCACAATCAGGTAATTAAGCTAATGCTATCAGATTTGAAATAACATTTAGGATTATAATAAAGTGCCAATTCATTTATTAAATTTGCAGCCTAATAAATGGAAAAGACATGCTCAACTTAAAATTTATTCAAGACAATCCGGAGTTAGTAGTAGAAAAACTAAAACGCAAGAATTTCGATGCTTCGGAAATTGTTTCAAACATTATAGATCTTAACACCAAAAAAAATAAGCTGCAAGGCGAAGCTGATTCGGCAAAAGCAGAAATGAATAAAATTTCGAAAGAAATTGGTCTGTTATTCCGCGAAGGAAAACAAGAAGAAGCCAATGCAGCAAAAGAACGCACTGCCGAGCTAAAAGAAAACATTAAAAACTTTGATGCTGATTTTGCAGCCATCGAAGCAAAGGTTTACGATTTGCAGGTTCTGTTGCCGAACCTTCCTCACGAATCGGTTCCGGCCGGAAAAGGTGAAGACGATAACGAGGTAATTAAATCGGTTGGAGAAATTCCAACCTTGCACGATAAAGCTCTTCCTCACTGGGAATTGGCCGACAAATACAAGCTGATTGATTTTGAACTGGGAGTTAAAATTACCGGAGCAGGATTTCCTGTTTACCGAGGAAAAGGAGCACAACTACAACGTGCATTAATTAATTTCTTTTTGGCCGAAGCATCAAAAGCCGGTTACGAAGAAATTCAACCACCACTTGCAGTTAATGAAGCTTCGGGTTTTGGAACCGGACAGTTGCCCGATAAAGAAGGACAAATGTACCACGTTACCGAGGACAACCTGTACCTGATTCCAACAGCAGAAGTTCCGGTTACAAATATTTACCGCGATGTGATTCTGGATGCCAAAGACCTGCCCTACAAAAACACCGCTTACAGTGCTTGTTTCCGTCGCGAAGCCGGTTCGTACGGTAAAGATGTTCGAGGGTTGAACCGTTTGCACCAGTTCGATAAAGTAGAGATCGTACAAGTCGCACATCCAGATAAATCGTACGAAACACTCGACAGCATGGTGGCACACGTTGAAGGTTTGGTTGCCAAATTGGGCTTGCCTTACCGTATTCTTCGTTTGTGTGGTGGTGATATTAGTTTTGCATCGGCTTTAACTTTCGATTTTGAAGTGTTCTCTACAGCACAGGAAAAATGGCTGGAAGTTAGTTCGGTTTCAAATTTCGAATCGTTCCAGGCCAACCGTCTGAAATTACGTTTCCGCGAAGAAGGTGTGAAAAAACCACAAATTGCACACACGCTTAACGGAAGTGCACTGGCATTGCCACGTATTGTTGCGGCATTGCTCGAGAACAACCAAACTCCTGAAGGAATTAAAATTCCTGAGGTACTGGTTCCTTACACTGGTTTTGATATTATCAACTAGATAATCAATCCCCCTTTAATTCCCCCTTCGCCAAGGGGGACGTCCTCCTTTGAAAAGGAGGTGGCCGTCTTCAGACGGACGGAGGATTGAAAATAAAAAGCCCGGAAGAAAAAATCTTCCGGGCTTTTTTATGGTGAGTACTCAGTACTCTGGTTTTATCACTTAATTCACTTCTCCGTTAGCTACCAGCCACTCAGCAATCTGAACAGCATTTAACGCAGCTCCTTTTTTAATCTGATCGCCAACACACCAGAAAGTAATGCTGTTCGGGTCAGTAACATCCTGACGGATACGACCTACATAAACATCGTCTTTACCCGAAACGAACAACGGCATTGGATACTCGTTTTTCGCCGGATTGTCGATTACCGTTAAACCTTCAAATGCTTCGAATGCTTCAGTAACAGCTTCGGCAGTTAATGGCTCTTCAGTCTCCACCCAAATAGCTTCAGAGTGTGCACGAGCCACAGGAATACGCACACACGTTGCGCTAACCTCTGCTTCTGTATGCATAATCTTCTTGGTCTCCCAATTCATTTTCATCTCTTCCTTGGTGTAATCATTATCAAGGAAAACATCAATGTGCGGGATAATATTCATGGCCAGCTGATGCGCAAATTTGTTGACAGTAACCGGCTTGCCTTCCACTACTTCTTTGGCTTGTTCTTCCAACTCAGCAATACCTTGTGCACCCGCACCACTTGCTGCCTGGTAAGTAGCCACGCGAACACGTTTGATCTTCGACATGTCTTCGATCGGTTTCAGTGCCACAACCATCTGAATAGTAGAACAGTTCGGATTGGCAATAATATTGCGCGGACGAACTTTCGAATCTTCAGCATTTACTTCAGGCACTACCAATGGCACGTCGTCGTCGTAACGGAAGGCACTTGAGTTGTCGATCATAATTGCTCCGTGTTTGGTAATCGTTTCAGCATATTCTTTTGAAACGCCGGCACCTGCCGAAGTCAACGCGATATCGATATCTTTAAAATCGTCGCCGTGTTTGAGTTCTTTAACTGTAAGCTGTTTACCCTTAAATTCGTAAGTTTTGCCGGCACTTCTTGCCGAACCAAAAATTACCAACTCGTCCATGGGGAAATCCCGCTCTGCAAGTACTTTCAGGAACTCCTGTCCAACAGCACCGCTAACTCCAACAATTGCAACTTTCATGTTAATTCAATTTTTAAAAATTAAAGTCTATTTCTGTCTAAATGTGGGCCAAAGTTAGTATTTTGCTTGTAATTGTAAATGCTATGAAACCCAATCTTCTAAAATTATTAACATACTCTTTCATCCTGTCTTTCAGCCCGATAAATGCCCAGGAAATCTGGCACGAGAGTTTTTCTGTTCCGGAGAAAGGGGTTTGGGGAAGCAACGATGCAGATTACATCAAGACTGATTTTGAAGGAATTACGAAATGGTCGCTTGATTATTCAAATGCATTCCCTGTTGATTCAGAAGATTATGCAAAAACAGTTACAACAGCGGGGGGACGATTTGAATGCAAGGACATTAACGGTGAAGTAATTTGGTATTCCGAAAAAATTGAAATTGCCGATTATAAAAATGTAACAATTCAATTTATTGCCACAGAAACAGGAAGCGGAGACAACCAAGACACAAAATTCCTGCAAGCTTTTTATCAATTAGATAATAATTCAGAACAACCGTTTGAGATCAATAGCGAAAAGCGAGGGAATTGGGGAACCGACACTATTTCTCAGTTAGATATAAATGGAAACAGTTTGCAAATAATCGTTCATATAGGCAATTTCTATTCCGCAGATAAGATAATCCTTGACGAAGTGATTGTATCGGGCGAAGAAAAAAATCCGGTGATCATTAATCCCGGAGACCTTATACTGAACGAAGTACTTTTTAATCCTGTTACCGATGGCGAAGATTATGTGGAGATTTTCAATAACTCCACAAAAGAAATTCCGCTGAATAAACTTTACCTGGCATCGCGCGACAACGATTCGGAATTGACTCAAGTATATGCGCTCACTAGCGACAAATTAAAACTGCTTCCCCACGAATACCTGGCACTTACAAAAGATACGCTTGGTGTATTTCCATGGTTCACCATTCACTGTCCGGAGTGTTTTCTGCAAATGGAGAAATTCCCTTCGTTTAACAACGATGAAGATTACGTTGTTTTGCTAAACAATGACCTGGAGATTATCGACGAATTTTACTACTACGAAAAAATGCACTCGCCAATTTTCTACGACCGTGAAGGAATTGCACTCGAACGTATTTCGTTTTCGAAGCCAACAAACGACGTTTCTAACTGGCACTCGGCTTCCACACAGTCGGGCTATGGAACTCCGGGTTATCAGAATTCACAATTAATGAACGGGGAAGCACAAAAAGTATCTGTAACTTTTCAACCGGAATCCTTTTCACCCAACAATGATGGATACAACGACTCCTACTCGATCGATCTTTTAATGGACAGCCCCGGTTATTTTTGCAATATTCTGATCTTCGACTCAGCAGGACGCCGCCTTTGCAAACTCGCTGATAATGCAGTTTTGGGAACACACGAACAAATTAGCTGGAATGGTGAAGACGAAGATGGGAACCGCCTGCCAATCGGTCCATATATTGTAATGGTTGAAGTTTTTAATACCGAAGGAAATGTTGAGCGTTTTAAAGACGGAGTGGTTTTAACCGACCGGTTCTAGGGATGTGCGGTTTTTAACCGCAGCTTATTTAGGCGGTTAAAAACCGCATATCCCCAAGAATTACATACCTAATTTGCTTAGGTATTATATTTTTCATAATTTTAATCCATGCAAAAAAACAATCTGTATAAAGGCAGCCTTTCAACTATTGTGCTTTCACTGTTAAAAGAGCAGGGCAAAATGTATGGTTACCAGATTACTCGCGAGGTGGAAAAAATTACCAACGGACAGTTAAAAGTTACTGAAGGAGCGCTCTACCCCACTCTGCACAAACTGGAAGCAAAAGGACTTCTAAGTGTTGAAATGGCCAAAGTAAACAACCGGGTGCGCAAGTACTATTTTATTACCGAAAAAGGGAAAAAAGAAACTGCCAACCTGCTGAATGAAATGAAAAGTTTCATTTCGAACATGGAAGTACTGATTAACCCAAAACTGGCATAAATGAACCGAACAATTACAAACGAACAAACCGATCAACTCTTCCAGTTTTGCCGCGATCATTACGTGAATCACTACGATATTCAAGTTGAATTGGTCGATCACCTGGCTTCGGCAATTGAAGAACAATGGGAACAAAATCCGGATTTGAGTTTTCATGAAGGATTAAAAAACTCGTTTAAAAAATTCGGGATATATGGTTTTAGCAAAATAAAAGTTCAAAAAGAAAAAGAACTCCGGAGAAAATACAACCGCCTGTTATGGCACTTTATTTTGGAGTATTACCGCTGGCCAAAAGTGATCACAACTTTTGTATGTACACTTGGCTTGTTTTTGCTGTTCCAAGTCGTCGATCAAACCATCTGGATTGTTTTAAGCTATGCAGCACTGGTGTTTTTTGGTGTCCTTGGTTATCACTTTTTTGTATTTAAAAAATTCAAATTAAAGATTATACCCGGGAAAACATTTTTACTGTCGGAACAATTTGAAAAAGTTAATTCAGCAAATGTTATAGCTTCCCAACTTCCGAATATAAGCTACCAGGCTTTTAATATGATGGAAACAAAAACGGTTGATAATACATGGATACTTTTGGCATTGTCATTTTTTATGGTAGCCCTGGCCGTTTTACTTTACGGACAACTTTTCTATGTCCCACAAAAGATAAAAGAACACTTTTTAGAACAATATGCAGAATTTGCTTTGTAACTTTTTCAAGGTGCGACTGACAAACAAATAAGAAAAACAAAAAACAATAACCACTCAATTTAAAATGAAACGAAACTTCTTCTACTTTGCCTGGCGTGAATTTCTACGTTCGGCATCGAAAAACAAAAACATGGCCACGAAGGGAGTACTTATCTTCTTTGCCATCTATTTTTCGCTGGTGGCTTTTTTTATGGGCTTCCAGCTTACCGAAAATTTAAAAGATCTTGAAAATCCGGTGCAGACATTTAATTCCCTGCTGTTGATCTATTTTGGGTACGAGCTCGTTCTGCGAATTATGATCCAGAACCTGCCAACTTTTGGTTTTCAACCCTTTTTACTTTTGCCGGTAAAACGTACGCGTATTGCGCGCTACATGCTCAACAAATCGTTGCTGCATTTTTTTAATGTTATGCCTTTAATACTCGGGCTGCCGTTTGTTATCCGCATTGCTGCACCAACACTGGCGCCAACCGTATTCTGGGGCTGGCTGGCAGCACTGTTTTTTATGATTTTCGTTAACCATTTTCTGGCCCTGTACATTAAGTGGCGAACCAACGAATCGGATATCCTTTTCTACAGTTTCCTGGGATTGGCAGCCGGTTTAACTGCTATCGACTATTTTAACATTGTCGACCTGACCGGCGGCTTTGGAAAACTCTTCGATTTTGTTGTGGCAAATCCATACGCAGCAGTCATCTTCCCGCTTGCAATTGTTGCCTTGTACTTTTTAAACCAATCGTATATCAACAGTCGATTTTATCTCGACGAACTCAGCAAAAAGAAAAAACAAGGATCGGCTCACGATTTTTCGTGGTTGAACAACGTGGGAGACTACGGAAAAATGTTATCACTTGAGGTAAAAATGATAATGCGTAACAAACGCCCGAAAAATACGGCCATGATGTCGGTACTATTCCTGTTTTACGGACTTCTGATCTACAAAACCGATGGAGCAGGAGAAGAAGTACCGGAATTTATTCTGGTTCTTGGCGGTATGTTTATGACGGGTGTTTTCAGTATGATGTACGGACAGTTTTTCCCGGCATGGCACGGTAAATATTACCCGCTGTTAATGGCACAAAATGTTCGAATGAAACAAGTCATCCAGTCTGCTTTTTTCCTGATGGCAGTAACAAACGTTGTTTATTATCTGCTTTCGCTGGGTTACATGTACATTTCGCCAAAAGTGCTGTACATTCATTTAGTGGTTATGCTTTACAATGTTGGTGTAAACTCGTGGGTTATTTTTGCACTCGGACTGAACAGTAAAAAGGCCATTGAATTAAACCAGCGGGCAGCATTTAACTACCAGGGCGTCGGCGCTACACAGTGGTTAATGAGTTTTCCTGTTATTTTTGGTCCGGTGGCGCTATTTGGATTGCTGTCGTGGGCTTTTGGAAATATTGCTGCTTATGTCGTTTTTGGTTCTTTGGGCATTATCGGAATCATCCTTCACCCGCGCCTGATCGACTACTTTACCGGTCAATACCTGAAACGCAAACACAGAATGATTTATCATTATAAATCGAGCTAACAGGAAACAAACACTAAAAACAATCATCAACAGAAATAAATTACACATCATGATACAAGTAAATAACTTACAAAAAATATACAACGGAACAACTGTTCTGAATTTGGAAGAATTAAGCATTGCAAAAGGCGAAGTATTTGGCCTCGTTGGAAATAACGGCGCCGGAAAAACAACCTTCTTTTCACTGGTTCTCGACTTGATTAGGGCCAATAAAGGCGAGGTAGTAATTAACGGAATCCAGGTTTCAAAAACCGAAGACTGGAAAGAATTGGTAGCGGCTTACATCGACGAAAGTTTTACAATTGGCTACCTCACTCCCGACGAATACTTTGAGTTTATTGGCGAGTTACGCGGAATGAACACCAAAGATGTTTCGAACTTTCTGGAAGCGTACACCGACTTTTTTAAAGATGAAATTTTAGGTAAAAAGAAATTTATCCGCGACCTGTCGAAAGGAAACCAGAAAAAAGTTGGCGTTGTTGGCGCCCTGCTCGGAAATCCGGAAGTAATAGTTTTAGACGAACCATTTGCCAACCTCGATCCATCGTCGCAGTACCAGTTACGCAATATCATTAAAGAGTATTCGAAACAAAAGGAAAAAACGTTGTTGATCTCGAGCCACGATCTCGACCATGTTGCCGATGTTTGCTCACGCATTGTTATTCTCGACAAAGGCGAAGTTGTTCGCGACGTGGAAAAAACAGAATCTACACTGGCCGATTTGGAAGAATTCTTTACCGGAGTGCGTAAAGAAGAATCGCTAGCCGACTAGTAAAAATCCCCACACACTTTATATTATATGCTGTGCAATAGGAGAATAGGATTAAGTTAGATTTTTCACTATTTTTATTTTCCTTTTAAAATTGTTTTGAACGAATGGAAAATCACGATCAGCAAATTGAACAAGCCTATTCTAAAATGGCGCAACTCTGCAGCCGCTCAGAGCAATGCTCTGCAGATATCCGTAAAAAAATTCTGGCCTACGAAATTGTAGACGAAATTGTGGATGAAATCATCGAAAAACTGATCGAGGAAAAGTACATCGACGACGAACGTTATGCGAGGGCCTATGTTAACGACAAGTTCAAATTCAACAAATGGGGCCGTGTAAAAATGCGCTATTACCTGCACCAAAAAGGACTTTCTGATGCCACCATTGAAAAAGGCCTTGAAAAAATCGATGACGAAAAATACGTCAAGTTGCTGGTAAAAACCATGAAAGACAAAGCCAAAACCATTAAAAAGAAAGACAAATTCACAAAAATGGGGCAAATAATCCGTTACACCCAAAGCCGTGGTTTTGAACCGGAATTAATTCACCGACACATGAATGAAGTGTTGGATTAATTTAAATGTTACGGAGTTACAATTCCAAACTTTTATTGCACCCTCATCGTCTATTCGCTTTAATCTTGTCCGTTTAATGGATCAAAGCCTGAAGTTCTGTTCCTTCAATAAACTAATTTCATCCTTTTTTGTCTTTATTATAAAATCCGGTTCTGCGATTTCAAATAAAAAATTTTGCCAAATGGATAGAAATAAGTTTTTGAGAAAGAGTATTGCAGCTTTTGGAACCATTGTTGCGTTGCCAACTGCTATTTCGGCATGTTCAAAATCAAATGATGAAATTACAAATATCGAATCAGGCGAATGTCATCTCTCCCCTTCAGAAACAGCTGGCCCGTTTCCAATAAAATCGCCGGCTGATCTGGCACGTGCCAACATTATCTCAGATAGAACCGGTGTAGCCCTGCTAGTCACGCTAACAGTTGTCGACCAAAGCAATAGCTGTGCGTCTTTGGCTGATGTTTATGTCGATTTGTGGCATTGCGATGCTGACGGAAACTACTCGCAATACGGAGGAATTCAGATGCAACAAACCGATTACACCGATAAAAACTTTTTGCGCGGTAGACAAACTACCGATTCAAATGGGCAGGTATCATTTATAAGTATTTTTCCGGGATGGTACCCAAGCCGTGCTCCACACATTCATATTGAGGTGCTCGACAACGAAGAAAATTCGCTACGCGTAACTCAAATTGCTTTTCCAAAAGAAGTTTGCGATACTGTTTATGCAAGCACCGGATATAATGGTGAAGCCGACACCCAAAATGAGAGCGATAATGTTTTTGCCAACAGTATCGAAGGAAATATGCTTGACTCAATAACAGGCAACACAACAGACGGATACACCCTATTAAAAACAATTGTTGTTTAAATCCACCAATGATTGCTGCGATAAAATTCTTCCGGCTATTAATTGCCTGAATTCAATTTTGCTACCTTTGCAATCCACAAAAAAAGTTATAAATGATCTTAAAGGAACAGGTAAAAGACCTTGTTGAGCGCCGGGATGCGCTGAGGAGGCATCTTTGACTACGATGCAAAGTTAGTTGAACTGGAAGAAGAAGAATTAAAAACCCAGGATCCTGAATTCTGGAATAATCCCAAAGAAGCCGAAGCCCAAATGAAAAAGATCCGCACCGTAAAAGTGTGGACCGACGGTTTTAAAAAAGTACACGAAGCCACAGAAGACTTTTTGGTTCTCTACGAATTTTTCGAAATGGAGGAAGCCAGCGAAGAAGAAGTTGATGCGTCATTTGCTGAAACAGTTACACTGATAGAAGAGCTTGAAACGCAAAATATGCTTCGCAACGAAGAAGACCGTTTGGGAGCAGTGCTGCGCATAAATGCAGGCGCCGGTGGTACGGAAAGTAACGATTGGGCCGACATGCTTTTCCGGATGTACACCCGCTGGATTGAAAAACAGGGCTACAAAATGAAAATAGCCGACATGCAAGCCGGCGACGAAGTTGGTGTAAAAAGCTGCACCATCGAAATTGAAGGTGAATTTGCTTACGGCTACCTGAAAAGCGAAAACGGCGTACACCGTTTGGTTCGTCTATCGCCATTTAACGCACAAAACAAACGCATGACTTCGTTCACCTCGGTTTATGTGGCTCCGTTGGTTGACGATTCGATTGAAATCGAAATCAATCCTGCAGATATTACCTGGGACACTTTCAGAAGTGGCGGTGCCGGCGGACAGAACGTTAACAAGGTGGAAACCGGTGTTCGTTTGAAACACGCTCCAACCGGAATCACCATTGAAAATACCGAAAGCCGTTCACAGCTGGGGAACAAAGAAAATGCATTGCGGCTTCTGAAATCGCAGCTTTACGAGATGGAATTGCGTAAACGCCATGAAAAAACTGCCGAGATAGAATCGCAGAAAAAGAAGATCGAATGGGGTTCGCAAATCAGATCGTATGTGTTGCAACCCTACAAAATGGTGAAAGACTTAAGGACCAGTTTTGAAACCGGAAATGTGAATGCGGTACTTGATGGCGAACTCGACGGATTTATCAAAGCATATCTTATGGAATTTGGCGGGCAATAAAACGCCGAAAACCCGCTTTATTCTTGCTTTTTTCACGGGCTTTTCACATCTTGTAAAGGTCAATATATTTTGTCAGTTCCATTCAAAATCAGCGTCAGATGTATTCAAATGAAAAATTCATAAATCGGGAAATAAGTTGGTTATCGTTTAACGAACGCGTTCTGCAGGAAGCTGAAGATCCGGAAACACCACTTTTTGAAAAAATTCGCTTCATCGGTATCTTCTCGAATAACCTTGATGAATTTTTCAGAGTCAGGGTGGCTACTGTTCGCCGAATGGTAGACATTGGAAAAGACGAAGAGAATTTGCTGGGCGAAATGACCCCAAAACAACTTCACAATAAAATTTATGCAACGGTAAATCAACATCAGGAAAAGGTTCAGGAGATATTTAAAAATATCATTACGGAACTGAAAGCCAGCGGTATTTTTATTATCGACGAAAAACAACTCACCGAAAGCCAGGGAGAACTGGTAAGGAAATATTTTTACGACAAGGTACTTCCAAACCTGGTACCTATTATGCTGAGTAAAAACAAATTCCCTTACCTGCGCGATCGTTCGGTTTACCTGGCCATTAAATTGTGGAACGAGGAAACACCCGACGATAAAGCCTACTCGTTAATTCGAATCCCCGGTCGTTCCGTACCCCGGTTCCTGGTTATTCCCGGCGAGGAGGGAAAACAATTTGTAATCCTACTCGATGATATCATTCGCTATTGTATGGCCGATATCTTCTTTTATTTTGATTACAACCGTTATGAGGCATATACGATAAAAATTACCCGCGATGCTGAGCTCGATCTCGACGACGACATTTCAAAAAGTTTTATCGAGAAAATGAGTACCAGCTTGAAAAAACGTAAAAAAGGGAAACCGGTTCGTTTACTTTACGACAGGGAAATGCCCGATGATTTGCTCGATTTTTTACTCAAAAAAATGAAGTTGGTAAAAAGCGATGCAGTTCCCGGCGGTCGGTATCACAATCGTAAAGATTTTATGAATTTCCCTGAAATCGGCAAAAAGGAACATTATTATACCAACCTGCCGCCTTCGCGACACAAAGACCTTCCGCCTTTTACCAGTATCCTGAAAATGATGCGGCAAAAGGATATTCTGTTGCATTTTCCCTATCACACCTTTAATCATGTCCTCGATTTTCTGCGTGAAGCAGCAATCGATCCGCAGGTGAAAGAAATTGGACTCACGATTTACCGTGTTGCCAACAATTCGAAAATTGTAAACGCACTTTTAAATGCTGTACGAAACGGGAAAAAGGTTACCGTTGTCGTGGAGCTGCAGGCACGTTTCGACGAGGAGGCTAATATTTTCTGGTCCAATAAATTACAGGAAGAAGGAGCCAATGTAATTAACGGTGTTCCCGGAATGAAGGTACACAGTAAGTTGGCGTGGGTTCAGCGAAAAGAAGATGGAAAAATGCGCAACTACGCATACATTGGTACGGGGAACTTTCACGAAGGAACAGCAAGGGTTTATACCGATAAAGGTTTGCTTACTGCCGATCCGCGACTGGCCGACGAGGTGGAAAAAGTATTTCTCTTTTTCAAACAAAACTACCTGCATTTCGATTACGAACACCTGGTGGTAAGTCCGTTCTCGATGCGCAAACACTTTATAAAAAACATCGACAACGAGATAAAGCTCGCCAAAAAGGGAAAACCCGCATGGATGATTCTGAAGATGAATAGCCTTATTGATCCGGGTATGATGATGAAACTGTACGAAGCGGCCCAGGCGGGCGTTAAAATACAGCTGATTATACGTGGTATTTTCGGAATGCAGATAGGCTTGGAAGGTTACAGCGAAAACATAACTGCGGTTAGTATTGTGGATAAATACCTTGAGCACACACGACTGTTCTTGTTTGGTGCCGGTGGCGAAGAAAAAATGTACATCTCGTCAGCCGACTGGATGTCGCGAAATCTGAACCGACGAATTGAGGTTGCCTGCCCTATTTACAACGAATCGATTAAAGCGGAATTAAAAGAACAACTGCTCATTCAGTTGCAGGATAATTCAAAGGCCCGCATACTCGACCCAAAGCTTTTGAACATGTATGCCGATGGAAGTACCGATAAAAAATACCGTGCGCAGGAAGACTTCTATAATTACATTAAAACGTTATCAAATACCGAGACAGAAAATAATTAAATACAGAAAAAGATGAAAATATATCACAACCCGCGCTGTTCGAAAAGCCGAAAAGGACTGCAATACCTTGAAGATAAAGGTTGCGAAATAGAAATTGTAAAATACCTTGATAAAGGTTTAAACGCAGAAGAACTAACTGAGCTAATTACCAAAACCGGGAAAAAACCTTTCGACTTTGTACGACAGCACGAGCAAGACTACAAAGATCAATATAAAGGGAAAATACTTAGCGACGAAGAGTGGATAAAAGTGTTGGTTGAAAATCCGAAATTGCTGCATCGTCCAATCGTGGTAAATGGAGACAAAGCAGTTTTGGCAAATCCACCTGAAAATATTGACGAGATTCTATAAAAATAAAGCCGGTAGTTACGCGCTTAGCGGTTTGAACCGCTAAGCTAATAATGATACAAAAAGAGGCTTTCCAAAATGGAAAGCCTCTTTTTTATTTTTCAAAGCAGATTATTACAATCCTAATTTTTCTTTTACCAATCCTGGAATCTCACGTGGTTCTTTTGCTACCGGAACATCTGCTGCTTTAAAAGCTTTAATCTTTTCTTCAGCCGTTCCCGATCCACTTGAAATAATCGCACCGGCATGTCCCATACGTTTTCCAGGAGGTGCCGACTGGCCTGCAATAAATGCAACCACAGGCTTCGTCATTTTCTCCTTGATAAAACGGGCTGCCTGCTCTTCTGCATCGCCGCCAATTTCACCAATTAAAACAACAGCTTCGGTTTCCGGATCGCTTTCATACATCTCCAGCAAATCGATAAAGTACAAGCCCGACACAGCATCACCGCCGATACCTACGCAGGTTGTTTGTCCCAATCCGCTTTCAGTTAACATGTTTACTACTTCGTAAGTTAATGTTCCCGAACGTGAGATTAAACCAACATTTCCTTTTTTGAAGATCATTGCCGGCAAAATTCCGATCAAACACTCGTCAGGAGTAATTAATCCCGGGCAGTTAGCGCCTACCAGTTTTGTGCCGTTTTGTTTTAATACCGGAGTTACTTTTATCATGTCCTGAACCGGAACATGCTCGGTAATACAAACCACCAGTTCAACACCGGCATAACTGGCTTCCATAATGGCATCGGCAGCAAAAGCTGCAGGCACAAATATTACAGAAGCATTGGCGCCGGTTGCTTTAACCGCATCTTCAACACTGTTAAAAACAGGTACGCCTTCCACTTCCTGACCTGCTTTACCGGGCGAAGTTCCACCAACAACATTGGTTCCGTATGCTTTCATTTTTGCGGTATGAAAAGCACCATCGCGACCGGTAATTCCCTGTACTATTACTTTTGTATCTTTATTTATTAGTATGCTCATTTTTCAATTTTTTCTTCTTGGTGAATTACTTTTTACTTAACTCAATTGCTGTCTGAGCCGCTTCACGCATTGTTTCAACAACCGGCAATCCGGTCTGCTGAATAATCTCTAATCCTTCTTTAGCATTTGTTCCCGACAAACGAATTACAATAGGCACTTCAGTTTGAATCTGATCCAGAGCAATTACCAACCCACGCGCAACATCGTCGCAACGGGTAATACCACCAAAAATGTTGATCATCACCGATTTTACATTCTGGTCACTCAGCAGGATATTCATAGCATCAACCACCTTCTGAGGATTCGACGAACCACCAATATCAAGGAAGTTGGCAGGTTCACCACCGTACAATTTAATCATATCCATGGTTGCCATTGCCAAACCGGCGCCGTTAACCATACAACCGATATTTCCGTCGAGTTTGATATATGAAAGACCTTTGGCGTTTGCTTCGATCTCTTTTAACTCATCTTTATCCGCCTCGCGCATATTCAGGATTTCCCGCTGACGATACAAAGCATTGTCGTCGAAATTCATTTTACCATCGATAGCCAAAACTTGTTTGTCAGGTGTCAGAACCAGTGGATTTATCTCTGCCAACGACGAGTCGGTGTCGATATAAAGCTGATACAGTTTTACCAAAATACTGGCACACTGTCTGATTTCTTTTGGATCTTTGAACAGTTGCAGGGCAATTTTGCGCGCCTGCCATGGCATTAATCCCATCGACGGATCGATCGCCATTTTAATGATCTTCTCAGGAGATACTTTTGCCACTTCTTCAATTTCAACACCACCTTCGGCACTTGCCATCAGTGTTACCGACTTGGTATTTCGGTCGTTGATCAGACCAACATAAAATTCCTTTTCAATGTCGACAGCATCGGCAACCAGCACTTTTTCTACCGTAATGCCTTTAATGTCCATTCCAAGAATTTCTTCGGCTTTTTTAACGGCTTCTGATTTTGTAGTTGCCAACTTCACACCACCGGCTTTTCCGCGTCCGCCAACATGCACCTGCGCTTTCACCACGCGCAGTTTGTCTTTGTCCGACACATTTTGTTTTACTTCATCAACCGTGTGGCATACAACACCTTCCGGCACAGGAATCCCGTACTTCCTGAATAAATTTCGGGCTTGATATTCGTGAATTTTCATACGATTAAATATTTACTTTAAAAAGCATCGTATGGAATTCGCATTTTGCATTTCGTCACTTCAGTTGACGCGAATCCATATTCATGCTAATTTTTATAATAATTATTGTCGGCGAAAGTCAAATGAAAGTGTACCTATAGCAAAAACAACGTTTAAACGATGGTTCGTTATCTAATTGACTTTCAGTTTTAAAAAATTAATGTTAAATGTAACGATTATTTAACCGTTAAACCCTTCATTTTGTTTTGAAAATTTTATGACTTACAACACATTTTCTATGTAACCAAAATCACTTGAATGTAAAAATCTTTTAAAACACTTATGTCGTAACCAGCCACTTCGTTTTTTTACCGTAGATTTGCAGCACTAAAACAGACAACGATGAAGGAAGCGATCAGACAAGTTATTGAACACGAAGCCAAAGCTATTCAGGCTATTCCTGTAGAAGACGGAATGCTTGAAGCGATTGAGCTGATACACCACCAGGTTCACCAAAAGAAAGGGAAATTGGTTACCAGCGGTATGGGTAAAGCCGGACAAATTGCAGCCAATATTGCAACAACATTTAGCTCAACAGGAACACCTGCAGTTTTTCTCCACCCCAGCGAATCGCAACATGGCGACCTTGGAGTTGTTCAGGAAAACGACGTTTTGCTGGTCATTTCAAATTCGGGAAAAACCCGTGAGATTATTGAGCTGATCGAGCTGGCAGAGAATTTATATACAGGACTTCCACTGATCGTAATTTCAAGCAATCCGGAAGGTGTGCTGGCAAAAGCTGCCGATGCCTTTATTTACACCGGAAATCCACAGGAAGTTTGTCCATTGGGTCTTTCACCAACTACTTCAACAACAGTCATGACAGTAATTGGTGATGCGCTTGTAGTGTCGATGATGAAAAAAATTGGTTTTACCAACGAAGATTACGCCAAACGTCACCATGGAGGATATTTGGGAAGCAAATCGCGTTTGCAGGCGGAGAGTGAGAAGAAAGATTGATGAAGATTGAATTAGATTGACAGAAGATTGATTTTAGATTTATAACCAGAAATTGAAATGAGAATTACTAAAGAAAATACGGTTGGATTGGTGATTGATATTCAGGAACGTTTAATCGTTGCCATGAATAACCAGGAAGAGTTGCTGAAAAACTGCGAGACTTTAACACAAGGACTAAAGGAACTGGAAGTTCCGATGTTGGTATCGCAACAATATACAAAAGGTTTGGGCGAAACAGTTCCGGTAATTCAGGCTGCTTTTGACGAATTCAGCTACTTCGAAAAGAAAGAATTCAGCTGTTTTCAGGTGCCGGAAATTGCAGCAAAAATAAAAGAGCTGGGAGCGAAGAACATAATTATTTCAGGCATTGAATCGCATGTTTGTGTATTACAAACAGCAGTTGATTTAAAAGCTGCCGGTTTAAATCCGATCGTTGTTATGGATTGTGTGTCGTCGCGCACCGCCGCTAACGTTGAGCTGGCGAAAGAACGTTTCCGCCACGAAGGAATTATGATGACTTCGTACGAATCGATCTTGTTTGAATTAACCGGTTCGGCCGGAGATCCGTCATTCCGTGCTATTTCGAAATTGGTAAAATAAAAAACACCATAGTCATCGCCTGCATTAAAACGGGCGATGACAATTAACAAAACAATATGCTTGAGATTTGTGCCATAGCTTCAGGAAGTAACGGAAACTGCTATTATATTGGCAATAGTAAAACTGCCATTTTAGTCGACGCCGGTATTTCTACAAAACAAATTCTGGTGCGAATGAAAGAGCGGGATCTGGATCCTGACAAATTACGGGCACTATTTATTACCCACGAACACAGCGATCATTTGCGCGGTGCACGGGTTCTCGGGAAACGACTTCAGATTCCGATTTACATGAGTGCAAAAACCTACGATGGCGCCTATAAAAATCTGCGCCCTGATTATCCCAAATATTTTGATGCCGAACAACAAATCGAGGTCGACGATTTTATCGTTTTCCCGGTGGCAAAAAAACACGATGCAGCCGATCCGTTTTCATTCAGAATTAGCTACAACAACCTGAATGTTGGCGTGTTTACAGACATTGGCGAAGCCTGCGACAACGTAAAAGAACATGTTAGCCTTTGTAATGCACTGTTTCTGGAATCGAATTACGACGACAAAATGCTTTGGGGAGGTCGCTATCCGCAATTCTTAAAAGAAAGAGTTGCCTCAAGTGTTGGGCACCTCTCGAACGACCAGGCTTTTGAACTCTTGGACCAACACACCAATGGCGAGTTACGATGTGTATTTCTGAGCCACATTTCGAAAGACAACAACACACACAAAAAAGCATTGGAAACGATGCAACCACTTTCAGAGCGGTTCGAAATAGCCATTGCATCACGCTACGAAGCGTCGGAGGTGTACCAACTTACACTGGATGCGGGCCATAAAAAACAAATCCCAAATAAGCCCCAAAACTTAAAACTGCAGTTTCCTGAGTTTTAATCAACCAAAAAGTTGAAATGGATCTTATTTGAGATCTCTAAGCTAAACGGAATTTCTTCCCTAATACCAAATTCAATTGCAAATGAGCCTTAAATTTTGGTATAATTAGCCATTCAATAAGTTATCGCTTAATGACTGTAATGTTTGTTTTTTACAATCGGTTGGTACCAACACCGAAATGTTGTGTTTGCTACCACCATACGAAATCATACGAATAGGAATGCCATCAAGTGCTTTGAACACTTTTGGAGCAAAACCCTGTTCTTCCTGAATGATGTCGCCAACAATACAAACGATGGTCATGTCCTGATCGATAATTACTGTTCCAAAATTTGCCAGCTCCTCTTTTATCGAATCAAGGTTTCGGGTATCGTCAATAGTTAATGAAACGGCAACCTCCGAAGTTGAAATCATATCAATTGGTGTGCGGAAATCTTCAAATATTTTAAAAACCTTTGATAAAAATCCGTAAGCATTTAACATTCTTCCCGAACGAATTTTGATGGCGGTAATACCATCTTTTGCAGCAACTGCTTTTATGCCCATTCCATCCGATTCCAAGGTAATAAGAGTACCGCTGTCAGTCGGATTCATGGTATTTTTTAAACGTACCGGAATGTTTTGTACACGCGCCGGCAATACTGTTTGCGGATGCAGGATTTTTGCACCGAAAAATGCCAGCTCGGCAGCTTCGTTAAACGACAACTGATCGATTTTCTTGGTATTTTCCACATAACGCGGATCGTTGTTGTGAAAACCATCGATGTCAGTCCAAATCTGGATTTCGTCGGCATCAATTGCAGCACCAATCAACGAAGCAGTATAATCACTTCCACCACGCTGTAGGTTGTTTATCTCGTTTTCCGCATCGCGGCAAATAAATCCCTGGGTAATGTAATAGTCGGCATCTCCAACTGTTTCCATTACCGAAGCTATATTCTGACGAATAAAAACCAGGTCGGCAGCCTTATCCTCATCAATTTTCATAAAATCAAGAGCCGGCAACAACTTGGTATTGTAGCCATTTTCATTCATCAATAGCGTTACCAAATTGGTTGAAATAATTTCGCCCTGAGCCAAAATTGTATTCTCACCAACCAAGTTAAATGCGCCCGATGTAAATGATTTGATGGTATCAAAAGCTTCCTGAACAACCTGTAAGCCCTTCTTCTTATTTTCGTCGGAGGTAAAAAGTTCGTCAACTACCTGTTTATAGTTCTGTTCAAGTTTACCAATAAAAATTAGCGCCGTGTCCTTGTTCTTTTTATGAAGATAACTAGATATTTCCACTAACGCGTTGGTTGTACCCGACATGGCCGACAACACCACGATTTTTTTCTCACCATCGGTTACCAGGTCCATAACTGCCCGCATATTTTCAGGCGACCCAACCGATGTTCCTCCGAATTTTAAAACTTTCATCTCTTTCTTATTCAAAAATTTAGTGTTGCAAATATGATGAATTTTTAACTCATACGAAAAGCTTTTGTTTTCTCATGCATAATTATTCATTTACCGTGCATATATATTAACATAATAGCTATGATATGTATCATAACCCATCCTCATTTCCATTTTAATACAGGCAGTACTTTTACCCAAACTAATTCAATAAAAAATGAAACGAACTATTTTTCTATCCCTTCTTTGTCTTTTATCCTTTTCATCTTTATTTGCACAAGACGAATCAGCCTATTTCCTCATCAGCAGCTCAAACGAAACGATGGCCGACGGAATGGCAAGAACCAAAGCAGCATTAACCGAATCGGGCTTTAAAATAATTGGAGAATACCATCCGGCCCAATCACAGGACTTGGGTGTTGTTTGCTACACTCATCCTGATTTGGAAAAAATTGCCCTTGGCTTTAAAGATCGTGGGGCACTGGCTGCAACTTTAAAAATCGGCTTTAAAAAAGATGGCGAAACACTTCAGATAAGTATGATTAATCCGATCTACCTTTTTTATGCTTATTTCGTTGATGGAGTTGACCAACAGGAAAAAGCTTTACAAGCGATTTCTGATCAGGTAGTAACTGCCATGCAAAATGTTGGAACAATGAACAAACCGTTTGGCGGCACACTCGACAAAAATAAATTGCAGAAATACCACTATAAAGTAATGATGCCCTACTTTACCGATGCCGAAGAACTAAAAACTTTTGATTCGTTTGATGAAGGCGTAAAAACTATCCAGCAAAACCTGGAAGCCGGCTTGGGCGAAACAGAACAGGTTTATGAGTTGGTTTACACCGACAATCAAGTGGCAGTTTGGGGCGTTGGACTAAAAAATACAGAAGACGGTGAAGCTCACTTTCTACCTATTATTGGCGACGACCATGTGGCAGCTATGCCGTACGAAATTATTCTGCAGGGTAACACAGCTTCCATTCTTCCCGGGAAATACCGAATTGCGCTGCACTGGCCGGAGCTCACCATGGGTACTTTTATGAAAATTATGAGCACTCCCGGCGATATAAAATCTGCAATGGAAAAACTTACGGAATAAACTTTATCCTTATTCTATAAAAGTTTCTCAATAAAAAACTCCACCACATCTTTTCCCGACGAATCGGAAATTCCAAGAGCCGGAGCATAAACCAATGCTTCGGTGCTAACTTTGTCGGCCTTGTCTTTTAAAGCTTTTGCATGAAGCGGATGATGATTCAACTCGTCTTCGTTGGTGGGGATTCCACCCTCGTAATGATTAAATACAAAAAACGGCGGAGAATCTTTTGTCATTTTCTCCATGAAATCGAGTTCCTCCCGAATTTTATGTTGAGCAAACAAATCAATTCCATCGGCCGATTTTAAACCAAATACGCGGGCAATGGCTAACAACTCCTCCGGATTCTGATAAGGTGGGATTCCGATCAATTCGGGCCAACGTAAAATATCGTAGGTCGACTGGGTAGAAAAAGCAGCAGCACACACAATTTTTGTACTTTCCCTTAAAATGGGATCTTCGTTTTCGGCATCCGCCATATCATCTGAAAAAGCCAGCCACAACGAAGTTCCCGCGCCGGCAGAACCGCCACTACAAGCTATTCGTTCTTTATCGATATTGTAGCGATTGGCGTTGGCCCTGATGTATTGCAAACACCGTTTTGAATCGTACATACTCGCCAGAATTCCATAAGGAGGCTCAAACATATAACGGTAATTGATGGAAGCGATCGAAATGCCTGCATTCAATAAACGTATCCAATCTTCCGAGTCGTAGTATCTGCTTTTATCTCCGCCAACAAATCCTCCACCATGAATAAAAATTGCCAGCGGAGTTGGTTTTTCCGAATCGGCCAGCCAAATATCAAAGGTGTTTCGTTCGTGTTCTCCGTAGCGCTCGTTGGCAAAAGTTGCACGCACTCCTGCTGCGTTTATGGCTTCCGGATATTCGTTATTTTCAGTCATTGATTTTTTAGTTTTATTTCAGAAAGTCGGTGCCGGTTTTATTAATACATTTTAAGTGGCTGTCCAATTTGCAATACGGAGTTTTCTGAAATATTGTTCAGGCGACAAAGCTCACCAATCGGCGTTTTAAACTTTCGGGAAATTACCCAAAGCGAGTCGCCTGAGCGCACTTTGTAATACTCAGGCACGGCCACATTTGTTGAGTAACCTTTTGGTTTTAGTCTTTTATGCAACGCAATCAAACTTTCCATTTCAGCAGCGTCGTCACGTATTTTTTCGTCTTTGAAATCAAATACCAGTTCCGGATCAAAAGGCTTCCCATTTTCGCGCATCTCAAAATGCAGGTGAGGTCCACGCGCACGGCCTGTACTTCCGGCAAGCCCAATTGGCTCACCCTTTTCAACAGTTTCGCCTTTTCGCTTCAGAAATTTTGAAAGATGTGCATAATACGTTTGAATATTGTTACGATGCTGAACGACGATTAAATTTCCAAAACCGTAGCCCCAGTTCGAACGCGCTATCACACCACTTTGTGTTGCAACAACCGTATCGCCTTTAAACATTTTAATATCGGTTCCGTAATGCATGCGTCCCGATCGCGGACCAAAACGACTAATAATGTACCCATCGTTGCCGGGTACAATAAATTGCCCCAGATAACCTCCTACTGCCTCTTCAGGAAAACTATTCAGCTTTGCTTTGTAGCCCTCCAAATCCAATGTTTTTGTTACATCCGGCGTAGTCAACTTTTCAGCACTTTTATACTGTCCGAAAACGTTTACAGCCAATAAAATGTATAAAACAAAAATTACCCCTCTTCTCATTAACATGCTACAAAAAAAGTTAAAAGTTTCTGGATTTGAAAACGATAAACGAAGAAGAATATTTCTCACGATACAAATTCATGTTAACAAATTTACGAAATCGACTGAAAGCGGCTGCCTCGGTAAAATCATGATTATCTTTGCAGAACTTTCTACACCGGAACTTTTACCTTAACTTTATTTCAATCAATAAAATCAAAAAAAAGATGATTTATCTGGCAGACACCGCAGACATTGAGGCATTAAAACAGTTATATGACTTTTTCCCTTTACAGGGCGTAACCACCAATCCGACTATTCTGAAACAATCGGGATTAAAACTTTCGGAAGCTATAAAAGCAATTGCCGAAATTGTTGACAAAGGCACCATTCACGTTCAGGTGATGACAAACACCGCCGAAGAAATGGTTAACGAAGCCAAAACCTACAAAACATATTTCGACCTTGGCGATAATTTTTATGCCAAAATACCTGTGTCGATTGAAGGTTACAAAGCCATGCGTATGTTAAAGGATGCGGGCATTAATGTAACGGCAACCGCTATTTTTACGCAACAACAAGCTTTGGTAGCGTCGCGTGCAGGTGCCGATTTTGTAGCGCCTTATGTTAGCCGACTCGACAATATTTCGTCGCATGGTATCGAGGTCGTTTCTGATATCGTAAAAAATACAAAAGAGTTTAACCTGCCTACAAAAGTTTTGGCGGCAAGCTTTAAAACGGTTGACCAGATTCACCGGGTGAGCATGTCGGGAGCACAATCGGCAACCATTAGTCCTGAGTTACTTTTCCAACTGATAAAACATCCGATGACCGACATCAGCATTGCCCAGTTTGAAAAAGACGGCGAAGGTTTATACGATGTAGAAAAGTAGAACTTAAGGGTTAAATTCTGAAAGTATTTCGTTCGAATTTCCCATAATGATGTGCGGATTACTTTCAGGATTGAGCCATTTTAAAACCCTGAGCATATTCTCCTCGGTAATGGCCACACAACCGGCTGTTGATTCGTTTCCTGTCTTATTCAGGTGAAAGAAAATCGCACTGCCTTTTCCTTTAACCACAGGTTTGGTATTGTATTCGATTACCATACAAAATTTGTACGCATCGCTTTTTAACAGCAGATTTTCATAGGATTTTGCATCGGTTTCGCCCTGTACAAAGCAGTTGTAACTTTCCGATTCCGGGTCGTCGATCCATTTATCGTCTGCCGTAGTTGTTTGAAAGGGCATCTGTGTATCAACACTATCGAGGTAGGTAAATAAGTTGCCGAGCGCGAAAATTCCAGAAGGAGATTTTCCATCGCCTTCTACTTTCTCTCCTGTAGGAGCAAAACCGTTTTTTCCAATTCCTGCCGGAATCTCATCAAAAACCTGATCCCAACCTTGAAGTGTTTTTTCGAAAGCAAAAAGTGTTGCCTGGTGATTGTTTGTTTGGCTGTTAAAAACTACCAGCGTTTGTTTTACACCCGATAATTCTTTGTCTGCAATATTTGCTAATAGCTTTTGTGCGGTTTCCTGTTTCTTTTCCGACGGAGTGTTGCATGAAACTACCATCACCAAAACCAACAGAAATGTAATTGTTCTATTTATTTGTATCATCTACAGGCAAAGTAAACATAAATTCGCTTCCTTTCCCAACTTCACTTTCAACACTTATTTTCCCGCCATGTCGTTCAACAAACTCTTTACACAACACCAAACCCAATCCGGTACCTTTTTCGCCATCTGTGCCACGGCTGCTAACATCATTATCAAGCGTAAAAATCTTCTCAAGATTTTCTTTCGGGATTCCTATTCCGTTGTCTTTAACTTTTATAATACACCACCCATTTTCTTTTAAAATATTGACTGAAATTTCGCCATCCTTATTTGTAAATTTGATAGCGTTCACCAGCAAATTCCGCATAATGGTTGAGAACATATTTACATCCACTTTGGCCTCAACCGCTTCTTTGCTAAAAACTTCAATCAGAATATTTTTTCGTAGCGCGGCCTCTTCATGGAAATATAATAACTCCCTTGTTTTTTCGGGAATATTTATCGGCTCTGGACGAAAAACTAGAGCATTACGTTGCAAACGCGCCCATGTAAGCAGATTGCCTAACAAATCGTCGGCCAGTACCGATGACTTATGAATATTTGAAATGTGATGCTGCAATTTGAGTTCATCCATCGATTTAAAGCCCGAAAGCAGGTTCTCGGAAAAACCAATGATTATATTAAAATGATTACGTAAATCGTGCCCGATAATGGAGAAGAATTTATCCTTTGTCCGGTTCAGTTCATTCAGCTCTTCATTTTTAGCGGTAATGATTTGATTCTGTTCATCAATTTGGATGGTACGTTCCTGCACCTTTTTCTCCAACCGAACCTTTTCCAACTGCAACCGGCGTTCGCGCAAAATTGTAATCCCTACGATCGCCATCGAAATTAGCACAAAGTAGGCCAGGTAAGCATAAACACTTCGCCACCACGGAGGAAGAATTACAACCTGCAATTGTATTCCTTCATTGTTCCAAAGGCCATCGTTATTTGAGCCTTTAACAAAAAAGGTATAATCGCCAGGTGGCAATGCAAAAAAGGGTACAAACTTCCTGTTCCCGATTTTGATCCACTCGTTTGAAACGCCCTGCATTTTATAGGCGTAGTTATTTTTTTGCGGATTGGTAAATTCAAGTGCTGCAAATTCAATGGTAAACGATTGCACATTGTGGCGCAACACCACTCTTGGAGAAGATGCAATATTAACCTTCTGTTGTTGCTCCCCAATTGTTGACTCAAAAGAAGTAAGCACAATAGTTGGCACATACGGATTTCCGCTAAGCGAATCGGGGTAAAAGGTGTTAAAACCGTTCATTCCTCCAAATAGTAATTCGCCATCGCGGGCACAGTAGGCAGCACGTAAATTAAATTCCGGACTTTGCAGACCATCGTCGGAAGTGAAAGTTTGAAGCCTGTTTTCTTTTATCAAAAAACGGCACAATCCGTTGCCGGTGGCAAGCCACAAATCGTTGTTTTTGTCTTCAACAATCTCGTAAATATAATTACTGGGTAATCCGTCCTTTTCGCTAAAATAGCTGAATTGTTGTGTGTTTTTATCAAAAATATTGATAGCTGCATTTGTGCCGATCCAAATTCGCCGGAGACTATCTTCGCATAACGAAATAACAAAATCGCTGCTCAGTCCGCTATCCGTTTTTTTATATTCTTTCATCGTATCGGTCTCCGGATCGTACACATCCAGTCCCCCGATGGTTGCTATCCAAATCAATCCATCCGAATCCTCCAGTAAACTATAAACCAGGTTCGAGCTGATTTGCCGGCTGCCTGTTTCCTGTTGAGTAAAATTTTGAACATCGCCGTTTTTGATATTTACACGGTAAAGACCGTTTGATGTACCTATCCAAATCATTCGGTTACGATCCTGAATGATGTGATAAATCCGGATATTTTGGAATGCAGGCCAGTTCGGAGAATTAAAAAATTGCCGATAATCTGCAAAACTTCTGGTTGATTCATTCCAAATAAAAATACCGTTACGGGTACCTAACCAGATATTTCTAGCTGCATCTTTAAAAATTACATGAATAAAATCGTTTGGCAGGTAATTTTTCCCTGTATGTTGCGACGAAAAATGTTCCACCTCATAGGTTTCCGGATCAACAATATTCAGCCCCTGCCCCCAGTTACCGATCCAGAGTTTTCCATCGTCGTTTTTTAGCATTCCGGCAACAACATTCCCTAACAAATCGATTGACGATGGCGAATTACTGTGGCGATAAAGTTGAAATTTGTCGCGTTTTAAATCGGCTTTACTAAGACCTGCCAATGTCCCAACCCAAAGGTTTTCCGACCGGTCGATTAATAAACTTTGTACAATATTGTGTGCCAGCTGGCTGTTCTCTGACGTAAAGTTCTGAACGGTAAACTGACCTTCAAAATTTTCAGAAAGTACATAAATTCCATTTCCTTCTGTTCCCAAAATCAGTTCTCCCGACCGGGTTTCAGCAATACTTCTGACACAGGTAGAAAACGAAAAAACGGCTCCACTTTCCAACCTGAATTCCTGTTCTTTGAAACACTTTTGCTCCGGTTTAAAACAGAACAATCCCCTACTTGTACCTGCCCAGATACGTTGACTTTTATCCTGAAACAAAGCCGTTACATTTACCGGTTCCAACGTGTCATCCGAAATTGACAAAAAACTGTAACACGAGAAATCTTCGGTCTGAAACGAGAATGAACTAATTCCACTGGTACAACCCGTCCATATTGTTCCTTCCTCATCTTCTAAAACGGGTTGTTTTACGTCCTGCACGGCCGGATCAAATGGAGCATCGCTCTGGTAATGTGAGAAATTATTGGTATCGAAATTAAATACAGAAATTAAAGGTGGCGTATTTATAACCATCCGTCCATCATTGAGCAAGAGGTTGTCGTAGCTGCGCGAAGTAACATCGGGAGAGTAATCCGTTTGATACTGTATTCGTTCAAAACGATCTTCCGCAAAAAGGTACTTGTTTAATCCTCCTTTAGTTCCAATCCACAGGTTACCGGCACGATCTTCCGAAATGGCATAAATCCAATTGTTGGAAATCGATGTAGAATCGTCCGGTTGAAAGCGAAACACTCTGAAGTTCTCTCCGTCGAAACGATTCAATCCATTTTGTGTACCAATCCAAATAAAACCCTTTGAGTCTTGAAACAGACAGTTTACAACACTTTGCGACAGGCCTTCGTTAATGGAATACGAACTAAAATTGTATTGCCTGGGGAAAACAAATGACAGCAGCGCAAAGTTAAAAATCAGAATACAGCACAATCGTTTCATGGTAAAACAAATAAATTTCTATCGTTGTTAACCAGCGCATTGCGAAGTTCGCGATAAGTTAGTTTATTTCAAAATTTGTATTTATACCTAAAGAAACATTACGGCAAAGTCAAAAAAAAAGGATTCCATCTCTTCAAAAAGATGGAATCCTTCCCAAAACCAAAGAAAGAGGCTGACCTCAACAAGTCAGCCTCTTTAACGAATCCCACTAAGGACGAATCCTCAGGCCAAAGTCTGAAAAACTTTGGCATTATACACGATAAAAAATAAGGGTCAAAAAATTATTCTTTGTAGATAATTCTACCCATTTGGAATTTTCCATCCAAATCTAAACGATAGAGATATATTCCGCTAACATTATGTCCCGGTACATATTCTACCCGATTCATAACTCCAGCCTCAACCGGACGATCAAGTAATCTTGCTACCCGCTGACCGAAGATATTGTAGATTTCAAGCACACCATAAGCATCAACACCTGAAACGAATTCGAAAGTTACCTTTTCTGTAAATGGATTCGGGAATACTTTCAGGTCGCTTGGTGCCAATAGCGGTTCTACCTCAGTAGTAATTTCTGCACTACTTGTTGGGTGCAGACATTCTATCATGTCACCGTTGTAGGTCATACTTCCTGAATTAGACTCCGGTGGCTCCTGAGTTCCAGGAATATGACAAGCCACAGCATGTGCAATGAGATAGAAATCACCCAGATCGATACTACCATCGATGTTCTCTGCAGGGATTGTAATTGTATAATCGGTTACATAACTCAAACCGGTAATGTTAACACTGTATTGGCCCGGAGATACTGATACTCCTCCATTGGGCTTAATTACAAATGGATAACAATTAACATTTAAGTGAATCTGACTCATGTAATATTCATCGAAGGTAACATAGTGAACAACCAGGTCACCATCAACCAAACTTACAGTTACTTCTCCCATTTTATCAGTAATGATATCACAAGATGAATTTCCTGCATAAACATCCAGAGTTACAGGGAAGTTGGCAGTGTCCATATGGTTACTCCAACCCCAGTTACTAAAGTTGAAGTATGTATTATCCATGAAACAAACGCTGTCTTCATATACTCCGTAGGCAGTTTCACATTCTTCGCAAGCCGGCAATGTAAATGTACAGGTTACCGAGTCTCTTGAACAATCATCCCATGCTTTGAATTCGAAGGTAAGCGTACCTCCCGAAGTTGGATCGATTTCAGACAACAGCGGAACAGATGCTATATTTGTTGAAACCTGACCTTCGCAACCACCCTGATAGGTAAATCCTTCAACCCATGCCTGATATGCTCCGGAAATATCGGTCGCATCACATTGCAGTGAAGTGGTATTACAATCTACGGTAATTGCCTCGCGGGCAGCTACACCAAAGCTCGCTCTTACTGTATCACTGGTACACAAATCGCCAATACCGTAAACTATTTTTATGGTATCGCCCATACACAGATCAGGTGCCTGGATTCCTGAAATATCAGGTTCGTCAACACCACATTCGTTGCTATTGACCATGAATTTATTTTTCCAGGTAGTAAATGCATTGTTCAACTCGGTCTGATCGGCAAAGTCGCAGCTGCTGTAGTATTCGTCGCCAGGACCTTCTACATCAACTGTATCTCGTGCGGATACACCGAAGCTTGCCCAAACTGTATCGCTGGTACACAAGTCGCCAATACCGTAAACTATTTTTATGGTATCTCCCAAACATACATCCGGTGCCTGGATGCCTGAAATATCAGGTTCCTGAACATTACATTCGTTGCTGTTCACCATAAATTTGTTTTTCCAGGTAGTAAATGCATTGTTCAACTCAGTCTGATCGGCAAAGTCGCAGCTGCTGTAATATTCGTCGCCAGGACCTTCTACATCAACTGTATCTCGTGCGGAAACACCGAAACTTGCCCAAACTGTATCGCTGGTACACAAGTCGCCAATACCATATACAATTTTTACGGTATCGCCTAAACAAACGTCAGGTGCGTTATAGCCGGAAAGATCAGGTTCCGGAACGCCACATTCGTTGCTATTGACCATGAATTTATTTTTCCAGGTAGTAAATGCATTGTTCAACTCGGTTTGATCGGCAAAGTCGCAGCTGCTGTAGTATTCGTCGCCAGGACCTTCTACATCAACGGTATCTCGTGCGGAAACACCGAAGCTTGCCCAAACTGTATCGCTGGTACACAAGTCGCCAATTCCATAAACTATTTTTATGGTATCGCCCAAACATACATCCGGTGCCTGGATGCCTGAAATATCAGGTTCGTCAACACCACATTCGTTGCTATTGACCATGAATTTATTTTTCCAGGTAGTAAATGCATTGTTCAACTCGGTTTGATCGGCAAAGTCGCAACTGCTGTAATATTCGTCGCCAGGACCTTCTACATCAACTGTATCTCGTGCTGAAACACCGAAACTTGCCCAAACTGTATCGCTGGTACACAAGTCGCCAATACCATATACAATTTTTACGGTATCGCCTAAACAAACGTCAGGTGCGTTATAGCCGGAAAGATCAGGTTCCGGAACGCCACATTCGTTGCTGTTGACCATGAATTTATTTTTCCAGGTAGTAAATGCATTGTTCAACTCGGTCTGATCTGCAAAGTCGCAGCTGCTGTAATATTCGTCGCCAGGACCTTCTACATCAACTGTATCTCGTGCTGATACACCGAATGTTGCTCTTACCGTATCAGTGGTACATCCATCATAGATTGAGTAAACAACATCAACTGTATCTCCCAAACAAACATCGGGTGCTGTTAAACCTTCTTTACCTTTGCCAACTGAATCGCAACCTCCATTATTGGTTACTACAAACAAATCAAGCCAGTTCTGGAATGTGGTATCCAAATCTGTCTGATCCGCAAAGTCGCAACTAGTGTAGTAAATTGTATTTGGACCGTCTGCATCAACTGCTTCCGGTGTTGGTACAGTAAAGGTTGCAAAACAAGTATCCGACAACATACAATAGTCTGAGACAATAATTTCAAGCGTAATGCTGCCTCCGCATTTATCCGGAGCGACAATAGTATCAAGATCAACTTCAACATTATCTATTTTAAAAGTTGTATCAAGAGGATCAGTTCCACCGCTTACAGAGAATAATGTGTCCAACCAATTGTTGAAATCTGAATCAATCTGACTTTGTGTTAGACATGACTCAACCGTCAAATCAGAACAATCCACAAATACCAATTTTTCATCAGGCTGTGTAACTGTATCATAACAGAAAGTTGAATTCGGGTCGTATGCATCCCATATTTCTACCGAATAAATTCCCGGTTCCAGATTATATAAAGTATCCGTCAAACTGTACGTTACAGATGTATCGTAAGCAACAGGTGGCGGACTGGGTGGATTCGTATCTTTAAACCAGTGTAACGTATATGGTGGATTATACCCAACACCTGTGGTATCAATCACGGCATAAGCAATCCCGTCTCCTGCTCCGAAACATTCCAGATCAATAGTAAATACCTGACAAGTTGGTGTGGTGAATAGATAGCTTATAGTATCTCTACAAGTTGACACACACCCAAACGCATCGGTTACAGTTACTATATAGATTCCACTACCCAATCCTGTTAATATACTATCAGTATTTATAGAATCGGCCACATATCCTCCCTCATCTGCTTCCCAGAAGAAAGTATAAGGTGCGGTTCCTCCATATGGAATAACCTTTGCAGTTCCATCGGATGCATGATAATGCGACTCATCGGTAACTACAACTTCACATGTAGGATTTTCGTGTACGGTAAGTACTGCTGAATCAGACCGGGTACAGCCGGTTCGTTCATGCTCAACCTCCAGCCAGTAAACGTTGCCATCCATTGAAATATCAACAGTATTAATTACCAGCGAATCATCTGTTGCTCCGCCAATTGGGGTTGCTCCCAAATACCATTGATACGACCAGTTCTGATCGGTAGGATCGATATTATCGGTAACAATTTCTGAGCGGAAGATTACAGGGCCTTCATTCTCGCATGTATCTCCATCGTTTACCACCACGTTAAAATCAATGGCATTGCCAAAACGGTAAGGTCCGGCAAAGTCTTTTAACTCGGCAGTAAACTCTTGCGAAGAACGGGTTTTTACAATTAAAGTCCCCAGCAAGTTAACACAGTCATCATTTTGTCCTTCACCCAATTGTACATCCAAACCAAAAGCAGTCAGGTCAATGGCCACCTCTGTAATTTGGTACTGAAGATAACTCTGAAATACTTTACCTTGCGATCCTGCCAGGGTTCCCCATGGTGGTGCAGCAGTGGTACCGCTAACATTAACGGTTGCCCAAACATCAGGGTCATCCAAATTTTCACCGGTTACAGTACCCTTAGGAGCAATTTCAAAATAACCATAAGGCGCATCATTCGGGTCTGTATCATAAATACCGGTTAAATCAAACGGCCTGTTTGTCAGATGGTTAAAAACGGAAGTATCTCCATCGGCAACCGCTATCCATACCCTTACGGAATAAGTCGGATTTTTACCGCCTTTTTCAAAATCGGTAGAGAAAACAAGGTCTCCCGCATCCAATCTTGTTCCGTCTGTATCAAAAGTCCATACGGTATGACCCATTGTTGTCGGGTCCAAATTTCCAAACTGACCAAGACCCGGATCATAAGTAAGATTTCGTCTGAAGAATTCAAAATCGGTATGAGACGAACCATCTGCTGAAATAGTTGATGCGGCACCATAGGCAATCCTGTGTTCATCTCCAAACAGCTTTTGCCTGATATAACCATAAACGTCAACCAAATCGTTTTTTTGCGGAGATCCTTTAATACCTAAATTCCAGGTGTGAGGATCCTGTGCATTTTTGTCTTTAGTTCCTGTAAACGTGGTCGAATCATTCAAACCGCCAACTGATACATTGTCGCGGCCGTAAACTCCATCAATCCATTCGTATAAGTTACCGTCATCTGAAGTCCATTGTGACCAACGTGGTACACTCATACGAAATTCAAACGATTGATGGTTCGCGATCCAGCCAAGAATTGTAGAAGGACTGCTGGCCCACAACGAGGTGTCAATAACTCCCCAACCATCCATCGATCCGAGAAGTTCAGGATTGGCTCCAAACCAGTCATCCGAATTAAAAACGGGAGCAGGTGCTTCCAGCTCCTGTGCTGCCCAAACATCACCATCAACACCAAAAGCAGCCACAACTTCGGCAGGTTTTGTGTTTTGCGCAACTGCAGAATAATTAATCATTAACATCGCCATTACAAGTAATGGCGTAATAAAGCAGAAGCGCCAACATCGGAACCAAAGCCTTTTTTGTTCATCGAATGATACCCCAATATCATCCTTTCGTTCAGCGTAATTGTTTCCCATAATCTGATAATTTTTTAGTTTAAAATGTGCTTTCGCCATTATCAGATCATCATCAAAACAAACTACGTCCTCACAATTTGGTATACATAAAATTGGTTTATCGGAATTAATTCCAGGGGTATGGAGTTAATTCAGTTTCTAGTATCAATTTTTATGAAAAAAAGTTACGACAGGATACGCAGGAAGTCAATCGGGTTTTATACGCATTTATTGCATATAAAATTACAATACCTCCAACTCTTTTTTAATAAAACATTATTTACTTATTATGTGATTTCTATAGGCATATTTCACCATATCGGCAGTGGTATTTATTTTCAATTTTGCTAAAATATTTCGTTTATGCGTTTCGACTGTTCGCGGACTGATATTTAACCTGGCGCCAATTTCTTTATAAGTTAAGCCACTCGAAAATAGTTTTAAAACAGACACCTCTCTGTCTGTAAGAAATTGCGATTTTTTCTTACCATATTTTCGTCTCTGAATGGATGTTTTAAATATGTCCCACACTTTTTTCCGGAAGAATTCTCCTCCCTCTTTTAACCTTTTGATGGCTTCGATTAAATCTTTTCCGGAAGCATCGTTAAAAACAAAACCTTTAACTCCCAGTCGGATATACTCCTCGAAACAATCCGAATAGTTCTGACTCAATATTAACAATACGGGTATTTGGGGATATGTACGTCTGATCTTTTTTATTGATCTCATTCCGGAGTTATCTCCGTGGATAACATCTATTATTATAACATCGGGCGCTGAGTCTTTAAATTGTTTGAAAAGTTCCTCACAGCTTGTGGCATGCACAATTTCGCAATCATTCGTTATTTTCAGTATCGACTCAATTCCCGAAGCAAATAGAGTAAACTTATCCAGTATGGCCAGTTTACACATAACAGTACAATTAAGAGTAAGCGAAATACGCCTGTCCAAAAAGAAGTTTCGGACAAGTCAATATTTTCATGTTGTGTTTCTAGTAATTCAAATAAACTGTCTCCTGAAAGACATTATTTGCAATTCAATCATTCTAAAAAACCGTATCTGAGGAGTGATTTTGAGAAAGGGATCCTCTCGTTTCAATGGATATACAAGATACAACAATATTCCGCTGATTTCAATCCGTAAAATCCCGTACCATGTTTTAGGAAAGTACGTAAATATAACGCAAAAGACTGCTTAATTGAATTGTACTTTAAGCATCGTTTTTCGTATAACGATGAAAAAACTCAACTAGAGAGTATTCGAATTTTCTGTCTAAATACAAATTCCGATGAAGAACATATCGAAATCTATGTAAGCCGATTTTAAGACTTTAATCCCTTATGTGACTCAAGCGTATAACATTCAATTGGGTAATAGATGAGTTGAAGAAGATTGATTTTAGTTAATAGAAATCAGCAACATAAAAAACTAGGTCTCTGAGGTTGATTTTTTTAATTCCCAATAACTCAATCCAATCCGCAACTCGCCATAACTCACATCATTTCCAAAATGCGACTTTGCTACTCCAAAGGATCTGTCATCGGCTTTTTCGAAATAGTCAGCTATTTTTTTCAGTTTCGCTTCATCGACTAAGCGTGTAGCCTCCAATTCTCCCAGTTTTATGTAATGTGCTAAATGTGCCTCAATGGTATTTGCCGATAAGGCGCGTTCTTTGGCAATTTCGTCAATGGATTTACCGCAATTAAACAGCTCAAAACTCACAAGTTTTGTATCCACTTTTTCCTTCTTTTCCTTTTTGGGCTCCTGCAACGGAATCTCCCCTTTCTCAATATTATTTTCGTTGCAATAATGTTGAATGATTTCTGCTATCTCTGCACCAAACTGTGTTATTTTTCGGGGCCCCAAACCATTTATCAATTTTAACGATGCTGCATCGGTTGGGAGGTAAGTTACCAGTGCATAAAGTACCTTTTGCGAAAAGATCATAAAAGGAGGAATCTCAAGCTCGCCGGCCTTTTCCGTTCGGAAAGTACGCAATTGCTCAAACAATTCGGGATTCGGAATATTTTCGAAATCGGTTATTTCTTTTGCCTTTTGTTTCCCTGAAGACTTGCTTTGTTTCACCAGCGTTTTGGCACGCGAGTCCATCAACCGTTTTACATCAAATCCTTCGAGGCACGATTCAAATGCGGTTAACTTAAGTTGGGCATCATCTTTCAGGTCGTTCACATATCTTTTTAACTGGCTTTTAATCTCTTTGTTGTCAACATCCAAATCCACCTTTTTAATTCCGTCAGCCAGAATATGTTGCACCTTCTCGCCAAAATAGGCAGCCGCCTTTTTTATGCGCTCCTGCAAAGTTTCGTTTTGATAAACATCAGGTTGTTGCCGCAACAAATCAGTGATCTGATTATGGAATTTAGCTGCCACGGCAACAATCTCTGAGTCATGCCCATTGCGCATTTGTTCTACTTGAGTGATGGTAACTTCCGGAAAACTTCCTTTGTTTTCGTTCACCAGCTTTGAAACGTTTCGTAATAAGTTTTCTGAGCGGTAAAAGCGAAAAATCTCTGTCAACTGTTCTTTTTGAAAGGCCAGTTTTGCAGCATTTAACTCCGGCTCTCCGGGTTGATTTTCTTCCACTTCGCGGATAAAACCACTAACTTTTTGATCGCTGATAATACTCCGGCCGGCAATTGGCGATGAAAGTACCATACCTTCCAGCGATTTACAACGACTCAACGCCACATAAACCTGCCCATGCGCAAAAGATGCTTCGGCATCTATAATAGCTCGCTCGAAAGTAAGTCCCTGGCTTTTATGAATGGTAATCGCCCACGCCAGTTTTAACGGAACCTGAGTGAACATACCTTCCATTTCTTCGCGAATCTCGCCCGATTCTTTATCGATAGAGTATTTGTAGTTTTCCCAGTTTTGAGCTTCCACTTCAATCTCCTCTTCTTCACCCGGACACAGCACAAAAACACGATCCTTTTCAATCGACTGTACCTGTCCGATTTTTCCGTTATAAAACCGTTTCTCAGGATTGGAGTCGTTTTTAACAAACATCACCTGTGCACCAACTTTTAGTTCAAGTTTAAAATCGGTTGGGTACGAATATTCGGGAAATTTTCCCTCAACCGAAGCAGTAAAAACTTCCTTTTTGCCCGTTAAAGCACCCAGTTTTGATTCGTTGATACGTTGTGCACTTACATTGTGCGTACAAAGCGTAATGTAACCGTCCTCGTCGCCGGGAACAAAATCGGGAATATGCCTTGTATTTAAGAGCTGACGCGCTTCTTCATCGAGTTTATTCTCGCGCACTTTATTCAGCACCGAAATAAACTTTTCATCCTGCTGACGAAACACCTCAGTGAGTTCGATACTCACATGCGGAAACTCACGAAGTGCTTTACTGCTGAAAAAATATGGAGTATCATATTCGCGGCGTAACAAGCCCCACTCTTCGTTTTTAACTACCGGAGCTAACTGCTGCAAATCGCCGATCATTAAAACCTGCGCTCCGCCAAAAGGCTTTTGCCTGTTTTTAAAGCGGCGCAGTGTGCGGTCGATCGCGTCAAGAACATCGGCCCGAACCATACTCACCTCATCGATCACCAAAAGATCGAGGCTTCGCATAATATTTATCTTTTCTTTGGTGAAACGCTGTTCGCTGCTGTGTTTACTTTCGTGCCCCACCTGCGGTGCAAACGATAATTGAAAAAAGGAGTGAATCGTAACTCCGGCTGCATTTATAGCCGCCACACCGGTTGGTGCAACCACTACCATTCGTTTGGGAGAGCGCTCTTTCAGGCTTCTCAGAAAAGTAGTTTTACCGGTTCCGGCTTTCCCAGTGAGAAAAATATTTTGCCCGGTATATTGTACAAAATTAAAAGCTAACTGGAGTTGTTTGTTGGTCTTCATATATAATATTCAAAAGCTGAAAATCCGATTGGTTACTATTTCGATCAATAAATATAATGAGAATTTATTTATTCGGCTGCAGCACAAGTTCGTCATATTCCCCGCGGCTAACAACAGCCTCAATTACCAGCGGATCATCAGCAGCAAAAGCTTTTTCCAATGCAGTTTTATACTCTTCGCTGTTTGTTACACGAACTGCCGGAACGCCAAAATAATTATTGGTCGGTTCATCTTCCATCACATTCAAATCAGTACCGTAACCACTGTCGAAATTCTTTTTCGTTTGCTTTATACTTATCAGCGATAAACTATCGTCGTAAATCACCACAAAAACGATGTTGAGATTAAGTCGTTTTGCTGTTGCCAACTCACCTACCATCATCAGAAAACCACCATCACCCATTAAGCTAACAACCGGCGCATCAGGATTACAAAGTTTTGCCGCCAAAGCTGCCGGAATAGCAAACCCCATGCTCGACCAGCCATTTGTCATTAATAATTTTTCGGGATGCGGCGTACGCCATTGTTGCCCAACGAGGTGTAAATGAGCTCCCACGTCAACCGTTAGAATTCCGTTATCTGGTAATGCTTTCCGCAATTCATCAACTACAGTCAAAGGCCCAAAACTATCCGGTTTGGGAGTCAGCTTTTTTACAATTTCCTTTCTGTTCTGCTCTAAAAATTTTAAATCCCATTCTTTCGCCGGAATCATAAGTTGTAGCAATTCATTCAAAGCAACATCGATTGTTCCTACAACATTTAAAACTTCCGGGATCTGTCCTGTCTCTACATCTGCCTTTTTGAAATCAATATGAATCAGCGGTACTTTGGGCATCCAGTCTTCATAATTAAACTCCACCGGATCGTAGCCAATTCCAATAACCAGGTCGGCTTGCGAATACACATTTGCAACATGGTTTGACAATGCATGAAAAAGCACTCCTCCATACAACGAATGCTCCTCCGGAAAAAGTCCTTTTGCCATTGGAGTGAGAACCACCGGAACCTGTAATTTTTCGGCGAGCGATACAAGTTGTTCACCAACCTGGGCATGCACAGCCGATAAACCAAGCGCCAAAACCGGCTTTTTGCTTTTCGTCAGAAGCTTTTCAATTTTTGTAACCTGATCGGCCACTAACGGCGACCACCGTTTTTTTTCCAGCCGCAAATAATCCACTTCTGCTTTCACTTTTTCTACCGGATTTCGTCCAATTCCTGCAGGAATTCCAATATGTACAGCACCGGGTGTATTTTCAGTAGCAATACCGGCTGCTTTCAGTATAATTTCTGCAATATTTTCCTGAGTGATGCGTGTAGTCCATTTGGTAATGGGGAAAAAAAGTTGTTCATGGTCGATATTCATCTGAACAGTTCTGTTTCTCAGGTTATCGGGCATTTCGTCGGTAAAGGCCAGCAAAGGAAACCGGTCGAGTTGAGCGCCGCCAACACCGGTACTCAAGTTGGTTGCACCCGGACCGAAAGTTGCAAAACAAACTCCGGGCACACCTGTTAACCGGCCACAAACACCAGCCATAAAAGCCGCCGTTGCTTCGTGACCAACCAATATAAAATCAATTCCGTCTTCTTTTCGCAAAGCTTCTACATAATCGATCATGTTACCGCTTGGCACCCCAAAAACGTAACGTACTCCAATCTCTTTTAAAGTATGTGCAAAAATTTCGGCAACCGTTGACATGCTTCTTTTATTTTAAAGCTAATTTAAAGCCTATTTCGTGAGAAAACAAAAGCAAAACAGCGACAAAAATCGAACCGAAACTATGAGATCATATCCTGAATCTCGTCCAGGCTTAAATCAGGTTCTGTTATTTCGAAGCGGGCCTTCGAATAGAATTCTTTTCGTTTCTTCAGTGTATCGTCAATAAAAACGACCAGCTCGTCACGCGATTTTCCTTTAATAAGCGGGCGTTCAGTTTTCGACTTCATCAAACGGTCGGCAAGAATAGCAGGATCGATATTCAGGAAAATGGTTTTACCGCTCTTATTCATCACGTCCACATTATCGAAAAAGCAAGGTGCTCCTCCCCCGGTTGCAATTATCACGTCAGTAAATTCCGATAACTCTTCAAGGGCTTTTCGTTCAATCTTTCGAAAACCATCTTCCCCATCTTCAGCAAATATTTGCGGGATTGTTCTACAGTTCCGCTCCTCAATATAATCGTCCATATCAACAAACTGCACACCCATGTGTTCCGACAAAAGTCTTCCCAACCGGGATTTTCCACACCCCATGTATCCTATTAAATATATCCGCATCCTCTCCTATTTCTGTTATGGATTAAAACAGCGAGCCCTGGCCGTCGTCTTCATTTTTGGGGCGATTTATTTCCATCGGAATGTCGTCAGTATTATCCACGGCATTGTCGTCAACTCCCCCTTCTTCATCGCGCTCACTCTCATCTTCATGATGATCGTAATCATCCTTAATCGTCGGCTCTATTTCTATAATTTTGTTTACATCGTAATTGCTAAGTCGTTTACCTTTTGCCTTCCACGATTTTACGCCAATAAACTCGGCAACTTCGATAATCTCATTTTCGCGCTCGGCATTCTTCCCACCAAAAGTAAGCTCCAAACGCGGGTAATGAACCCAGGTTATGCTTACCAGTCGGTTGTCTTTGTTATCGCCAATAAAACGAATCAGTTTTCCTTCCGGTTCATCAATCTCAAAACGTTTTACGTAGTAATAATCCTGATCAGCATCAAAATAAACCACCGACAAAATCTTACGTCTGTCAAATTTTTCAATTACCAGAATATCCTGTTGGAAGTGATTACTGAGGTCGTAATTGTACAACTGGAAATCGCCACTTTTGTAGATAACCAGAATCTGGTCTTCGCCTGTAAACTCGCCAAGATACTTGCCCCGGCTGTCGGCATTCAGTCGCAATACATCCGGATCGAACCAAATCTTACGGCCACCAAGCGTAGAAACTCCTTTTTCTTTCAGCGTAATTTTGTGGACTTCGTTTTTGGTCAGGATATTTCCCATCGACTGACGACCTTTTATGGCCAGCTCGCCAAGATCTTCTTCAAAAATGAGCTTTTTCAAACGTGGTTTTGGTTTTAAAACGATACGCAGCACTTCCGCTTCGCCGTTTGGATTGGCCGAAAAATATACGATACGCGAGCCCTTTGTTTCTTTGGTAAGGTTGTATTCTTTATCGCGGGTTACCCCGGTTACAAAGAAACGCTTCATGTAATAGAAACCCGTTTCGCCATCTTTGTAAACCACGTTGTAAATGGTTCGTTTATCGCTTTTTTTGAATACTGCCAGGTGAAGAATATTCTTACCGATAAACGCTTTATCGGTTACTTTGGTAATGTAATACGATCCGTCGCGGCGGAAAATAATGATGTCGTCGATATCGGAACAATCGCAAACAAATTCGGCCTTTTTGAGCGAGGTTCCCATAAATCCTTCTTTCCGGTCGACGTAAAGTTTTTCGTTCTTCACAACAACTTTGGCAGCCACAATATTCTCGAAACTCCTGATTTCGGTTTTGCGCTCCTTTCCTTTGCCATATTTTTGTTTCAGGTGTTTAAACCAGGCAATGGTAAAGTCAACAATATTTTCGATGTTGTGCTCAACTTCTGCAATCTCATCTTCGATTGATTTTAGCAGGTCGTTGGCTTTATCTTTATTAAATTTAAGGATACGTGCCATCCTGATTTCCATCAGTTTCAGGATATCCTCCCTTGTTACATCCCGTTTAAGTTTTGGCTTCCAGGGCTCCAATCGGTTATCGATATGAGCAACTGCCTGATCCATATTCTCCGCATCCTCAAACTTTTTATCCTTATAAATGCGTTCTTCGATGAATATTTTTTCGAGTGAAGAAAAATGCCATTGTTCTTCCAACTCCGACTTACGAATTTCCAACTCCAGTTTCAACAGGTCTTTTGTTGAATCGGCCGAACGTTTCAGAATTTCGGAAACGCCAATAAAATGCGGTTTATCGTTCTCAATAATACAGGCATTTGGCGACAGCGAAACTTCACAATCGGTAAAAGCATACAGCGCATCGATGGTTTTATCTGATGAAACCCCGGCAGCCAGATGCACCAGAATTTCAACATCAGCAGCAGTGTTATCATCAATCTTTTTGATTTTGATCTTGCCCTTATCGTTGGCTTTAATAATCGACTCGATCAAAGTAGATGTTGTTTTGCCGTATGGCACCTCGTTAATAACAAGCGTTTTATTATCGCGCTTTTCAATTTTGGCTCTTACTTTAACCGAGCCGCCACGCAGTCCATCGTTGTATTTGCTAAAATCGGCCGATCCTCCGGTTGGAAAATCGGGATACAATTCGAAATTCTTACCACGCAGGTACGCAATCGAAGCATCGATCAGTTCAATAAAGTTATGCGGGAACATTTTTGATGCGAGTCCAACGGCGATACCGTCGACTCCCTGTGCCAGCAATAACGGGAACTTAACCGGGAGTGTTACCGGTTCCTTTTTACGGCCATCATACGAAAGTTTCCATTCGGTGGTTTTGGGATTAAAAAGAACCTCCAATGCAAACTTTGTTAAGCGCGCCTCAATATAACGAGGAGCAGCTGCACCATCGCCGGTAAGAATATTTCCCCAGTTTCCCTGCGAATCGATCAGCAATTCTTTTTGGCCGATCTGCACAATCGCATCGCCAATAGAAGCATCTCCGTGCGGGTGATACTGCATGGTTTGCCCGATTATGTTCGCTACTTTGTTGTAACGTCCATCATCCATTTCGCGCATGGCGTGCATAATACGGCGCTGAACGGGCTTCAATCCGTCGTTAATATACGGAACGGCACGTTCGAGTATAACATACGAGGCATAGTCCAAAAACCAGTCGCGGTACATCCCCGACAGGTAGGTTACTTCCTCTTTAATATTATCGTCCTGAATTTCTTCGTGATCCAAATTCTCTTCTGACATTTCTTTCTTGAAATTTATCGTGCTCCCCCGCGGGGATTTTTCTTTACATTACTTCGTCTTTCTCAACATACAGGTTATCAATAATGAATTCCTGTCGCTCCGGGGTATTTTTGCCCATGTAATAAGCAAGCATCTGCGATACCGATTCGTGCTTTTTCATTTGCACCGGATCCAGTCGGATATCTTTTCCGATGAAATGTTTAAACTCGTCCGGCGATATTTCTCCCAAACCTTTAAATCGTGTGATTTCCGGTTTCCCGCGTAATTTCCCAATCGCTTTTATTTTTTCTTCTTCGGAATAGCAGTAGTAGGTTTTTTGCTTATTACGCACCCTGAACAGTGGCGTTTGTAAAATATACACATGACCTTTCTTTATCAATTCGGGGAAAAATTGCAGAAAGAATGTGATAAGTAGCAAACGAATGTGCATCCCGTCGACATCGGCATCTGTTGCAATAATTACCTTGCTGTAACGCAGGTCTTCCATGCTTTCCTCAATGTTCAACGCCGCCTGCAACAGGTTAAACTCTTCGTTCTCGTAAACCACTTTTTTAGTCAGACCAAAGGTATTCAACGGTTTTCCTTTCAAGCTGAACACCGCCTGAGTATTTACATCGCGCGATTTTGTAATCGATCCACTTGCCGAATCTCCCTCGGTAATAAAGATGCTCGATTCATCCTTCCGCTCGTCTTTTTCGTTAAAGTGAACACGGCAGTCGCGCAGTTTTTTGTTATGTAAATTGGCTTTTTTAGCCCTTTGCCTGGCCAGTTTCTTTACGCCGGAAATCGCTTTTCTTTCGCGTTCCGACTCTACGATACGTCGTAATAAAACCTCTGCGGTTTCCTGGTTTTTATGCAGGAAGTTGTCTAATTCCTTTTGCAGGAAATTACCAACATGTGCGCGCACCGACGGACCATCAGGACCAATATCTTTCGATCCGAGTTTGGTTTTGGTTTGCGACTCAAAAACAGGCTCTTCTACTTTAATGCTAACAGCCGCCACAATTGATGCCCGTATATCCGACGGGTCAAAATCCTTCTTGTAAAAATCCCTGATTGTTTTCACTAAAACTTCACGAAAAGCCTGTAAGTGAGTCCCTCCCTGGGTGGTGTGTTGGCCATTAACAAATGAATAATAATCTTCCCCATATTGATTACCATGCGTGATGGCAACCTCAATATCTTCGCCTTTTAAATGTATAATTGGGTAAATTGGGTCGTGATCCATATTTTCCTCAAGCAGGTCGCGCAATCCGTTACGCGAGTAAAAGCGCTCGCCGTTGTATTCGATGGTCAGTCCGGCATTAAGGAAAGTATAGTTTTTCATCATATTCACGATATAATCGTTCATATAACGATACTTCTTGAAAACACTTTCGTCGGGAACAAAAGTTACCAGTGTTCCGTTTTCCTCATCAAGTCCTTCAAAATCTTTTTCTCCCGTTTTTATTCCCTGGCTAAAATAAACCTCTTTAGCAACGCCTTCGCGAACTGCTTTTATCGTAAAATCGGTCGACAGCGCATTTACGGCTTTAATACCAACACCGTTCAAACCCACCGATTTTTTAAACACCTTATTGTCGTATTTTGCGCCGGTATTCATTTTGCTGACAACATCCACCAGTTTGCCAAGCGGAATTCCCCGTCCGAAATCGCGGATGGAAACCGTGTCCTGATCAACTGTTACAACGATTCGTTTACCATGTCCCATCATAAACTCATCGATGGAGTTGTCCATCACTTCTTTCAGCAAAACATAAATACCGTCGTCAGCAGAAGTTCCATCTCCCAATTTCCCAATGTACATTCCCGGGCGTCGCCGGATATGTTCCTGCCAATCTAACGTTTTAATAGTTCCTTCGTCGTAATTTGCGCTCATACTTCAATCTCAGAATCAACTTTCGAAAATTTTATGAACCCTGTGTCTTCGCTGGTTTTGCGCTTGCGGATCGTGGTTTTCCTAATAAAAAACACAGAATTCACCCAGTTGTCACAAATATAAACAAATACTCCACTCTGCAAGGGTTTTGACGGCCGCAATAACTAACAATCTACCGTTGAAAAAGTGTGAATAAAAACAGGCATACAAGCGGGCGAAGACGACTATTCATTCATGATTTGTTGCGAGAATTCGCAAGATTAAATCCGATTCTGTTTAGACAAAATACTGGTTTACAGATTTGAAAAATGATGATAAAAAATCAGCCGACGGCCTTAAATGATTCCCATCTTTTTCATCAGAAAAGTGGCATTCATGGTTTTTGTAACACCATCAGAAAGTTTGTAGTCGAAGATCAACTCGTTGTTTTCAATCCGAATTTCGAAACACTTATTAAAAACCTGCTTCGGGAGTTCGTTTTCCATCTCACTCAATTTCAGGTCGTGAGTGGCAATCATAGCTGCACATTGATACTGTGCAAGTTTTCGAACCAGCTCTTTAGAACCATTTAGTTTATCTACCGAGTTGGTTCCTTTTAGCATTTCATCGAGAATAACAAAAATTTGCTCGCCTGCAGCCAACCGATCGAGCACAGCTTTTATCCGTTTTAATTCGGCAAAGAAATACGACTCATCTTTTAGCAGCGAATCAGTTGTGCGCATGTTTGTATACAGGTCAACCGGTTTGATTTTCATCGACGAGGCACAAACGGGAGCTCCAATTTCGGCCAACAATATATTTGTTCCAACCGTGCGCAAAAAGGTACTTTTACCGGCCATGTTTGCCCCGGTTACAATCATTATTTGCGACCAGCCTTCAATTTCAATAGCATTGTTTACCCGCTTATCTTTTTTCAGCAGCGGATGCCCCAGCCCGGTAGCACACAACATAAATTCCTGATCCGAAATTTTAGGATACGCAAAATCGTCGTGATTATTGGCATAATTCGCCAAACTGATTAAAGCATCCATTTGAGCGATAATCTCCAGCCACTCGGCTAACCTGTCATGATTCTTTTTGTGCCAACTCCAAAGTTTATACACACAACGAATATCCCAGGTTAAAAGCCCGTTCAGCATAACACCCACCAATATATTCTGGCGGTATTCAAACTTCTTAACCAGGTTTTTTAGCTCTCCAAACAATTTACCGGCCGATGGCTCTGTCACTTTTTTCTGCAATTCGCACAAATACGGAGATCGAAATTCTTTCTGCTCAATCATATCCAGCAACTGCATGTATTTTGCAAGCAGATCGGACTTACGACCAAAAAAACCAAAGAAATAATTCACTCTTTTTGTCCAGGCAAACAAAAGCAAGAACTGAATAACGATCATCGTTACAAGATAAAAGTTAGTCCATCCAATTATTGCCGGAATTGCCGCCAAAACTGTTACTGCGGGAACAATACGAATTAACCACTTCACCAGGTTCGAATTCGTTAAGCCAAGCTCAAGTTCCGACCAGGACTGAATTTCATTATACTGCACAGTGGTTTCCTGAAACAGGTTGCCTTCGGTTAAAAAATCGAGTCGCCACAATGGCATTTCAACCAATTCTTTTATGGCTTCCTGACGCTGCTCAATTTCCTCTTTTACCTTAAGCGGCTTTTGCAACCAATCAGCCAGTCGCTGCCTGCCTTCAACCGTTGAAGTCCGGTTCAGATACTGAAACAAAGATCCTTCGCCAAACAGATCGAGGTCGTACGCAAATGGATGTTCAACATCTAAAAACTGCTCACCGTTCTCGAAATGCAGAAACGAATGCTCCAGCGCTTTCAATTCATCTTCAAGCAATTTCTTTTTAATCGTAAGTGTTTGCTTTATTTTTTCGAGACGAAGATTTCTTTTAATGAGGTAAAAAAACAGAACAACAAGAGGAAGCGTACAATACAGAGCTGCGAGCTCCCAGCCAAGTATTATTAACGGAAGAAATATTCCAACAAATGAGCCAAAACGATACCAGGCAAAACGTTTTACTTTCGCCGATATTCGCTGCAGTTCATCAGTATAAAACGAAAGTTTTTCGGAATAAAGCCTGGCCGGATCATTCATTTATAAAACATTATAATGACGAAGAATAGCAACAGCAACAAATACAGTACACAACAATACAGTGTAGATTAAAACGATAGTTCCTACCTCTCTTGCCGAAAGTGCCGTTTTTTCAATTTTTGGCGAGCGCCCAAAAAAGAAATGGTTCTCTACAAACATCATCAGCCGGAATAATCCCCAACCAATTAACCAACCTACAAGTCCTCCGCAAATCAGATCGAGGGGGTAATGCACGCCCACATAAATACGTGAATAACAAAACACAAGCACCCACGACAGCATTATAAAATAAAACGTGCGGTTTTTGAATGTACGGGAAATAAGTACCAACATCGCCACCGAGTTGGCAGCATGTGCCGAGACAAAACCATAAGGCCCGCCTTTACCCATCACCTCGTGCACCAAATGCGCAATGGCCGGATCGTGCACAGGGCGGAAACGCTGAAAGAAATCTTTTATTAATCCTGAAAACTGATCGGTAGCCGCAATTAACAGCGCCAAAGCAATAAGAATTAAAATGGTCTTGATCCGATAATTTTTTAATATATAAAATAAAATGCTGGCAAAAAACGGGATCCAGATTTCCTGTCGCGTAATCATCACCATGATGGGATCCCAAAAACCATTGTGCAAGCCGTTAAGGAATAAAAACAGATCCTTATCCAGCTCCATTATTCGTTGAATTAACTCCATTAACTATTTAAAATTTCCCAGATTTGGTCTTTCAATTGTTGAATATTAAACCCTGAAACGGCAGAAAAAAACATGTGCGGAATATCGCCCAGCTCGCTGCTAATTTCCTTCATCAGTTCCTCATCAAGCATATCGGCTTTACTGATGGTTAAAAAGCGCTGTTTGTCGAGCAACTCGGGATTGTATTTTTCGAGTTCGTTGAGCAATACTTTATATTCTTTCAGGTGATCTTTACTATCGGCCGGCACCATAAACAACAGCATCGAGTTTCGTTCGATGTGGCGCAAAAAACGCAGTCCCAAACCACGTCCTTCGTGTGCTCCTTCAATAATTCCGGGAATATCGGCCATCACAAACGAACGTTGTTCACGGTGTCCCACAATTCCTAAATTCGGCACAAGCGTAGTAAACGGGTAATCGGCAATTTTTGGTTTTGCCGCCGACACTACAGACAGTAAAGTCGATTTTCCGGCACTCGGAAATCCAACCAAACCAACATCGGCCAGTACTTTTAGCTCCAGTATCTTCCAACCTTCCACACCTTCTTCGCCGGGTTGTGCATAACGTGGTGTTTGATTGGTAGACGTTTTAAAATGGTCGTTACCTAATCCTCCACGGCCACCTTTCATCAGAATTTGCTCTTCGCCGTGTGTTGTAATCTCGAACAGGAATTCGCCGGTTTCCACATCGCGGGCCACCGTTCCCAGCGGCACTTCCAGGTAAATATCCTCCCCGTCGGCACCTGTACTACGCTGCTTTCCGCCCGGTTCACCATGTCCGGCTTTAATATGTTTTCGGTATTTCAGGTGCAGCAATGTCCACATCTGCTCATTCCCCACAAGAATAACGTGGCCACCACGACCACCATCGCCACCATCGGGGCCACCTTTGGCAACATATTTCTCTCTGCGCAAATGCGCCGAGCCGGAACCTCCGTTACCCGACTGACAATGAATTCTTACGTAATCAACAAAATTGGTCTCTGCCATCTGATCTTTACTGTTCGTTTACTATACAAATATAAAAAAGGTGAGATACTTGTCCTACAACAAGCTCCTCACCCTTGTAAATCAATGTTATAATTTTTCTACAACTTCCTGCAATCTTCCTGCAATTTCCTCGATAGTACCCATTCCGTTTACATCGAAATGTTTACCCTGTGGCTTGTAGTATTCAATTAACGGAAGTGTTTTTTCGGTGTAAACCGTGATGCGATTCTCAATAATCGACTGGTTTTGATCGTCGGAACGGCCCGAAACTTTTCCGCGGCTTAACAAACGATCGATCAATTCCTGTTTTTCAACCTGCAGACAAAGCATGCCTGAGATTGGAGTACCATTTTCGTTCAGCAAAACATCAAGGGCTTTTGCCTGATCAACGGTACGTGGAAATCCATCGAAAATAAAACCTTTCGCATCGGTATTCGCGTCTAGTTTAGTTTTAATCATTCCAATCACCACTTCATCAGGAACCAATTCTCCTTTATCCATGAAGTTTTTGGCTTCTTGCCCCAATGTTGTTCCTTCAGCAATTTCGCTACGTAACAAATCACCGGTCGACAAGTGGATCAATCCAAATGATTTTATTAGAAATTCGGCCTGGGTTCCTTTTCCAGCTCCCGGTGGGCCAAACAATACAAGATTTAACATAATTTTTGGTTGTTTTTTTATTTTACTACTGTGTAAATATCGATCAGATTTCTACCGTAGCCGTCGTAGTCAAGTCCGTAACCTACGATAAAATCATTCGGGATCTCTATTCCCACATATTTTAGATCGACTTCTTTTTGAAGCGCATCGGGCTTTAACAACAAGGTTGCCACCTGCACTTCTTTTGGATTCATTTGTTCCAGTTGCTCCAAAATATTATTGATGGTAATTCCGGTATCAACAATATCCTCTAAAACAACAACGGTTCGTCCTTCAATTTCTTCATTTAAACCGATCAGTTGTTTCACTTTTCCGGTTGTAGAATCGCCTTGATACGAAGCCAGTTTTACAAACGAAATCTCCGACTCAACAAAGTTAATCCGCTTATAAACTTCGGCGGCAAACATAAACGAACCATTCAAAATACACAGGAAAAGCGGATTTTTATCTGCCAATTCCTCATTCATTTGTTCAGCCATTTGTTCAATAACCGAACGAATCTTCTCATATGGAATAAATAACTCAAATTCCTTATCCAGGATTTTAACCTTCTTCATATGTGGATTTGATTTTTATTAATTGCTAATTTGCTGTATTTTCGTGCTGAAAATAAAAAGATACAAAGTAACAAATAAATTATAAAACATGACTCCAAAAGTTAGTATTATTATGGGCAGCACATCGGATTTAACGGTGATGGAAAAAGCTGCTAAACTGTTTGATGAGTTTGAAATTCCTTTCGAGATCAATGCTTTGTCAGCACATCGCACACCGGAAGAAGTAGAAAGCTTTGCCAAAGGAGCCAAAGACCGTGGTATTAAAGTGATTATTGCGGGTGCCGGAATGGCGGCGCACCTGCCGGGTGTTATTGCTGCAATGACTCCAATTCCGGTAATTGGTGTTCCGATTAATGCCAGCCTTTCGGGGTTTGATTCGATTCTTGCTATTCTTCAAATGCCTCCGGGGATACCGGTAGCAACTGTTGCTGTTAACGGTGCAATGAATGCTGCTATTTTAGCAACACAAATGATGGCCACCGGCGATGAAGAAGTGATGAATAAACTGATTGCTTACAAAGAGAATCTGAAAGAGAAAATTGTTAAAGCCAACCAGGAACTTTCGGAGGTAAAGTACAGATTTAAAACAAATTAATTGCAAGTAAAGATATTTTACTTAATTTTAAAGAGGTATTAATTAATACCTCTTTTTTTATGCAAAAACCCTTTTACATACTATTGCTATGCTCAACATTAATTGCATCAACAGCCTCCTCGCAAAATTACACCGGAGGCGCACGATCGACTGCGCTGTCAAACGCTTTTGTTTCTATTTCCGACACCTGGAGCACTTTCCACAACCAGGCAACTTTAGCTCAATTCAATCATTTTTCTGCCGGAATTTATTACGAGTCGAAATACGGAATCGATGAATTTGCATTGGCAGCATCAAGTGTTGTTTTGCCAACTTCCGCCGGAACTTTTGGTTTGAGTTTTTACCAGTTCGGAAAAGGAACATTTAAAGAACACAAAATCGGTTTTGCCTACGCCAAACAACTTTCTGAACGTTTGAATGCCGCTGTTCAATTCGATTACCAAACACAACACTTGCCCGAAAATGCTGATGTTTTTTCGTTCGTGACTTTTGAGCTGGGTGCAACTTATCAATTGACTGAGCAAATTAAACTAGGTGCCCACATTTACAATCCGCTTAAAAACGGCTTCAATTATCCGGAAGAGAAGATAAAACTTCCGGCAATTTTCAGGCTGGGTGCTCATTATGCTTTCGATGAACATGTCCTAGTGAGTTTTGAAACGCAAAAAGAATCAGACCATGATGTGGTTGTCAAGTCCGGATTAGAATTTATGCCGGTACAGAATCTGGCACTTCGTTTTGGAATTTCGGGAAGGCCGGTGCAATACACAGCCGGACTGGGCTACAGTTTTAAAAACGTTAGGACCGACATTGCATTCAGTTACCACGGTAATTTAGGATTTACACCATCAGTTTCCATTCAATACCAACTAAAATGAGAAGTCCGGTCCGACATATCCTTTTCATCCTGTTGCAACTGATTGTTTTGGCATCATCAGCACAAAACGAAACGCCGGATCAAATGATTGAATCGATATTGGAATCGCATCTCGACAAAATTGAAGAAGGTACCGATGTTGCATTGATCATTGAAGACCTTGAATATTTCCTTGAACACCCCATTAATATCAACGCAACCAATGCCACTGAACTGGCCCGGCTCTATTTGTTGAACGAAATACAGATTCAAAAATTACTGGAATACGTTACGAATTACGGCCCGGTTTATTCCATTTTCGAATTAAAAACCGTTGATGGATTTACACCCGACCTTCTACAAAAACTGCAATATTTTATTGAGTTTGGCCCAAAAGAACAGGAACAGCAAACATTAAAAGACCAGTTAAAATATGCCGACAACCAATTACTATTACGAACATTAGGAACCTTACAAAAAGCACGCGGCTATAAGGAAAAAGACGATGGCACCATTCCGTACGAAGGCAACCGGTTTCGCTATTACACGCGTTATAATTTCAGAGTAGATGACAAACTTTCTGCCGGTTTTACCGCTGAAAAAGATCCGGGCGAAGCCTTTTTTTCCGGCTCCAACAAACATGGCTTCGATTACTACTCGGGGCACATCAGTTTTAAATTGAACGAAACTTTTGAAAATATTTCCGTAGGCGATTATCTGGTACGATCAGGACAGGGTTTGGTGTTGTGGCAAGGTTACACCACCGGAAAATCGGAAAATGTTTTAGGAATCAGCAAAACCGGGCAGGGCGTTCGGGCTTACACATCGGTGGATGAGAATTTTTATTTCAGAGGTGCTGCGGGTACGGTAAAATTTGGGAACTCGCGTTTGAGTTTATTCTATTCACATAAAAATGCCGATGGCAATTTGGCTTACAGCGATTCTACCGTAACTCATTTTACCAGCCTTCAAACTTCGGGCTACCACCGAACCGAGAGCGAAATTGCAGATGAAAAGACCGTAAAATTCACCAACGCCGGCGGAGTTTTTACGCATAATTTCAATCACCTGAAACTGGGAGCAACAGTTGTTTATCAGCACTTTGACAAACCATTTATTCGCAGCGATCAGCTTTACAATCAGTTTCGATTCAGTGGAACTGAAAATTACACCGCCGGTGCCGATTATCTTTTTAGCAAAAACAACTACACACTTTTTGGTGAGGCTGCACTCTCAAAATCAAAAGGGAAAGCAGTAACACAAGGCGCGATCGTTCATGTAAACGACCAGCTGGGATTTTCAGCGCTGTTTCGTCATTTCGATAAAGACTACCACGCTTTTTGGGCCAACACCATGGCCGAAGGAAGCAATATTTCAAACGAGTCCGGACTTTATTTTGGGCTGCGTTTTTTACCCGCCAAATTTGTTACGTTATCCGCCTACTCCGATGTTTATCAATCGGAGTGGTTTAACTACTCTACTGCAGGTCCGGCACGTTCCTGGGATATTTTTACGCTGGCCGATTTTCAGATCAGTGAAAAATTAAATGGCTACCTCCGTTTTAAAAACGAGGAAAAAGATCAAAAATTCAAGAACGAAAACCGTTACATCAACCTTCCCGAGCGTGTTCAAAAATTACGTTTACACATTCAATTTCAAGTTTCGGAAACGATTCTGCTAAAAACCCGAGCCGAACATGTTTATTACAAAGACGACGAAAGCGAAAATGGCTTTCTTCTTTTTCAGGATATTCAATTTAAACCACAAGAATTTCCGATGAACCTTGCTGCCCGGCTGGCATGGTTTCATACAGAAAGTTACAACAGCCGCATTTACGCTTACGAAAACGATATTCTTTATGCTTTTTCAATTCCGGCGTATTACGGCAACGGATTTCGGGGATATCTCAATTTAAAATACCAGGCTGCAAAAAAAATCGAGTGCTGGTTAAAACTGGCAAACACCTGGTGGATCGACCGTGAAATCATCAGTTCGGGCTATAACGAGATAGCAGGACACCACAAAACAGAGTTAAAATTCCAGTTGAGGTTGAAATTTTAAATTTGAATACCTTACTTTGTCAGGTTAAAATTTAAATAATGCGAGACATTGATTTTGATGATATTCGCCCTTACACTGACAAAGAAGTAAAACAAAAGATCAGACAATTACTAAAGGACAAAACCTTTGACGACGTTCTGCATCACCTGTTTAAAAACCGGCCAAAGGTTGAAATGGTAAAATTTCAGTTACGCCGGGTAAGCAGCATTAAACAGTTGCAAGGCGTGTTTATTTACGACCTTTTGCACTGGTTGGTTGACAAAACTTCAGACGGACTAAAAGTTACCGGAATAGATAAACTGGATAAAACCAAACCTTACCTGTTTATTTCGAACCACCGCGATATTATTCTGGATGCGGCGTTATTAAATTTCCTCATTTTCGAACATGGCATGAACACCACCCAAATTGCAATTGGCGACAACCTGTTGCAATACGAGTGGATAGAACATACGGTTAAACTGAATCGATCGTTTGTAATTAAACGGAATTTGCCACCACGCGAACTAATGATGGCTTCGAAAAAGGTTTCGCATTTTATTCGTAAATCAATTACCGAAGATAAATTATCGGTGTGGATTGCACAGCGCGAGGGAAGGACAAAAGACGGCAACGACAAAACTCAGGAAAGCGTTTTAAAGATGCTGAACATGAGCAATAAAGACGGAATTTCCGACGGTTTTAACGAGCTGAATATCGTTCCGGTTTCTATTTCGTATGAGATTGAGCCTTGTGGTTTGGCCAAACTTCGCGAGCTGATAAAAAAAGAACACTACGGCAGGGCAAAACAAAGCAAAGACGATTTGAAAGCGATGTCGATGGGTATGTTTGCACCAAAAGGAAGAATGCGGTTTGCCTTTGGCACACCCATAGAAACCCATTTTGAGCTGGCCAAAAACAACGAGCAGCGCAATGATTATATCCGTCGTTTGGCTGAAATGATTGACGACCAGATCTACAAAAACTTTAAACTGTGGCCCAGCAATTTTGTAGCTTACGATATGCTGATGCAGGAGCACCGTTTTAAAGACCGTTACACTGCCGACGAACAAAAGAAATTTGAAATAATGGTGGAACAGGCCATGGTGCATATCGATTTCCCGATAACCGACATACAGGAACGTTTTCTGAAACTTTATGCCTACCCGGTAATTAACAAATTCGACAGAAATAAAAAGTAATGCAATCAATTATCTGGGACTGGAACGGTACGCTGCTTAACGATCTTGACTTTTGTATTTCAACCATTAATGTGCTGCTCAAAAACCGACAACTAAATCTGCTCGATCATTTTTCGTACAAAGAGGTATTCTCGTTTCCGGTAAAAGACTGCTACGAATCAATTGGTTTTGATTTTTCGAAAGAAGACTTTTCGGTTGCGGCACAGGAATATATGGATATTTACAACGCAGGAGTTTCAAACTGTAAATTACATTCGGGCGTTATCGACGTACTGGAACATTTTAAAAATATGGGCTACCGGCAATTTGTACTTTCGGCAATGAAACAGGACATGTTGTTACACACCTTAAAACACCAGAATATTTTTGACTATTTTGAAGGTGTCGCCGGATTGAATGATCATTATGCGGTTTCGAAAATTGAACGTGGAAAACAGTTTATCCGCGAATTTAACATCGATAAAACGCAGGCAACAATTGTTGGCGATACAAACCACGATTTTGAAGTTGCACAACAATTGGAAGTTGATTGCATTTTGGTTGCCGACGGGCATCAATCAAAAGACCGACTTAAAGCAACCGGGGCAAAAGTTATTGATGATTTACGAGCGCTAAAAACGCTGCCGCTTTAATCCAGAAATTCTCTTTTCTTGATATCCCTTACAAATAACTGAAGATTTGTTTTTCCCCGGTATTCGTTTTCGTTAATCGAATAACAAACATCAAAAGGCGAACCGGACGTGATTACATCGTAAGCTTCCGATTGATTAAAGGCAATTCCCGGAAAAATTCCTGAATTTACATCAGGCTCAACCAGGTCGAGTTTTAAGTGTTCGGCATTTTTCCCTACCAAACGGCTTGTTCCGGCATCGAATACATCTTCAGTAACAAACACCGGCATCATATTGTGTGGGCCAAACGGCGCAAATTGTTTCAGGATTCGATAAAAGCGTGGTGTAATCTCACTGAGCGCAATTTTTGCGTCCACCTCAATGGTTTGAACCTGCTGTTTATCGGTAATCTGATTGGTAACAATTTCTTCGAAGCGGCGTTTGAACTCCGGAATATTTTCAATTTTCATGGTCAACCCTGCGGCATACATGTGTCCACCGTATGATTCCAGCAAATCGCTACACTGACCGATTGCTTCGTACAAATCAAAATCGCGCACCGAACGTGCTGATCCTGTTGCCAAACCATTCGATTCGGTTAAAATTATGGTTGGCCGGTAGAAATGCTCGGTAACCCGCGATGCAACAATTCCAACCACTCCTTTGTGCCAATCGCGGTTATACAACACTGTGCTGTTCATCGCTTTTAACTCTGCACTATTCTCGATGGTATCCAATGCATCCTGGGTAATGTCGCGGTCTAGCGTTTTCCGGATTTCATTAAAAGAGTCGATCTCCTCTCCCAGCAAATCCGATTTATCTTCATCGGTTGAAACAAGAATCTGTACCGATTTTTTACCATGTTCAATCCGGCCCGATGCATTTAAGCGCGGTCCGATTTTAAACACAATATCGCTGATTGTAATTTCGGTTCCTGAGATACCTGCAAAATTTATAATCGTCTGTAAACCAATCCCCGGATTCGAGTTTAGCTTTTTAAGACCATAATAAGCCAGCACCCGGTTTTCTCCGGTTATCGGAACAATATCGGCAGCAATACTTACCGCGACCAAATCGAGTAAATCGTATATTTCTTCGTAATCAATTTCATGTTTTTTACAGTAGGCCTGCAACAACTTAAAACCTACACCGCAACCTGACAATTCTTTATAAGGATATTGACAATCGGTCTGTTTCGGATCGAGCACTGCAACAGCCGGCGGAACTTCGTCATCCGGATTATGATGATCGCAAATAATAAATTCAAGCCCGCGTTCTTTTGCCGTAGCAATTTTCTCAACGGCTTTAATTCCGCAATCGAGCGCAACAATAAGCGTCACCCCTTTCTCAACAGCATAATCGATACTTTTAGGAGAAATTCCGTAGCCCTCGCTGTAACGATCAGGTATATAATATTCAATATCGTTAATCCGCTGTTTCAGAAACTGGTACATCAACGCAACTGAGGTGGTTCCATCCACATCATAATCGCCGTAAACAATAACTTTTTCCTGATTTTCAATAGCCTGATCTAAACGCGCCACTGCTTTATCCATATCTTTCATCAGGAATGGATCGTGGAGGTCGCTTAAACGGGGACGGAAAAATGCTTTTGCTTCGGGGTAGGTTTTTATACCCCGCTGAACCAGCAGACGGGCGATAACCATATTCACATTTAACGCCGCAGAAAGGTGTTTCACCTCATTTTGGTCGCCTTGTTTTTTTAAGTTCCAAATTCTATCCATGCTGCGTTATCGTGTTTTTCAAGATGTGAATGGCAAAGATACAAAATGCAATTGCATATGGAAATAAATCATCCAACCTCAACATTATTTTTTATTTTATTCATTGTTACAACGATAATTACAACCAATCTGTTTTATTATCTTTGCCAAAATTTTTTACAGGGATTCGTAAATTGTATCCCGCACAATAAATTGTCATTTAAACAAAAGAGTGACAGGAATATAAAAGTGAAGAAGAAATGAGTCATCAGGAATTAAGCGAACAAGAGATCATCAGACGTAATTCGTTGCAAAAAATGCGCGAGTTGGGGATCGACCCCTACCCGGCTGCACAGTACCATGTAAATACAAACACCCAGGATATAAAACAGAACTTCAAGGAAGAGGATAAGAACTTTCAGGAGGTTGTGATTGCCGGCCGTTTGATGAGCCGCCGAATTATGGGAAAAGCTGCGTTTGCTGAGATTCAGGACCACGAAGGACGTATTCAGATTTACGTTAATCGCGACGAAATTTGCACCGGCGACGATAAAGTAATGTACAACGAGGTATTCAAAAAATTGCTCGACATCGGCGATATCATCGGTGTAAAAGGACATGCTTTTATTACTCAAATGGGCGAATTAACCATTCACGTTACTGAATTTACAGTGCTGAATAAATCGTTGCGCCCATTGCCAATTGTAAAAGAAAAAGACGGTAAAACGTTTGATGCGTTTACCGATCCGGAACAACGTTACCGTCAGCGTTACATCGATTTGATCGTTAACCCTGAAGTTAAAGAGACGTTCAAAAAACGGACGATCATATACAACACCATGCGTCAGATGTTTAACGAGTATGGTTATCACGAGGTGGAAACTCCAATTCTGCAGCCGATTCCGGGAGGAGCTGCGGCGCGTCCGTTTATTACGCACCACAACGCGCTGAACATGCCGTTGTACATGCGTATTGCCAACGAACTTTACCTGAAACGACTGATTGTTGGTGGTTTTGAAGGTGTTTACGAGTTCGCTAAAGATTTCCGTAACGAAGGAATGGACCGTACCCACAACCCGGAATTTACGGTAATGGAAATTTATGTGGCCTACAAAGACTACAAATGGATGATGAGCTTTACCGAAGAAATTTGTGAGCGTGTGGCGATGGCTTTACACGGAACCACAAAAGTTCAGTTGGGCGACAACATTATCGATTATAAAGCACCTTACCCACGTGTTACCATGGCCGAGGCTATTTTGGAGCACACCGGTTACGATATCAACGGCAAGTCGGAAGACGAACTGCGCGAAATCTGTAAAAAGCTCGATATTGAAATCGACGAAACTATGGGTAAAGGAAAGTTGATTGACGAACTATTTGGCGAAAAATGTGAGGGCAACTACATTCAGCCAACATTTATCACGGATTACCCAAAAGAAATGTCGCCGCTAACAAAAATGCACCGCGACAATCCAGAATTAACAGAACGTTTTGAGTTGATGGTGAACGGTAAAGAGCTGGCAAACGCTTACTCTGAACTGAATGACCCAATCGACCAACGCGAACGTTTTGAAGATCAGTTGAAACTTTCGGAAAAAGGTGATGATGAAGCGATGTTTATCGACCAGGATTTCCTGCGTGCACTGGAGTACGGAATGCCTCCTACATCGGGAATGGGAATTGGAATGGACCGCTTAACCATGTTTATGACCAACAGCCCATCGATTCAGGATGTACTGTTCTTCCCGCAAATGAAACCGGAGAAAAAAGCTGTGGAATTAACCGACGACGAAAAAGCTGTTTTCGAACTGTTAAAAGCAGAATCGCCGGTTGAATTAACTGCACTAAAAGAAAAAGCCGGACTAAGCAACAAAAAATGGGACAAAGCCATTAAAGGCCTCACTAAAAAGAATGTGGCTAAAGTTGAAAATACGGATGCCGGTTTAATGGTGACTGCGTTGTAGAAGACAAGGCAAAAGGATAAAGGCAAAAATCAAAATTAAGATAGTGAAGCCTCTTCGATTTTCGGAGGGGCTTTTTTACATCAAAAAACTCAAAATCCAACAACTAGGTCGTTGAGCGTTTAATTTAAAAGTATATATTTAACCTAATATACTAATCACACCGACAACATGAACTTCAAGCATTTTTTCAATTTTGGTATTGCGTTGCTGTTCTTCTACCTTGTTGGATGCACAAAAGAAGAACAATCACAAGCTTTAGGTGAAAATATGTTCGATCCTTGCGGGGCCATCGAGTTCATCGCAAAAAACAGAGACAACTGTCATAGCAACATTGTTCTTCAAAGTTATGTAAATGAATATACTTTTACGGAAATTGAATCTTCATATTATGCTTTAGGTCCGCAATGTGAACAAAATCGTTTTACGATTAAGTACATAAATTCGACGCACGATCATAACGAACCAGACCTTGAATTTGGCTTCTATTTGCCCAAATATCCAAATAGTATCTTCTTTAAAAAAGACACCTTTAATATTGACACCATTTATTATAGAGAGTGGAGGCCTTCTGGAGGCCATGGAGGTCCTAGGTACGATGCCGAGGCAATCTTTATTTGGGATGAAGTAGAAATTAATGATACAATTTATTCAGGAAAAGGTAAATTCATCCTCAACAAAGAAATTCCTGTAAACTATCCGGCAACGTACTTTTTCCCCGCACAGGAGATTCCATTCGAGTTTTGTAATAAATAAAATTCTACATCTATCAACTCATTGATCTTTCTTAAAGATACTAAACCACGTATATTTCTTTCGATAACAGTCACCCATCATTATTTCTTTGTATCAATTCGACAAAAGCTTATTTAACACAGTCCCATTTTTATCCATTATCTACGTTTTTTCTAAATCTGAAAAAGTAAGCCAAAATCAAGAACACCATAAAGCACACATTTACTGCCACTTACAAATAATGGCATTATGTTTGATTAACATAGTTTGACTATGGAGACTTAATGTCATTTTGAAGATAAGAACCTTAACTCTTTTTGAGTTGCACGATAACCGGGTTATCATTGAAATTTTACGACTGACAGATAAAAAATAAGGGTACTTCTTTAACGTCGTTGTTCAACTATTAAAATTGTTTACGCGAGTAAACACTGCTTCCACAGCAAACCAATTAAGTTTTGATAAAACCAGTATTATTATGAGCTGATGTACACTCTCCTTCTGTACAAACACAGAATTCTACAAACATTTTATAAAAACAAAAATCTTACTTTTTTAAACCTTTAAATTGAATTATTATGAAAAATTTCAAAATTTTATTCTTTAGTTTTTTGTTAGTGGCTTTTATTGCTCCTAATGTTGTGAAAGCACAGGCGTTTTTCGATGAACCTTACTATTGTAATGTAAAAGTGGACAATAAACCATACAAAGCAATTGAGGCTAAGGTCATGATTTCACCAACTGGAAATTTGCTTCTCAAGGCCACATTTGATTTAAGTAGTTTGAAACTTGACCTAAAAAAGTCAGGAGTGACAAAATTCACCGTAGACAGATTGGCAGTGCAAGTATACCCATCTTCAAAATTTCCTGAAGAAGAGATAGATTATCATTACGAAGCATTCGATGTGAAAGTATCAGTGAGACCTAATGGTATAGCAACTGCTGTTTTTAATTGGAAAATGGAAGAAGAATATTAATCTAAAGATATTTAATACTTGATTAAGCTCTCTGCTTTGGCAGAGAGTTTTTTTATTTAAACCTTGATTCCCTTCGTAAATATTTGCTAACCAAATACAAAATTTTTCAAAAAAAATAAATTCTTATTGTAAAGCAAGCCCACTCCGCATTACATAAACTTTCACACACAACTTCCTTTTCAGATATTCCGATCTTTTTTGCTTTTATAAAATATTCGCCCTAACTTGAATGGACTATAACACATTTAAAATGAAAGAACTAATCCTCTGCGTGTGTTTAGTATTCTTGCTCTCACACGCCAAGCTTTCTTTCTCACAAAGGATTTCCGCAGAAGTCATCTCCAATTCGGGCGCAGAATTTAAAACAAAAGATTTTAGCCTTAACTGGACTTTGGGAGAAAGCGTAACAGATGTTTTGGAAAGTCGCCCTTACATTCACACACAGGGTTTTCATCAAACTTTTGTTACCGCAACGGACGTAGAAACTGACATTACAAACCCATCAGTTTCAGTTTACCCAAATCCTTTCCGGGATTTTATAACTGTTAAACTGGAAGATGTAAACGAAAATGTCTCAGTTGAACTTTTTGATGCCTCGGGCAAACTTTTGGAATTTCATAAAGAAGTGCTCCAAGAGGAATTTCGTTTAAACACGACGAAATACACCGAAGGTAGATACCTTTTAAGAGTTAACTCCGACAAAACACAAACCTTCGGAATTATTAAATCTTCAAACTAAAATCATCATGAAAAAATTTTTACTCCTAACAGTCCTTACCATTTTTATAGGGACTCAACTTCACGCGCAGCCACAAATTATGAATTACCAGGGTGTTGCACGCAACAGTTCGGGGCTTGTAATAGCCAACCAGCAAATTGCCTTAAAAATCAGTATTCTTGAAAGCAGCTCTTCGGGGCCGGTTGTTTATACCGAAACCCACGAGGTTACTACCTCGCAATTTGGTGTGTTTAGTTTAAAAATCGGCACCGGAACACCTCTGCTTTCATCAATGGATCAGGTAAACTGGGCCGGCTCGGATCATTACATCCAGGTTGAAATGGATGCTACCGGTGGCGATAATTACCAGTTGATGGGAACAAGCCAATTGCTTTCTGTTCCTTACGCTTTTCATGCCTTAACTGCCGGATCGATCGAAGGAAGTTTGAGTGACGAACTCAAAGCAGGAAAGGTTGGTATTCCATCACAAACCTGGTCGTTGTTTGGCAACTCAGATTCCGATCCCACAAAAGATAAAATGGGAACCACCGATTACACCGATCTGGTATTTGTTACCGATAATATGGAACGGCTCAGGATTACTGCCGACGGTCAACTTATCACTCCTGATGGAGTTGGATTACAACTGGGAGGTAATTTACGGGTGCAAGGTGATAGCACAACCATTGAAAAAGATCTTTATGTAGGTAGAAATGTGTATCTGAACACCAGCGACGAGTTTACGCCTCCGGGACAGACTATCAACTACGGTAATTTTACGGTAGCAAAGATGAGCTCCACTTTGTTAACCGGCGACTTAACCGTCGACGGAGAAACAAATCTGAATAGCGCACTGAGTGTAAATAATTCGAGCCCTACTTTACTTTCCGGAACACTTACCGTGCAAGGAAATGGTGTTTTCAACCAGTACTTAACGTTAGATAATCCTTCTCTTGGATCAAGCGACCCAACAAGCGGAGCGCTGGTAGTTGCTGGCGGCGTAGGAATTGGTGAGAACCTCAACGTTGGTGGCAATTCTCAAATTGACGGACAATTGCATGTGGCTGACAATACAAGTTCTACTTCGCCAACAACCGGAGCATTAACCGTTGTAGGAGGTGCTGGAATAAATGAAAACTTAAATGTTGGAGGCGAGGCTAAGTTCGGTGGCCCGTTACATATTTCCGATGCAACAAGTTCAACTTCGCCAACAACCGGAGCACTGACTGTAGTTGGAGGTACCGGGATAAACGAAAACCTGAATGTAAATGGTAACACTGCCATTGGTGGAACACTGGGTGTTACAGGTGCAACAACGCTGAACAGCACTTTGGGTGTAACGGGAGCAACCACGCTAAGTAGCACTTTAAATGTTACAGGTAACTCCACAGTAAATCGTTTAAATGCCAACGGACAGGTAACAATTTCTACATCGTTGGCAACTCCCGAAGATAATTATGCCAATTACCCCTTGCAGGTTGAAGGAAGCCAGCAGGGAATTGCGGTTAAACTAACTCCTACCGATCCCGGCCGTTCCAACAACTTTATGTCATTCTGGGGTTCCGATGGAAGTGCAAAAGGACGGATAGAAGGCATGCAGGGACTCACCGGAATAACCCGCAGCATTGTAAATTCGTTGGTAAGTAAACCTGATTCGGCATCAGCCAGCGATCAATCTGACAGTAAAAACCAGGCAGCACCAGCAGTAACTCCTAATCAGTATTTTAATAACGATTATGCCTACGACGCCTATTCGCTAACCATTGATTTTGTTATGAGCATTGTAACTTTTGGAACTAACCTCGCCGCTGCTTCAGGACTTTGTATTGTAGGAGACTGCGATGATGTAATCTGGAGTGCGCTGGAAATGACAATAGCCGGTATTCAACTGGGCGGTTATATTGCCTATAATGAAACCAACTTAGGAGTAGCTTTTGAATCGGGAGGCGCTGATTATGCCGAGTGGTTAATGAAAAGCAATGCCGACGAAGCTTTCACCTTTGGCGATGTTGTAGGCGTAAAAGGCGGATTGATTTCAAAAGAATTTAAAACTGCCGAGAAATTTATGGTGATTTCAAAGGACCCAACTGTTATTGGCGCAATGCCCGAAGCTGACAAGGAAAAATTTTATGAGAAAATAGCTTTTATGGGACAGGTTCCGGTGAAAGTTATCGGGAAAGTAAAGAAAGGCGATTACATCCTGCCTTCAGGAAATCAGGATGGAATGGCCATAGCAGTAGCTCCAAATCAAATGGCGACATTAGATTACAGCCGAATTATTGGGACTGCCTGGGGAGAATCGGATGGTAAGAAATTATTCGAATACGTAAACACCGCTGTTGGTATCAATTCGAATGATATGGCCGGCGTTATTTCAAACATGCAATCGTTATTAAACGAAATGCAAATCGCACTGAACAGCGTTGTGCCTGATTACCAGCCACAACTTTATGCGGTTGCCGGGGCGAGTTCCAACTTGCCAAGCGGGCAATACACAAAATCGCAATCGTTGACCGAACTTTTTGAACAAAACAGTGATGCTTTGCAATATAACAGCATGGAAGAAGCTCTTTCTAAAGTTCAGGAATATGCAGGGGTTCAGGATTTTGATTTTAGCGAATATCCTTATCTGGCAGAGATTTTTGAAAATCCTAGTCCTGAACTTGCAGAAGAAATGGTGACGTATTATACCCAGGTTCTAAACCGCCTGAATGAAATGATGGCAAGTATTAACCAACCATAAAATAACACCGACTCAAATGAATAGAAAAAGCTCTCTGCTATCAGAGAGCTTTTTTAATTCAAACACAGCCAATACAAGGCAAACATGCTTTACACCATATTCAATTCCTTTGAAAAATATTCGTTTTCCAGTATTTTTAATTCAATAAAATCTTTTTAGCTGTTTAAATGTTATATGAGTATGCAAAGTCAGGAATTCAATAAGGATTTTCATCTGAAATTAAATGCCGAATTTGAGCGCATCGACAAATTTCTAGAGAAATTTCAGCGTCATTTTATTCGCGAACAATTGTTTATTGTTAATGAATACCCAATTCCACACCTGAAAAAAGTAGAACTCAAAGAAGAACTGAAGCAGTATGCCAACCGCATCTTCAACTGCGCCGATTCAGTTTCCGACAAGGATCAAAATTACAGTGAAATAAGACTTGGGCTTGAACTGGAAGCCATGACACGTGCGACTGAAAAATATCCGGTACGTTTCAGGAAGGCGAATCTTGCTTTAAAAACACATCAGAAAGCAAAGCAACTGCTGATTCATTTTTTCCCTGAACTGATCGAACTTTCGGCAAATGGATTTCGCTTATTGGAAAAGTATTGTTTGCTCTACAACTTCGAATTTTTCTCTTCTCTCGAAGAACAATAATACTTATTTCAAACTCAAAATATTTATTTACTCAATAGTGTATACAATACGTTAAAAGGGCAGTTCAATAACTGCCCTTCAACTAATGTTAACCCCCAAACACACATTGGTCAGAACGACCAACTATATATTTATACTTATTAACACAATAAAAGGTTGCAAAGTCTTTTATTGAAAATTCAACTCATGTTATTCCGTTTTAGAACAGCCACAGATTATCAGTACTCTTCTTGCAGTATCTTAAGCAGGTCCAAACTTAAATATCAAGCAAAATTTCTAATATTGTATAACTTAAGCCTCTTTAGCTCAGTTGGTAGAGCAGCTCATTCGTAATGAGCAGGTCGCGGGTTCGAGTCCCGTGAGAGGCTCTTTTCTTCACTAAACATTCTTATTGTCTTGATTATAGCAACGATTAGAGGCAGGGGCAGAAATCCCCGTTTCGAGGTTAAAAACCCCGTCGCTGTTCGTTAGATAGTTTTTATTGACGGTTAACGACTGAACAGTGGATCAATGATTGTCTTTTGCATCCTGGTAGCTTCGGTACATCATTACCGAAATTGCCATCAGAACCAAAACGCCATAAATAAGTACTGTCATAACTTGCCGTTTTAAGTCTTCTCTAAAATTACATTCATTTTTAATGCACTACACACAGTGTAACAAATACTTACAAACACCGCCTGTTAATATGTCTCGACGTATTTCTGAATTCTAAATGAAAACGTATGGTCGATGAAGAAGAGATTGTAAGCGAATAAAGGCGTTTGGATGAGAAAGAATTAGACAAACCTAGAGAATAAATGAGAGCTAAAATGCCGGAAATGAAAGCATATACCTTTCCTGTTATGGTAAAATTACCATTCGATTATTGGTATTTTCGGGTGCAGCACCATACCAAATAACTCTAGCTATGTTCTACATCGCGATAGCACAAAATTAGTACTGCAATAATTATGGCTATCATTACGAGTGCTATTAAAACAACTACCATAACAACAGCTTTTTAACTTATTAAAAAATCGCTCTGCCTGCTGAACAACAATAATTTGCCCAGCGGCATTCTGTTTCAACTCCAACAATTCATTCATACTGTTTCGATTAAGTCAAGCCATTTTCGTATACGAAGAAAGACACCAAAAAGATTACCTTTTGGTCATTTTCAGAATATTAAACTGAGGACGCAAATAATTTACAAATAAGAACCAACCCAAGATTCCGATTGTACTGGACAGGTCAGTTACTTTGATTTTAGCCTGATAATCCATAACTTTTCTTGATTTTTCCCTTTAGTGGAATATGCGGATGGTTAAGTTGATCACTAACTTAAAATTCACTTTATGAAAAAATTCTACATCACATTAAAACGATTGTTGTTAATGCCGGCCATATTTCTGGCATTTGGCGTAGCTGGTCAGGAGTCGCTTCAAATAGCTGGAGGAGACCTGACCTTGAATCCCGACACCTTATATGAAGTTTCGGCAGTTTATACTGATACCTCGGGCAATGCTGTTGAAGATGTTAAAATAAAATGGAGTACCGAACCGGGTTATCTTGGCAAAGTCGACAAAGATGGATTCCTTGAAACAAACCATTCCGGCGAAGGATTCCTTATTGCCAAATACAAGGAACTTCGCGATTCGGTCGTTCTAATCGTTAATGGTCCGGTTAAAGACGACGATGATGATGACGAGGACGATGACAAGGAAATGGAGGATGAGTATCCGAAGATTAAAATTGTTCCTGATCACATAAAACTTGAAATGAGCGATTCGGTCGAGCTTCGTGCTTTTTATATCGATTCGTCGGGCGTTAAAATCGACACCTCATTTGTTTGGTCGGTTGAGCCTGCAGAACTTGGTACGTTCCCCGACCCGGAAGAAAGTCTGTTCTACTCTGCCGACACAACGGGCAAAGGAATTATAATTGCCATGCTGGGTGAATTGGCTGACACTGCTAAAATTACCGTTTACGAAAGTAAAGCCAAAAAGGAGAAAAAAGAAAAACAGGAACAAGTTGAAAATAACCGTGGCAAACAGCTCACAATTGAACCGGGCGACATGGTGGTATACACCGGACACGAGGCTATTAAATATGAAGCTGAGTATAAAACCAATGGCCAGAAACATCAGAATGCAGACTACTACTGGAGCGTTTCGGACACCTCAGTTGCTACAATTACAGAAGAAGGTTGGCTTACGCTGACCGGCGAAACCGGAATGACACTGGTGCATGCCGAATACAGTAATTTTAAAGCCTCGGTTGAATTGTTGGTTGTAGACTCTACAGTTGACATGGAAGTAAATACCATTTCAATACGCCGTGTTTTACCGGATGGACAGGAGCTAAAAGCAAAAACATTTAAAGAAGGAGAAAGCTTCAAAATTGGCGGACTTCCTTATCCGTTAAATATTTTGAATGCAGGTATGCTACATTTTCCATTCGGATGTATTGATGAAGACGTTGAGATTTTCATGTTTATTCCTGAAGAATATGCAGAAGTAAGCGACAGCAGCACCGAAGTAACATTTACCGATGATGTTATTACCGGTGTAAAATTCAGTGTTAAACCTGTTGGATCGGATACGATCGTTGAACCTTACTACTTTAATGAATCGGTTGTTTTAAGTCTTGTGTTTAAACACGACTTACTCGATTCGCTTGGTGTTACACCTGAAGAACTAGATGTATTCTTTGCTGAGAATACCGAGTTTGAAGAAACTGATGGACATGTGGCTGTTGATACGGTTCGAAATAAGATATACGCCAATATTATCCACTTTAGTACCATTGTTGTAAAACAGGCAAACGCGGTTACTAGTGTTAAGGAAATTGAACCTCTTCCCGACCTCGATTTGTCGATCTACCCGAATCCTTTTACATCATCAACTACAATTCAGTTTATGATTGATGATCCTTCGGAAATTCAAATCGAAATCTACAATCTCGTTGGTCAACAAGTTCAAATACTAACCAATAGTCATTATGACAAAGGAACACACCGTATTACATGGGCAGGAGACGACTTGACCGGAGCAACGGCTAATTCAGGCGTTTACCTATGTCGTTTTATTAAAGACGGTCAGGTTAGCCAAGTTAAGAAAATAGTACTGAAACGATGAAATAATAAGCTTTCCTCAACATAGAAATTTGAGCCTTTTAAAGATTTTCGAATCTTGGAAGGCTCTTTTTTTATGCAAAAAAAAGCCATCCGAAAAATCGAATGGCTCTTAATATATTCTTCTACTTTAATTAAGCATTCAAAGAAAAACGATCGAAAGCTGTTACTGTTAATTCTGCATCAGCTTGCTTCAAGTAATCTTTTACAGGCATTTTTCCGTCTTTAACGAAAGCCTGGTTTAAAAGAGTTACATCTTTATACCACTTGTTTAATGAACCTTGTGCAATTTTTTCAAGCATTGCTTCAGGTTTACCTTCTTTGCGGTATTTTTCTTTAGCGAACTCTAATTCCTTATCGATTTCAGCTTGTGGAATAGAAGCTTCATCAACAGATACAGGAGCCATAGCAGCAACCTGCATTGCAATATCTTTTCCTACCTGCGTGTCAACAACTTTGTTAAAAGCAACAAGAGTTGACAATTTGTTTCCAGGGTGGATATAAGGAACTACAGCCTCGTCAGATAAACATTTGTAATATGAAAGGTCAAGTTTCTCACCAGTAACACCGGTTTGCTCAGTAATTTGTGCTTCGATGGTAGTTCCATCTACCTCAAGAGCTTTTAATGCTTCCAAACTTTCTGGCTTAGCTTCTAATGCTTTTGCAAGAATTTTCTCAGCAAATGCTACAAAGCTTTCGTTTTTAGCAACAAAGTCAGTTTCGCAATTCAGTACAACGATTGCACCAAATTTACCATCTTCAGTTGCTTGTGCAATAGCTACACCTTCAGCGGCATCTCTGTCTGCACGTTTGTTTGCAATTAATTTACCTTTTTCGCGGATGATTTCCAGTGCTTTGTCAAAGTCACCTTCGGCGTCTTTCAGGGCGTTTTTGCAATCCATCATCCCTGCGCCTGATACTTTACGCAATTTTACTACGTCTGCTGTTGTAAAAGACATAATTAAAATTTGTTTTAAATGGTTTATATATTACTTAACCTTTTATTACTCTTCAGAAGTTTCTTCTGCTTTAGCTTCCTTCTTTTTAGGAGCCTCTTCAGTTGCCTCTTCTTTATCTTTCTCGATTTTGCGCTCGCTTAAACCAGCTTTAACTGCATCACACATCTCACCAACAATAATGCGGATTGACTGAGAAGCGTCGTCGTTAGCAGGAATTACAAAATCAATATCCTCAGGATTTGAGTTGGTATCAACAATAGCAAATACTGGAATACCCAATTTTTTTGCTTCGCGAACAGCAATTTTTTCTTTCAATACGTCAACTACAAACAATGCAGCCGGCAAACGGGTAAGGTCTGAGATTGAACCCAAAACTTTTTCCAGTTTAGCACGCTGACGTGTAATTTGAAGTTTTTCGCGTTTTGAAAGGTTATCCCAACTTGTATCTTTCATCATTTTATCGATGGAGATCATTTTCTTAACCGCTTTACGGATAGTTGGGAAGTTGGTAAGCATACCACCTGGCCAGCGCTCAGTTACGTAAGGCATTCCTACCTCTTTAACTTGCTCTGCAACCAATTCTTTGGCTTGCTTTTTAGTTGCTACGAATAGTACTTTACGACCTGATTTTGCAATTTGTTTGATGGCAGCAGCAGCTTCATCAATTTTTACAACTGTTTTTTGCAGATCGATAATGTGGATACCGTTTTTCTCCATGAAGATATAAGGCTCCATGTTTGGGTTCCACTTTCTTTTCAGGTGACCAAAATGAGCACCTGCTTCCAATAATTCTTGAAAATTTGTTTTTGGCATCTTTTTACTTTTTCTATGCTCTAAAAGCAACCGCTGAGTAGTCCGCCACGAGACGAAATCACAGCCGTTTTAGATCCATATAATTTGATAAATAATAATCTTAACGTTTTGAGAATTGGAAACGTTTTCTTGCTTTTGGTTGTCCAGGCTTTTTACGTTCCACCTCGCGAGGATCTCTGGTAACAAAACCTGCAGCTTTCAACTGAGGTCTTGACTCAGGATCGATTTCCATTAATGCACGGGTAACTGCCAAACGAAAGGCTTCTGCCTGACCTTTTGGGCCACCGCCATCAAGGTTTGCTTTGATATCGTACTTTTCAGCAACCTCAAGAAGATTTAGTGGCTGCAATGCAATGTATTGCAATGTCTCTGCAGGAAAGTACTCTTTAAGTTCCCTTTTATTGATGGTAATATTTCCTTTACCTTCACTTACGTAAATACGAGCAACAGCTGATTTCCTACGTCCGATTGTGTTTACTACTTCCATTATTTAATCGTATTTAAATCAACAACTTTTGGTTTTTGAGCCTCATATTTATGCTCAGCACCAACTACTACATGCAAATTTCTGTACAAAGCGCTACCTAATTTATTTTTAGGAAGCATACCTTTTACAGCTTTCTCAACCAAACGCTCAGGATATTTAGCTAAAATATCTTGTGGAGACTGAGTACGCTGTCCACCTGGATAACCAGTGTGACGTACATAAACTTTGTCTGACATTTTTTTACCAGTCAAAGCTACTTTCTCAGCGTTGATAACAATTACGTTATCACCACAATCTACGTGAGGTGTGAAATTTGGCTTGTATTTACCTCTTAACATTTTGGCAACTACACTTGCCAAACGTCCCAATACCATATTTTCAGCATCAACAACTACCCATTCTTTATTAACGGTAGCTTTATTTGCTGATACAGATTTATAACTAAGTGTGTCCACTTTTCTAATTTTTTATTGTTTAAAACACTTCTGATTTTACTTTTCGTCGCATTTTCTGTCTCAACGGAATTTTTTCGACAAACTGCTTTACTCAAAGAAAATCAACTATTTACACTCCTTATTTCTAAGGATAATAATCGGGACTGCAAAAGTATTCTCTTTTTTTGGATTTCCAAAGAAATAACAGTCAAAAATTCAATTAGTTAAATGATTTTTACCCGAAACTAAAACTACTATTTCCAAAAGTGGGCAATTCGCTATTAATCTGACAGTTAAAAACCAAACACTTAAATAGCGAGCAAGTGAAGTTAATGTTAACACCACAGAGTAAAAAAGAAGACTTTATGAATTTACCTTAGGCCACAAATTTATATACATTTGTAAGAAGCTGAAATTTTTAAGAAGCATGCAAACAAAGCCTAAAAAGTTAAAATCCCGGTTTCTGAATTCGTGGATTACATCATTAATCAGCATAACACTTGTGCTGATTTTAATGGGCATGCTCAGTTTTATACTCATTAACAGCAAACGGTTATCGGACTACGTACGCGAAAAAATCGGGCTTACCCTGGTTCTGGAAGACAATTTAAAAGACACTGAAATTATCAGGCTGCAAAAAGTATTAAGTGCCACCAACTTTGTAAAATCAATCGAATTCATCGATAAAGAAGCGGCAGCCAAAACGTTAACAGCTAATCTTGGAGAAGATTTCCAGGGATTTTTAGGCTACAATCCGCTCTTCGATTCATTCGATCTGAAGTTGCTTGCTGCTTATACACAAAGCGACAGTCTGCAGCTACTGGAGAAAAAACTTTTGGAATATCCACAATTAACGGAAGTATATTACCAGGAAAACCTGGTGGTATTAATCAACAACAATGTTCGAAAAATAAGTATCGCATTATTGGTAATTAGCGGCATACTCACTTTTATCTTTTTCGGTCTTATTAATAATACCATTCGTTTACTGATTTATTCGCAACGTTTTACCATTAACACCATGCAAATGGTTGGGGCAAGTAAAGGTTTTATCCGCAAACCCTTCCTGCTTAAAAGTTTACTTCTTGGTGCTTATGGCGGAATCCTTGCCAATGCTGCGTTAATCGGAGGCATTTATACTTACAAAACACAACTTCAGGGTTTAATAAACTTTGCCGATCTGCAAACAATTTTGCTGATTGTTCTTATTGTTTTTGCACTGGGATTTTTCATTTCGCTGGTGTCAACATGGTTTGCTCTGGGCAAATTCCTGCGGATGAAATTTGATGAATTATTTTATTAGTGAGACTCAATTTTAAAAGTGTACCATTTTAAAATTTGAAAGTCGAACTAATCCCGATAGCGAAGCATATCGTAGAATATTACTATTTCACCCTGATTAAATCATATCTTTCTTTTTTTCTAAAAACAGAATCAATATTTGACGGGTTATTTGGATTAACTATATTTACTGCTTCAATTTCAGAAGACAATGGCAAAAAAAAGTAAAGAAGTAAAAGAATCAGCAGGATTTGCGCTGGGAAAAGAAAACTACAAGTTAATGGCAATTGGCTTCGCCGTAATTGTTCTCGGTTTTATTTTAATGGCAGGCGGCGGTAGCGACGATCCAAATGTTTTTAGCGAGGCTATTTTTAGTTTTCGCAGAATTACGCTTGCCCCGATAATCTTGTTACTGGGTTTTGCTTTTGAGATTTATGCTATAATGAAAAAGCCAAAAGAAGAATAGCACATATTTTATGACAGAACTCCAGGCACTTCTTCTCGGCATTATTCAGGGACTCACTGAATTTCTTCCCGTTAGTTCAAGCGGACATCTCGAAATAGCACACGCTTTTTTGGGTATAAAAGATGAAAACAATTTGCTTTTTGTTTTAACCGTTCACGTGGCTACAGTTCTGAGCACCATTCTAGTATTTCGAAAAGACATCGCCAGCCTGTGCAAAGAATTGTTTGCATTTCAATGGAACGATTCGACTAAATACATAGCCACACTTTTATTTTCTTCCATCCCGATTTTAATTGTTGGTTTACTTTTCCGTGACAACATAGAAGCAATCTTTACCGGCAACCTATTTTTTGTAGGATGTATGTTACTGGTTACTTCCGGTTTGCTTGCACTAACACAATTTGTTAAAAAGAGCGAAGGAAAAATCACATTTGGAAAAGCATTAATAATTGGCGTGGCGCAAACATTAGCTACTCTTCCTGGAATTTCAAGAAGTGGTGCAACCATTGCAACCGGTTTACTTTTAAAAGGTAAAAAAGAAGACGTGGCCCGGTTTTCATTTCTTATGGTTCTGATTCCAATACTAGGCGCTGCCTTCCTCGATATTGTTACAGGCGAACTTAAATCAACAAATGTTGATTTATTACCATTATTTATTGGTTTTATAACTGCTTTTATTTCAGGATGGCTGGCCTGCTCGTGGATGATAAAAATCGTAAAACGCGGTAAACTAATTTATTTTGCAATTTATTGCGCTCTTATTGGGCTAATTGCTATCTTTGCAGCCTGATTTTTCAAAACAGGCTTAATATACTGGAATATAGATTCTTAATGCCCGATTTCAAAAAAACATACGATTTCCCTGCCGGCGAAATTTTACTATTCAATAAAGAATTGGAATGGACATCGTTTGATGTTGTTAACAAAATACGTTACAACCTGTGTCAAATGATGGGTATAAAAAAGCTAAAAGTAGGTCATGCCGGAACACTTGATCCGCTGGCTACAGGATTGGTTATTTTATGCACCGGCAAGGCTACAAAAAAAATCGAGGAGCTTCAACTTGGTGAGAAAGAATACATTGCCACGTTAAAAGTTGGAGCAACTACACCATCTTTCGATTTGGAAACAGAGGAAGATAGCCAGAACGATATTTCGCATGTTACCCGTGAAAGTTTTGAAAAAGTATTGCCGCAGTTTATCGGTGAAATCGAGCAGGTACCACCTGTATTTTCGGCGGTAAAAGTAAAAGGGAAACGTGCATTCGATTATGCCCGAAATGGTGAAGATGTAAAACTAAAAGCAAAAAACATTGTTATTAGAAGCATTGAAATCGAATCGTTTAACCTGCCCGAGGTTAAAATAAAAGTAGTTTGCGGCAAGGGTACTTATATTCGGTCGCTGGCACGCGATATTGGAGAAGCCTTAAATTGCGGAGCTTATTTAACCGGATTAAGAAGAACACGAATTGGAGATTACAATATAGATGACGCGTTTGAGGTGAACTTTTTTTTGGAAAATTTAAATATTAGTGAAACTAATTGAATTTTTCGCCGTATAACGTGACTCGAAAACATAAAACCAACTGACTGTATTACCTTTGCAGATTACATAAAAAAGGATTATTAATAAATTTATTACAATATGAAGTTATCAAAATTCAAGTACAATTTAGATCCGGAGAGGATTGCTTTGCACCCGGCAGATAACCGCGACGAGTCGAAACTTATGGTGTTAAACAGAGCAACAAGAACAATCGAACACAAGTTGTTCAAAGACCTGCTTGATTATTTTGATGATAAAGACGTGATGGTGTTTAACGACACTAAAGTTTTTCCTGCACGTTTGCACGGTAACAAAGAAAAAACCGGTGCTGAAATCGAAGTTTTTCTTTTACGCGAACTAAACCGCGAGCAACGTCTGTGGGATGTTTTGGTTGATCCTGCACGTAAAATACGTATTGGAAACAAACTGTATTTTGGAGACGACGACTTGTTGGTTGCTGAAGTTATCGACAACACCACTTCACGTGGAAGAACTTTACGTTTCTTATTCGACGGACCATACGACGAATTCAAACAAACATTATACAGCCTGGGAGAAACACCACTTCCTAAATTTATCAATCGCCCTGTTCAGCCGGAAGATAAAGACCGCTACCAAACCATATTTGCAAAGAACGAAGGAGCTGTTGCTGCACCAACTGCAGGTTTGCACTTTAGCCGCGAATTGTTAAAACGTTTGGAGATCAGAGGTGTTGACTTCTCGTACATTACACTTCACGTTGGACTTGGAAACTTCCGCAGCGTAGATGTTGAAGACCTTACCAAGCATAAAATGGACTCGGAGCAAATCTGGATTAAAGATGAAGCTTGCGACCTGGTAAACACGGCGAAACAAAGTAAAAGAAATGTGTGTGCTGTTGGAACAACAGTAATGCGTACTCTTGAAAGTTCGGTTTCTACACAAGGATTTTTAAAACCATTCGAAGGTTGGACAAACAAATTTATCTTCCCTCCTTACGAATTTAGTGTAGCAAACAGCATGATCACTAATTTCCACCTGCCTTACTCAACATTGTTAATGATGGTGGCAGCATTTGGTGGTTACGATTTTGTTATGGAAGCGTACGAAGTTGCTATTAAAGAAAATTACCGCTTTGGTACTTATGGCGATGCGATGCTGATTATCTAGAAAAAGCTTATAGAAATTATACAGAAACCACGGAATATTATTTCGTGGTTTTTTTGTGCCTTAAAACGGGATTTATTCCAACTCGTAACACAACAAATCGCCGTCATCATCTCCAACAACCAAACACAGCGGTCCACCATTTTTAAGTTTACTAATCGAAAATGCACTGTTCCCATTCAGAGGAAATCCTCCGTATTGTTTCCCGTTTGGTTCATACAAATAGATTTCGTTTTCCTTTACATCAGTCACCCCGATTAGTTGCTTTGTAGCGGTAAAAGCATACAAGTTTGGTCCCAGTAGTTCACTCTCTAATTTTTCCTCAAAAAGTTTATCTCCCGCTTCGTTATAAACTAAAAGTCTGTTTTCATCCGTAATGACAAACTCCGGTTTTCCGTCGCCATTAATGTCATCGGCCGCAAAACCATGGTCAGAAGAAAATGCGCCGGTCTCCTTTTTAGCAAATTTCCCATCGAAAAATAAGTAGTAAACATCACCATCTTTCGCCGAAACAATCAATTTGGGAGTTCCCTGTGTATTTAAAATTATATCATTGGCGGATGGAGAAAATTGTGCCGATGAATTAACGCGTGTCTCTCCTCGCCTGTTTTGAATGTAGACTTTGCTCTCGTCGCTAAAAACAATATAATCTTTGTTGCTTACCCTGAAAAACTGTATCGGGGTGGTAACTTTTCCGGCAGTTTTATCAAAAACCCAACCGCTTATGATTTTGCCTTCATGATCGTAAGCATATACCTTTTTATCCTCGCAGGCCACAAAGTATCGATACTTATTATTGTTGTTGTAGTCGAAAACACTAACACCGTTGGTTGCCGGCGATTTTAAAACAACCGGAAAGTTCGCGACGCTCGCACCGGTTCTGTCGAGCAAATAAATCTTTTCGCTGGTATTAAAAAGGTACTGCAGTTTCCCATTGTTATAATAATCAACCTGATGAATCTCGCCTAAAATTCTACCACTTACCGGGGCACTCCAAAGTATTTTTCCATCAGCATCAATCAGATAAAGCTGATTATTTTTATCCTGTACAATTATTTCTTTCTGCGCTTTATTGGTGTGATTAATTACGATTTGTGGTTTTATTGCCACCTCTGCACCAAGATTGCATTGCCAACTGGAGCGAACATCCTTTTTGGGTTTTTCCTGATAATTGAGATTAACGGCGTTAAAATAAATGTTGTTTTCGCACACTACCTGCCAGCTAATGGCATTAAACTTCCGAAAGATCTCTTCATTTTTTTCCAAACCTTTATTCAACGCAGCGTTAAATAGGTTTTGACGCATGGCATAAAGTTTATTTACATTGGCGTAAACATTAAGGTTTGCTTTGCTTTCTGCTGATTTGCTCACTGACTCAAAATCGGAATCCTCTCGCAAGGTTTCCCCCGAATCCATATCATCCAAATAGTTTTCCAAACCTTTTACTGAACTGGCAAAAACCAGGGTTTCGTTGTAAAATGCAGCATAACGGGCCTTGGCAAAATCGAATGCTCCTCCCAACCAGATTCCCGGCAAAGAGGGGAAAGGAAAAGTATAAATCGGATAAGTTTGCCCATCGGTAGATGTATAATTGCGCATCAAACTACTCAATTCAATATCCTTGCGTTTGGCATAGTTGGTCAACAAACTTTCAAATGTCTCGCGGCTTTCGTTTCGCGATGGATTGTTAACGACAAAAAGCGTTCCTATCTCACTTTCTGACGGAATGTTGGTTACTGCAGCAATCACTTTATCTTTTACAAGACTTCTCAGTTTCTCGCGACTGTTGGACCGAAATGATTGTTCGATCTTCTTTATTTTCTCTTCGCGATCGTAATACGATTCGGAATGAACAAAATACGACTCAAGTTTACTAAAAAACAGTTCGCGATCGGAAAAAGAAAAACCAATATAAAACGAAGTAGATTTTGGGAGCAGACGATCAGCATTACAACTCACTGCCTGCTGTCCTTCCAACACGGAAAGAAAATGATTCAACGAATCATCTGCCGCAGTAATTCCGTTAATTGCAATCCTGTTGTCATATAATTTCATATCCAGTTCACTCCAACTGGCATACGTTTTTATTCCCATTACATCGCGCTTCAGATTGATCCGTTCTGAATCTCCAAATTCGTTGATTTGAGTTTTTGTTTTTGCATTAAGAAAGTTAGCCCATAGTTCGGGGAAACGACGGTGATTAATGTACCACGAAACATCGGATTGACGTGTAACAGTCTTGTTTACCAGCTGAAAATAGTTGTTATCAGTAATACCCGGCGCATTTAATTGCCGGATACATTTTTCAACCAATATTACTTCCGGACTGATTATAACCATATTTCCGGCCACACTAAAACTTAGTTTATTGCTGCCGTTTGTATCAGTTACATCAATTATTGCGTAGCCGTTGTAGTTTCGTTTCTGAAATGAGGTTTGCGGAATTCCTGTCAGTTTTTCAAATAACAGCTCCAACCCTTGGCGTTCTTTGGCACTTTTTAGTGTGCTAATAACAAGAGGATGTAATACATTTTTACCCACAAAATCAAGAGCGAGTACAAACGAACGACTTCGTAGCTGGTTCTGTATTTCCGGATTGTCTTTTATTGTATTTTCTAATAGAGTAACCTGGTTCAGTAGTTTATTTACCCCGGGAATTCCGGTTAATTCTGCAATAACAGGATTATCAGCTGGTATCGCACTCAGCGAACTGGCCTCGATAAAAACCGGCGACGATAACGGCACGGCTTTATATAACGACGATTCTTTTGAAAAAACAACATCGTCTTTTGTAAAATACAGGAAACCTGCCACGGCAGCTGCCAGAATAACAAGTATGATTATGAGGTTCCGCTTCATTTTCTATTCTTTTTGTCAAAAGTAATAATAAGCTAACGCTCTGTGCTACCTTTTTCGTTTATGAAATTAAATATTGATTGTTAATAAATTAGGGGGAACAAAAAAGGCCGGGATAACCCGGCCTCTTCATATCTCGTTCGAATGATTTTCTTAAAGTGTTTTTGCTACCTCAATTTCGTGGTAAGCTTCAACGTGGTCTCCCACTTTAATATCGTTAAAGTTTTCGATGTTCAAACCACATTCGTAACCGTTCTTCACTTCTTTTACGTCCTCTTTAAAACGTTTCAGCGATCCGAGTACTCCGTCGTAAATTACAATACCATCGCGAATTACACGAGCTTTCGAGTTACGTGCTATTTTACCATCGCGAACAATACATCCGGCAACAGTTCCAACTTTTGTAATCTTAAACGTTTCAAGCACTTCAACGGTTCCGGTAATTTCCTCCTTAATATCAGGAGAAAGCATACCTTCCATTGCCGCTTTAATCTCGTTAATCGCATCGTAAATAATCGAGTACAAACGAATATCGATTTGCTCGCGCTCTGCCATTTTACGTGCATTTAACGATGGACGAACCTGGAATCCAACAACAATTGCTTCTGAGGCAACCGCCAGCGAGATATCAGATTCAGAGATCTGACCAACCGCTTTATGGATAATATTGATTTGAATTTCTTCAGTCGATAATTTGATTAACGAATCAGATAATGCCTCGATCGAACCATCCACGTCACCTTTTACAATAAGGTTCAGCTCCTGGAAGTTTCCGATTGCAATACGACGTCCGATTTCGTCAAGCGTAATGTGTTTCTGCGTACGCAATCCCTGTTCGCGTGCAAGCTGCTCGCGTTTGTTGGTAATGCTGCGGGCCTCACGTTCGCTCTCCATTACATTGAATTTATCACCCGCTTGTGGTGCTCCGTTCAATCCAAGGATAATTGCAGGTTGTGCAGGACCAACTTCTTCAACTTTCTGATTACGTTCGTTAAACATTGCCTTCACGTGTCCGTAGTACTGTCCGGCAATAATTATATCTCCCACTTTCAGGGTTCCGCTCTCTACCAACAAGGTAGAAACATATCCTCTACCGCGGTCGAGCTCAGATTCAATAATTGTACCTTGTGCTCTTTTATCAGAATTGGCTTTTAGCTCCAGCATTTCTGCTTCAAGCAATACTTTTTCAAGAAGCTCTTCGATACCAATTCCATTTTTAGCTGAAATATCGTGCGACTGGTATTTACCACCCCACTCTTCAACCAGGTAATTCATGTTCGCAAGTTCTTCTTTAATCCTTTCAGGATTTGCACCCGGCTTATCAATTTTGTTAATGGCAAAAACAATCGGCACACCAGCTGCAGTAGCGTGGTTGATCGCTTCAATTGTTTGTGGCATCACATTATCGTCGGCTGCTACAATAATAATTGCAATATCGGTTACCTGTGCTCCACGAGCACGCATCGCGGTAAACGCTTCGTGACCAGGAGTATCAAGGAAAGTAATATCTCTTCCGTCTTCAAGACTAACGTGGTATGCACCAATGTGCTGTGTAATACCACCGGCCTCACCGGCAATTACGTTCGTGCTTCGAATATGGTCGAGCAACGATGTTTTACCGTGGTCAACGTGTCCCATTACAGTAACAATTGGCGGACGAGCTTTTAAATCCTCAGGATTATCAACTTCCTCTTCAATCGCTTCTGCAATTTCAACACTAACGAACTCAACTTTAAACCCGAACTCTTCGGCAACCACAGCCAAAGTTTCGGCATCGAGACGCTGGTTAATAGATACGAACATACCGAGCGACATACATGATGAAATAATTTCGTTTACTCCAACATTCATCATGGTAGCCAATTCTGCAACAGTAACAAACTCGGTTACTTTCAGAATGTTCTGTTCCATCATTTGCTGTTCCATATCTGCCTGCATTCTTTCGCTGGCAGCGGCACGCTTGTCACGACGGTGTTTTGCTCCTTTTTTTGTTTTACCCTTTGTTGTTAAACGGGCAAGTGTATCTTTAATTTGCTTTTGTACGTCTTCCTCGTTAACCTCTTTTTTAAGCGGTCGTTTTCTTTTTGCTCCGGGCTGTTGTTTGTTTGCCTGGAATTTTCCTCTCGGACGATCGCCTTGTTGTTGCTGTTGTTGTTTATCAACGCTAACACGACCGGTATCTTTTGTGATACGCTTTCTGCGTTTTTTTCGGTTGCCCTGGTCGCCTCCATCTTGTTTTTTCTCAGGAAGATCAATTTTCCCCAAAACAGTAGGACCATTCAACCTATTAGCTTTTGCTCTGATAACGTCACCACCTTCAGCTTGGTTTGAACCTCCCTGAGGTTGACGCTCGGCAGCTTTTTGTTTCTGACGCTCTTTACGTTCCTTTTCGCGCTCTTCTTTTGACTTTTTGGCCGGACGGGTTTTCTGATTCATATTGCTCAGATCGATCTTTCCAACCACTTTTACCTCGTCAACTTTTGGAACTTTTGTCTCGGTAAGTTCTTTTTCTTTTGGAGGCGCTGCTTCTGCTTTAGGCTGCTCTGCTACTTTTTCTTCTTTTGCAACAGGTTCGCTTTTTGCCTCAATAACCGGTTCTTTTTTCGGTTCTTCTTTAACCGGTTTTTCTTCTGCTTTTTCCTGAACAGGAGCCTTCTCAACAGGTTTTTCCTCTACAGGTTTTTCGGTTTTCTTTTTAACACCGTTAACCTCATCCAGGTCAATTTTGTCAAGAACCTTAACTTTTACCTCAGGCTTTTTAACAACCTCTTCCACAGGTGCTTCCTGAATATCTTTTTTAGCAACAGGCTCACTTTTTGGTTCTTCTTTCTCTTGCTCAGCTTCCTCCGGCTCCATAGAAATAACTTCTTTCTTTGGACGCTGACTTTTCAGATTCATCTTTTCCGACTCTTTCTTGATGGTAATATCTGTTTTATATTCCATTTCAAGAAGTTGCACGGCGTCTCCGGAAACTTTAGTATTAGGATTTGAATCAATATCATATCCTTTTTTATGCAAGAATTCAACAATGGTGTGGATCCCCACGTTGAACTGTCTTGCAAGTTTACTAAGTCTTTGTGTATTGCCTGCTACCATATAATTTCTTTATTTACTTTTCTAATTTCTTGAATAAATCCCGTTGTTTATAAACAGTCTTCTATTCAAACTCTGAACTAAGAATCTTCAGAACGTCGTCGATAGTTTCCTCTTCGAGGTCGGTTCTTTTAATCAATTCTGCACGAGGAATATTCAATACGTTTTTAGCAGTATCGCATCCGATACCTTTTAACGAATCAATTACCCAGCTTTCAATTTCGTCTGCAAACTCATCCAGGTTTACATCTTCATCGTCTTCTTCCATCTCACGATAGACATCGATTTCGTATCCGGTTAACTGGCTGGCCAAACGAATGTTTAAACCTCCTTTACCAATTGCCAACGATACTTCTTCCGGTTTCAGATAAACTTCAGCTTTTTTATCTTCTTCCAATATTTTTATCGAATTAATTTTCGCCGGATTCAGTGCGCGTTTAATAAACAACTGAAGATTTGACGAGAAATTAATTACGTCGATATTTTCGTTACGCAGCTCGCGAACAATTCCGTGGATTCTCGATCCTTTCATACCCACACAAGCTCCAACAGGATCGATACGTTCGTCGTACGATTCAACGGCAACTTTTGCACGCTCGCCCGGTACGCGAACAATTTTCTTGATGGTAATTAATCCATCGAAAATTTCCGGAATTTCCAATTCGAACAAACGCTCGAGGAAAGCCGGTGCTGTACGCGACAAAATAATCAGCGGGTTGTTATTGCGTAATTCTACTTTATATACAATTGCGCGAACGTTATCGCCTTTGCGGAAATAATCTGATGGAATTTGTTCCGATTTTGGAAGGATCAATTCATTTCCTTCATCATCAAGAATCAGAATCTCTTTTTTCCAAACCTGATAAACTTCACCGGTTACAATGTCGCCAATTTTGTTTTTGTATTTACCGTAGATATGGTCTTTCTCCAGCTCCAGAATTTTACTGGCCAGGTTCTGACGCAAGTTCAAAATCGCACGGCGTCCAAAATCGGCCAACTTAACCTCGTCGGTAACTTCCTCGCCTACTTCGTAATCGTCGTCAATTTTCAGCGCATTGCTCAAAGTTATCTGCAAATTCGGATCTTCGATCTCGTCGTCTGCAACAACTTCGCGGTTTCGCCAAATCTCAAAGTCGCCTTTATCAATATTGATAATCACGTCAAAGTTCTCATCAGTTCCATACTGACGGATAAGCACGCTGCGGAATACTTCTTCCAGCACACTCATCATTGTAACCCTGTCAATGTTTTTTAGCTCCTTAAATTCGGCAAAAGTATCTATCAGGTTAATATTTTCCATCTTGCATCATTTATTTAAATGAAATAACCGCTTTCGCACTTTTTATTTCGTCGTATTTTAAAATATGTTTTTTTACTACCAACTGCTTTTTTTTATGCCCTTCAACTTTTTCACGTTTCGAGGTCTCCAGCACTATTCCTTCGTCTGTGCTTTCCAAAAGCAAACCTTCCAATTTCTCGCTTTCTGCTGTTACAACATTAATTTCTTTGCCGGTATATTTTTCGTATTGCTGCCTAACTTTAAAGCTTTCTGTTAAGCCCGGCGACGAAACCTGCAAGGAAAAGTCCTCTTCTTCCCTGTCGAGATTGTGTTCAACATTACGACTGATAGCAATACATTGTTCGATTGTAATTCCATTAAATCCATCAACATATACATTAATATCGTTGGCCGAGCTGATAGCTACATCAACTACAAACATCTGATCATCAAGACGTTCATTCACCAATTCTAATACTTTCTGTTTCGCTATCATTTCTCCTTATGTAACAAAATAGGGAACCATCGGTCCCCTAAAAATTCCGCTTTTTAGAAAATTCTCGGCAAAAATAGTAATATTATGCAACAATTACAAATAACAGCACACGCATAAATCTCTGATTTTAAACTAAAAAAATCATTAACCGCTTTCTGTGCATAACAAATCTATTTTTAGCGAGCCCGACATTTTATTTCAGAAAAAAAACGTTGTCATTTGTATTTCAGAAAGTTTTATAATTTTAAACCAATCCAACAAGTGGCTTGTGCAGCAAATACAATTAAATAAGAAAAAGATTATTAACGACCCCGTTTTTGGTTTTATCAATCTTCAATCAGATATTATTTTCGACTTGTTGGAGCATCCAACATTTCAGCGTTTACGCCACATTAAACAACTCGGATTATCGTACCTCGTATTTCCGGGAGCCAACCACACCCGTTTTGAGCACGCCGTTGGAACAGTACATTTAATGCGGCAGGCCATTTCTGTTTTACGGATGAAAGGCCACAACATTACCGACGAAGAAGCAGAAGCCGTAACTATTGCTATTTTGTTACACGACATTGGTCACGCACCGTTTTCGCACGTTCTGGAAAATACGATGGTAAACATTTCGCACGAAAATATTTCGTTGATGCTCATGCAGGATCTTAACCGCGAATTTAACGGAAAACTCGATCTTGCCATCTGCATATTTACAAATCAATACAAAAAACAATTCCTGCACCAACTGGTTGCCAGCCAACTCGACATGGACCGGCTCGATTACCTTAGCCGCGACAGTTTTTTCACCGGAGTGGTTGAAGGTACGATCGGTATCGAGCGTATTATTAAAATGCTGAACATTCATAACGACCAGCTGGTGGTTGATGTAAAAGGTATTTACTCCATCGAAAAATTTCTGATTTCGCGTCGTTTGATGTATTGGCAGGTTTATCTTCATAAAACAGTTGTTGCTGCCGAATTCTTATTAATTAATGTATTAAAAAGGGCAAAAGAGCTTATTTCGCAAGGCGATTCGCTGTTTGTAACACCAACACTCAAGATTTTTCTTACCAATAATTTAACCCCGGAAGACTTTACGACCAATATTGAGATCGATGGGAAAAGTGTTCTCACATGGTATACATTGCTCGACGACAACGACATACTAATTTCGATTAAAGAGTGGCAAAATCATCCCGATCCGGTTTTATCGAAGCTGGCACAGGGAATTACCAACCGCAAACTCCCGCGGACTAAATTCAGCGACAAACCAATTTCGGCAAGTAAGGAAGAAAAGTACATTAAGAAGATTAAGGAACACATAATTGCCGATCCTGATTTGGCAAAACACTTCCTGATGACAGGTGTTATAACCAATAATGCTTACAACAAACACTACGAAAATATATCGGTATTATATAAGGACGGAACAGTAAAGGAAATAAACGATGCATCCGATATAAACCTCTCTGCTCTTGGGAAAACTGTAAAGAAGTATTTTGTGTGTTATCCTAAAGAATTGGACATTTACTAGTTAAAACCTATATTTGCATCGCCAAAAAAACAGATAGATGGATTTTAAAGCTACAGACATTGCCTCATTTTTAAACGGAGAAATAGTTGGTGATGGGGATGTTAAAGTATCAAATGTTTCAAAGATAGAAGACGGAAAACCGGGAACATTGGCTTTTCTTGCCAATCCGAAATACGAACACTTTATATACGAAACACAAGCTTCTGCAGTACTGGTTAATAAAAGTTTTGAACCAAAAGAAGCAATTTCTGCAACGTTAATTAAAGTTGACGATGCTTATCAGGCATTTGCGTCGCTGCTTGATTTATATGTGCAGGCAAAAGCAAGCATGAAACAAGGTATTGAACAACCTTCGTTTATTGCCGAAACCGCCACCGTTGGAGAAGATGGTTACGTGGGTGCGTTTGCATACATTGGTAACAATGCCAAAATTGGCAACAATGTAAAAATATATCCGCAGGTACATGTTGGCGACAATGTAAAAATTGGCGACGACTGTATATTGTATCCCGGAGCAAAAATTTACGACGATTGTGTTATCGGAAACCGTTGCATCATCCACTCGGGAGCAGTAATTGGTGCCGATGGTTTTGGTTTTGCACCTCAGACTGATGGCACTTATAAAAAGATCCACCAGATTGGAAATGCTGTTTTGGAAGACGATGTTGAGATTGGAGCCAATACAACTATTGATTGCGGTACAATGGAATCAACGATCATTAGAAAAGGTGTAAAACTCGACAACCTGATACAAATTGCACACAATGTTGAGGTGGGCGAAAATTCTGTGATGGCGGCACAAACCGGTATTTCAGGATCGACCAAAGTGGGGAAAAACTGTATGTTTGGCGGTCAGGTTGGCCTTGGCGGACATATTACCATTGGCGATAATGTTACCCTTGGTGCTCAGTCGGGTGTTGTTTCAAATTTAAAAAGCAACCAAACATTGCTTGGCTCACCGGCCATCGAAATCAGAACAGCAATGCGTGCTTACGTGCTGCTTAAGGATCTCCCCGAAATTCGCAGAGATGTACTTCAGTTGAAAAAAACAGTCAATACAGACAATAAAAAATAAGAAATATTTCACTTCCCTATGGTTGTAAAACAAAAGACGTTAAAGAACTCATTTAAGATTGAGGGGAAAGGTTTACACACCGGTGTTAATGTTACAATGAACTTTTTGCCGGCGCCGGAAAATCACGGATTTAAATTTAAACGGGTTGACCTTGAAAACCAACCTATTATTGATGCCGATGTTGATTTGGTTATCGACACCTCACGCGGCACACTGCTTGAGAAAGACGGCGCACGAATTGGCACCATCGAACATGCACTTGCTGCATTGATTGGAATGGACCTCGACAATGTGCTGGTTGAAGTAAATAATGAAGAAGCTCCGATTATCGACGGAAGCTCAAAATATTTTGTCGAAGCCATTGAAAAGGCAGGAGTTGTTGAGCAGGAAGCTGAAAGAGATTATTTCGAGATCACTGAAAAAATTGAGATCTACGACGAAAAATCGGACTCGCACATTATTGCGCTTCCCGATAACGATTACAGTTTAAATGTAATGATCTCATTTCCATCTGCAGTGCTGAATAACCAGTACGCAACACTCGACTCGATAAAAGACTTTAAGAAAGAAATTGCAGAGTGTCGTACTTTTGTGTTTTTGCGCGAAATTGAATTTTTACTTAGCCACAACCTTATCAAAGGTGGCGATTTAAATAATGCAATTGTAATTATTGATAAAGAGATCAGCCAGGCGGAGTTAGACCATTTGGCCGATTTAACTAACCACCCGAGAGTTGAAGTTAAACCTCAGGGAATTTTGAATAACCTTGATTTGCATTTTGATAACGAATGTGCCCGTCACAAGTTATTAGATGTAATTGGCGACCTGGCTTTGTGTGGAAAACGTATTAAAGGAAGGATTATCGCTTCAAAACCGGGTCACGGACCAAATACTATTTTTGCCAAAGCACTGAAAAAGCAATGGAAAAAAGAAGCAGAGGCCGCACCAAAATGTAATCCGAACGACGCGCCGTTAATGGACGTTAACCGAATCAGGGAGTTACTACCACACCGTTACCCGTTTTTACTGGTCGACAAAGTAGTTTGTATCCAGGAAGACGAAATTATCGGTGTAAAAAACGTTACTGTTAACGAACCATTTTTCCAGGGACATTTCCCCGATGAGCCGGTTATGCCGGGTGTGCTGTTGGTTGAAGCCATGGCGCAGTGCGGAGGATTGTTGGTTCTGAACAAACAGGAAGGACAATTTTCGACGTACTTCATTCGTATTGACAATGTTAAGTTCAGAAAAAAAGTTGTTCCGGGCGATACTCTGATTTTCAAATTAAAATTAACTTCGCCGATCAGAAGAGGAATAGCCAACATGAAAGGAACTACGTATGTTGGAGATAAAATTGTTGCCGAAGGTGAATTTATGGCACAAATTGTAAAAAAAGAAGATTAATAAAGACATTATAAAAGATGAAACAACCATTAGCTTATGTCCATCCCGATGCAAAAGTTGCCGATAACGTTGTTATTGAGCCTTTTGTTTCTATAGACCACGACGTTGTAATCGGAGAAGGGACAAGAATTGGTTCAGGTGTAACAATTTTACCCGGAACACGAATTGGAAAAAACTGTAATATATTTCCGGGTGCCGTTATTGGTGGTGTTCCTCAAGACCTGAAGTTTAAAGGTGAATATTCTACTGTTGAAATTGGCGACAACAATACAATCAGAGAATTTGTAACCGTAAACAGAGGTACTTCTGCAAAAGGAAAAACCGTAATTGGCGACAACAACCTGTTAATGGCTTACGTACACGTTGCCCACGACTGTAAAGTTGGTAGTAACATTATTTTGGTAAACAATGTACAGTTGGCCGGAGAAGTACAAGTTGACGACTGGGCTATTTTAGGCGGTATGTCGGCAGTACACCAGTTCGTAAGAATCGGATCGCACGTTATGATTTCGGGTGGATCGCTGGTTCGTAAAGACGTTCCTCCTTTTATTAAAGCAGGTCGCGAACCACTTTCGTATGTTGGTATCAACTCAATCGGTTTACGCCGTCGTCAGTACAACAACGAAAAAATTCGTGAAGTACAGGACATTTACCGTTACATCTACCAAAAAGGTTTAAACACTGCACAGGCTGTTGAAATTATTGAAGCAGAAATGCCGGCAACTCCTGAGCGCGATGAAGTTTTACTTTTTGTAAAAGATTCGAAGCGTGGTATTATTCGTGGATATTTCCCGGATTAATTACCAACCAAAAGATATCATACAAAAAAGCCATCCGTCAGCTGACGGATGGCTTTTTTTGTTTATGCTAGTTAAACTTACTTTCCATGATTCCAACCCTGCGCTTCCAACGGAATAGTTGAGCCACCGGTTGTCTGCAGATTTACTCCTTCTCCGGCCTCTGTCATATGACCAATAATTGTAAAATCAGGATCATTCTTTATTGTCTCGTAATCATCCAACGGAAGCGTAAACAGCAACTCATAATCTTCGCCACCATTTAATGCTGCAACCAAAGGATTAATGTTTAATTCTTCGGCCATTTGTTTGGTCTGGTAATCCATCGGCACCTTGTCTTCAAACAAACTGCATCCAACTCCCGAGTTTTTACACAAGTGCATAATCTCCGACGACAAACCATCAGAAATATCGATCATCGAAGTTGGTTTAATGCCCAGCTTCTTAAAGGCTGCAATAATATCTACCCTGGCTTCAGGTTTTAACTGACGTTCGAGAATATAATCGTAACCACCAAGTTGTGGTTGCATGTTCTCATTCACTTTAAAAACTTCATTTTCTCGTTCCAAAAGTTGAAGTCCCATGTAGGCTCCACCCAAATCGCCCGACACACATAAAATGTCGTTCGGTTGTGCGCCGCTTCGCATTACAATATTTTCCTTTTCTGCTTCGCCAATGGCCGTAATACTCAAAGTTAATCCGGTTAATGAGCTGGTTGTATCGCCACCAACCAAATCAACATTGTACTTCTCGCAAGCCAGGTGAATTCCTTCGTATAAATCCTCTAAAGCTTCAACCGAGAATTTACCTGACACAGCCATACTCACAATTATCTGTTTTGGCGTTGCATTCATCGCAAAAATATCCGACAGATTTACCACCACAGCTTTGTAGCCCAGGTGTTTCAACGGCACATACATCAGGTTAAAATGAATACCTTCAGTAAGCAAATCAGATGTAACAACAACCTGTTTTTCCTTAAAATCAAGAAGTGCTGCATCGTCGCCAACACCTTTTACCGTGCTTTCGTTTTTTATCGTTATCGCCTTTGTTAAACGGTCGATTAAACCGAACTCTCCCAGCTCCGAAATATTTGTTTGTTTTCTTTCTTTATTCATTGTTAATAAAAGACTATTTAGTCTGTTTTTATATACTTTTCACCTGCAAAAGTACCTATAGTTTTATATCTTTGCAATTTATACGTGAACAGGAACAAAAAAGCGTTGTTATTTAATCGAAATTGCTGTTATTTATGGTATTAAGCTCCGGAAATCAATTAGGCTTACATACCGAAAAAAAGTTTCCGGAACCATTAACCAGCAAGTAACGAAGAGACGCAAATTTTTAAACATTCGAGAGAAAGTCAGAAAATGGAAGAACAAGATAAAATATTGAATGACGTAACACAAGGCGAATACAAATACGGTTTTACTACTGATATTGAAACCGACATTATTGAGAAAGGCCTTAATGAAGACGTGATTCGTTTGATATCTGCCAAAAAGGAGGAGCCGGAATTCATGTTGAATTTCAGATTGGAAGCCTTTAAAAAATGGCAGAAAATGAAAATGCCAAACTGGGCTTATTTAAAAATTCCGCCCATCGATTTTCAGGCAATTAGTTACTACGCGGCCCCAAAACAAGGCCCTAAATATGAAAGTTTGGATGAAGTTGATCCGGAATTGCTGGACACTTTTAACAAGTTGGGCATTCCGCTGGAAGAACAGAAACATTTGGCCGGAGTTGCCGTTGATGCGGTTATCGACTCGGTTTCTGTAAAAACAACTTTTAAAGAAACGTTAGCTGAAAAAGGTATCATCTTTTGCTCTTTCTCGGAAGCAGTGAAAGAACACCCTGATTTGGTAAAAAAATACCTGGGACAAGCTGTTCCTGTAGCCGATAACTATTTTTCGGCGTTAAACTCTGCTGTGTTTAGCGATGGCTCGTTCTGTTACATTCCTAAAGGCGTTCGTTGCCCAATGGAATTGTCAACTTATTTCAGGATTAATGCAGCCAACACCGGACAGTTTGAGCGTACGCTAATTGTTGCCGACGACGACAGTTACGTAAGTTACCTCGAAGGTTGTACTGCACCAATGCGCGACGAAAATCAGTTGCACGCAGCAGTTGTTGAAATTATCACACTCGATCGTGCTGAAGTAAAATATTCAACCGTACAGAACTGGTATCCGGGCGATAAAAACGGAAAAGGCGGTATTTACAACTTCGTTACCAAGCGTGGTGTTTGCCGTGGCGTATCGTCAAAAATTAGCTGGACACAGGTAGAAACCGGTTCGGCAATTACATGGAAATACCCAAGTTGTATTCTCATGGGCGACAATTCTATTGGTGAGTTTAACTCAGTGGCAGTAACGAACAATCATCAGCAGGCCGATACCGGATCGAAAATGATTCACATCGGGCGCAATACAAAATCAACAATTGTATCGAAAGGTATTTCGGCAGGTAAAAGTGAAAACTCGTACCGTGGTTTGGTAAAAGTAATGCCAAAAGCAATTAACTCGCGAAACTTCTCACAGTGTGATTCGCTGCTGTTGAACGATACTTGTGGAGCGCACACTTTCCCGTACATCGAAGTTGGAAATAAATCGTCGATTGTTGAACACGAGGCAACAACTTCGAAAATTGGTGAAGACCAGATTTTTTACTGCAACCAGCGAGGCATTGATACAGAAACCGCAATTGGAATGATTGTTAACGGTTATGCAAAAGAAGTGCTAAACAAACTTCCGATGGAATTTGCCGTTGAAGCCCAAAAGCTTCTGCAGATCAGTCTTGAAGGCAGCGTAGGATAAACAAATTTTAAATAACTCAGGGCGAGAGTTAAGCTCTTTCCCGCAACAGTATACTAGTAAAGATGTTAAAGATTAAAGACTTATATGCTTCCGTTGAAGGAATGGAGATCCTGAAAGGAATCAATCTTGAAGTTAAACCCGGCGAAGTTCACGCTATTATGGGACCGAACGGTTCAGGAAAAAGTACACTTGCAAACGTACTTGCCGGAAAAGAGGACTATGAAGTTACCAATGGCGAAGTTGTTTTCGAAGGAGAAGATTTATTGGAGAAATCTCCTGAAGAACGCGCCAAAGACGGTATCTTTTTAAGTTTCCAGTACCCGGTTGAAATTCCCGGCGTACCAATGGTAAACTTCCTGAAGACTTCAGTAAACGAACACCGGAAGCACAAAGGATTAAAAGAACTTACTGCAGGCGAATTCCTGAAATTGATGCGTGAAAAGATGGATTTGGTTGACATGCATACCAAATTAACCAACCGCATGGTAAACGAAGGATTCTCTGGTGGTGAGAAAAAGAAAAACGAGATTTTCCAGATGGCACTGCTCGAACCGAAATTAGCAATTCTTGACGAAACCGATTCAGGACTTGATATTGACGCATTAAAAACGGTAGCCAACGGAGTAAACGCGCTTAAATCGCCTGAAAGGTCGACAATTGTGGTTACCCACTACCAGCGCCTGCTCGATTATATTGTGCCTGATTATGTACATATTCTTTACCAGGGAAAAATTGTAAAAACTGCCGGAAAAGAACTTGCCCTTCATTTGGAAGAAAAAGGGTACGACTGGATTAAATCAGAAAACGGAAATTAACATGAGCGTTTTAGTTGACAAAGCAGATTTATCGCTAAAATATACCGCGCATTACAACGAAGTAAAAGACGAGCTTTTTGCCAACTCGTCCGATATTTTGAACGCTCAACGAAATAAAGCGTTTCAAAACTTCGTCTTGCAGGGTATACCTACGCGACGAAACGAAAATTATAAATACACCAACCTGAATCCGGCGTTTTTGCCCGATTTTAAATTTATCCACACAAAGGAAGAAAAGAAAGCAGATATTAGCGAGGTTTTTCGTTGCGATGTTCCGCAACTAAACACTAACCTGGCCCTGGTTTTTAATGGTTGGTTCTACAAAAACGAAACAGAAAAAGGAGACCTTCCGGAAGGTGTAATTCTCGACAGCCTCGACAGTATTTCGAAAGAAAGACCTGAGTTGCTGGAAAAATATGCCAGCCTGGCAAATGTTGAAGAAGACCCGATGGTGGCGCTGAACACAGCTTTTGCCAAAGATGGTTTTTTCCTTTATGTTCCGAAAAATGTAGTGGTTGAGAGTCCTATTCAGATCATTAACCTGTTGCAGGACGAAAAAGATACCTTCTCTACTCAACGGAATTTCATTCTTGTTGAAGATGGTGCTAAAGTTCAGGTGTTGTTATGCGATCATACATTGAACCTGAATCAATACCTGAATAACTCGGTAACCGAAATTTTTGCCGGTAATAATTCAGAGGTTGAGTTTTATACGCTGCAAAATCAGCACAACAAGGCCACGAATATCAATTCGGTATTTATCGATCAGCAGCGCGATTCGCGTGTTACTTCGCACACGGCGTCGTTACACGGTGGCTTGATTCGTAACAACCTGAAATTTGCGTTGAATGGTGAAAACGCCGAAGCTCACATGTATGGAATGGCCTTTATGGACAAAAAACAACATGTCGATAATTTTACGCAGGTTATTCATGCAGCTCCGCATTGCGAGAGTAATCAGATATACAAGAACGTACTCGACGAAAAATCAACCGGTGCTTTTGCCGGAAGGATTCACGTTGTTCGCGATGCACAAAAAACAAATGCTTTCCAGCGCAACAACAACTTGTTGTTGACCGACGAGGCAACCATGCAAACAAAACCTCAGCTGATAATTGATGCTGACGATGTAAAATGTAGCCACGGTGCAACGGTTGGTCAGATTGACGAAGAAGCATTGTTCTACCTGCGTGCCCGCGGTATTAACGAAGATCAGGCACGCCTGATGATGATGAATGCATTTGCCCACGAGGTTGTAAAAGAAATCAAACTGGAGCCGTTGCGCGACCGTATTGACGAATTGGTTGACAAACGCCTGAAAGGTGAAGTTGCCCGTTGTCACGATTGTGCTTACCAGTGCGATTGTTAAATATTTCTTTGCGAAACTTTGTAGCCTCGGAATAAAAACAAAGTTTTAAACTCCTGGCAAGTATAGAGTTTCGCAAAGTTTCTTTTTTTACTTTTCGCTATCTTCGCCTTATGAATTACGATATCGAAAAAATCAGATCATATTTCCCCATTCTCCAGCAGAAAGTTTACAATAAACCACTTGTTTATCTCGACACGGCTGCGTCGGCTCAAAAGCCGGTTCAGGTGCTAACGAAATTGGAGCAGCTGCACAACGAGTACTATGGTAACATTCACCGTGGTGCTCACTACATGGCCGATAAAGCAACGCTTGAGTACGAAGAGGTGCGTGATAAAATACAGGCCTTTATTAATGCTGCTTCGCGAAAGGAGATAATTTTCACTAAAGGGACTACCGAAAGTATTAACCTTGTCGCCAGTAGCTTCTGCGAAAAATATGTTTCGGAAGGTGATGAGATCATCGTTTCGGAAATGGAACATCACTCGAATATTGTTCCGTGGCAAATTGCAGCCGAAAGACGAAATGCAAAAATTGTAAAACTTCCGTTTAACGACACCGGATTACTCGAGATAGAAAAGTTACCTGAACTGATCACTTCGAAGACAAAACTACTTGCTGTTAATCATGTTTCCAACGTGTTGGGAACGATAAATCCGATTGCAGAAATTATTGATATAGCACACCAACATAATGTGGCTGTTTTGATTGACGGAGCTCAGGCATCGGCACACATAAAAATTGATGTGCAAAAACTGGATGTTGATTTTTATGCTTTTTCGGCACACAAGGTATACGGACCAAACGGAGTAGGCGTTTTATACGGTAAAGAAAAGTGGCTGAACGAAATGCCTCCATACCAGGGCGGTGGACAAATGATCTCAGAAGTGTCGTTTGACGGTACTACCTTTAACGAGATACCTTACAAATTTGAAGCGGGCACGCCTAACATTTCGGGACTGGCAGCTTTTGGAGCAGCAATCGATCTGGTAAACGAAATTGGCGTTGAAAACATGGGCTGCCACGAACACGAATTGCTGGAGTATGCCACCGAAAAACTAAAAGCTATTGATGGGCTGAAGATCTACGGCGAAGCGCCTCAGAAATCTGGAGTGATCTGTTTTAATATAGATGGAATTCACTCGTACGATCTGGGAATGCTGATCGACAAAATGGGAATTGCCATTCGCACCGGACATCATTGTGCCGATCCAATAATGCAGCATTTCGGAATGTCGGCCTGTGCACGCATTTCATTTGGTATGTACAATACAAAAGAAGAAATCGATATTTTTATGGAAGCACTGAATAAAGCAATTATGATGCTTTAACCATCGATATTCAGCACAAAAGAAAATGCCATCCGAATTGAACAAGCAATCGGATGGCATTTTTTATATTGGAAATTCCACTAAAAATAAGCTTAATAATTTGACTCCTTAATTTCGAAGTACGACTGTGGATGCTGACAAGCAGGACACATTTTCGGAGCTGCTGTACCTTCGTGAATAAAACCACAGTTACGGCATTTCCACACTACTTTATCGCCACGTTTAAATACTTTACCTTCTTCAAGATTGTTGTACAATGTACGGTAGCGTTTTTCATGTGCTTCCTCTACTCGGCCAATAAGTTTAAAAGCCATTGCAATTTCTTTAAAACCTTCTTCTTCTGCAACTTTGGCAAACTCAGGATAAAGCTCCGTCCACTCTTCATTTTCACCATCGGCAGAAGCTTTCAGGTTTTCCATGGTAGTACCAATTTTACCCGCCGGGTACGCTGCTGTAATTTCAACCATGCTGCCTTCTTCTAAAAATTTAAAGAAACGTTTTGCATGCTCTTTTTCGTTCAATGCTGTTTCGTCAAAAATGGCTGCTATTTGTTCTAAACCTTCTTTTTTAGCTTGTTTTGCATAATAATCGTAACGCATACGTGCCTGCGACTCACCGGCAAATGCTTTTAATAAATTCTGTTCGGTTTTTGTACCTGCTAACTGTGTCATATTCTCTCTTGATTTTTTAGTTTTTCTGTTTGGAGCAATAAAGATAATGATTTACCTACTGGCATACTATACATAAAGATAGTTTTGAATTAGTCTGAATAAACGACATACAGCATTGTCATAAACAAGAAAATTACGATCTTTGCTAACTCTTAAAAACGATATTTATGAGCATGGAAGAAATTCAACAGGAGATAATTGAAGAGTTTTCGATGTACGAAGACTGGATGGACAAATATGGATACCTGATTGAATTGGGGAACGATTTGGAAGACCTTGACGCCAAGGACAAAAACGACCAGAATATTATAAAAGGATGCCAGTCGCGCGTGTGGTTGGTTGCCGAGTTAAAGGATGGTAAAATATACTTCCAGGGCGAAAGTGATGCGGTAATTGTAAAAGGTTTGGTAGCCTTGTTATTGCGCGTTGTTTCGGGCCGTACACCAAAAGAACTGCTTGAAACAGAACTGCACTTTATCGACGATCTGGGATTAAAACAACACCTGTCGCCTACCCGTTCAAACGGTCTGCTGGCCATGGTAAAACAAATTCGCTTATACGCTGTTGCTTATAGCAAGATTGCAGGTTAAGGAGGACACAAAATGGATAAAAGAATAGATCTGATTATAAATAACCTGAAAGAGGTTTACGACCCGGAAATTCCGGTAAATGTATACGACTTGGGACTGATTTACAATGTAGATGTAGACGAAAATAATCAAGCTAATATATTGATGACACTTACCGCACCGGGTTGTCCGGTGGTTGATGTATTGGTCGACGACATTACTCAGGCAGCTCAATCGGTAGAAGGTGTAGAAAAAGTTGATGTAGAATTAACGTTCGAACCGCCTTGGGATAAATCGATGATGAGCGAAGAAGCCCGACTCGAACTGGGATTCTTTTAAACTCGTTCGCAAATTTAGTACCTGGTTTCAACCCATTTTTACCCCATGCTGTCAGTGATTTTTATTTTTGGTATTTTCGCTTTCTATGAGTCACTTACCATTCGAGTCAAAAATTGTTATTCTTTGTGATGGATCTTTCCCTCAGCATCACATTCCGCTGTCTGTATTAGAAAATGCCGAACAGATTATTTGTTGCGATGGTGCAGCCGACAAACTTATTGCTTATGGTTTGGAACCAACTTTTATTGTTGGCGACATTGATTCTGTTTCGGAAAAGACAAAGGCTGACTTTGCCGATCGAATTGTTTTAAATACTGACCAGGAAACAAACGACCAGACCAAAGCCATTGAGTTTGTATTAAATCGTGGTGCTAAAAACGCAATTATTTTAGGTGCTACCGGAAAACGAGAAGATCACACTATTGGAAATATCTCGTTACTTTTAGATTATGCAGAAAAGCTTGAAGTGCTCTCAATAAGTAATTCCGGAATTTTCCGACCAGTTCTTAAATCACAAACACTTCCCTCTTTCAAAGGACAACAGGTTTCCATTTTCTCTTTGGGGAATCCCGCTACTGTTACATCACAAAATTTGAAATTCCCTTTAACAAAAACTGTTTTAAGTTCGTGGTGGATGGGAACCTTAAACGAATGTCTTGGCGAATCATTTTCGCTTGAATTTGAAAAAGGGAAGCTGATTGTATTTCAAAGGTTTGAATAAAAAAAGGTGCCCGCAAGCACCTTCATAAATATATCCTTCTGTAATATTAACTATTCAATCTTCATTGGCTTGTCCACTTTAGCCTTTAAAAGTGCGACATCAAGCACATCCATTATCGTATTCACAAAGTGGAACTTTAACCCTTTTATGTAGGCATCTTTAATGTCTTCCAGGTTTTTCTTGTTTTGCTCCGATAGTATGATCTCGGTAATTCCGGCACGTTTTGCAGCCAGAATTTTCTCTTTAATACCTCCAACCGGCAGTACTTTCCCGCGCAAGGTTATTTCACCTGTCATAGCCAGGTTTTTCTTCACTTTGCGTTGCGTAAATGCCGATGCCAGCGATGTTACCATTGTAACCCCCGCCGACGGACCATCTTTTGGAATAGCTCCTTCAGGCACGTGAACATGCACATTCCACTTCTCAAAAACTTCAGACTTCAGATTCAACTCTTCAGCGTGCGATTTCAGGTATTCGTGTGCCAGCATTGCCGATTCTTTCATCACATCGCCCAGGTTTCCGGTAAGCGTTAAAGCACCTTTTCCCTTGCTTAGGCTGGTTTCTACGAAAAGAATCTCGCCACCAACGGCGGTCCAGGCTAAACCTGTCACCACACCGGCAAAATCGTTGCCTTGGTATTTTTCTTTCGAATACTCGGTAACACCCAAATATTCGCGTACATCAGCTTTACTTAGTTTCTTATTATACGATTCCTCAAAAGCGATCTTTTTGGCAACACGACGAACCAGTTTTGCCAGCTTTTTATCCAATTCGCGCACACCACTTTCGCGGGTGTAACCGTCGATAATCAGCTCGATAATATCTTTTGGGAAGGTAATATCCGATTTTTTCAATCCGTGATTCTCCAGCTGTTTTGGAATCAGGTGACGTTTTGCAATCTCAATTTTTTCCTCAACCAGGTAACCACTCACCTCTATCAATTCCAAACGATCACGCAGAGGTGGAGCGATGGTACTCAACGAGTTTGCAGTTGCAATAAACATTACTTTCGACAAATCGTAATCATGCTCGATGTAGTTGTCATGGAATTCTCCGTTTTGCTCCGGATCAAGCACTTCAAGCAGTGCAGAAGCCGGGTCGCCATGAAAGTGTTTCGAAACCTTATCGATCTCATCCAGAATAAACACCGGATTCGACGATTTTGCCTTCTTAATATTCTGAATAATACGCCCCGGCATTGCACCAATGTAGGTTTTACGGTGACCGCGAATCTCCGACTCGTCGTGTAAACCACCCAAACTCATTCGCGCATATTTACGCCCAAGGGCACGTGCAACCGATTTTCCCAACGATGTTTTTCCAACCCCCGGAGGGCCGTACAAACAAAGAATCGGCGATTTCATATCGTTTTTCAATTTCAAAACTGCCAGATGTTCCAATATACGTTCTTTCACTTTTTCAAGTCCGTAGTGGTCTTCATCCAACACTTTATTGGCGTGCTTCAGATCGAAATTATCAGTGGTATATTCATTCCAGGGTAAATCAAGCAAAGTCTGGCAGAAAGTAAACTGCACCGAATATTCACCGGCTGCTGGATTTAAACGTCCCAGCTTCTCTACTTCGCGGTGAAAAAACTCATCCACGTCCTTCGACCATTCTTTCTTTTTTGCCTTTTCTTTAAGTCCTCTAATTTCCTGCTCTACAGGATTTCCACCCAATTCGTCCTGAATGGTTTTCATTTGCTGGTTCAGCATGAACTCGCGTTGTTGCTTATCCATGTCGGTTTTTACCTTCTTCTGAATATCATGTTTCAGCTCCAGCATCTGAACTTCTTTCACCAAAAAACTAATCGCCTGAATTCCGCGATCTTTCAGGCTTTCAATCTCTAAAAGCTTTTGTTTATCGTCAACATTAATGTCTGTGTTCGAACAAATAAAGTTGATCAAAAAGGTAGAATTCTCGATATTTTTAACGGCAAAAGTTGCTTCAGGCGGCACATTGGCCGAGAACTGCGCAACTTTTATCGACAGGTCTTTTAACGACCCAACAATGGCATTAAATTCATTGTCATCTTTCGAGGTAATATCTGTTAAGGGCTCAACAGAAGCTTTAAAATACGGATCTTCACTTACCATCTCATTGATGCGGAAACGACGTTTACCCTGAATAATCACAGATGTCGATCCATCGGGCATTTCCAGCACCTTCATAATTTCGGCCACCGTACCAATTTCGTAGAGGTCTTCTGCTTCGGGCTTGTCAACCGTATAGTCTTTTTGAGCTACGGTACCCAGCAGTTTGCTTCCACGGTTTACATCGCGAATCAACTTTAACGATCGTTCGCGGCCAACGGTAATTGGCAAAACCACGCCAGGAAACAAAACGGTGTTACGCAAAGGTAAAATCGGAAGAACCGACGGCACTTCAACATTCTTTAAATCCTTATCATCGCCATCGGCAATAATTGGTAGAAAGTCTGATTCGTCATCCATCATTCCCGATCCGAACATTGTTTGAAAAACTGTATTTTTATATTTACCCATTTTCTTTTTTATAATAATGACATTCTGTCGTTAAACGGACAGAACAGGCAAAACATTGCCGGTTTTTTGTGTACAGTACAGTAAAGCAATAGCCATGCCATTTACACAGACTGCTTACCATGTCGGATTGTTCATCAAAATTCGGAGAATAACCCGACAAATTTGCACCATCGCCTCTACGGAATGAGACAAATCTGAATTTTTAGAAATAAAAAAAGCATTCATCTAACCGACGAATGCTTTTCTCTATATCTGTAAGAAATATTATTTCTTTCTGTTTTCCATGTGCTTACCGTAACGGCTCATAAATTTATCAACACGTCCTGCAGTATCCACAAGTTTAGTTTTACCTGTGTAGAATGGATGTGAAGTGTTTGAAATCTCCAGTTTGTAAACCGGGTATTCAACGCCGTCGATAGTTTCTGTCTCTTTTGTGTCAACAGTAGAGCGGGTAATAAAAGTATGTCCGTTCGACATATCTTTAAAAGCTACCAGTCTGTATTCCTGTGGATGAATTTCTTTTTTCATTTTGCTTTATTGTTTGCTGAATGGTTACACTCTCGCTGTGCAATCCATTCGAAAATTTATATTCTTAATCTATTTTCGGGCTGCAAAGATATATATTGTTTGCAACTTTCCAAAAACTTATCCTATTTATTTGCTTATTAAACAAGTTGTTAATCCTAACTAATTAGCGGAGCCTTTGTCACCTTTTTACTTCGGTCGAACAAATACCGCATTGTATAATGTGTTTTGGCCTTTTTAGCGCCTGTCGCTTCGTAAATTGAAATAATCTTTGGATTAAAATCACCGGCCCACGACAACTCCACTTCTTTGTAATGTTGGTGCGATTTCTTTTTCATTATCTGCTCCTGATGCCAGAAAATTCCGGATTCGATTCCGGCACGCTGATATTTCGGATCAACTCCCATCAGGAAAATCCGGGTTCGGTTGATTACATTTTTCTTTTTGTAATACAAGAACTTTAAAATTCCGGGGAGATTTAGTTTCCCATTCAGTTTAATCAGCAACTGATTAATATCCGGAATCATCACAAACATCGCAATTGGCTTATCCTCGGCGTATGCAAACCAAATCATTTCCGGATCGAGAATCGCTTTTGACTCGGTCAGAAAATCATACAGATCGTCCGGGTCGAGTGGTTTGTAATGCTCGTGAAACGACCAGGCTGCATCGTAAATCTCACAAAAATCTTTTACGAACTTATCGGCTTTTTTAAAATCGAAATGTTTGAACTGATATTGCGGCTTCTTAGCTACCCATCCCGCAATTTTCCAGAAACGCTCGGGAAAAGGAACAGTGTAATCGAGATGGAAACAATACTGCTCGAAATACACTTCGAAACCAAATTCACGGAATAACTTCTCGTAATATTTTGGATTGTAAGGCATTCCAAATCCCTGTGGCATAAAACCATCAACCAGCAATCCCCAGTTTACATAGTTCTCGCCAAAATTTATCGGGCCGTCCATGGCCTCCATGCCATTTTCTTTGTTCCAGTCGGCAGCCGCTTTAAAAAGTAAATTTGCAGCTTCCTGATCGTCGATACACTCGAAAAAACCACAGCCACCTGTTGGTTGCTCGTAAGTTTTTGCCAGGTTAAAATTTATAAATGCAGCAATCCTTCCGATTAATTTTCCATTATCGTCAATCAAAATCCAGCGTATGGCTTTCCCATTACGAAAGGTTTTGTTTTTTTTCGGATCAAAGATTCCCTCAACCATCCCCTGTAAAGGAGCGGCCCAGTTTGGATCATTCTTGTAAATGATGTGTGGTACCTGGTGAAACTGTTTCTTTGTCCCCCTATCAACGACTTCTATTAACTGCATCTTTAAAATTTGTCGCAATAATAGTTTAAAAAATCACAACAAATACCATTTTTATTCAATAATCGGGGCACGTACAAATTCTTTCTCGCGGTCGAATAAATAACGCAAAGTACTATGGGTATTTGTGCGATCGGCACCAAAGGATTTAAACATGGCATTCATCTTAGGATTAAAGTCTCCAATCCAACTCATTTCCATATCGTTGTACCACGATTTTCGCAACATCACCTTCTTTAAATGATGAAAAATTGCCGACTCGATTCCTTTACCCTGATAACCGGGAATTACCCCCAAAACAATAACCCGGCAGCGTGTAATTGTTCTGCGCTTTTTTAAATACAATAATTTAAGGCCCTGCCACAAATTCAGTTTACCTGTTTTTAGCTTTTTAAGAATCTGGTTCAAGTCGAGTATCTGCATAAAAAAGGCAATTGGTTTGCCGTCGTGATAGGCATACCAAATAAATTCCTCATCGAGAATTATTTTTGCACTCGTTAAAAGATCTTTCAGCAACCGAAATTCAATCGGCTTATAATTACCATGATTTCCCCAGGCTTTTTCATGGATCTCGAGAAAATCGCGTATACACTTATCCTGGTTTTTAAATGAAAAATGCTCGAAGGTATATCCCGGTTTTTGCGCCACCCACTCTGCAATTTTCCAAAAACGCTCCGGTAGATCCGGATTTGTGATATCGAGTGAGTAACTGTACTGATCGTAATAGGTTTTAAATCCATAGGCCTCGAACAGCTCGTTAAAATAAGCCGGGTTGTATTGCATTCCGAAAGTTTGCGGCTGGAAACCATCTTTTAACAGCCCCCAAAAGAAGAAGTTCTCATCGAAGTTTATCGGACCATCCATCGCTTCCATACCTTTCTCCTTAAGCCAATCGTGTGCCGTATCGAAAAGTTTAAAAGCCGCTTTTTTGTCGTTTATACACTCAAAAAATCCACAGCACCCTGTAGGCTGATCGTAGCCAGATGAATAATCTTCATCGTAAAATGCAGCAATCCGGCCAATCAATTTCCCGTTTTGTTTTAGCACCCAACGCCGGGCGTCGCCTTTCTGAAAACGTGCATTTTTTGCCGGATCGAACGTATCTTCGATCATCATTCGAAGTTGAGGAATCCAGTTGGGATCGTCTTTATAAATTTGTTCCGGCACTTTATGAAAATCATCTATCAGGTATTTACCGGTAACCTGAATAAGCTCCATACCTCTTTGGTTTTTGGTTGAACAATATTCGAAAATAACACATCCGTTTTAAAAATAAAAAGGACTTACCCTTTCATTCAGGATAAGTCCTCTTTCCAATAATTAATTTGAGTTATCTAGTCGCGACTTGCAACTTTAGAGAGCAAGCGCAAAATTTCGAGGTACAACCAAATAAGTGTTACCATTAAACCAAATGCTCCGTACCACTCCATATATTTTGGAGCGCCTGATTCTGCAGCCCTTTCGATAAATGAAAAATCAAGTACCAGGTTTAGTGCGGCAATGCCAACAACAAACAGGCTGATTCCGATGCTAAGTGGTGAATTCCCGTACAAAAACGATAGTTGTGCACCAAACATTCCGGCAATAAAGCTGACAAAATAAACCAGCGCGATACCGGCTGTTGCAGCAACAACTCCCATCATAAATTTTTGTGTCACTTTAATGATTCCCGAGCGATACAAAAATAACATCACCATAAAAACGGCAAGCGTAAGCATTACTGCTCGCATTACAATTCCGGAGTATTGCATTTCGAATACTGCTGAAATTCCACCTAAAAACAGCCCTTCAAAAACCGCATAAATTGGTGCTGAAATTCCCGAACTTTGCGGACGGAATACAGTTACTAAAACAGTAATAAATCCTCCAATAGCACCAACTGCAAGCCATGGTCCAACCGCAGCTAATCCGGCTTCGGGATTGGTGGCAACAACTTCAAAAAATTTATTCCATGTAAATACGGCTCCGGCAATTACCAACAGCAACATCAATGCTGTTTTATTTACAGTTCCGTTTACAGTCATCACATCCGACTGTGTTGTATAATCTCTGCTAAAAGTTTTTTCTTTTAATACAGGATTTGAAGATTTTGATAGATTCATCATTTTTAAAATTAAAAGTTCAATTCTCAGTTTTCTGTTTTACTGAGTCGTGTCAGAAATAACAAAGAACCTGCCACGAAGTTCTGTCATGACAGCTTTGCAGTTAAAGAAAGTTAACTGTTTGAGTTACGAGATACAAGTTGCGAGTTGCGAGCATCCAGAATCTAGTATCGAGAATCCAGCACCCCTCAGACTATTCCTTAAATCGTTCCTGCACGTACTCACTGGTCAATTCCTCGAACAGACTCTCGCCCAGTTTTACTGCGTTTTCGGAATCGCTCAACTGAAATTCTTTTGCCAGCTCAACACATTGTTCGTTCAAAACTTTTGAGCGGCACCCCATTCCAATAACCGAACGATAAATTGGCGTATACAGCTTTTTATCTTTTGCCAGGGTTTTCAGCTCTTCGAAAAAAGGCTCAAACATTTCATCGATGGCATTCTTTTCAGTAATTGCCAAACGGCCGATCAAATGAACTCCGGTGAAACGCACCAAATGTTTTTTCCCTCGGCACCATTCCATGGCTTTAATAAAAGCGAACTTACTTTTCACCCACAGGTTGGTTGAGGCCTGTTCTGCTATTTCAACATTCTCGAAACTTTTTGTCCAGAAATCCATCTGTTCTTCAGTCACTTCCGATGGCTCATCAAGCAAAGTAGCAAGTATCATCGTTTCGCGCCATTGCTTGTTCCAAAGTTTGAGCGCCAGCAAATGATCAGCTTCGTACGATTGGGCAATTTCGCGCAAATCGAGCAACGACACGCCCCAGTTCATTTTATACGAAATGCCGCGTTCGTTCATTGCCTCTGCAACTTCTCCACTCTGTCGCAACCTGATTACCCGAATCAGCTGCTGAAATTTCTTTTCCGTTTCCTGGTTATCGAGAATAAAATCCATTCTTGCTATTTCCCGTTTTAAAGTTCAACGAACAAAAATATAAAAAGCACCTGTATTTCTTCGTTTTCGCGAAAAAGCTTAACCGATGCAATTATTTTTATGATATTTACATAAAATAAGACACGGTGTTATAAGTGCATGAACGTTTCCAGCTATTTCAAAAATATTATCCACAGGTTTAACCAAAGTGAATTTTACCAAAACATTGCCTCGCTTTTCACAGGGATGTTCATTTCCCGAATGGTGCCCTTTGTTTTTGCTTTGGCAATTGCGCGTTTATATGCACCCGAGGAATTTGGTTATTTTGCCTTGTACCTGACCATCGCATCGGCCCTGTCGATTGTTTCAACCGGCAAATACGAAAAGGCGATTATTTTGGTTGACGAAGCGCACGAACGCAAACAAATAATCAGTTTTGCGCAGCGGATAAATTCGGCAGTGAATCTGGCAGCACTTGTAGTCGTTGTCGCAATTATTCTACTTATTAAATCCGAAGACGATCAGAAACTAAACCTGCTTTTAGTTCCATTTTATTCCTATTTTTTTAGTTCTATCCAGCTAATCCGGAATTTGTACATCAGCAAAAAGCAGTTCCGCCAACTTTCGATTTTAGAAATTGGCCGGGCAATTTTAACCGGAGTTTTGCAATGCGCATTTTTCGTTTTTCCAGCCTCAGGATTGTTTTTGGGTGCAGTGGCTGCGCAAATGATCACCTTTTTTGGATTCTCACTAAAAATAAACGAAGCCAGCCTTTTTCGTTTTGGGAAATTCAAACCCGAGGAAAAGGTATTGGCAAAACGTTACATCAAATTCCCAAAATTCTCGATTCTTTCCGAGGTCATGAATTTTATCAGCAGTCAGCTTCCCATATTCCTGTTTAAGCCGTTTTTCGGCGATAAAATGCTCGGACTCTATTCGTTCTCGCACCGGTATATCAGCACTCCGGTTCAGTTGCTGAGTGTTTCCATTTCAAGTGTTTATATTCAAAATGCCAAATCGCTAAATGAAAATCCGGATACACTGGCCAATTCAACGTTTTCATTATTTCGGAAACAGGTTATTCTTGGAATCATCCCGTTTACCATTTTAGGATTTTGGGGCGAACAAATCTTCAGCCTGATTTTTGGAGCAGAATGGGCATTTTCGGGTTACCTGGCACAGCTAATTTCGCCATGGCTATTTTTTGTAATGCTTGGTTCTCCGCTTTCGGCCATTCTTATCGTAAAAGAAAAACAACACGTGTCGATGTGGTATAACATCCTGATGTTGATTGCCCGTGCAACCAGTTTACTAATTGGCGGCTTAATTCTGAAAGACGTGGTTTCTACCATTGTTTTGTACAGTTTCACAGGACTTGTCTTTTTCGCCTTTTTAACCATTTATTCCTTGTTTTTGGCCGGGGTTAACCTAAAACACGCAATTTTGTATTTGCTGAAAATGATGCTTTTAATTGTTCCTTTTGCTGTAATTAAAATCTGGCTGCTCAAATGATTGATCTCAAAAAATATAACTGGACCAAAGGAGGAAATGTTTTTACGGCGGGATTTGCCTGGTCGGGAGAAACATTTTTTACGGGTCAGGATTTTGTAGCACTCATACAGAATAATTGTACAGATTTTGAGCAATTCAAAAAATTGGCGGGCGAACTAAACGGCCAATTTTCAATTGTTGTTGAAAAGGAAAATGAAATTTGGGCGATTTGCAGTATTAGCTGGACTTATCCGCTCTTTTACATAAATTCGAATTCTAGATTGGCGATCAGTGACCGTCCCGAAAGTCTTTTTGGCAAAGAAGAACAACCGGAAATCGATGAATTTGCAGCGTCCTACTTTTTGCAATTTGGAGTAACGCCGTTTGAAAGAACTTTAAACAAATCGATCAATCAGGTTCTGCCGGGAGAATTGGTGGTTTTACAAAAGAACGAAGATAAAGCTAAGTCACATTTTCTTGCAGAAAAGGCCAAAAACTCAACAGAGACCAAGACGACTTTGGAAATAGCCAACCATTTAACATTGGTATTTGAAAGCTATTACGAGCACATTAAGGAGAGACAGGTTTTGCTTCCACTTACCCGTGGATACGATTCACGTTTACTGGCTTGCCTGCTGGCTGAACTTGGACATAAAAAGGTATTGTGCGCCACCTGGGGCAGAGCAAATAATTCAGAGAAGTCAACAGCACAGAAAGTAGCTAAACAACTCGGACTACGATATCAATTTATTGAATACAACGAGGCGTTGATCAACGGTTTTCAGGAAGATCCTACATTTATCGACTACGTTCAATTTTCAGCACACCTGTCATCGATGCCTTATTTGCAGGATTATTTTGCTATAAAACACTTGATTGAAAATAAACTTGTTGACCAGGATACAGTGGCATTTCCCGGGCATCCAGGTGATTTTTTAAGAGGTTCCCATTTTAAAGATTCGCTTATGAATCTGCAACCATCTGAACTTGGAAAAACAGTTTCAGAAGCATTCGGAACCTCCTATCCTTCGATTAAACAGTTCAGATCTGAGCTTCAAGAATATTTGAATCAGAGATTTTTTGAAGAACAAAATCTTTCTCCGGCTAAAGCTTACGATTTTTGGGACTTGCAAGAACGACAGAGTAAGTTTATAAGCAACTCAAATCAGGTTTATACCTTTTTCGGAGTTGATGTTTTAATGCCACTTTTTGACAGAAAAAGCTTGCAATTTTTTAGCAGTATTGATGCCCGAAACAAAAACAGGGAGCGTCTTTACAACAAAGCACTAGAAGATCATTTTTTCAAAAAACACAAGGTTGATTTTGAGCTGAAGCAAATTTCAGATCAGGAAAGCCCAAAATTGCAGGCATTAAAAAACCGACTGATAAAAGTGGCTCCTCATCAACTAAAAACTGTTTACTACCCAATGAACGACAGTATTTTCTACCGCGAAATAACCAACCAATTACGACAAAATATAAAAATGAAACATCCGGTTAAACCACATTCATTTAACGCTTATATCGTTCAGTGGTATCTGAATTTTTTGGCTTCTCAAACAAAATGACAAACTATTTCGATCATCCCAAATTTGGTTATATTTGTTAAAAACGAACAAAAATGATTCAACTTAAAGGCTGGACACGCAATACACTTTTTATTGTCGGACTTCTTTTTATCATTTTTCTGTTGTGGTATTTCAGTGCCATTGTTACCTACATTCTTATTTCCGTAGTACTTTCGTTTATTGGCCGGCCGCTAACGCGTTGGCTAACAAAAATAAAATACAAACGTTTTAAAATCCCTAAAGGTCTGGCTGCTTTTGCAACACTTGTTTCCTTGTGGATTGTTTTCATTTCTTTTTTCAGATTCATTATTCCACTCTTGCTCAGCGAAGTGGAAACCTTATCACAAATCGACTTTACGCTGGTTCTCGATTCTATTGAAGACCCCCTGCTCAACCTGTTGCACATTTTTCACAAAGATGCAGTGAGCATTGAATCGAAGAATTTTATGGATATTGTAACAGAAAACCTGGGGGCTGAAATTGATTTTTCGCAAGTCTCGAATTGGTTTGGACTGGTTGCCGGGACAGTGGGAGAACTTTTAATCGGATTCTTTTCGGTTTCATTCATCACCTTTTTCTTCCTGAAAGAAGAAACAATGTTTCGCACATTTATTATCCTTCTGGTTCCAACTCATCTGGAGGAAAAAGTTGCCCATATTCTCGATTCCATTGCCTACTTATTACGCCGTTATTTTATCGGATTACTTTTAGAGGTTTTTATGGTGATGTTGCTCGACACGATCGGTCTCACCATTGTTGGCATCGAATTTAATCATGCGGTTGTAATTGGCCTCTTCTGTGGAATGTTCAATGTAATTCCTTATCTGGGTCCGTGGATGGGGGCAGCACTTGGATTACTTATTGGGGCAGCTTTACATATTAATCTCGATTTTATGAACGAGGTTTTACCTGTTTTGGGATGGATGACACTGGTTTTTCTTTCTGTTCAGGTGATCGACAATGTACTTTTTCAGCCACTTATTTACTCGAGTAGCGTAAAAGCACATCCGCTCGAAATTTTCCTTGTAATAATGGCCGCAGGAAGTATGGCCGGCATAATCGGAATGATCCTCGCGATTCCTGTTTATACCATAATCAGGGTGATTGCCGCCGAATTTTTCGAGAATATGAAACTGGTAAAAAAGCTAACCGAGCACCTCGAAAAAGAGAAAGTCAAGGACTAAAACTCCCTTGCCTAATCGATATTAGAAATCGAAATAACATTTTTCATAAATCTAACCAATCACTTTTCCCAAACATTCCCAGCTATTTAACGTAAAAAATTTAATCATTTCAGAACCTTAAGGTCTTTTTATTGTTAATAGGTTAAGTCTGAATAGAAAGGCCTATATTTTAATACTAAACTTAACAGAATGAGAGAACACTTCTTTAGGGGAAGTTTCATGAAAAAAACGCAAATTTTCATATCCCTGTTCGCTTTTGTTACCTGTATTTTGCTATCCAATAATTTGTATGCCGATTCCACCGAATCTGTTGTTACCGATGGTCATTCGCACGCAGAAGTTAAACGTGGAGAACGTTTCTTCAAAGGATTATTACCCTTCGATCGTAATTATTCGTCATGCGTTTCTTGTCATAATTTGAATCAGGTTGACACACTTAACTGGAATCCTTCGGCAATGGACATTGCAATGAAATTCGTGGACAAGGATTTTGAAGCTTTTCAAGCCTCGGTAATGAATCCGGTCGGTGTAAAAATGGAAGCATCGCACGTAAATTTCAACATTTCGGAAGAAGACCTGAAAACTGTAAAAATCTATTTAGACGATTTGGTGCACACGGGAACTCCGGTTCCAAAACCAACTCATTACAATCTTATTCTGTTCCTGTTTCTTGGATTATTAATTACCTGGGCGGTCGTTGAACTGATCTTCATCCGAAAAATTAAACTGAAATTCATTCCTCTGATAATATTGCTTGGCGCTTTTGGCTGGCAGGTAAAAATGATTGTTACCGATGCCATTAAATTAGGCCGCCAGGAAAATTACGCTCCCGATCAACCCATAAAGTTCTCGCATAAAGTGCATGCCGGCGAAAACGGAATCGATTGTATGTACTGCCACACAACGGTTGAACAAAGTAAGTCTGCGGGGATTCCTGCCACAAACCTTTGTATGAACTGCCATATTCTGATTCGTGAAGGTACAAACAGTGGCAAGTTTGAAATTGCAAAAGTGGTTGATGCCGCAGAGAACGGACACTCAATCGAGTGGAAACGAATTCACAACCTGCCCGATCATGTTTATTTCAGTCATGCCGTGCATGTTGGCTCAGGCAAACTCGACTGTATGCAATGTCATGGTCCGGTCGATGAAATGGATATTATGCAGCAACACAGCGACCTTTCGATGGGCTGGTGTGTAAACTGTCACCGCGATACCGAAGTAGATTTTGGAAATAATGGCTATTACGAACATTACGTGAAGTTGCACGAAGAATTAAAATCCGGAGCAATCGACTCGGTAAAAGCAGTTGATATTGGCGCCAATGATTGTATGCGCTGCCACTATTAATTATTCAAGTTTAAAGCAGAATCAAACAAACTATGACAAAATATTGGAGAAGTTTAGACGAGTTAAATAATCCGGTTGAGTTTAAGCAAAACGAAGTTAAACTGGAACTGGATGCTAAGCGTGCCGTAATGAAAAAGGCTTCCGGCTCATCGCGTCGCGATTTTCTTAAAACTTTTGGTTTTAGCGTTGCTGCTGCGGCAGTTGTAGCCAGCTGTAAAAGGCCGGTAGATAAAGCTATTCCGTACCTGGTAAAGCCGGAAGAAGTAACACCGGGGATGGCCAACTATTACGCCTCGAGCTATTTTGAAGCCAACGAATATTGCAGTGTTTTGGTAAAAGTGCGCGACGGACGCCCCATTAAAATTGAAGGCAACGATCTTTCATCAGTTTCACAAAAAGGTACTTCTGCTCGTGTTCAGGCATCGGTTTTGGATTTATATGATGACGCTCGTTTTAAAACACCACTAAAAAGAGGCGAAGCAACAAATTGGGAAGAAGTTGACAGCTACATCACAAAAAAGTTAGAGCAACTAAATAGTGACAATAAAAAAGTCGTTCTGCTCACGTCAAGCATAATTTCGCCAACAACAAAAAAAGTAATTGCAGGCTTTCAGGAAAAATACTCCAATGTTGAATGGGTAAAATACGATGCAGTTTCGGCAAGTGGAATATTGGAAGCCAACCAGCAAAGTTTCGGAACAGCTTTGATTCCTGACTATCGATTTGAGCGTGCAAAAGTAATTGCCAGTTTTGGCGCCGACTTTTTAGGCACCTGGCTTTCTTCAACTGAATATACAAAAGCTTATGCAGCCGGAAGAAGAGTGCTGGACAAAGGCGACGAAATGAGCCGTCATTATCAGTTCGAGTCGGGAATGACTTTGACAGGTTCAAATGCTGATGTTCGCGTACCGATAAAACCGTCTGAAGAAAAGACGATTTTAACAGCACTGTATTATCAATTGTTGCAGGCAAAAGGTTTTATGACTATTGCAGCTCCCGGTAGTCCGGTTGATGTAACAGGACTGGCTGAAGATCTGTTGGCAAACGAAGGAAAATCGCTGGTCATTTCGGGAAGCAACGATGTAAACATTCAATTGATTGTAAATGCAATCAATAATCTTTTGGGGAATTACGGTTCAACGATTTTATTTGACCGGACATTAAACACGCATCAGGCTATTGATGCTGAATTTGAAAAAGTATTTGCCCGATTAAAAAACAAAGAAATTGCCGGAGTGCTTTGCTGGGGCGTAAATCCAGTTTACAACCATCCAAAAGGACAAGAACTAAAAGAGCTGATTTCCGGAGCCGAGCTGTCAGTTTCGTTTTCTGATAGAAAAGATGAGACAACAGCAGCCTGTCATTGGGTGTGCCCTGCCCCACACTACCTCGAAGCGTGGAACGATGCGGAGCCGAAAAAAGGACTTTTCAGCTTGTCGCAACCTACGATATCAAAACTTTTTGATAGTAGACAAGTTCAGGAAACGCTGCTAAAATGGGCCGGCGAAGAGCAACCTAATTATTACGAACTTTTAAAAGCAAACTGGGAAGAGAACTTCACCGGCTTGCAATCAAAATATTCCGATTCACGATTATTCTGGAACGATGCCTTGCAAAAAGGTGTTTTCGAAACAGAGATAATTGCAGAAGCACCTGTATACAGTGAAAATGGATTAGAAAATGCCTTACAACTTGGCGGAGCTGAATCTCAGGGATGGGAAATTGTTTTCTACCAAAGTGTGGCGCTGAAAGACGGAAGTTCTGCCAACAACCCGTGGTTGCAGGAACTGCCCGATCCCGTTGCGAAAATCAGCTGGGATAACTTTGCTGCGGTCCCCGTGAAATGGGCCGAAGAAAATGGCCTTCAGAATGAATCGGTGATTACCATAAACGGAATTGAAATGCCGGTTTTTGTGCAGCCCGGACAAGCACCTGGCACCATTTCGGTAGCATTGGGTTACGGCCGCGAAGTTGCCGGGAAAGTTGGCGACGGTGTTGGTAAAAATATGTATGCACTGGCATCGATACAAAACAACGCCAAACAACTTTGGCTGGGTGGTGCTGATGTGCAGACCACAACAAAAACTTTCGAGCTGGCGCTGTCGCAAACACATCATTCGATGGAAGGCAGGCCAATTGTTCGTGAAACCAATTTCGATAAATGGCTACTTGATCCGGCTTCGGGCAATGAAATCCGTGAGGAGCATCTGGAACACCACGTTTCGATGTATCCCGAGCAGGAATTTAAAGGTCACCATTGGGCAATGGCAGTCGATTTGGGAAGTTGCGTAGGATGCGGAAACTGTTCCATCTCGTGCCAGGCTGAAAACAACGTTCAGGTAATCGGAAAAGAACAGGTTCGCAACCGCCGGATCATGCACTGGATTCGTATTGACCGTTATTTCTCAAACGATGCAGAAAATCCGGATGTGTATCATCAGCCGGTAATGTGCCAGCATTGCGACAATGCACCGTGCGAAAATGTTTGTCCGGTTTCGGCAACTCCACACAGCGAGGAAGGTTTGAACCAAATGGCTTACAACCGATGCGTAGGAACCAAATATTGTGTGAACAACTGCCCGTATAAAGTACGTCGTTTTAACTGGTTCCAATACGTTCAAAATCCGGAATTCGATTATGCATCAAACAGCGACTTGGGACGTATGGTTCTTAATCCGGATGTTACAGTTCGTTCGCGTGGAGTGGTAGAAAAATGCTCGTTCTGCGTACAACGTATTCAGGAGAAAAAGGCGGAGGCAAAAGTTGCCGGCAGAATGTTAAAAGACGGCGAAGTACAACCGGCCTGTGTTCAATCTTGTCCGGCCGATGCGCTGGTTTTTGGCGATGTGAACGATCCAAAAAGCAAAATCAACAAGCTGTTTAAAAACGAGCGCAATTACCATTTGCTGGAAGAATTGCACACCCTGCCATCGGTAGGTTATTTAACTAAAGTAAGAAACAAAAAAGCATAAACGCCTATGTATAATTCAGCCGTAAGGGGAAAGCTAATTGATGGCGACAAGTCGTTCAGCCAGATATCGAAGGAGATATTAGCACCCATTCACGCCAAAACGCCGCTGTGGTGGTATGCTGCCATGCTGGTGAGTTTGGGTATGTTCGGATTTGGTTTGTATTGCAAATACATTACCGTTTCAACCGGAATTGGTACCTGGGGAGTGAACAACTCGGTAGCCTGGGGTTGGGCCATCATCAACTTTGTTTGGTGGATCGGAATCGGACATGCCGGAACCGCATTTTCCATTTTCCTGCTCATTTTAAGGCAGAAATGGAGAACTGCCATTAACCGTGCAGCAGAAGCAATGACCGTTGTCGCCGTTTTCTGTGCCAGCCTTTTCCCACTGTTACACATGGGGCGTCCGTGGTTGTTTTTCTTTATTTTCCCGTATCCGAATACGCGCGGTCCGCTTTGGGTGAATTTTAACTCACCTCTTTTCTGGGACTTTGTGGCCATTTCAGCTTACCTGCTTATTTCAGCAAGTTTCTGGTATTTCGGAATGGTGCCTGATTTTGCAACCATTCGTGATACGGCAAAATCGAAAATTAAAAAGGCGGTTTATGGGTTTTTTGCCTTTGGTTGGACAGGTTCGAGCCGCGAGTGGCTACGTTTTGAAGGCCTGAGTTTTGTATTGGGTGGAATTGCCGCAGTATTAGTAGTTTCGGTACACTCGATTGTATCTACCGACTTTGCGGTTTCGGTACAAGCCGGATGGCACACCACTATTTTTCCACCTTACTTTGTAATTGGAGCAATTTTCTCGGGATTTGCCATGGTGCTGACTCTGGTTATCACGATGCGCGGATTATACAATATGAATGATTTTATTACCGACCGACACGTTGATGCGGTTTGCCGGATCCTGATATTTATTTCACTGATTATGGGTACTGCCTATATGACCGAAATCTTTATTGCCTGGTATTCAGCTTCGGAATATGAAACTTACATGTTCTTCAAAAACCGATTATTTGGCGATTATGCGTTCCAGTTTTGGGCAATGTTTACAGCCAACGCTGTGATTCCGCAGTTGTTCTGGTTTAAGGCTGTGCGCAAACGCATGTGGATCGTATTCATTATTTCCATCATCATCAATATCGGTATGTGGTTCGAGCGTTTTAACATTGTGGTTACCACGCTTAGCCGCGACTATCTTCCTGCCGCATGGGCAAATTACTCGCCTACATATGTTGAAATAGGATTCTTTGTCGGTACACTCGGAATGTTTTTGGCCGGAGTACTGTTGTTCTTCCGCTATATTCCAATGATTGCCATTTCTGAATTAAAAAGTGTGGCAAAATTCGACAAACCAAATAACGGACAACTAAAAGCAAAAAGTCATGAGTAAAAAATATATCCTTGGCGTTTTTGACGACGAAGCAACTTTAGTTGATGCCTTTGAAAAATTAAAAGACAAAGGAGTAATGCCGGTTGAGGTTTACACGCCGTATCCGGTACACGAAATATTGGAGGGAATGCCCATAAAAACGCGCATTACGCATGCAGCATTCTTTTACGGATTGTTTGCCGCGCTGGGTATTCTTGGGTTTCTGACTTACGCTGCCTCAATTAGCTGGCCTTTGCACTACGGAGGAAAGCCGTTTAATGCATTCCCGTCGTTTATTGTGGTAACGATTGTGGCTACCATTCTTTCCATAACACTGCTTACGCTTTTTACTTTTTCGGCACGTGCGAAAGTATTTCCCGGCAAAAAAGCAGAGATCTTTCACGAGCGGGCTACTGACGATAAGTTTGTTATGGTTTTCGACGAAGCCGGAATTGCAAACGACAGCGAGTCAGTAAAATCGATTCTCACAGAACATGGTAAAATTGAATAAATAGATTTTGAGCTATGAGCAATAAAATCAAAAAAAATAAAAAGATTCAAAGAAGACAAAAAGAAGTTCTCAGGTTTTTTGCCTTTTGCCTTTTGCTTTTTGCCTTTTCTTCATGTGATTACAACCGCCGAACTACAGGCTGGCAGTATTTCGATGATATGGTTACCTCGCCGGCATACGAGAGTTACACACCCAACCCAAATTTTGCCGACGGAAAAACCATGCAACCACCTGTTGCGGGAACAATTCCACGTGGTAAGGTTCCTTATGCCTACCAAAAAACAGATGAAGACCGAGCACTGGCTGCTACCACACTGATAAACAATTTGGAGCCAAACAAAGAGAACCTGCAACGTGGTGAAAAAATGTACGGTATTTATTGTATGCAATGCCATGGAGAAAAGGGCGATGGACAAGGATCGTTGTATGTACGCAAGAAATATACGTATCCACCGGCAAGTTTGCTGAGCGAAAAAATGCTGGCTAATCCTGAAGGAGACATTTACCACGTAATCACAGTGGGCCATGGAATTATGGGCGAGCACGGTTCTATGATCAAACCGGACGATCGCTGGAAAATAGCCATGTACGTAAAAGAGGTATTACAAAATTAAGAACGTCATGCTGCCCGTCAGCTGACGGATTCAGCATCTTCGAGAGATTCCGAAACAAGTTCGGAATGAAGGAATAAAGAACAGATGAAGAATTAAAAGGAACAAAATATGGAAGACCGATTAACACTTTCCAATAAGTTTAAAATACTCACTTACGCGCTGATGGCTGTTGGTGTGATTTCGTTTGCACTGGGTTTTGTTTTCGACGCCGAGCGCACTTGGGCAAACTATCTTTTAAACAACTACTATTTTGTGTCGCTGGCGATTGGCGCCGCCTTTTTTGCAGCCATCCAGTACATTACACAATCGGGCTGGTCGGCTATGTTTAAACGTGTGCCCGAAGCCATGGTTGCTTATCTACCGTTTGCAGCGGTATTCTTCCTCATCCTGTATTTTGGAATGCACTCAGTTTTCGAATGGACACACCACGAGGTTGTTTCTCACGATCATATTTTGCAGCACAAATCGCCATATTTAAATGTACCGTTCTTTTTTGCACGGGTAGTTGTATTTTTTGCCGCGTGGATCATTCTTTCGAAAGTGTTACGCAAATTCTCGCTAAAAGAAGACGAGGTTGGTGGCATGCTTTATTTCGAAAAATCCGAGTTCTATTCCAAGATTTTCATTTTTGTGCTGGCCCTTTCATTCAGCCTGTTCTCTGTTGATATGCTGATGTCGCTCGAGCCACACTGGTTCAGTACCATGTTTGCCGGAAGAAGTTTTATGGCGGGTGTTCTGCACGCCTCATCAATAATTGCTCTGATTGTAATTATACTATCAAAGCAAGGGAAATTCCCCTTGCTTAACCACAGCCATTTGCACGATTTTACCCGTTATATTTTTATGTCGAGCATTGTTTGGGGCTACTTCAATTTTGCCGAATTCATGTTAATCTGGTACGGAAATATTCCGGAAGAAACATCGTACTTTGTTCACCGCTGGCACGGCGTTTACAAGATCCTGTTCTTTGCCAATATCGTTATCAACTGGGGCATCCCGTTTTTGGTACTGATGCCACGAAAAAGTTCAAGAAGCAAACTATTTATGATTCCGGTAATCATTCTTCTAATGATCGGACAATACACCGAACTCTATTACATTATCTGGCCGGCAACGGTTCATGAAGCTAAGTTTGGCATACTCGAGATCGGTACTTTTCTGGGTTATGCAGGATTATTTTCGTGGGTAGTTGGCACAACGCTTACCAAATCCAGTTTGGTTCCGAAAAATCATCCTTATCTGGAAGAAAGTATTCAGCACCATTTTTAAAGCAAGAGTTTTAGTGGTCTTGGATGCCACGCCGAAGGTTAATTCCTTCTGGAATCATAGATATTCTCTATAGAATTACTTTGATTCCAAATAGAACATCTATGATTCCATGTAGCTTTAACACAATTCCACAGTGAAGAAGGATAATTCCAATTGGAATCATAAAGATTCCCTATGAAATAATCATCATTCCTTAGAGAATATCTATGATTCTTTACTGCCGAACGATTATTCCTTGTTGCCGGGAAACAATTCCATCCGGATTAATTGAGAAAACAGATTCAATATTTCCGGTTTATCCCTTAATAATCCCCATTCGCCGATATTTCTTTCAAAAGGCCGCATTTTCAGGTTTTCTTTAGGAATAATTAAAACCAAACCTGTAATTTGCACGGGTTATATCTTACTATTCAATTAAAAGAAATATGGAATTATTCGAAGCGCGCGATGTAAACAAGGTTTTTGCCAGCACGCAGGCCTTAACCAATGTTAGCATTTCGGTGAAAGAACAAAGCATTTTTGGCTTGCTTGGCCCTAACGGAGCGGGTAAAACCACCCTCATCCGCATCATAAATCAGATTACGGCACCCGACAGCGGTGAAATTTTTCTGAACGGTAAAAAGATGAACCGAACGGACATTTCGCAAATTGGCTACTTGCCCGAAGAACGTGGACTGTATAAGAAAATGAAGATTGGCGAGCAGGCAATTTACCTGGCTCAGTTGAAAGGTATGTCATACCGCGATGCATCGAATAACCTGAAAAAGTGGTTCGAGAAATTCGATATCATGCCATGGTGGAACAAAAAAGTGGAAGAGCTATCAAAAGGAATGCAGCAAAAAGTTCAGTTTATTACCACTGTTGTTCATCAGCCTAAACTGTTGATTTTTGATGAACCTTTCAGCGGTTTCGACCCGATAAATGCCAACTTGCTAAAAAAGGAAATACTGAATCTGAAAGCAGAAGGTGCCACCATTATTTTCTCGACTCACAACATGGGATCAGTTGAAGAATTGTGCGACCACATTGCGCTGATCAACAAATCGAAAAAGATTGAAGACGGACCTACCAACGAGATCCGAATGAAATATAAAACCAACATTTTCGACATAAAGTACAGAGGCGAATTCAGAAATGTTGACCTGGCATTGGGAACCGATTACAAAATCATCAGTCACGATGAGTCGGAAAAAGGAAACACCCTTAAAGTGCAATACTTGAACGGGAAATCGAATAACGAGCTGTTATCGGCCATTATGCCGGCCGCCGAGATTATGTCGTTCGAGGAACTTATTCCAAGCATGAACGACGTATTTATTAAAGCCGTTGAAGAGTCGAACAAAATCTAAACAAGCTAACATGAGCAGCACATTACTTATATTAAAACAAGAATACCTGAAACGGGTAAAAAAGAAATCGTTCATCATATTAACCATCCTCATGCCGTTTTTAATTGCCGGGGTATACGGACTGGTAATTTATTTCTCGATTAAAGACGATACCGAAGAACGTACCATTGCGGTGTACGATGCCACCAATTTATTTCTCGGCGAATTTAGTGATGCAGGAACAACCAGCTATCATTTTATTCCGAAGGAGGAATATGCATCATTAAAAACCAACCTGAAAGGCAGTGGCTATTACGGACTTCTGTTTATCCCTTCCGATATTTATTCGAATAATCAGGCGCAACTTTTCTCGGAGAAACAGCTGCCGCTTGAACTCTCCGAACAAATTGAACGCAAACTCAGCCGATTTATCGAGAATGATAAACGACAAAAAGTTATTGCAGAATCGGGCATCCCCGATTTGGAAGAGCGACTCAGCCACACGCAAACCAGCGTAAACCTTAGTACACTAAAAATATCGCAGTCGGGCGAAACAAAGAAAAGTTCGTCGGTTGTGGCTTTTATTGCGAGTTATGCGATGGGCCTCATCATTTATTTCTTTGTGTTTATGTATGGTGCCATGGTTATGCGCAGTGTGATGGAAGAAAAGAAAAGTCGCATTATAGAGGTAATCATTTCATCGGTGAAACCCAGCCAGCTAATGGCCGGAAAAATTATCGGTACAGCTTTGGTTGGCCTAACCCAGGTTGCAATCTGGGTAATTTTGGGCGGTATCGGTTTGGTGGTGGTACAAAGTTTCTTTTTGAGTCCGGATACTGCTCAGCAAATGGGGCAAAGTATCATGGAGTCGCAAGGACAAATGAATCCGGCGGCAATGCAGGCGGCACAGCCAAATCAAGTAACTGAAGCAATGGAAATGATCGGAAATTTAAACCTGCCGCTCATTCTGTTTTCTTTTGTGTTCTACTTCCTTGGTGGTTATTTGTTGTACAGTGCGTTGTTAGGTGCGGTTGGTGCTGCCGTGGATAACGATGAAGATTCGCAACAAATGGTTTTCCCTGTAACTTTCCCGTTGATACTGTCGATTATGTTGCTGTTTCCGATCGCTAAAAATCCGGAAGGGGCACTGGCATTCTGGTGTTCAATTATTCCGTTCACTTCGCCTGTGGCAATGATGGCACGTGTTCCATACGATCTACCGCTTTGGGAACTGTTACTTTCAATGGGACTTTTAGTTCTTACAACCATTGTCTGCATTATGGCAGCTGCCAAAATCTACCGCATCGGACTGCTGATGTACGGTAAAAAGGTAAATATTAAAGAACTGATTAAGTGGCTTCGGTATAAAGGCTAATGCTTAAAATTAGTGATACCCTCACTCAAAGTGAGAGTATCACTAAAAGTCAGATTTCTTAACAAAGAGCGGAAAACATGATTTTTTTCATATTTCTTATTTAGAATCAATTAAAATTATTTATATTGCACTCAATATGAAACGAGCATTAATAATTGTTCCATACAGGATGATTAATACAAGTGCGAGTTCCATACTATACAATTAAAAACAAACAATTTTAATAGTATGAAAAACACCGGTAACAATATGATGATGTGTTGTTGTTTCCTGCAAAACGGGAAAGGTGTTGTAGTGTATTAACTTGAACTTAATTGCAAGATTATACGAGGCCTTTCCATGAACGGAAAGGCCTTTTTTTTGTTTAAAAATTATTAACCGAGATAACTCAAAATTTTAAAATCAGATGAAAGCAAAAAACATTTTGGAAACCATTGGCAACACGCCACATGTAAAAATCAATCGTCTCTACCCCGAGGACTACGAAGTTTGGGTGAAAGTTGAAAAAACAAATCCGGGTGGAAGTATTAAGGACCGTATTGCGCTGTCGATGGTAGAAGATGCGGAGAAAAAAGGCATTTTGAAGGAAGGTTCGGTGATTATTGAACCAACTTCCGGAAATACCGGAATCGGGCTGGCTTTGGTGGCTGCCGTAAAAGGTTACCGTTTAATTCTTACCATGCCTGAATCGATGTCGTTGGAAAGAAGAAGAGCTTTAAAGGCATTTGGTGCGGAGTTGGAATTAACACCAAAAGAAAAAGGAATGAAAGGTGCCATTGCCAAAGCCGAAGAACTGGCGGAGGAAATAGATAACGCCTGGATTCCACTTCAGTTTAATAATCCGGCTAACGTTGAAGTACACCGCGATTTTACCGCGCAGGAAATTCTGGCTGACTTCCCTGAAGGATTTGATTACCTGATTACCGGTGTTGGAACCGGCGGTCACATTACCGGTGTTGCTGAAGTTTTAAAAGCTAAATTCCCGAACTTGAAAGTTATTGCCGTTGAGCCGGATACCAGTCCGGTTATTGGAGGAAAAGCTCCAGGCCCTCACGGAATTCAGGGAATTGGTGCCGGATTTATTCCAAAAAACCTGAATACCGAAATTCTTGACGGAACAATAGAAATCAGCAAAGACGAAGCTTTTGAGTATGCTCAAAAAGCAGCAAAACAGGAAGGATTGTTTGTTGGTATCTCATCGGGTGCTTCGTTGGCAGCAGTTGCCAAAAAGATTAAAGAACTGCCAAAAGGATCGCGGATTCTTACTTTTTCCTACGACCACGGCGAGCGCTATTTATCTATTGAAGGATTATATTAAAACTAACTTCAACATAAAGCGAGGGGATCATTCAAAAGAGTGGTTCCCTCTTTTCTTTCCAAACTTTTAAGCCCCATCAATCAAATCTATCAAACAAAAGTTTACTCTTGGTTGTTTTTTCCTTAAATTAACAAAACTAATAATGAAAGGATTAACTATGTTTTTAACCGGATTGATAGTAGGAATACTCTTCACCATTATTATGATAGTGGTTATTCTACCAAAACAAATGTTTGTAGTTAACGAGAGTAAACTGGGATTTGACGAAACAGTTGCTGCAATTGAACAATCGGCGAAAGATAACAATTGGAGTATGCCGCATTTATACGATCTGCAGGCAACCATGAAAAAACACGGTTTTGAAGTAAAACCTGTTAAAGTTTTTTCGTTGTGCAAACCCGATCATGCTTACAAGATTTTAAGCAGCGATCAGGAACGTGTTGTTTCGGCGCTGATGCCATGCAGAGTGGCCGTTTACGAACGTAATGGGAAAACCTATGTTTCGATGCTGAACTCGGGACTTTTCTCGAGATTTATGGGCAGCAAAGTAAAAACAGTTATGGGAGCCGCCAGCGAAGAAAACAAACAGATCCTTGCTCCGGTTATTCGATAAGATCACATAAAAACAAAAAATACCATGAAGAAACTCTTTTATCTACTTGCCCTGATAGGTTTTGTTGCCTGTAATTCAGGAACACAAAAAAGTACCGAAGTAGCACCGCCCGAACAACTGGTTGAGGCCACTATTGATATTGGCGGGTTACATTGCGATGCCTGTGTAGCCTCGGTTGAAAAGGGAATAAATACCCTAGATGGGATAGAAACCGCAAAAGTGACACTTGCAGATTCCACTGCCATTGTAAAATACAACGCCTCTGCTGTGTCGATCGAAGAAATTGAGAAAAGTATCGAAAAGCGCGGATACACTATAAAAGCTGTTAAATAAGCAGTGCGGAACAAGTAAAATGCTATTGTTCACAATGTTCTGGTGATAAATCACCTCCTTTTTCGGCATAATATTTGTAAAATTCCGTACATTGCATAAAAGCCACAGAAACAATGAAAGACAATTTTAAGAACGGAAAACCGGAATTACAGGAAACAGGTGCAGTGTGGAACGTTAAAATCGACATTACCACTTCTGTTTCTACAAATTCCATTCGGCTTCATAAGAAAGCCAAAAAGCTGAAAATGAAAGTTATTTTGAATTAAATAAAAGCTTTGATCATTTGGGTCAAAGCTTTTTTTATGACAAAAAAACAGGCCGCTTAAATAAACGGCCTGTCCTATATCTTTTCAGTATTGATTAAACGAAAATTTTCGATTTAACGTTGTCGATACTTACATTAACACCTTCAAAAGGTTTTCCATTACCCTGGTTGTCGTCTTCAACAAATAAGTATTTCAAACCGGCAGTTTCACGTGCATCGTAAATACTTTTGTAATCCGCAACACCGGCACCAACAGAAACGATATCGTCTTTGTCTACAGTGTAAAATGGTTCTACAACCTCTTTACCCATACCTTTAAAGTGAAGCAACTGGAAACGTCCGGGATATTTATTGAACATTTCAACAGGATCCTGACCTGCTTTCATTGCCCAATAACAATCTAGTTCCATAGTAATCAGGTCTGCATCCATTTCTTTCAGGAATACATCATAGTAAGGTACTATTCCGTCAGTTGGTTTAAACTCGAAATTATGGTTGTGATAACCAAACTGAATACCTACATTTTTCATGATCTCGCCAACTTTATTCCACTCAGCGATCATCTTTTTGTATGTTTCAATGTTACGATCTTTTTCTTCAATCCAAGGCTGAACACAATATTCTACACCAATTTCGGCATGTGCATCGGCCATTTTCTGAGCGCTCGCAGTAGTAATTCCTTCAGCTTCAACACTAGTGTGGCTACTAACCACTTTCATACCTGTGTCTTCCACCATTTTTTGGAATTCTTTTGGTGCTACGCCATAAAATTTGCCATCGGCATACGAAGCCATTTCAACAAATTTATAGCCCATGTCGGCAATTTTCTTTAACGAACCAGTCGCATCGGCAGCCATTGCATCGCGAATACTGTATAGTTGCAGACCAAGACCCATTCCTGTTGCCGCTTTTACTACTTCTGCCGCTTGCTCAGCAGGTTTTTTACCACCCGAACCACAAGCATAAGTACCAAGTGCCAAAACACCAACAGTACCTGCTGTAGAAATCCTTAGAAACTCTCTTCTATTCTTCATGATTTTTTGTTTTAGTTAGTTATACTGATTATTACTATTTATTCAACTTAATTGCTCAAAATGCAGGGATGATTATTTTGAGAGGCACTAAAATTATAAAGATTTTGCAGAAAATGCCAAAATCCTTTAAATATGTCGTATTTACACAACAACAATTAATAAGAGGTTTAGGCTGCCCGGTTTGCAAATTTACAAAGACACGTTAGAATGGGAAGCCAACAGTGAAATGAAATCGAGATTCGTTATCCTGGTTATTTTCCGACACCATTAATTGAATAGGGCCTAATATCGATTCGTACTTAAATCCAAAACTGTAACCAAAAATATTGTCGGTAAAAGGATTACTTGTTACCTCATCAAACAAATCTTCGTAGGTATGAGCGGTGGCAGCCACATTTACATTGGCAGAGAAATACAAACCCGATAAGAGTTCGATATTTAATGCTGATTTTACCATCGCATAATTGTAGGTGTAGATCTCAGCTAAATTAAAGCCTGCCATATTTTTGAAGTTTAATTTACTTTCTCCAAACTGCGATCCTCCCAAGATAAATAAACCATTTGTGCCTGATTCCTTTGCACTAAAACCGGCATCAACACCAAAATTATAAGTAAAGCGTTTCGCAAATGTTTTGTACCAGTTATGATCGATTGTTAAGGTTGCATATGCTTCATTTGTTTCATCAATCAGATAGCTCCGTGGCTCGATGGCATTGCGGTTTAACTCGCTGTTTGCCGATAGTATGTGCTGAAAACCTATATTAAATTTAATCCCCCTTTTCGGAAAATAGAGATCATCGGTGGTATTTACCTTATAATACAACTGATACCCCCAATCGTGTGCTTTCATGAATTCCACATCGGCTTCAGGATATATCGCGCGAAGGTCCTTGTGTGGTGTTAACCGATTGTATTTGTAAAAAGCATTTCCTCCCAATTGGTGATTCAGGCCAAATAAATATTCAATTCCGTAGCCTCCTCCAAAATAGGCTCTTTTATACGTTCCAAGCCTGTCCCCTGCGTCGTAAAAAGGAAGTTTATAGCTATAAGAATCCATAAAGAAATAATCGGACAGACGCTGTTTTTTGCCAACAAATTTATTAAGTTTAATCTCCATTCCCGGATTCTCAGCAATGTTTACCGAAAACAACAAACGTGTTGCTGGGGCAATAATATTGCGTAAAGTAAAATTGGTAGTTATTCCAACACCCAGATCATCGTCGTACTGAGGGGCGAGTTTAAACATTGCCCGGGGCGTTTCTGTGATGTGAAAAACAAGAATATAACCATCATTCTCCTGGTCCTTTTTTAACGAATAGGTAAGTTTCCCAAAATGTCTGGTTCCATACATAAAATTTATGGCCTCTTCAATAGCATTGTAACTTACCGAATCGCCTTTTTCGATTCCCGATTTCGAGAGTACAAAATTCTCACTCAGGTACTGCAGACCAGTTGTTTCCAGACCTGTAATTTTAATTTTTTTGGGTCTACCGATTGGGTCAACGGCCGTGTATTTCAAGTTGTATTTCTCAACCAAAGAATTGATTTCCTCAATTTTTGCCCTTGCAGCATCCTCTCCTATCTGTTCAATATTTTGCCCTTTCATAAAATCGGCAGCAGAATAATCGCGCAAATCCGGAATGATCAACACATCACATTTTGGAAACTGTTCTTTCGCGTCGACAATACCTCCCAAGGCGATAGCCCGTTGAAGAATTTCGGTCATCGAACCAATGTCGTTTGCGGTAATATCTTCCTGAAATCCCACATAAACCCCAATAATTATATCCGCCCCCATATTAATGGCTTCCTGCACCGGAAAATTCCGTGCAACACCCCCGTCAACCAACAGCATTGAATCCATTTTAACGGGCGAAAAAACAGTTGGAATTGACATGCTGGCACGAATGGATTGTACCAAATCTCCCGAGCTGTGTTCAATGGTTTCTCCAGAAATCATATCAACCGACATACAATGAAAAGGAACCGGGAGTTGATTAAAATCTTCCTCTTCGGTAAGCGGCCACAATAATTCCGAGAAATATGCCTCAAGATGTTGGCCTTCGATCACACCGGCCGGAAGATTGATCTTTTTATCGCGAATGGGTATTTCGAAGAGGTATTTTTTGGTCTCATTTTTCTCGTCCATCGCCACACTTAACAGCCTCACCTTATCGGTCAACAACAAATCCCAATTGGCATTTTTGTTAATCTCGCTAAGTTCCTCGGCTGTATAACCTGCAGCGTACAAACCTCCCATAATACCTCCCATACTGGTTCCGGTAATAATATCGGGACTAATACCGGCCTCTTCCAATACTTTAAGCACACCAATGTGGGCAAGGCCTTTGGCTCCACCACCACTCAGTACTAAACCAATCTTTGGTTTATCCTTGTTATTTATTTGTTGTGAATAGACGGGAAAAACAGCCGAAACAAACACAAGAAAAATTGCTGTAGAAATCTTGAGACAAGTAGTGCGTCTTGTGTTTTTCATGTCGGTAGGCTGATTTAATTTCTTTATTCATGGCAAAAACGGTAAAAATCTTCATCCCGTGAGGAATTCAGACTCAACAGTTTTAATCGCATGAATTTAAGAAATTAACCAATTCATGCACATCTTTTTGTGATGAAAAAGGATAGCCTCCGTTAACTTTTAATGAATAAATGTTGTGATACAAAATGCTTTCTTTCTGCGGAGTGGCATCTTCAATCATTGCAATTGCTTCCGCGTATAACTGATCTCTTTGCTTCATTCTTGCTCTGGTTAAACTGACAAATATATATTAATCTTATAGATTGTACCTCTTAATCGTTTATTTCCCTACCCATTCTTTAAATTCGGTAGCTTTTAAACGGCTTATTGTAATTGGTTCATCAAAAGGAGGAATCAAACGCAAAATAAGTTTCCCCCCAAAATGGTTTTCAAATTTTCGGATCGCATTAATATTTACGATCGAGCTCCTGTTTGTCCGGAAAAAAAGATCTGGATCAAGCTGTTCTTCCAGCTTTTCAATAGTCAAGTCAATTACATGATCTTTTCCCTTAAAAGTAACTGCTGTTGTAACCCTGTTTTCGGTGTGAAACCACGCCACATCATCAATATCGAGTTTAAAATACGAGGTGGCCCCGCTAATTAAAAACCGCTTGCGATACCTTTTCTCCCCTGAAGTAATTGCCTGTAATAATTCTTTATAATCGGGTGTGTCCTTTCCCTGTTTGCTATTGGCCTGAACCATGTGCTCGAATTTTTCGATGGCCAAACGCAGTTTATCTTCTTTAATCGGTTTAAGCAAATAGTCGATACTGTTTACCTGAAAAGCGCGCAGGGCATATTCGTCGTAAGCAGTTGTAAAAATCACCATACTTTCAACATCCACCTGGTCGAAAATGGAGAAACTAATACCATCGGTTAGCTGAATATCCATGAAAATGATGTCGGGTGCAGGATTGCTTTGTAGCCAGGCAACCGAACTTTTTACACTTTCAAACCATTCAACTATTTGCCAGTCGGGGCGAAGTTTTTCAACCATCCCGCGTAACAAACGATAGTTATGAAGTTCGTCTTCAACAATTATTACTCTCACTTTTCCCCTTTTTAATTCATTTTAAGCTTTATCCGCTCAATTCTGCGGCGCAATATCCGAGATTAAAATTACTTTTTATGTAACTCAAATCGCATTCACAACAAAGGAACTTTCACTTCAAAACGTTTCTCATCGTATTGAACCACAATTTCTTTTTCAGTTAATATCTCGTAACGTTTCACCAGGTTCTTTAATCCGGTTTTGGTTGAGTAAGAAGCAGCCCGGCGATTCAGACTATTGGCAACCACCAAACAATCCTCTTCAATGTAAACCTGTATTTCAAGCGGTTCTTCTCTACTTGTTATGTTGTGCTTAATTGCATTTTCAATTAACAACTGCCCGGTTAAAGGTGCAATTTCCCGGTCTTTATTATCGCCCGACACATTGGTTTCAACATGAATTCCTTCACCTAACCGTTCTTTATGCAAGGCAATGTAGGCTTTCATAAAATCCAGTTCATCGTTTAACTTAACCAGTCGTTTGTCTTTGCTTTGTAACACGTAACGATAAACGTCGGTAAAGTTTTCGGTAAATTCCACGGCCACTTCCTGATCGTAAATAATCAGCGATTTTAGCACACTCAGGTTATTGAACAGAAAGTGTGGATTTAACTGATCTTGTAACGAGTTATAATCCATGCGTAACTTCTCGCGCTTCATCTCGGCAATCTGTTCCTGAGAATCGAGCCATTTTTGTGTAAAACGTGCAATCGTTAAGGAATTTGCCACCATTTGCACAAATACCAAACCGGTAACCATTCCCATAATTACTCCCGCACGGGAATCTGCAAGCGTAAGCTTTGGCTCAACAAAATACATGATTCCCCGGTGTGCCACATACAGAAAGATTATTCCGACGGCAACCTGCAGAAAAAGCCGCAATTTTACTTTTTTAGGAACCGGAAGAAATCGCTCTAAAATGTTATCGAGGATAATTTGCAACTCGGCAGCCGCGTTAAACGCCAAAATCACCACGAGGTAAATAATAAACGGAATTTTAACGTCGGAGTCTGCCGGCACTTTGGTTACGTATGCAATGAAGTGCAATATAAAAACTGCAATAATGCTAATTACGACAAACCTCCCAAAAATACTGATCGGTTCATAGCCGGGCAACCGTGTTACCAGATCCGGCTTTTTCTTGCTATGTACATCTAAACACTTCATTCAGGCGTAATAATATACTATTTTGCTTCTTCAGGAATATACAAATTTCCGGTTACACTTTGCCACTTCGTTTTTAATACTTCGAAGTTGGCGATGGCCTGAGTTAACTGAGCTTTTGCCTGCACCCACTGTGCCTGCGCATTTAGCATATCGGTGGTTGTATTTAAACCAACCTCGAAACTTGCTTCCGTTTCATCCATACTTTCTTCAGCTTCTGCAACATTTTTTTGTGCCAGACTGATAGACTCGTAAGCCTCTTCAACCTGCACTTTTACTTGCATTACCTCAAGATTAATCAAATCATTTGTATGTTGCAAATTGGTTTCAGCCTGTTGTACTTTTAACTGCGCTGCACGTTGTTTTTTCTTTCCCTGTCCCCACTGAAAAACCGGAATAGAAACCTGTGCTGCCAACATGGGTTGAAAATCAATTTCTTCGTATAAATCTTTCACCCAGTAGCTGGTATATTGTGCACTAACGCCAACAGTTGGCAAATAATCGGCACGTGTAATTTTGGCGTCAAGCTCAGAAATTTCCTTTTGCTTTTCAAGAATCTTAAGCTCGTTACGGTTATTGCTAGCCAACTCCACTCCATCTTCGAGATTAAACAATTGAACTTCGGCAGTTGCATTATGAGTAATCTGAATCTCTGTATCCAGCGGCTGACCCAAAATCTGATTCAGGTACATTTTTGCAACTTTCAAACCGTTTCTGGCTTTAACAAGATTTAGTTCTGCCTCATTTTTCTGAACCGTTACACGTAATTTTTCGCTGGCGGGTTGCAACCCCACTTCGTACATGGCTGTCATCTGCTCTTCCAGCTCGGTAAGCATTTTAATATACTCCTCAGCAATTATTATACTTTCTTCAACAGTTGCTACCTGCCAAAATGCCTTATCAGTTTCCTGAATCACCTCCGAATACTTCATATTAAGTGCCATATCAGCAATTGAAACTCCGGCATCGGCCTGTTTGTTTGAATTCCTGATTTTTCCACCGGCATAAATGGCCTGGTTAATCTGAAAACCACTGTTAATAAGCGTCAAACTACCCAAATCGATATTAATACCCGGGCTCCAAACATCGCTGGTTCCTGAGAATTCGCCATTCATTGCAGCTTCCTCGCTATCGGCCGTTGGTAAAAAATAACCCGGCATGTTTATGGCATCCATTCCCGGACGGTGCATTAACGAAGAAGAAAAACCTACCGATGGCAGATAAGCAGTTCTGGCCACTTCCTGGTTCACTTGTGCTTCGCGGTTTTGCAGGGCTGCATTTTTGAGTTCCTTGTTAAACTCAACAGCTTGTTCCCGGCATTGCTCAAGGGTCATTACCTTTTGTGCAAAGGTATTACCAACAAAAACAGTGGCAAATACCAATGTGGCAATTATATATTTATTCATTTTATTCATCTCTTTCGTACTATTATTTGTCTGAATACTCGATATAAACTTTGAAATAAAAGGTTAACCCTGATTGGTTTCTGTTATGAGAATCAATTGTCTTCCCCCCGACAATTTCCAAACAGGGTAACCTTTCTACATCTATCTATACTGCATAAACCTATTATGCCTCTTGTTTTAATGTTTTTATGTTTCTGCCGTCAATTTTGTACAAAACAGCATACAACACCGGAACAACTACAAGCGTAATTACTGATCCCACAGCCAATCCGAACATGATTACAACAGCTGTTGAGTTGAACATAGAGTCGGTAATAAGCGGTGCCATACCCAAAATTGTTGTCAACGATGCCATCATTACCGGACGCAAACGCGACAAAGCGGCATCGGTTGTTGCCCTCAGTCGATCTTTTCCTCCCTTGAGATTCTGGTTTATCTCATCGAGGAGTACCACTGCGTTTTTAATCATCATTCCAATCAAACCTAAAGCTCCGATAATCCCGGCGAACGTGAGGTAAACACCAGTAGTTGCCAAACCAAGTACAATACCAACAAAAGCGAATGGAACTACAAGGAAAATAATGATTGGTTGTTTCAGGTTATTAAACAAACCGATGATAATTATCGCCATCAATCCGATTGCAAGTGGCAGGAACATAAATAATCCTGCGTTGGCCTCTCCTGAACGGGCCGTGGCTCCCTCCCAGTGTAATTCGTAACCATCTGGTAAATCAATGGCTTCAACTTTAGCCTGAAATTTTGCTTGCACCTCTGCAGCCGTATATCCGTCTGCAGCATCGCATTGTGCTTTAATCGCCCGCTTGTTATCTAAACGGTGAATTAGTTCGTAATCCCATGTTACCTTCATGGTATCCACAATTTGCGACAACGGAACGCTTGCACGGCTTTGTTGTCCCCAAACCGGTATGTTTAGTAACTGCTCCATATTCTCGGCTACCTGGTTATCAGTTCGCAATACAATCGGTAGCATTTTATCTCCTTCGTAAATGGCACCAATTGGTCGTCCGTTGGTAGCTACCAAAATGGAATTACCCATATCAGAACGTGTTAATCCAAGCGGCTGAGCACGTTCCACCGAATAGGCAGGAACAATCTTTTTTGTCTGATTTTTCCAGTCGTCGGTAACATGAATTGCTGAAGGCTCTTCCAGGAAGATTCGTTTTGCCTGGTTAGCCAAATCTTTTAATACCGCCGGATCCGGACCAACAAACTGAGCTTCGATATCAGCATCGGCAAATGCTGCACCGTACTCCATTACCCTGAAGAAGGCATCAGGATAATTATTGTTCAGGTAATTTTCAATTTCAGGAATAATAGTAGGAACCCTCTCGGTATCATCGGTTTCAATAATAAAATCGCCATAGTTTGCACCACCTGTTTCCATATGACGCATTAACAAATAACGCGCAGGAGGACGACCAACTGAAGCTGTAACCGAATGCACACCATCCATTGCCAAAATATCAGCCTGAATTTGCTGAATATCGGCTTCTACAGCTTCAATGTCAGCTCCTTGTGGAAGGAAATACTCGATAGCAAACTGATCGTATTGAATTTTCGACATAAAGTCAACTTTCACAAAACGGAACGACCAAAATGCAAATATCAGCACTGCAAAAGCGCCCAGCGAGAAAATGTATTTATTACGAATTCCCCATTTTAAAACTACACCGAAAATTCTGTAAAGACCTTTATCGTAAGTTTGGGCATGCTCTCCTTTCGGACGTTCTTTACGGTAAAAATATTTTGCGTTGAACGGTGTTTGGATCATTGCAAACACCCAGCTTAAACTAAGCGAAATAATCAGTACCGTAAACAATGATGAAAGGAACTCACCTGCTGCGTTTGGCGACATTCTTAACGGAAGGAAAGCCAAAATAGCAACGGCCGTAGCACCAAGTAAAGGCAAGGCTGTTTTTCGTGCCGTATTTACAAAAGCTTTACTCCGGTCCATCCCTGATTTTAGATCGACTAAAATACCGTCGGCAACAACAATGGCGTTATCAACCAACATTCCCATGGCCAAAATAATGGCTGCCAGCGTTACCCTGTGCAGTGGTAAACCAATGGCCAGCATTACGATTAAAGTCCCGAGGATTGTAAATACCAAACCGCTTGAAATAAGCAGGCCTGAACGTAAACCCATGGCAAACATGAGCACAACAATTACAATTCCCACTGATATTACCAGGTTCAGCATAAAATCTTTTACTGCTGCATCCACACGATCAGGTTGGTAATATACCTGGTTAATTTCGATACCTGCAGGCAACTCTTTCTGTAGCTCAGCCAGTTTTTCATCCAGCTTTGCACCCAGTTTTACAACATTAATACCGCTTTCGTTTGATAATCCGAGTGTTAATCCTTCTTTACCGTCGTAATATAGTGCCGAATTTTTTGGCTCCAGATACGATCTTTTAATGGACGCAATATCACCCAAACGGAAGTTTCCTCCTCCGGGCACTTGAATTAACAGGTTTTCAATCTCGTCGATGGACGAAATCTTTTGTCCGACCCCAACACGAATCGACTCCTCGCCGGTAACAATAGAACCCGGATTAATAATGGCCGTTTCGTTTTGAATGGCCGCTGCAATAAAAAGCGGATTTACACTTAAACCGGCTAGTTTCTCAGGCGAAAATACCACATCGATGGTTTCGGTTTGTTTACCAAATATTTGCGAACGGCGAACGCCACTAACTCCTAAAAGTTCGCGCTCGATATATTCCGTATATTTTACCAACTCATGATGCGAATATCCATCTGCGGTAATCGCATATAAAATTCCGTATACATCAGCAAAATCGTCATTTACAATTGGGTCCATTGCGCCAGATGGCAACGAACCTTTTGCATCGTTTACTTTTCGTCGTAAGTGATCCCAAAGCTGCGGTAGCTGTGGTGTTTTAACCGTTGACTGAACATTAATTGTAATAATTGACAAACCGGGACGTGAAACAGATGATATATCATCTATGTTTTCCAGTTTCTGAATAGCTTTTTCAAGCACATCAGTCACTTCCAGCTCCACCTCGTGCGCCGTTGCTCCCGGGTAAACGGTAACCACTGTCGCTGCTTTGATCGGAATCTCAGCATCCTCCAGCTTACCAATATTATTGTAGGCAATTAATCCCCCCAGCAGCACAGCCACCAGGATGGTTGAGATCATTGCTTTCTGATTCAGTAATCTTTCCAGCATTACAACAACCCTCCAATGTTAGTTACCGATGGTGTTTGGATTGGCTTTACTTTTTGGCCGTCAACTAAATAATGTACTCCGGCAGTAACAATTTGCTCTCCGTTGTTCACTCCCGACACAACGTTTACCCGGCCCTGTGCTCCATCCAGAGCAATTTTAACTTCGCGTCGTTCAACTTTATTTGACGAAGGATTGTACACCCAAACATAGGTGCTTGTTTTTTCGTGGAATATGGCTGAAGCTGCAACCGAAAGCTGACTTTGCTCTAACGCCGAATGAATCGTAACTTCGGCAGTCATTCCGGGTGCCACTTCTAATTCTTGTGTATTCGCAAAAGAAAATCTCACTTCATACAAACCGTCTTGTTTAGCTTTTTCGCCAACGCTTAGCAGTTTAACCGGAAGATTTGTAATGCCCGCATTTGCTACAGAAAGGTAGCTTTCGGTATCGCTTTTCACTCGTTGCAGCTGACTTTCAGAAACTGAAACAACAACTTCCAAATGTGAATTATCGATGATTGAAACGATTGGGGTTCCGGCTCCAACAGTTTGATAAGCTTCAACAAACTTTTCGTAAATATACCCCGAGAATGGCGCTTTTAACTCCGTATCGCGCAATTGGTTTTCGGCATTCTCATAAGCTGTTTTAGCCATCAAATAACCCGACTTAATCTTTTCGAATGTATTCTCCGGAATTTTCTTTTGCTCGATCAGTTGCTTGTAACGGTTGTATTCGCCTTCAATCTGCTCGAACTGAGCCTTTGAAGTTGCTAACTGAAGTTTGTAATCGCGCTTATCAATTTGTGCAATAACATCACCCTGTTTCACATAATCGCCCTGTTTTACATTTAATTTAATCAGTGGACCACCAACGCGAAACGAAAGCGAGGTAAGGCTTTTCTCTTTAAGTTTTCCGTTCAGTTTTACGGTGTTCTGAACTACACCGTCGGTAACTGTTTCAATCTTTACATTTTTAATTGTTTCGGCTTGAGGCACTTCGCCTGTTGAACTTTTGCACCCGTAAAATGCCAGAACGGCAACTGCAATTACGAGAATAATGTTTTTTAATTTCATATTGTGATTTTTATAATTTCTAAAATTCTGGCTCCGAAAGTATTCTTCCTGATATTTAAATAATTATATAATTGTATAAAGTGATAAAATTTACACCTGAACTGCATTTATGCGGTTTCAACTTTTACAATTTGTTCTTTCAGGTGCTTCATGTATTTGTTTAACTGCAGTTGCACACTCGAAATTGTTGATTGGGTGTAGTTCTGCGAATGTTGAATATTGTTCTGAATTCGTTTGGTTATCAAGTCGATATTTGAAATCAGCGCATTTGCAATTTCCTTGTTGGTACTCGAGGGTTTTTGTATGGTATAACCTTCGGAACGGGTGTTCTTTTTCTCCAATCCGCTCAACGACTTATAAGCAACTTTTTTGCCCAGCGCCTGAAAATAGATGGTAATGAAGGCTTCAACACCAAACAAAATTTCTTTTACATCTTTAATAATGGGCAGAAAATCGCTCTTTAAAATTGCCTTTTCACCCATTACAGTTTTGTATGGATTTAGACTATAATCCACAGTAAACGAATCGGGATTACCCACCACCATATCAGCTTGCTGATTGATGATGGGGCTAAGCAGCATTTTAAAATGTTCTTTCCTCAAATTAATCAGGTTCGCATTAATAAATAGCAGGATTTCGTTGCTGGCGTATTCGGCACCGTAAGCCATTGCGTAACTCTTTCCATGGTTTTCAGGCAGCTTTAAATAATCGAATTTATAATGGATGGCCAATGTTTCGAGAACACTTTCAGTGCCATCGGTCGAACCATCGTCAACTACGATTATTTCTGCATCGGGGTTATGCTTACAACAAGAAGCCACAACATTAAATATCGTTTCCTCTTCATTGTAAGTACATACAATAATACTGGTTTTCATGTTTTCTGTTTTCTGTCATCGAAAATAGCTGAAGGAAGAACTTGCCGCAGGATTATGTGCATGAAGTGATTATATCATTACGTAAAGTGAAAAATCCTTAAATTTCTTATCCGAAAAGCAGATTGTAGTTACAACTACTTCTTAAAAAAGTAGTATTTTCATATGATCATAATTATTCATGGTCGATTCAATAACCTGAGATCAAAGCACCTGTAATGAAAATCAATCCGGAAGAACTTGAACAAATAAATGCCCGTCTAAACGAGATCATCGAAAAGGCAAAGGAATTTGAAGACAAATTCGCTGAAAAAATAAACAAGGTTCTGCCTGTTTACCGGAGAAGTGCACGCAACCTGGTTCATTACATGGCTTTCCGCACATTTGAGATTGATGAATTACAACAAAAATTACGCGACCTCGGATTATCCAGTTTATCGAGTATTGAGGCGCACGTAATGGACAGTTTACTGAATGCAAAAACCATTATCAACCATCTGCTGAATAATCCTGTTGTAGAGGATATTCCCGGCGTGGTTCGCACTTCAGAAAGCCGCAAACTGCTTAAAAGAAACACAAAACTGTTGTTTGGTTACAAATCGAAAAAACGATTAACCCGTATCATGGTCACCCTTCCGGGAGAGGCTGCTACAGATTATGAATTCGTTCAAAACCTGTTGGAGGCGGGCATGAACAGTGCACGAATTAACTGTGCGCACGACACGCCTGATCAATGGTTGCAAATGATTGAAAATGTACAACGGGCTAAAAAAACCTTACACAAAAACTGCAAAGTAATGATGGATCTTGCGGGTCCGAAATTGCGAACAGGAGAAATAAAACCCGGCCCACAGGTAATCAGGCTAAAACCAAGTCGCAACGTGCTTGGACAAGTTATAAAACCGGCGCGTGTTTGGCTGGCACCACAAGGTGCTGAACGGCCTTCATCAAAACCCGATGCCGTTATTCCGGTTGAACCCGATTGGCTGGCCAATGTTAAACGCCACTCTAAAATTTTGTTTACCGACAGCCGGAATAAAAAATGCGAAATTACCATGGAAGGCCGCGAAGGAGCCGGACGTTGGGGAATTTGTTACGAATCGGCCTATTTAACCACCGGCACCGACCTGGTTTTAAAACGAACAAAAAAATCTGGAAAAGAGATTGTAAAAACCGGGGAATTGCTCCCGCTCGAACAGTTTATTAATCTGAATATTGATGATACCCTACTGTTGACCCGCGAAGCTGTTGCAGGCGAGAATGCAGAAGTTGCAGAAGACGGAACGGTGCTGGCACCGGCACATATTTCGTGTACACTCCCTGAAATTTTTGACGATGTAAAAGCAGGTGAACCCATTTATTTTGATGATGGCAAAATTGAAGGTATTATCGAAGAAGCAGGATCGGATTCGCTAAAAATAAGAATTACTTATGCCCGCGATAAAGGCGGAAAATTAAAAGCCGATAAAGGAATAAATCTTCCCGATTCTGATCTGCAAATTAGTGGACTGACAGAAAAAGACAAAAACGATCTGAAATTTGTGGCTCAGCAAGCCGATGCCATTAACTTCTCCTTTGTGAATTCCGAAACCGATGTTCAGGAGCTTTTGGATGAGTTAAACGAGCTGGATGCAGAACTCGGAATAATCTTTAAGATCGAAACAAAAAAAGGATTCAAAAATCTGCCGCTTATTTTGCTAAAAGGCATGGAAACATACCCGATCGGTGTAATGATCGCCCGCGGTGATTTGGCCATTGAAACGGGCTGGAACAATTTTGCATCGATACAGGAAGAGATTTTACGTATTTGCGAAGCGGCACACATTCCTGATGTGTGGGCGACTCAGGTGTTGGAAAATCTGGCAAAAAAAGGTGTTCCTTCGCGGGCAGAAATTACCGACGCGGCACTGGCCAACCGGGCCGAATGTGTGATGCTTAACAAAGGTTTTTATATTACAAAAGCGGTAAAAATGCTGGATAAAATCCTGCGTCGGATGCAACGTTTTCAGAAAAAGAAAGATACGCTGCTCCCAAGACTGGATGAAGCGGAAAACCTGCAGCTTTCGCATGATCAGTTTGATGTGTGATTGTCTTCGATTTTGTGTACCTCGTATATTTTTATCGACTTTTTCTTTCCGAAAAATTTCACCAGATCTACATATTCTATTTTGTATTCTTTGCTATTTTTTATCAATCGAACGGCAAATTCTCGGGTAACCAAAATTCGTTTCCGGTACCTTTTACATTGTTTTTGTATGCGTGCTGCGGTGTTTAGCACATCTCCATGAAAAGCCAGCTCGCGTTTTATCTCACCAACCTCGGCAGCCATTACCTTACCAACATTTAACGAGGCCGTAAAAACAGGCATCATACCATATTCCTTTTCAAAATATTCGCGCCGTTTGTTCAACGCCTTTTCATACAAGTAATAAAAGTCAACCGCCCCTTTGTAGCTTGCCGGCTTTTTTGCATTCCACGACACAACTACCTCATCGCCTACAAACTGGTAAACCCGCCCACGCGTGGCAAGTAACGAATTGGAAACACACTTAAAACAATCCTGTATAAAATAGCTGTACTTTTTATGCCCGAGTTTTTCGGCTACAGCAGTTGACGACTGCAAATCGAGAAACATAAAGATAAGATCTTCCTCGCGGGGTTTCTGGTAATACCCCATCATTATTTTGCCAAGCGGCGCATAACCAACCTGGTGTAAAAGCGTATTTAAAAGCTGGTAAACATAGCCGCCAATAAACAATACGATAAGAAAAAACAGGATGGTGGAATTAAACAAAAAGCGTGGCAGGTGCGAAATCGATTCAGCCAGACTTAGATCCTGGCTCACACCATAGTGAACAACACCCAACAACACACTTATAATCAAAAATATTACAATATCAACAAGCACAACACCAACCGCCAATTTTCGCATTTTTAAACTTCGTACCATCCGCGGGTAAACCATGTTTAGGGTAAACCAGCTAAGTGTCGCAAATACAGAAATAACCACCGACGATGAAATAATTTCATCCACTAAAAAATTCATGCCTTTCGATAACATATCTCCCATGTGATCGTCGCGGGCACCAAGCATGCGCATAAAAATGGCAAATCGGATTACCAGGTTCCAGTACACCAGCGAAAAGAACAACAACTGGAGTTGATAACGCCGCATGGCGCCTCTATATGTTCTGTCAAGTTTTGGCATTCAAAGAATTGATTTTTAAATTTTCGACAGGTATAAAACTAAAAATGTGAGCACTGCCACCACAAAACTGATCATAAAAACATGGTAAGAATAACGCAGCAGTTTATATTTCTGAGCCAGAACTTTTCCCAGATTATATTGGTCTTTGGTAAGTGTTCCGTACAAATAATCGTAATCATTCATCATTTCCTTCACCCCTTTTTCATATTTCTCGAATGGCATATTAAAGAAGTTTCCAAAAAACAACAGGTTCAGCCGGCGTTTTTTCAGGTCTTCATCGCTGTAATTACCCGTACCATATTTTGGAATTACCGAAAGAATCGCAAACACGAGTGAAATTAAACAACCAACAATCAGAATGATGCCGGGAATCAGGAAATTCTGTTCGCTGGTGCGCAAGGTCAGTGCACTTGTACTCATCAGCGCCGAAACCAAAACAGCATTTATCGTAAGCATTATATTGGCCTTATTGTCGGCAATCGAACTCAGGTTTATCTGGTTACGAGCAGTTAAGCGGAACATCGTTTCAATACCTCGTGCCGTGCTTCGTGGTGCATTCTTGGGTAATTCAGATGCATTATCTGCAGCCAACTTTTTTATGCGCTTTTCAACCTTTTTTATATTCTGAATGCGAACAGGTTCAAAGTTTGTTTTGGCATAACAGGTATAAAATTTTATGTCGAGAATAAATTCCAACGTTGTTTTCCAGTATTCCAGCTTCGAACATTTTCGCTCTACAAAGTTGCACATCTCCTTACGCAGCAAGTTCGATATCTGCATAAAATTGTCCATCCCGGCGTGTGCATGATCGGCATCTCCAATTATTTCTTCCAGCAACGAATTTTTCGGCGCCCCCATTTTCGTCGACCGGATGCATTTTTCAACCTCCGCAATAAATTCCTCGTCAATCCCTTTTTCCAATAGAAACTCACGGGCAATCTTACAACTTTCCTCTTCGTGCTCGTTTAACGAAACTGCATGCCCGATATCGTGAAACCACGCCGACACCACTGCAATACTTTTATCACGCTCATCCAGTTTCTCATCGTCGGCAATCGTTTCTGAAACCTGCGCCACCAAACGCGTATGTTCGATTGAATGATAATTTAACAAGGACGAAACATTTTCCTCGTAATATTTTATCACATACGTTTTAACCTCTTCTACAATATTCATAAAACCGGTTTTTATTCCATCATTTCTATATCTGTAAGCCTTTGACGGATTATCCGAAACTTGCTTTCAGAAATTTTAGTGAAGTTAAAAATAACTACTTTTGAATCAAAGTAAACAACTTTAAGTCCAGAACATCTATTTTTTGATGGTTTATTTGTAAACGTCACACAAATAAAGACATGCAGCCTTTGTAGCGCTTTTACCTGGATTGAACAAAATTTACGAAAAGCATTGTTGAAAATGAATTTGTCGAAAATAAGTATTGCTTTACTCATTCTTATAAATGGCTTTTATTTGCAGGCTATTGGGCAGGAAGAAATTGAATACAGCGTGTTTCTTACCGGGAATACTGCCGAGGGATTAAGCCCCGAACAAGGCAAATTTATCGATGAGTTGACCGCTACAACCCAACCAAAAGCCTTTGTTTATTTAGGTAACTTTTCTGATCGCTTTACTGAAGACGACAAAACGATTTATAGATTTTATCCTGAAATAAAGGACAAAAACACGCCGCTCCTTTTTGCCAATGGAAATATGGAATGGCAAAACGGTAAAAAACAAACCAAAAAGGTGGCGAAAGCCCTTCAAAAGCAGTTTCCGAACAACGAGGTTTATACCACCGATTGGGGTTGCCCCGGACCAACCGAAGTTCAACTGAGCGACAATCTTACCGTAATTCTGATCGACACTTATTGGTGGCTTACGGCACTCGACACCCGCTACGGAAAATGTGGAATTGAAGAAGATGAAGATGTTTTTATCTGGTTGCAAGATGCCTTGCGCGTGAATAAAGACAAAACCGTAATTCTTGCCGGTTTTCACCCCCTTGAATCGTATGGTCCGCACGGAGGTCAATTCCCCACATCAGTAAATATTTTCGGTTTCCCGTATGCTTTTTATAAAAACACGCTGGGCAGCAAAAACGATCTGGTTCATCCAAACTACCGAAATTTACGCCAGCAACTTCATGCCGTTTTGCACCGGTTTCCGAATGTAATTTATGCATCGGCACTCGAAAACAGCCTGCAGTATATTGAAACCGACAACATTCACCAGGTAATTAGCGGATCGCTTGTTAACCAAAATTTCGCAAACAGTAAAAAAGCGGATTTCGCCAGTAGCAGTGCCGGGATTTCGCGCATCGATGTGTATGAAAATGGGAATGTGGTTCTGAATTTTTTTACCCTTGAAAACGGAACTCAAGAGCCGGTTTTTAGTAGAGTCCTTTTCTCAAACACGACAAAAACGGATGAGGATCTAACGGCAAGCCGAGACGCATTATTTCGGGAACCGACGCACACCACTTATGCCAGCCTTCAGTACCAGGCCGACAAGAAATACAAAAAGTGGATGGGTGAAAATTACCGCGAAGTTTGGGAAACACCGGTTGAAGCCCGTGTATTTGACATCAGCAAAGAAAAAGGCGGTTTGAGTGTGCTAAAACGTGGTGGTGGACAGCAAACCAAATCGGTCAGAATGGAAAATGAGGACGGACATCAGTATGTGTTACGCTCGTTGGAAAAATATGCCGAAGGCGCCCTGCCCAATGAAATGAAGCCAACGTTTGCAAAGGATATTGTTCAGGATCAGATTTCGGCATCAAATCCGTATTCAGCTTTACCCGCTGCTGTTTTGGCCGAACATGCCGGTGTTTTTCATACCAATCCGGAGATTGTGTACGTGCCACAAGACCCGCTTTTTCAGCAGTACAAAGAAGACATGCACAGCGGTTTGTTTTTATTTGAAGAACGGCCGGCAAAAGACCGTCGTGATGTAGCGAGTTTTGGCAACTCGGAAGACATTGTCAGTACCGATGAAGTGTTGGATAAAATCACAGAAAGTGAAGATCACCAGGTAGACCAAAATGCTGTTTTGCGTGCCCGCCTGCTCGACATTTTTATAAACGACTGGGACAGGCATGATGACCAGTGGCGCTGGGCTTCGTTTGAGGATGACAAAAAAACCATTTACCGCCCGATTCCGCGTGATCGCGATCAAACATTTTTTGTGAACCAGGGAATTTTGCCCGGAATCGCTTCCATGCCTTTTATTCTTCCAAAACTTCAGAATTTTCAGCCTCGAACAAAAAATGTAGTCGGACTGGGATTTAACGCTCGCTATTTCGATCGCACTTTTTTGAACCAGATGGAATGGGAAGACTGGCAAACCACCAATACCGAGCTGATGGACAAAATGACTCCGGAAGCCATTTACGAAGCTATGACAACTTTCCCGAAAGAGGTTCAGCCGATGGTTGCGAATTCCACTGCCAAAATTTTGCTGGAACGAAAACAATACATGGAAGAAATGGCGCACGAGCTGTATTTGTACCTGGCCAGAAGAATAAATATTCCGGGTACCGACCGCAGAGACTTGTTTGAGATCAACCGCAAAAATGATGATGAAACAGAAATATCGGTTTACCACATAAAAAAGGATGATACAAAAGGGAAACTCATTTACCAACGTACGATAAAAACAGACGAAACACGCGAAGTTGTTTGTTACGGGCTGGACGAAGAGGATCGTTTTGAAATAAACGGTGAAGTAAAAAAAGGCCCGGTTATTAGAATTGTGGGAGGTCAGGATAAAGATGAGGTTGTAAACAACTCGAAAGTTACGGGATTAAAAAATAAAACACTGGTTTACGATCTGCGAAAAAGTACAGAGATTGAAGGAAGCGGAAAAACAAGTTCCAAACTCACGGATAACAAAATTATCCACGAATACGACCGGAAATATTTTCAGCGCGATGTTGGAATGCCACTGGCCTCGGGCGGCTATAATGCCGACGACGGTGTTTATCTGGGATATGGCCGATCGTGGTACAAACAGAAATTTCGCCGCGACGAAAAAACCTCCTTACTTGGCGAATATACCTTTCGAAATTCCTCGTTAAATATAAAAGCTCAATACGAATCACTTTCCACCAATAACGGGCTGGATGCCATTTTTGGAATTGATGCCAGCACCGAAAATTACACCACCAACTTTTACGGTTTTGGAAATAATTCAACTTATACAAATAGTGGTTTCGATTACAAATACTTTAAAGTACGACAGCGCCGGATTGTAACTCAACTGGCCGTTCAGAAAAGGTTTGGCGAATCGGTTTGGGCACGTTACGAAGAAGAAGACGAGCACAAAGATCACCCGATAAACGAGCATAAAATCGGTTTATTGGCGCAATGGAAACTTACCGATACCAAAGACGAAGAGAATAAATTTATTACCGATTTTGCCAATAATGGTTTAACACCTGACAACCTAGGTCAGATTCATTACGCGGTTTTAGGTGCATATTACGAATACCAAAACCTGGACAAAGATTTCAGGCCAACACGTGGTTTTGTTGCCAATGCCTCGGCCAACCACTATGTGAATGTACAAGGCAAAGAACCCGATTTTACCAAGTTTCAAGGTTCGGCAGCTACTTTGCTGAGTTTCAACAAATATCCGCGAACGGTTTTTGCGTTCAGGGTTGGCGGAGAAAAAATATTTGGCGACTACTATTTTCACGATGCCGCAATTCTGGATGGTAAAACCAATTTGCGTGGCTACCGAAAAACACGTTTTTATGGCGATGCCAGTGCATATTTAAACTCTGAACTTCGGTTTAAACTCATCGATTTTAAAAACTACCTGCTAACCGGGGAACTCGGCATTGTTGCATTCGACGATATTGGGAGAGTTTGGTTTGATGGCGAAGATTCATCAAAATGGCACAACGGCTATGGTGCAGGAATTTGGGTTTCGCCATTCAAAATGGCCATCGTAACTGCCACCCTAAACAAAAGTCGCGAAGAAACGTTAGTTCAATTTAACTTTAGCTTTTTGTTTTGAAGACATTTGTTCAATTAATTTTTATAATCAGCACTGCTTTTTATGCTTTGCACTCCCAGGCTCAGGAGGTGATTCTGATCCGCCATGCATCGGTAAAACTGGAACAGAAAGGTTGGGTTGGTGCAAAAAAAGCTTCGGCTTTACGTGAAAATTACGACTCGGCACCTATTAAACAATTTGATCCGGACACGGTGTTAAGCAAAGTTCCACACCGGATCACCGATACGATTTATGTGAGTGGTCTACCCCGGTCAATTGCTACAGGATTGAAACTTTATGGCGACTCGGCAACTATAGTTTCATTATCCGACCTGAATGAATTTGAAATGCACATGGTTTGGTTGCCGCTGTACCTGCCTTATAAAGTATGGACTTCCATATCAAGAACTATGTGGTTAATGGGACTGGAGAAACCGGGAACAGAATCATTTCAGGAGGCAAAAGACCGCGTTGATGATGTGTGTTCCTTTATTGAACGTAAGGCACAACAAAACGAACAGGTAATTCTGGTAACGCACGGTTTTATCAACCGGAACATTTCAAAAGAGCTGGAAAAAAGAGGCTGGCAGATTGTTCAAAACAATGGCAGGGAAAATTTGGGCGCCACTATTTTAAGGAAATAATATTTAATACGATTGAACGTTATAAGGCTTGTGAAATATATTTTAGGACTCATATTAGTTGTGATAACTCTCGCTGGTTCTGCACAGGATACCATTTCGAGAGAGGACTGGACGCCCTATTTTGAGAACAATCTATCCACCCGTTTTTTGTACCTGAAAATGGAAGGTCCTTTTCAATACAATATCTCTTCAACTTCTGATTTGGAAGCAATTGGCGACGGGACAGCTGAAATTACGGGAAACAGAACAGTAACTGCAAGGTTAAAATTCCCTATACTGAATAAACAACGCGTAAAACTCACCGGAGGAATTCGATATGTAAATGAGCAGTTTTACTTTGAAGACATTGAACCTGATGGCTATCCGATGTATGTTGGGCTGAATGACAGGGGCCTGCGCCGGCTGGGAGTCGATATGAAAGGATTGTTCCACTTGCACGATAATCACTCACTGGTTGTACAAACCAACTGGAGTCTGGCGGGCGATTTTCACATTCACAACAATAAATATTTCACTTTTGGCGACTTGCTAAAATCCTCACTGGCCATCGGTTATGCTACTCGAAAAGATATAAATACGTATTATGCTTTTGGGGCTTATTTTGGTTATACTTTTGGCGATCCGGCCATTTACCCGGTATTCAATTATTCCAAACGTTTTGCAAACGGAATTGGACTTGATTTACTTTTGCCACAAGGTTTTAAAGCATGGAAACAAGTGAATAAACGATTCTATGTTGTTTGCGATGCTGAAATATCGGGAACCAGTTACACGGTGCGGGTTGACGATACGGTGCTGAGTGAAACGGAAAGTATTCAGTTGCGTCAATCCACTTTTGATGCAACGGTTGGAATCATTACACAAATAAATAAATGGGTTGGTTTTGAGGCGAAATTTGGCTATTCAAACAACATTAATTTTAATGTTACCGAATCGAACTTTAAACCGGGAAGTACATTGCCTCGTCCTGATACCGACTACCTGATTAAATCGACTGTGTCGGGCGCTCCTTATGCCAGCGTGGCTTTGTTCCTGTCGGTTCCAAAAGATTTAATGGAACGTTGTATTGAATAAATATCCCTTATTACCTTAAAAAGTTTCATCGAGCGCGCGGACCACATCTTCCAGTACTTTTACAGCTGAATCACCAATTTCCGTAGCTCCATCAATGATTTTGTCCAGGTCTTCATCCAAATCCTCATCAATATATTCCTGAAACTTATTACCGATTTTATTTACATCATCCTTAAAAAGATCGCGCAATAAATCGCCAACACTTTCTTTGTTTTTTAACGCATGATATTTTATAATCAGTCCCTTAATTTTTATCTGATCTTCTACCGTAAAATCATCACGGTAATCGAGGTACCACTCCGAGTTGTAACGCTCAAATCGTTCGTTGGCCCACTCCCAGTCTTTTCGTGTATATTTATGATGGTTGGTTTCCACACGTTCAACAAAACGCTCAAACCTTTCGAGGTAATCTTCTTTTGTGGTTGGGGTAGCACATGAAATAAGCGCTACAAAACAAATAATCAGAATCTTTGAATACTTCATTTTCGAATAATTAAACAAGCTATTTACGGCTTCCACGGCCATTTTACACAATCTTTTATTTCAGGGAATAATACAAACTCAGCCTTTCCTTTCATGGCACAAGTTTTTACATTTAGTCCTTCAAGCTGCTTGAGTGCTGCTTCCATCGTTTTCCCGGACACCGACACATCATCCACCAGCAAAATACGTTTTCCTTCCAGTTTCCAGTTTGCTTTTTCCAAAACTTTTGGCTCGTTGTAGCGCGGATTGTTTTTTTCGTCGCGGTAGTTTAGTGTCATCACCAAAAGTTCGGTATCCAAATGATAAGCAAGCATTGTTGCAGCCGGAACGCCCCCCGAACCGATGCCAATCACCACATCAACTTCAGGGAAATCAATGGTCTTCAAACGTTCGGTAATTTGTTTAAAAGATAGTGGAACCATGTATTTTATTTACTGTTGTTTTCATCTGCATTTTCGTACACCGGAATCTCGAGGAAAAATGTGGTGCCTTTGCCCATTTTTGTTTCAAACCAAATCCTTCCGGCGAAGTTCTCGACAATGTTTTTTACAATTGAAAGGCCCAGGCCCATACCACTTGTTTTGGTGGTAAAACTCGGGCTGAATAATTTATCGCGCAATTCGGCATCAATACCCGAACCGTTGTCTTTTACAGAAATTACTGCCATATAATCGCGCCGTTCGAGTTTTATTTTAACTTCTCCGAAACGATCCTGCGGAATGGCCTGAATAGCATTTCTGATCAGATTGATTATGGCGCGCGACAACTGCTCACGATCGGCATTTACCTCCAAATGGTCGTACCCGTTCGAATTAAAATCGATGTGGATTTTGTCGTGTGTTTCATACAAATCGATCGTCTTTTTCAGCTGCTCAGCCAAACAGAAAACCTGGTTGCGTGCCGTTGGTATTTTTGCAAAGTTCGAGAATTCGGTTGCGATGTTCGACAGGTTATCAATCTGTTCAATCAACGTAGAAGTTACCCGCTCAAGAAACTCGTTGTACTCTTCGTTACTTCCCTTCGCCCGTTGTAAATACTGAATATTCAGCTTCATTGGTGTCAACGGATTTTTAATCTCGTGCGCAATTTGTTTTGCCATTTCGCGCCACGCCGATTCCCGTTCCGAACGTGCCAACAGGTCGGCACTTATGGCCAGCTCGTCAACCTTTTTATTGTACTCTCTCACCAGGCTGCCAATTTCGTCTTTTTTGTTGTACTGAATAGGTTCATTACGTTTTCCCAACTGCATTTTCTGCAAATTTTCCTGGATTACAACCAGTGGTCGGGTAATCTGATTGGCAATAAAAACTGCGGCAATAATACTGGCCAGAAACAGGAGCACATACAAATTAATAAAAGCCACAATGAAGGTTGAAATCTCCTGACTGTAGTTATCCTGCCTGATAAAATAAGGCAAATTAATAACCCCCAGGTAATCACCATTGTTATTTATAATTGGCCGATAGGCAGACAGGTAAGATAACTTTCCGATGTTCTCGGGCTGAAAATAGCTGATAGAAAAGTTCTGAAACACTTCGTAGCTGGCCCTTGCGTTAATGCGCGACGAAACCAGGCCACGCTCAAATATCTCGAATCGCGAAGAAGCAATCAGCCGCCCGTCGGTACCGTAAATATTAATATCTGTTCGGAAAATATTCGATAATTTGGACAATTCTTCACGCAACCATTCTTCCTGCTCCGGAGTAATTTCGTTTTTATCCGTTAAACGCATATCGATCTCTTCAGCAATCGACTTCATCTTTTCATTCAGATCGTCCTGGTGTTTCTGCCGGTATTCCTTCACATTGTAAAACAATGTTACGCCTGCAACAACCATCAGCGAAATAAAAACGATGGAAATAATGGCTGCCTGTATCTTAAACTTCAGATCGAAAAACACCCGTCGTTCCCTGATCGACTGATTAACAATGACTAACACAACCAGCAAGGTCAGAAAATAAAATACAAACAGGTAGGGAAATGAAATCAAATAATCAATTGGAGTAAGCAACTCCCTTGAAACAACCACGTAGTTTTGCTTGCTGGTATGATAAACCAGATGTTCGTACTTATCCTGACGAAGAAAAGCAAACTCTTCATCCGATTTTAAATAAACATGCCCGTTGTAATTGTAGTTATAATCGCCAAATTTATCGGTAAGCTCTCCGGCGTAATACTTGGCGTAATTAAACTTGCGGTAAATATCTGAACGAGCCATCGACTTATCGATCAACAACTCGGGAAAACCAATCCCTTCGAACAACAAATCCGAATCCAAATCGATATAAATTGTAATTCCCTGCCCATTATCTACCAACGGATAGTGCAAACGGCCGGTGTATGAAATCCGTCCGTTCATATTGTCCATAAAATAAAAGTTCGTGCCCGGAATTTGAATACCCTCCGATTCTATTTTGTCATTGAGATATGGCATACACGAAACTTCATAATCATCGGGAGGAATAAGCAAATTACTTTCTTCGTGACACACCAGAATATTTAAAAGGTACTTTCTGAAATAGGTGTTAAAATACAATTCCCTGATGTGTTCAATGGCATCCTCATCTCTACCCTGGACCAACAATTCCGGTATTTCCGGATCTTTTGTAATCTGCTGTTGTATCTCGGCCATAAAAACTTCGGCAGCCGGATCGCGCTCAGCAACAAGGGTTACCGCCAGCAATTTCTGCTGTCCTTTATCCATTTTGCTAATGGTGCGGTTAATTACCACCAGCGAATAAATTGAAACTACAGCCACATAAGTAATCATGTAGCTTAAGGTGAACGACTGCAGGTAATGCCGGCTGATGAGCGACGAAAGAATTACGCAAATAATAAACAGCAAGAGGGCATAAATAGAGACATTTTGAACCGCCAGATACTGCACACCTGCATTGAACAAACTGATTACCAGCGTTATTAAAACTATCTCATGAAATTTAAAATCCTTAAGGTTTTTTTCGTTAACCCTGATGGTAAAAAATACTACGCCAAGCAAAAGCAAACTGACAGCGAAAATACCAAGAACACTTTGTGGCGAAATATCGATGATTTTATTCAGCGCAAACGAAACGGTAGAATTATAAATTAGTTCTTTTATGAAAAAATCGACCAGCAGGTATAAACCGGCATTAAAAATCAGCAACAAAACAATAATGCCCTTTCGCGGCAATGATGAATTTTTATGCAGATCGTCAATATTCAGATCGAAAGCGAAATTGTAGATCCAGAATAAAAAGAATATGGCTAACAGAAAATAGTCGCCAAGCGAGGGCAACCAGTCGTTTATGGCAAAGTAGTCGGGGCTAAAAAACTTTAAGTGGAAGAAAACTTTGGGCACCTCAAAAATTAGGTGAATCCAGTAAACAACAAACAAAGACACACCCAACGTTACGAGTTTTAGAAAAAACGGGGCATCGCTATCGACAAATTCTTTTCGGAAATAAAATAACAACAGGATAAGCCCGATAAAATAAATCGCTCCCGGAAAATACAACTGGTTGGTAGTACACAAATAGTTTCCGTAGGGCAGCAAGGTAAACAGGTAGTCGCCTTCGAGGTTTACAATATCGTAGCCATGTTTGTACTTTTCTGTTCGTATTAAATAATCACTCGGAAGCTTGTAACTCTTATAAAAGTTATTCTGCAGGTATTTGTTTTCGTAGGTGTAATTGCGTTTAATAAGGTGGTAGCCAACGGCTGTGTACTCTCCAACATGTAGCGTATCAACCAAATAATAACCGTTTGGCAATTTAGCCAATCCCGAAGTTTGTGTAACATCTTCGAGATGGTCGTAAAAGGTAATACCACGGTCGGACCAAAAGAACAGCTCATCGCCTTTAAAAACCATGGCGCCAAATCCGGTCTGGCGTATCAGTGTTTGTTCGCGGCCAAAAAACTCGCTGATATTTTCTTCCAGTTCCTCCTCGAGTAAGATGTTTTTTATATCAGCAAGGTTATCATGTAACTTCGATTCGTTTACCAGTAATTGCGACTGGAAATCGTCGATCAGTTTTGTTTCAGGATTCCGCCGCAGCAATCCATTCTCAATAATGGCTGCCGCCACCAGAATACCGATGGCCAATACGAGATAAGTATATTTATTTAGCTTAATTAACATGCCTACTCATGATGATAAGGTTCGCCTTTTAAAATTGTCATTGCCCTGTAAATTTGCTCCACGCACAACAATCGCACCATTTGATGCGAAAAGGTTAGCCGCGACAATGAAATTTTTGAGCTGGCACGTTTATACACCTCATCCGAAAATCCATAAGGCCCGCCCACTACCATCACTAGTTCTTTGGGGCCACTTATCATTTTCTTCTCCAGAAACCCTGAAAATTCTACCGATGAGAACATTTTTCCTTTTTCATCAAACAGGTGCAGTTCCTTTCCCGGAGCCAGTTTTGACAGAATGATTTCACCTTCTTTGTTTTTTTGCAATTCCGGATTTGTATTCTTCCCCTTCTTAATGTCGGGAATTACTTCCATCTCGAAATTAATATAGTGTTTGAGCCGTTTAATATATTCATTCATCCCATCGCGTAAATACGATGCATCAGTTTTACCAACAACCAGCAATGTTATTTTCATATAATTAAGATTCTCTGTTTAACAGAAGTGTCCTTAACCTACGCTGTAATCAGCATCTTTTTTACTTTCTGAAAGATAAAAAAAGAGTAAACACTTAACCCTCTGAAGACGAATTAAATAAAATTATGTTTTTACTACAATCGCCCAATTGATTTTTAATTTTATAAATTTACAGTAAAAATAAGCGTATAAAAGCGTTTTTGCATAGTTTTTGTAATTAATCCAGCACATTTACCGAAATTGAAAATGATGAAGAACATTAAGAAAATAGTTTCAGTTATCGTACTACTTTGCAGCATCGTTGCTGTGTCTTCCGGCCTTCCGCAGGACAATAAACTCCCCAACGATATAGTTGTTGGACTAAATACCGGAAACGCAAAAGTGCTTTCTTCGTATTTTAACCAGAACGTTGAGCTGGTAGTACTCGATAACGACAATGTATACAGTAAAGCACAAGCCCAACAAATTGTATCTAACTTTTTTAATAAATTCCCTCCAGTTGTTGAAAATGCATTTTCAGTTATTCACAACAGCGGAAAAGCTGACGCAAAATCAGTTATCGGAAAATTAAAAACAGAAAAAGGCGATTTCAGGGTTTACTTTTTGCTTAAAAAAAGCAGCGGCAAAGAATACATTCACCAACTCCGAATTGAACAACAATAATAGTCGGTATGACAACCGAAAAGATCACTTTTAAGCGTTTAAAAAAGCTGGGCGAAAAAGCAGTTGAGCACGCCAAAAGTATAACATTGCCCCTTTTTGACGGTGTACCGTTGTATGACGTAGCCATGTTTTTTTGGAGAAGTATTGTCGACGGAGCCATTACAACAAGGGCATCGGGCATCGCTTTTTCGTTTTTTCTTGCCTTGTTTCCGGGTATCATTTTTTTATTCACCCTTATTCCATCGAGTGGTTTCGAACAGGAACTTTTTACGATAATTAAGGAGTTAGTTCCCGAAAAAATCTGGCCGGTAATAGAAGAAACGATTACTGCAATAGTTTTAAAAGATCCGGGACGCAACGTGAAGTCGATTAACTTTTTAATGGCCCTTATTTTTGCAACAAATGGTTTTGTTTCGATGATGAGCGCTTTTGATGCAACGGTTCACAATATAAACAGAAGAACGTGGTGGAGTCAGTACCTTGCGGCTGTTGTACTGTTGATTATTTTTACGCTTCTGCTGGTTGTGGCAATTGCCATGTTAACCGGCGGCCAGGCATTAATTAACTACCTTGATCAAATTGATATTATCCGCGACAAATTCCTGTTTTACCTGTTAACAGTTGGGAAATGGATAATTACAATTACCATATTCTTTTTTGCCTTTTCATTTTTATATTACATGGCACCTGCCAAAAAAACAAAGTGGCGTTTTATCTCTGCCGGAGGTACGTTGGCAACCGTTTTAAGTATTTTTGGATTTATCGGAATGAGTTATTACCTAAATAACTTTAGCCAGTACAATATTCTTTACGGATCAATCGGGACATTATTGGCAGTATTACTTCTGATGTATGTAATGTCGCTGATTTTGCTGATTGGATTTGAGCTGAATGCCAGTATTTACCAGGCACATACTTACCAGAACGAAGACTAGGAAAAGATAATTGATTAAGGATTATCGATGAAGGATGAATCTGATTTTAGGTAGAGTCTCCTCATAAAACACAAGTCACTCTGTCAATCTGAAAACTGCGACTGCCAACTATTTCTTCCCTTGCTTAAAGAGTAACTCTTTTTCCTTCTTAGACAAGCTGTCGTAACCCGATTTGGCGATTTTATCCAGAATACGATTGATCTCGTCTTGCTGCACGTGTTTTTGGCGATTGTACTCGTGGTCGTCGCGTGGCGGTTTTTTATAGGTAATTTTCATCTTACTTTTTGGCTTAAAAAGCCCCGATAAAAACTCACCCAGCTTATCCAGTAATTTTACCAAACCTGCTCCCATATCTTTTCCTTTTCGCAATTGATAAATATAAAACCACCCCCAGAAAGCACCACCCAAATGTGCAATATTACCTCCCGGATTGGACGAAGAAATACCAATTACCGACAATAAAACGTAAAAAGCAGCTACATATTTCAGCGGGAAACGACCGATAAAAAACAGGTGTATCTCGCGGTTGGGATCGTAAAAAGCTACTGCTACCAAAATCGCAAAAATCGATGCCGATGCTCCCAGTAACAATCCGTAAGCAGAATCAAACACAGGAATAAAATTGTAGGCTATGATGTATAAAAAAGCCCCCCAAAGACCTCCCATCAGGTAAACACTCAACAGTTTGTTCCCTTCAAAATGATACAAGAACAATTGCCCAAACCAATACAGGCCAAGCATATTAAACAGGAGATGTATAAATCCCTGATGTAAAAACATGTAAGTTATCGGTGTCCATGGGCGTTGCACCAAAACTTCGGTAATTGAAGGCACTGATAAATATTGATACAAAGAAACGTTTTGTCCACTTAGGTAAAAGAATACTCCAATGATTTTCAGTAAAAGAAAAACACCAATATTAATATAGATCAACCGGCTTAAAACCGATCCTTCTTTAAATGTTCGTTTTATGTCGCCAACAATATCCACGATTATTCCAGCCTGTTTTTAGTAAAAACGATTCGAGGTTTTGTTCCAGTATTTGATCATAAAATACCCAAACAACATTCCGCCCAGGTGAGCAAAGTGCGCGACACTTCCCTGAATTCCTGACACACCAAAGAATAATTCCAACGCACCATAACCAATTACAAAATACTTGGCTTTAATTGGTATTGGCGGGAAAAGCAACATCAATTCTGTATTTGGGAACAACATTCCAAAACCTAACAATATGCCAAAAACTGCTCCCGAAGCACCAACAGTTGGCGTGTTCAGAATCGCATTCAACTTACCGGCCAGCGGATCGCTAAAGTTCTTTCCTTCGCTCCAAATCTGGTACCCCACTTCTTTTACGTAGGCAATTTGATCAGCCGACATTTTCCCGATCAGCGACTGGTATTCGAAATAAGTTACCGCCATATGCAACACCGCCGCACCAATTCCGGTTACCAGGTAGAAGGTAAGAAAACGTTTTGGCCCCCAAACTCCTTCGAGCACACGCCCAAACATGTACAGGGCAAACATATTAAAAAAGATATGCCCGATACCGTGCGAATCGTGCATAAACATGTAAGTAAAAAACTGGTGAAGTCTAAATTTTTCCGACAAAGGAAAGTGCAAACCTAGAATCGGATACAAATCGGTTCCGGTTTGTTTTAACACAATGGTTATCAGATAAAACACAACGTTGGCGAGAATTAAATTCTTCACCACCGGAGGCATATTTAACATCGGACGGTATCTCATAATAATAATGTTGGAAGACCGAAATCATCTTTCTTTCCAAAATCAACGATCTTCAGTTGCTTATTGTTTTAATGATCAGGCCAAATACAATGACCACGCCAAAATTTTATGTACTCAAATTAACGACAATCTGTCATCTTGAAAAACTTTTTTCGATATCATCTGTCGAAATAATGGTCAACACCTTTTTCCCGTCGGGCGAAAAGTTGGGTGTTGCGCAGGCAAACAAATTATCGATCAGGTGATCCACCTCTTCCTGTTTCAGGTCGGTGCCATAATCCATTGCCGATGCTTTTGCCAGCGACGCTGCAATTTGCTCCTTGGCTTTTGAGCGTGCATCAACCGGCGATGTTTTGTACTCTTCCAGCAATTTTTCAAGAATCAGCTCGGGCGACGAAATATCCAGGACACCCGGTGTGCCGTTTATAATAAAAGTGTCTTTACCAAATTCGCGAATATCAAATCCCAGCGACAACAAGTCTTCCAAAATTGATTTTAACAAAGCCGAATCGGCAGGATTGAGCTCAACGGTTTGTGGAAATAACTGTTGCTGACTGGCCACCGAATCGGTTTTTAGCACCTCCATAAATTTCTCGTACAAAATTCGCTCGTGTGCCCTTTTCTGGTCGATAACCATTAATCCCGATTTTACCGGCGTTAACACATAACGTTGTTTCAGCTGCAAAACTTTTTTACCGCTAAACTGTCCGGGTGTATTGGCATACAAATCATCCGCTTGAATGGCACTTTCACGGTATTCCTGCTCGGGTTTTAATTTCAATTGCGCTCCCTGATACAGGTCTTCCCAATTCTCGAGATTTTTCTTTTCCCGTCCCGACGAATTCGAAGTACTTCTTCCCTGTCCGGTAGAATCATTCTCGAACGGTGAGTAACCGCGTTCGGCAAACTGCTTTTCGTTGTTAAACGGATTGTAATCGGGATTGATTTGAATTTCCGGAAAACGCACTCCTTCACCATCCTTTTTCGGAACAGGAATATCAATGCTTCCGCTTTGGTCAAAATCGATCGACGGTACCACGTTATGCTTGCCCAGCGATTCGCGTATCGACGCATGAATAATCGGCCAGATATCGCGTTCGTTTTCAAATTTTATCTCGGTTTTTGTAGGGTGCACATTGATGTCTATTGCTTCCGGATCGAGCTCCAAAAACAGGAAATACGACGGATAAGTATCAGGCGGTAACAATTGCTCGTAAGCCTGTGTAATCGCCTTATGAAAATACGGGTGACGCATAAAACGACCGTTCACAAAAAAGAATTGTTCGCCCAGTGTTTTACGTGCATATTTTGGCTGGCCGATGTATCCGAAAACCTTTACAATACTGGTATCTTCATCTACATTTATCAGGCTTTGATTCAAGCTCCTGCCAAATACGTCAACCAAACGTTTCCGGTAGTTAGCCGGTGGCAGATCATAAACCGGCGAGCCATTGTGAATCAAGGATAATTTTATGTCGGGATTAGGCAGAGCCACCCGCTGAATTTCCCAGATAATATGTTTTAATTCGGTGGAATTTGCTTTCAGAAATTTACGACGCGCCGGCACATTAAAAAACAGGTTTTTAATCATAAAATTGGTGCCGTTGTTACATCCGGCGGGCTCCTGTGTTTTCACCTCGGAACCAACAATATGAATAAAAGTGCCCACCTCATCGTCGGCCTTTTTAGTTCGTAGTTCAACATCGGCAATGGCGGCTATCGATGCCAGTGCCTCGCCACGGAATCCCATGGTACGAATGGCAAATAAATCGTTGGCCGAACGAATTTTTGAAGTAGCATGACGCTCAAAAGCCATCCGTGCGTCGGTTGGCGACATTCCGCTTCCGTTGTCCGAAATCTGAACAAGTGTCTTTCCTGCGTCTTTTATATTGATGGTAATTTCAGTTGCGCCCGCATCAAGAGCATTCTCCACAAGCTCTTTCACAACCGATGCCGGTCGCTGAATAACTTCTCCGGCAGCAATCTGATTGGCTACTGCATCGGGTAATAACTGAATAATATCGCTCAAGATTAAATCTTTAGAAATTTGTACTACGAGATTCGCTTTCTATGCAAAAAAGTCGGAAAAGAAGAAAAGATAAAGCACCAGCGCAAGTACAATCACAATCCATACCAGCCGGCGATTTTGTGCTCTTCTCGCCGATTCGGATGACCGGGCCCAGTTATCTCCCGAACGAAACTGACCTTTAATGTTTGGACGATACGGACGATTGCTGTCTTTTTTCTCATCTACAATCCCCAACTCCTCCTTAATTCGGCGTTCCCGCTCGTCTCTCTCGTCCTTGTCAGGATCCCAAAAACGTGGGGTTATTCTAAACTTTTTTGTTCCCGGTGTATGAAAAAAATTGCCAATCATCGCGTTCTGTTTATTGTACAAAGATAGTTTTATTCTACAAAAATTGTTCCGATACCGGATTGTCATTTACAACGACCGCTCCAAAATACAAAACAACTGCTCATCTGTCAGTTCTACCGGATTACCTTTCATGCTGCTTGCAACTTTTGCTTTTTCAACCAATGCCGGAAAATCTGCTTTTGTTAATCCAAATTCCGACAACGACGGGATCTGCAAATCAGCCACCAATTCGGCTGCCCAGATAGCCGCGTCGTTCGACATTGCTTTTTCGTTTCCAGTGAGGATTTTTGCCAGCTCATCAAATTTCGAGCTATCGAGTTTATTTTCCCGCAAGACCTGAATATTTTCTTCGATAACTGCCGACATCAAACACGCACAAACAGCACCGTGCGGAATAGGAAACATACCTCCCATTGGTCCGGCAAAACCGTGCACTGCGCCCAGTTTTACATTGGCCAATGCCATTCCGCCCAAAAGGCTTGCCATGGCCATGTCTTCACGTGCTTGTTTATCGCTCCCGTCTTTAAAAGCTATTCTCAATGAGCGCGAAATTCGTGTCATCCCTTCGCGGCAAACCATATCGATAAAAGGGTTGGCCTGGTTCGACACAAACGTTTCCAATAAATGTGTTAAGGCGTCAACGCCGGTGCTGGCGGTTAATGCCGGTGGCATCGACCATGTAAGTACCGGATCAACCACCGCAACATCGGGGTACATGTAATTACTTCGCAAACTTACCTTCACATTATTTTCGGGCGATTTTATTACCGAGTTTTTGGTTACCTCGGCACCGGTTCCTGCAGTGGTTGGAATCGCAATACAAGGTAAAGGTTTTTCAGTCAGCGGTTTCCCACGACCTATTACTTCCAGGTAATCGAGCAACTCGCCTTTATTGGTTGCCATGGCAGCAATCGCTTTTGCACTGTCGATAACACTGCCTCCGCCAAAACCTACAATAACTTCACTTGCATGCTCGCGAGCCAGTTGCACTCCGGCCTCTATTAAATCGGTAGTTGGTTCTCCCGGAATAGTAAAAAGTACAGTGTCGATTCCCGGAGCGAACTTCGCCATCAACTCTTTGGCCCGCGACGAATTTTTTCCCGTCACTAAGACAACTTTCTGCCCAAAACCTGCAACAAGATCGGGTACTTTCTCCACCGAATGATTTCCAAAAATGATTTGCCCCGCAGTTGCAAATGAAAAATCTACTGCCATATTCTCGTTCTTAATCCCAACCTTCTTCGTCGGGATGTACATTATAAAACTTGATTGCCGATCGTGGTTCAGCCATCATATCGGCAACGGTGTCGCGCCACTTTTGATAGTGCGCCGTTTCTTTGTGTTTTGCCGGATCGTCGGCCGTGCGATACACCTCTACCAATACAAAACGCGTAGGGTCGTCTTGTTGTTCTACAAAATCAAAACGGGTAATCCCCGGTTCGTTAATACTGTTTTTTGCATTTTCGATGGTGGCCGCCTTAAACGCATCGATACAATCTTCTTTTACATGAATAAATACGTGAACGATAAACATTTTGTAAGATTTTTATTGGTTCTCCTACAAATGTGAAAAATATTTTTGTACCATTCCAACCTTTTCAGAATATCTTCGTCTTAAAGGCAAAGGTCGAGGTTTAAGATCGAAGGGAAACTGCCTGACAGCATTAAAAAAACAATTTGGAAATACACTACAACGATAACGAAGTCAGCCTGATTAAGCTTTGCAAAAAAGGCGATGCGAAAGCTCAGTACCGGCTCTACAAACTCTATTGTAAGGGGATGTACAACGTAGCCATTCGTATGACCAACGATAAAAGCCTGGCTGAGGATGTGCTTCAGGATGCGTTTGTAAAAGCGTTCTCCGAAATCGACAAATTAAAAAATGAAAAAGCTTTTGGCGGCTGGCTAAAACGAATTGTTATTAACCAAAGTATTGATGTTACCCGAAAGGAAAAAATGTTTTATGCCGAGGTTGAAAACCTGGGGAACGACGACCTTGAAATAGCAGTTGAAATTGAAAGTGAGTTTAGTCCGGAAAGGATTCACCATTTTATAAAACAACTGCCGGATGGTGCCCGCGAAATTTTGGTGCTTCGTGCTTTAGAAGGCTATAAACATGCGGAAATAGGAGAAAAACTGGGGATTTCGGAATCGACAGCAAAAACACAGTTTTTCAGAGCAAAACAGTTATTAGTTAAAATGATGCAAGATGAAACAGGATCTGGAAAAATATCTGAAGGAGCAACGGCTTAAGCTCGACGTGGAAGAACCCGAACCCGACATTGTTTGGGAAGGGATAAGAAACGAGCTTCACCAAAACAAAAAACAAAAGCTGCCACAGTGGTTTTGGAAGGTGGCGGCCATATTTCTTTTTGTTGTTTCGGCCACTTATTTTGTGGTGAACGAAACTTCTGATAAACAAGTGGTAGTTGTTCAGCTCTCGGATATCTCGAAAGAACTTGGGACACAGGAAGCGTCACTTCAAAAGGTTGTAAATGCCAAATGGGAGCAGGTGGAACAAGAGCTGCCTGAAGATAATTCCGAGATTCAGTTTTTATTGAACGAACTGAACAACCTCGACGAAATTTATGCCACCTATCAAAAAGATTTGAACAACACCTTCGACAACGAGCCGGTAATACATGTTATGCTTGATTATTACGAGAAAAAAATCAAAGTTTTAAACCGAATTCTACTTGAAATTGAAAAACAAAAACACGATGAAGACACGATTACACTTTAAATTTTTGGTTACGATAGCTGCCTTTTTAATCGGCAGTCAGTTGGGCTGGGCTCAAAACTACGAGGCCTCAAAAACCTTAAATAAATCGGCATCGGTAAAGGCCGATGTACGAATAAATTTATCGAACCATGCGGGCGATATAAAAATTAATACGACCAATGATAATACGGTTACAATAAGCACCGAAATTAAAGTGGATGCCAGCAACCGTGAAGATGCTGAGAAACTGATCGCAGCTATTGAAGCGTTCGAATTCGACCAGCGAGGTAACACGCTCGACATTGATACGCGCTTTTACAAAAACATGAATTCGACTAACGGCCGCAGCACCATCACCCTGTTGAATGGCGACAAAGTAAAAATTAAAGATTTTGAGATCAGGCACGAAATGAATATCCCGAAATCGGCCAACCTGAATCTAGAGAACAAATACAGTTCTGTTTCTTTAGGCGAAAGCAGTGGTGAAAACAAACTAAACCTGTACAGCAGCGAGCTCCATGCCGAAGGTTTTCTGTCGGTAGTTGGACTGGAAGCAAAATACTCGAAGCTGCATGTGGAAAAATTTAACGACAAAGCCAACTTCATTTTGTACGATACGGATATTGAATTTAAAACTGCAGGCGATATAAACATCGAAAGTAAATATTCTAAAATAGAAGGTAGCACAGCTGCAAATCTGGAGATTGAATCGTATGACGACAAAGTGCTTATTGACGGTTTTAGTAACCTAAAAATGGATGCTAAGTACACCGATCTGGTTTCGGAAGCTGAACTTGAAAAACTTTCGCTCAACTTATACGACTGCAACTTGAAAATCAGCTCTGCAAAATCGGCAGAATTTTCAGGAAAATATTCGGAGTTGAAATTGGGTAAGGTAAAAACGCTTACCATTCCGGAGTCGTACGACAACGATATCTATCTCGACAAAACTGTCTCAATCGACATTACCGAAAGTAAATACAGCAAATACATCATCAAATCAACTTCGAAACTCTCGATTGTAGGCTACGACGACGATATTGATATTGATGAGCTAAACACCGATTTTGAAGGTATTTCGTTCGACGCGAAATACGGAAAACTGATTATTAATGCAGGTTCGGTACCTTTTAAAATTGATGCCCAAATGAAATACGGGAAAGTTGATTTCCCAAAAACCTTGTTGCCAAGCCGTCATGTTGAAAAAAGCGGCGAGCTTGAATTACTTGCAGGCGATAAAGGAAATACAATCCTGATTCGGGGTTACGACAATACAGTAAATATCGAATAATCCGGCTAATCAATTTTATCGGGTTTATTCTTAAAAACAAGGGTTCGATAAGGAAATGGAATTTCAACTCCTTCTTTATCGAATCTTTTTTTAACACTCTCAAAAACATCGCATTGCAGCACAAAAGCCTCATCATTTGATCTGGCCCAAACATAAGCCCTGATATTTACCGAAAAATCACCAAGCGAAACAAGCCGCATCGAAACAAGCGGAAAATCCTGTTCCCTTTCTTCGTCGCTTCTGTTATCAATAAAATTCGGGTGTTTTAGAATTTCTTCCTTAATAATTTTTTTAGCCAGATCGATGTCGGAATCGTAACTGATACCAAACTCAACATGTTTTTTAATTTTCTCGTCTGTCATCGAGCTGTTCAGCAAAGTTGTTTCACTGATCAAACTGTTTGGAATTACAATACGCCTGTTCTCATAATCGCGAATTACAGTATGCCGCAAGGTAATTTCTTCCACCACTCCTTTTAAATTATCGGTTTTTATTTCGATGGTATCCTGCACGCTAAACGGCTTGAAAATGAGAATAAAAATACCGCTTAAAATATTCGAGAAAGCTTTTTGTGAAGCAAAACCGATGGTTGCAGCCATAATTCCGGCACCGGCAAACAGCCCTTTTCCAATATCGTTAAGCGCCGGAGTAATCAGAAATATGATAATAAGTGCGATGATAAAAATAATAAACGACACACTGTTTTTCAGGAAAACAAACTTCGTTGGATCCTCCTTCAGGTTATCCGATTTTTTTCGGATTATACGACTTAAAATTCGCCGAACAATAAGCGAAAGAAAGTAGGATATGATTACAATTCCAAAGACTGATCCCCAATACAAAAAATCAATTTCCATAATTCAGATTTTTCAAATTTTCATCCTGAACACACATTCAATTCCCGATATGATATAGTGCATCACCTTCGGTAACAATTGGCGAATAATTTAATCCTATAATATGCCCGTTGGTTTTGGCTTTAATCAGGTATTCAAATTCACCAAACGGATCAGAGATACTTCCGAGAGTATGTCCTTTAAGTATGTATTCACCACCATTAACAAAAGAGCGAAACAATCCTGAATGCCGTGCTCTGTGCCAGTACGACTCTTCAATCAAAATCGGATCTTTTAGATTATTCTGATTGATACTGGTGGAATAGTCGCGCATACCAATGGTATGCATTACCCGCATAATTCCATTCAGTCCGGCCTCAGTTACTTCATTGTTAAAATCGAGTGATTTCCCGCCTTCGAATAACAAGACTTTTAAACCCACTTTGGTTGCCGATTCTCGAAATGATTTATCGCGGTTATTTGCATAAACAATAAATTGCGGATGAAAAGCATTGGCAAGCTGCAACAATGTTTCATCGTTACGGGAAATACGAATTTGAGGAATATTAAACCTGTTTGCCCCACCGGTGTGAAAATCGATACAGTAATTGACATGAGGAACAATTTCCTTCATAAAAGTATAGGCAAACTGGCTGGCTAAAGAACCTTTTGCCGAGCCAGGAAAATAACGATTCAGATCTTTTCCATCCGGAAACTCGCGGGTCTGGTTCAAGAATCCAAAAACATTTAAAACCGGAATACAAATTACAGTCCCTTTTGTTGGGCGTAACATGTTGCTCGAAATGGCTTTTCTCACAATTTCAACACCATTCACTTCATCGCCATGAATACCGGCATTGATTAACAACACCGGCCCATCTTCTTTGGCACGCTCAATAATTACCGGTACATTTATTCTTGTACGCGTGTGCAAACGCACTGTATCGAGGTTGATTTGCACGGACTCTCCCGGCATTATTTCTCGGTTCAGGATTTTCATAAACGCCTATTTAGCCAATTTTTCAATTACCATTTTTCGCCGTTATCAGACATTTCGTTCAACATAACGAATTATGCTTTTGGCAATATCAATACCTGTAGCACTTTCAATACCTTCCAAACCGGGCGACGAGTTTACCTCCATAATTAACGGCCCGTTTTTCGATTGCAACATATCAACTCCTGCAACACCAAGGCCCATTACCCGGGCTGCTTTTAAGGCCGCATTTTCTTCGTCGTCGCTCAATTCAATAACTTCTGCGGTTCCTCCCCGATGCAGGTTCGACCTGAAATCGCCGGGTTTACCGCTTCGTCGCATCGCTCCAACTACAACGCCATCAACTACAAAGGCTCTGATGTCGGCACCTTTCGCCTCCTCAATAAATTCCTGTGCAATTACGCGGGCTTTTAATCCGTGAAATGCTTCAATTACCGACGATGCGGCATTCTTATTTTCTGCTAAAACAACGCCAATTCCCTGGGTGCCTTCCAGAAGTTTAATAACCATTGGAGCTCCTCCAATACTGTCGATAATATGATCAGTATTTTTACTGTAATTGGTAAAAACAGTTTTGGGCAATCCTAATCCTGCACGGGAAAGAATTTGCAAACTGCGTAATTTATCGCGCGAACGACCAAGAGCAATGGATTCGATGGCAGTAAACACCTTCATCATCTCGAATTGACGGACAACTGCAGTTCCGTAAAAGGTTATCGATGCGCCAATTCGCGGAATTACTGCGTCGATATTTTCAAGTTTTTTGCCTTGATAGATAATCTGTGGATTTTTCTTTTCAATAACCAAATCACATTTCGAGTGATCAACGATCAACATATTATGTCCCCGTTCTTCTCCTGCCTGTACCAGTCTTTTTGTTGAATATAACTTTGGATTTCTTGATAATACTACAATATTCATTTTGTTTGTCTAATTTTTAGAATCTATTCTAATTCCGTTTTCTACTTAATTTATGTGATAAATTTGAAACCGAAGTATCAACCAAAAACCTTTTATTCAAAAATTTTCTTCCAATTAACACGTCGTACTTCATTAAATTTCTGTCTGTTAACGATAAATCTATAATATAAACCTTATTAAATAATTTTATTTCAGTTTGAATAAGAAACCTGTCTTCGCTAATTCCGTTTGAGCTTTTAATACTCTTTTTTTTGTAAGCGGCGAAAAGGTATTCTTTTCCTGTATATTTTGGGTGCTGCGGATCAAGAAATTTGCAAACCAACACTTCTCTTCCATCTATTACAGTTTCTTTAACCCAGTGGCAATTAATACTTGAAGTATAAGCTCCGGTGTCGATTTTTGTTTTTATCCCTGTTAAATCCAAAGCCGGAAAATCGGCATAGTCTTTTCGGCCAATTAACTCTTTTTGGTGTTCTGAATTTTGCATTGCGTTTATTTCTTTTTCAAACTGAACAGATCCTGTCGTCGGTCTCTTAAATTTCGCACGCTTCCAAACTGATTGAGTTCGCGCAACAAACCAATATCCACATCGGCAATCAGAATCATCTCGGTATTTGGCGTGGCTTCGGCCTTTACACCATTTGCAGGAAAAGCAAAATCACAGGGTGTAAAAACCATCGATTGTGCATATTGAATATCCATGTTATGCACTTTTGGAAGGTTGCCAACACTGCCCGCAATAGCCACATAACATTCGTTTTCGATGGCGCGGGCCTGCGAGCAGTTTCGCACCCGTGAAAAACCGTTTTGTGTATCGGTCAAAAATGGCACAAACAAAATATCCACTCCTTCGTCGGCCAGCAAACGGCTCAATTCCGGGAATTCAGAATCATAACAAATCAACACCCCGATTTTCCCACAATCGGTATCCAGCGCTTTTAGTGTGCTGCCTCCCTGCATGCCCCAAACTTTAACTTCGTCGGGTGTTACATGCAGTTTTTCGTAGCGCTCGGTGCTCCCGTCGCGGCGGCACAAATAACCAACGTTATACAACTTGTCATCCACCAGTTCGGGCATACTACCGGTAATAATATTGATATTGTAGCTTATCGCCAGCTCCGAAAATTTGGAAGTGATATCATTTGTATGCCTTGCCAGTTCGCGAATTGCTTCGGGCTCTGTTAAGTGGTTATTTTCGGCCATTAACGGCGCATTAAAAAACTCCGGAAACAAGGCAAAATCGCAACGGTAACCCGAAACGGCATCAATAAAAAACTCTGCCTGAAGCATCAAATCCTCGAGGTTTTTATAGGGTCGCATTTGCCACTGCACCAATCCCAAACGAACGACTGTTTTTGTGATTTCCGGTTTTTTCCGCGGCTTTTCGTAATAGATATTGTCCCACTCCAAAAGCACGGCATATTCTTTCGAATCTTTATCGCCTTCGAGGTATCCTTTTATAATTTTTGCCGGATGAAAATCGTTTGATATCTGGAAGTTAAGTACCGGATCATGTATTTCTTTCGTCCGAACTTTCTGAATGTATTCTTTAGGAGACAGCTCGTTTTGATAGAGGTGATAATTCGGAATACGCCCGCCAAAAGCGATCCCTTTTAAATTTAAGCGTTCGCAAAGTTCTTTTCGGTAATCATAAAGACGGCGCCCCAACCTCAAACCACGAAATTCGGGTTTAATAAAAACATCAATCCCGTATAACATGTCACCTTTCGCAGAGTGCGTATCGAAAGTATAATTACCGGTTATTTCCTTGTAGGTGTGGTTGTCTTCAAATTTATCGTATTCAACCACAATGGCCAGTGCACAACCCGCAATTTGGCCGTTAACTTTTAACACCACCTGCCCTTCAGGAAACCGTTTGATAAGCGATTTTATATGATGCTCCTTCCAATATGCATCAGGCATATTCGAATAAGCCTCAATCATGGCCTCTTTCAACTCCTGGTAATCACCAAACTTTAAATACTTGAGTTCTATATTATCAATTTCCTGCATATCTCTTTTGCTTTCTCTCGGTTAAACTTGCTTTCTGTTTCGGCTAAACTATTTTACCTCTCGCAGATTTCGCCGATTTACGCTGATGAGCACCAACTTTAATAAATTCAATTTGCGCTATCTGTGTAATCTGCGTGAAATATATTATAACCACTTTTTACGTCTAAAATAAATTAGCAATCCGCCACCGAGAATTAATATTATTACCCAAAAACCGAGGTAACCATACTTTAATTTCAGTTCGGGAATATACTCAAAATTCATCCCGTAAATACCGGCAATAAAAGTTAAGGGTATAAAAATCGACGCAAAAATAGTCAGCGTTTTCATCACCTCATTCATCCGGTTACTCATGTTCGAATTGTAAATATTTAACTGGTCGGAAGTCATGTTGTTATACATTTCAACGGCTTCGGAACATTGAATAATCAAATCATTCAGATCTTTTAAATAAGCAATATTCTTTTCCTGAAAAAAAGTATCTTCTGTTCGTAACAACGAAATTATAAACTCGCGCATGGGACGAACAGCTTTTCTAATGTAGTTTAACTCGGTTTTAAACTGGTAAATCTCTTCTACTATCTTAGCATCCATGTGCTTAAAAAGCCGGTCTTCGATATCTTCCACCTGTCGTCCGATATTCTCAATCAGAATCGAATAATTATCAACCAGCGCATCCATTAATGCATAAGCAAGGTAGTCGTTACCACTTGCCCGAACTCTTCCCTTACTTTTACGAATGCGCTCGCGCACCACTTCAAAAACATCTCCTTTTCGTTCCTGCAAGGTTAACACATAATCCTCTCCCAAAATAAGCGTAACCTGTTCAGCATGTATTCGTTTCGAACCTTCCTCGGTATGGAGAATTTTCATGATAAAAGCATCGTAACTTTCACCATTTTCATACTTTGGCGACTGGTCGGTATTCAGAATATCTTCGAGTAAAAGCGAAGGAAGTTTAAATTCTTCGCCAAGTTGTTTTATTGTGTCCAGATCGTGCAATCCGTAAATGTTTATCCAGTTAACCTGTCCGGCCTGCAACTTTTCCTTTACTTCGGCGAATGAGTCAACAGTCTCTTCCAGTAAATCATCCTTAACGTATCGTATCAGTTGAAAAATGGGTTTTTCCATTTTCTGCCGGCCGATGAGCACCAACGAACCGGGAACCATCCCTTTTGCATTTGAGCGATCTTTTAAAAAACGAGCCATTTTTTTAATTTTAAACTTCGGAATGCTTAAAACAGTGCTTTATTATCCGAAAGAATTTTAGCCAATTTAATAAATAATTTGCTGTTAAGCATCCTCATTTTTGATACTTAATTTGTTTCGAGTGGAATAATATTTGATGTAATTTACAGAAAACAAAACCAATGAATCCTTCCAAATTTTGTTTCTCATTATTTTTTCTGATTGTGCTTTGTCCGGCACTGTTTGCCCAGCGAGCAACCATTACCGGCCGTGTTCTTGATGCACAAACCCAAGCGCCAATTCCGCACACCGAAGTTTTTATATCGGGTACAACTTTAGGATGCATTACCGACTCCGCAGGTTATTTCGAATTAAAAATTCCGTTTTTACCCTGCACGCTTGTTGCCGACCACATTGCCTACGAATCGTATATCTACACTTTACAAAACACCGAAAAATTACTCATCAAACTTGAGCCGCGCAATTTTGATATTCATGAAGTTGAGGTTTCAGGAAAAAACCGACGGAAAAGAAATTTACGCTTTTTCTATTCGCATTTTATTGAGGAATATCGTGAGAAAATAAAGATACTAAATGACAGCACATTGATTTTTGAGCGCGACGACATGCACTTTACAGCTCGTTCGAACGAGCCGCTTATTATCGAGAACAACTACCTTGGTTACCGGATAAAACTGTTTCTCGATGAGTTTACAGTAACCAGCACTGATGGCCCGAATGGAGAACAAATCCCGCTAAATTCGATGAATGGAGGTTATGTTACCAAACTAAAAGGTTACCATTATTACGAACCGATGGAAAATGAAAAGCAGCTTAAACAGAGCTATTTTGAAAACAACCGGCGGCTCACTTACTACGGCTCATACCGCCACTTTTTAAAATCGATTTACAACAACGATCCCGGTGCAGAGGGCTACAAAATAAAAATCTATCCTGAAAATATTGATGCGGCTTTTTATCAAATCGAGGAGAAAGAATCAATTAACCTGGCAAGACAATATATAATTTTGGCGGATACACTGGCCGTGCAATATCGGTTTGATGACGATGAATATCCAATTCCGGCTGAATTTCTTTCCGACCGTTACCACTATAACATGCGAAAATCATTTATCTACTCTACAAAACAACCTTTTACAATCCGTTCGAACGGAACAAGCCCCGACCTGAATTTTATTATCCAGGGAAGAATGGACAAGAAGAATTTTGCCAATTCGCTGCCGGACGATTATACGCCGCCAAAACGATAAAAAAAATTCCACCTGCAATAAATACAGATGGAATTTCCTGATTTCAGTCTTCCGGGTCCTTCTATTTCTGTCTGAAATAAATTTGAATTGGAACACCGGTAAAATTAAAGTTATCGCGCAACTGGTTCTCCAGATAACGTTTATACGGTTCTTTTATGTACTGCGGCAAGTTTGCAAAAAATGCAAAAGTTGGAGTCGGCGACGGCAACTGCGTACAATATTTAATTTTAATGTACTTCCCTTTTACCGAAGGTGGTCCGTAGTTTTCAATCGCTTCCAACATTACTTCATTCAATTCCGAAGTTTTAATACGTTGCTTGCGACTTTCATGCACCTCCATTGCAACTTCAAGCGCTTTGTGCACACGCTGTTTTGTTAGGGCCGAAATAAAGATGATAGGCACATCGGTAAACGGTGCCATTCGGTTATGAATTTCATCGGTTAGTTTTTTGGTTGTCATGGTATCCTTATCCATAAGGTCCCATTTATTCACCAAAATAACCACCCCTTTTTTGTTTTTCAGAATCAGGTTCAGGATATTCATATCCTGCGCCTCCACACCGCGGGTCGCATCGATAAGCAACAAACAAACATCCGAATTCTCAATGGTACGTACCGATCGAAGCACTGAGTAAAACTCAAGGTCTTCGCTTACTTTACCTTTTTTACGTAGTCCGGCGGTGTCAATGATCATAAAATCGTGACCAAACTTATTGTATCGGGTATGGATTGAATCGCGTGTTGTGCCGGCCACATCGGTTACAATGTTGCGGTCTTCGCCAATTAGAGCATTAATAAACGACGATTTACCAACATTCGGGCGGCCAACAACCGACAGGTGCGGCAATTCGTGCTCTTCGTCCAACGATTCTTTATGCGGAAATTTGTCAACCAGTGCATCCAGCATATCGCCGGTTCCACTTCCGGTCATCGACGAAATACAATGAATTTCACCCAATCCCAAACCGTAAAATTCCTGTGCATCTAAAATACGGTTGTGGTTATCAACCTTATTTACAACGAGGATAAGCTCTTTTTTACTGCGACGTAAAATATTTGCAATGGCATCGTCAAGGTCGGTAATTCCGGCTTCCACATCCACCACAAACATAATTACATCGGCCTCATCAATGGCAAGGTGTACTTGTTTATTGATCTCTGCTTCAAAAACATCCTCCGAATTTACCACATAACCTCCGGTATCGATTACCGAAAATTCAACACCAGTCCACTCGCCTTTTCCGTAATTACGGTCGCGGGTAACACCAGCTGTTTCATCAACAATCGCTTTGCGTTGTTCAATTAAACGGTTAAACAGGGTTGATTTCCCAACATTCGGGCGTCCTACTATCGCTACTATTCTGCTGCTCATTTTTGTTCTTTTTTGTTAAGGGCTAAAGCCCATTGTTTTCCGGAGGCTTCAATCTCTCCCGACTTGAAAGTCAGGATTAAGGATAGCTCTTTTAATCCTTCGTACTCCGGTCTTCCGACTTCTGACTTTTTAAAATTTATCGTATCCAAATTGTTTCAACTGACCGTCTTTCTCGCGCCAGTCTTTGGCTACTTTCACATACAATTCCAGAAAAATCTTCTTGTCAAAAAACTCTTCTGCATCAGCGCGCGCTTCAGTTCCCACACGTTTTATACTTTTCCCCTGATGCCCAATGATAATTCCTTTCTGGCTATCGCGCGAAACATAAATTACCGTACGGATATTGATAATCTTCTCCTCTTCTTTAAACTCCTCAACTTCCACTTCAACCGAATATGGAATCTCTTTTTGGTAATGCAGAAGGATTTTCTCGCGAATAATTTCCTGCATAAAAAAGCGCTCATTTCGGTCGGTCAACTGATCTTTTGAGAAAAAGGCCGGACCTTCGGGCAAGTGCTCCAAAATACGATCGAAAATAGGCTCGATATTGAATTTCTCCAATGCCGAAATCGGGAAAACATCTGCTCCCGGGAAAGTGTTCGACCAGTGATCGTACAGTTTTAATACTTCCTCCTGGTTCGACAGATCGACCTTATTCAGCAAAACGATAACCGGCATATTCGATTTTCGTACTTTTTCGATGTAGTCCGGATTTTTGTCAATCTTTTCTTTTACATCGGTAACAAAAAGGATAACGTCGGCATCAATCAAAGCCGTGTCAACAAACTTCATCATCGACTCCTGAAGCTTGTAACTGGGCTTCAGAATACCGGGAGTATCGGAATAAACAATCTGGAAATCTTCGCCACTTACAATGCCTTTAATGCGGTGGCGGGTGGTTTGCATCTTCTGGGTGATGATAGACAGTTTTTCGCCTACCAGTGCATTCATAATTGTTGATTTACCCACATTCGGGTTGCCAACAATGTTCACAAATCCTGCTTTATGTGCCATTATTTCAAACTATTAGGTGTTCCTTCCCTTGCGGGAATTCTCTGTTGTTTTCTAAAAAATCGGCACAAAGATAATCTAATTCAACAAATTGTGCTTAAAACGGTATAATATTTTGATTTTCAACGCAAAAGTTTCACACAGGCACTGATTTTCCTGTGTTCTTACGTAGTCCGGAAATCTGATTACTGATTTTCCTTTACGTACTTCATTACATTTATAAAGGAATCGCTGTAAAGCTCATCCCGGTTTTCGCTTACATATTGTAGGAGTTGCTCGTGTACATCGGCAGGGGTATTTAAATAACCGCCGCCCACACTGTGAAACATAAACACCACAATTGTCCCGTTCGTTTTAGCTTCTTCAACTTTTGCAATCAGATCTTCAATCTCCGGATCGGCAGACATAAAACTCGGTGTTTTCCAGGTTTTATATACCTTCATCGTTTTGGGGATGGGACCATCGCAACGGGCGGCCACAAACATATTTTTTACCGAATCGGTAAAATCCACTCCGTTGGCAACAAAATGACTACATGTATAACCGTAAGTCCTTTCTGTATTTCCGTCGACAGCTTTTAATAGGGTATTGGCCGTTTTTAATTCGGCAACAATTTGCTCGGGCGTGTATGTTCTTAAATCATACTCGGCTTTTACCCAGTCCTGTCCGGTTCCGTCGCACGGGTGAAAAAGCGTGTGATTCCCCAACTCGTGCCCGTGTTTTGAGATGGTGTGCCACTCTTCGGTACGGTTATATAAACTTGGTGAATTACCGGTGCAAAAAAATGTCCCCTTTAAATCGTACTCATCTAATTGCGGAACCGCAATATCCAGGTGACAATCCAAACCATCGTCGTAGGTAAAAACAACTGCCGCTTTGGCTCCGTCAGGCCAGCTAAACTGTGCTTTTGCATTAACAACAAAAACACAAAAAACAAAAATCAACAGTACTCTCATAATTCCAGATCTTCGATTAACTCTGCCCCTAAAGTTCCGGTGCCTATCTCGCGAACTTCGCCGGTCATTCTGATTTGCCAGTCTTCATCAATTTCGATGGCCAACTCGCCACCCGGCATTTTTATGGTTAGGTTCCGATCTGTTAAACCTCTCTTCACCACCGTACACGCAACTGCACACGACGAACTTCCTGATGCCAAAGTCCATCCTGCGCCGCGTTCCCAAATCATAATTTCCACTTCATTTCGTGAAATTACTTTGGCAAACTGCACGTTTATGCGGTTCGGGAACATCGGGTGATTTTCAATATCCGAGCCATAGTTTTTAATTTCTTCTTCGTACAACTCATCCACTAAAATCACACAATGTGGGTTGCCCACCGAAACACAATTAATCTGAAAAGTTTTATCGTGTAAAGGCAGCGATTCGTCAATACATTCTTCCTGTTCAAGGTTTACAGGAATTTTTTCTGCCTCAAAAATGGCCTGGCCCATATCTACTTTAATCATATAGGCTTTGTTGCTTTTTTCTTCCATGATCTCCGCACGAACAAGTCCGCCGGGAGTTTCAATGCTAAAACTTTTTTCAGTGGTAAAACCGTGGTCGTACAAATATTTCGAAAAAATACGAAGTCCGTTCCCGCTCTTTTCTGCCTCCGATCCATCAGGATTAAGAATACGTAAACCAAAGTCAGCTTTGTCGCTTGGTACCTTTAAAAGAATACCATCGGAGCCAATACCAAAGTGCACATCGCAAATACGAATAATGGCTTTTTCAGTTAATTCGAAACTTATGTCTTCCTGATTTAAAACGATATAATCATTCCCCAGACCGTGTGATTTTACAAAGAAATTTTGCATCGCGAATATTTTTTTGTCAAAATTAACAGACTTTCGATAAACCCAAACTGTCTTCTTGCATTAAATTAATCTAAATAGGCATTAAGGCATCAGGCTGCAAAAATACATGCCAAGAGTTTTTTCTATCTTTACACTTTCAATTTGGAAAACATTATACAATAGACAGATATGGCACTTATTAATGAAAATTACCTGAAACTTCAGGCGGGTTACCTTTTCCCGGAAATTGGGCGCAGAGTTAGCGAATTTATTGAAGCTAATCCCGATAAAAAAGTAATTAAAATGGGTATTGGCGACGTGACCCAACCGTTGGTTCCAAGCGTTGTAAAAGCTTTTCACGAAGGCGTTGACGAAATGGCCGCCGGTGAAACTTTTAAAGGTTACGGACCTGAACAAGGTTATGCTTTCCTTCGCGAAGCTATTGCAAAAAATTCGTTCCAGGACAAAGGAATCGAAATTTCTGCCGATGAGATTTTTGTATCAGACGGCTCGAAATGCGACACCGGAAATATCCAGGAGATTTTTGGCAACGACAATAAAATTGCGATTTGCGATCCGGTTTACCCGGTTTATGCCGACACAACTGTAATGAGCGGTAAAACCGGTGTTTGCCAATCGAACGGATACTACGAGGGAATTATTTACATGCCTTGTACAAAAGAAAACCACTTTATTCCTGAGCTTCCTACTGAAACTCCGGATTTGATCTTTCTTTGCTACCCAAACAATCCAACAGGAACAGTAGCATCAAAAGAAGAGTTGAAAAAGTGGGTTGATTATGCCATCGAAAAAAATGCCATCATTCTTTACGATGCAGCTTACGAAGCTTTTATCACTGAAGATGGAATTCCTCATTCGATCTACGAAATTGAAGGCGCGAAAAAAGTGGCTATCGAATTCCGAAGCTTCTCAAAAACAGCTGGTTTTACCGGAACACGTTGTGCCATCACCGTTATTCCTAACGAGTTGGTAGCCTACGATTCAGCCGGCAAAGCTCACCAGGTAAAAACATTGTGGAACCGTCGTCAATCGACTAAATTCAACGGTGTATCGTACCCGGTTCAGAAAGCTGCGGCAGCTACTTATTCTGAAGAAGGAAAGAAAGAAATTGCTGAAGTAATTGCTTATTACCTGGAGAACGCGAAAATCATGCGCGAAAGCCTGGCAGAAATTGGCTACGAAGTTTACGGCGGTGTTAACGCTCCTTATGTTTGGGTGAAGACTAAAAACGGTATGACATCGTGGGATTTCTTCGATAAAGTATTAAACGAAGCAAATATTGTTGGAACACCGGGCTCAGGTTTTGGACCCTCGGGTGAAGGTTATTTCCGCTTTTCAGCTTTTGCCGATCGCGAAAATGTGCTGGAAGCAATGGACAGAGTTAAAAACTTGCAATAGTTTCCGCTTCCCGAATCATAGGAAAACGGAGCAAATAAAAATCCGGTTTGAAAATTCAAACCGGATTTTTTTATATCGTTTTGTAAATCAATTTACACCATTAAATATTAGCGGCTTTTTCTTCCCGGATAAACCTTTAGTGCTTCGCTCAGGATTTTCAAACTAATTGCCAAATCAGCTTTATTCAATACGTAAGCAATCCGAACCTCATCCTGCCCTTTGTCCGAGCCGGTGTAAAAACCTGACGCGGGTGCTAAAAATATAGTTTGTCCTTCGTACTGGTATTCGGCAAGCAGCCACTCGCAGAATTTATCAGCATTATCAACCGGAAGACGTGCAACGGTATAAAATGCGCCCATAGGGATGGGTGAATAAACACCGTCGATGCGATTCAATCCGTCAATCAAAAACTTACGGCGCTGTACGTATTCGTTGTAGTTGTTCAGCATATATTCAGGATCGGCATCCAGTGAAGCTTCAGCTGCAATTTGTCCGATTAGTGGCGGACTTAAACGTGCCTGGCAAAACTTCATCACATTCTTTTTAACGGCTGCATTTTTAGTAATCAGCGCACCAATCCGCAATCCACACTCACTGTAGCGTTTTGATACTGAATCAACCAGCACCACATTCTGCTCAATTCCTTCTAAGTGAAAAGCCGAGATGTAAGGAGCTCCGGTATAACAAAATTCGCGGTAAACCTCATCCGAGAACAAATACAAATCGTACTTTTTAACCAGGTCGCGAATGGCATTCATTTCCTGCTGCGTATACAAATAACCGGTTGGATTATTTGGGTTGCAGATCATGATCCCCTTTGTTTTTGGAGTGATCAACTTCTCGAATTCTTCGATCGGAGGCAGCACAAATCCTTCCTCAATATCACCGGCAATCGATTTAATTTTCGCCCCGGCCACAATAGCAAATGCTTCGTAGTTGGCATAAGCCGGCTCCGGAACAATAATTTCATCACCTGGATCGAGGCAACTCATAAATGCAAAAGTTACTGCTTCGCTACCACCCGATGTAATTATAATATCGTCGGCGTTTACGTCGATATCAAATTTATGATAGTATTTCGCCAGTTTCTGACGAAACGAAAGAATTCCTTCACTTGGCGTATACTCCAGAATTTCCCGGTCGATCGACCGGATTGCCGCCAATGCTTCAGGAGGGGTGGGCAAATCGGGTTGACCGATATTTAAATGGAACACTTTAACTCCCTTCTCTTTAGCCTGATGCGCTAACGGAGCTAATTTCCTGATTGGAGAATCAGGCATAATCCTTCCTCTGTCTGATACTGTCGGCATGTTGTAAAATATATTTTAAAAGAAAGCAAAGATAAGATTATCAATCTGAAATCAACAATCTAAAATTTCAGACAAATTAATATCTTATTGGAAACTTAACTTCCAATTTATTGTGTTATGATGTCATACATGTTACTTTTGTCATAAATTGTTCTAAATCCTGAGAATTTATCATGTTTTAGTGAGAAATAGTGGTCTATTTTTGCCCTCAGGAAAAAACTCAAATATTTTAAGTAATGATAATTGGTGTACCAAAGGAGATTAAAAATAACGAAAACCGCATCGCATTAACACCTGCGGGTGCCGCGGAGTTGGTAAAACGTGGTCATGATGTTTACGTTCAAGCCGGAGGTGGCTTGGGTAGTGGTTTTCAGGATGAGGATTATGTAGGTGCCGGAGCAAAAATGCTTCCAACCATCGAAGATGTGTATGGCATTGCAGAAATGATCATCAAAGTAAAAGAACCGATTGAAGAGGAATACAAGCTGATAAAAGAAGGCCAAATTCTTTATACTTATTTCCACTTTGCATCATGCGAGCCGTTAACACATGCAATGATTGAAAACAAATCGATCTGTTTGGCTTACGAAACTGTTGAATTACCAGACCGTTCGCTACCATTGCTTGTTCCTATGAGTGAAGTTGCCGGTCGTATGTCGGTTCAGGAAGGTGCAAAATACCTGGAGAAAACTTACGGAGGTTATGGTGTACTTTTAGGTGGTGTTGCCGGAGTTCTTCCTGCTAAAGTTCTGATTATTGGTGGTGGTATTGTTGGTACCGAAGCAGCAAAAATGGCTGCAGGATTGGGTGCTGATGTTACAATTATGGATGTATCGTTGAAACGTCTGCGTTACCTCGATGATATTATGCCAGCCAACGTTAAAACAATGATGAGTAACGAATACAACATTCGCGAAATGGTTAAGTCGCACGATGTAATTATTGGTGCAGTACTTATTCCTGGTGCAAAAGCTCCGCATTTGGTTACCCGCGACATGTTAAGCACAATGAAACCGGGTACTGTTTTGGTTGACGTTGCTGTTGATCAGGGTGGATGTTTCGAAACAACACATGCTACAACTCATGCCGATCCTACTTTTGTAATCGACGATGTATTGCACTACTGTGTTGCCAACATGCCGGGAGCAGTGCCACGCACTTCTACCATTGCATTAACAAACGCTACACTTCCATACGCAATTCAGATTGCTGAAAAAGGATGGAAACAAGCTTGTATCGACAACGAGCCTTTACGCAAAGGATTAAATGTTGTTGATGGTAAAGTGGTTTACCAAGGTGTTGCCGAGGCATTCGACTTACCATACGAAAACGTAGAAACCGTTCTATAAAAACCGATTCGCAATATTTTCTAAAGCCTTTCCTTTTTAGGGAAGGCTTTTTTTATGAAACCACCAGGCGTTGAACAACTCTCTTTCCATATCATCCTCCGGCTTCCTTCGTCAGCCACCTCCTTAAAAGGAGGATCGACGATATACCACTTTATTTGTTTAATACAAATTCCCCTTTGAAGGGGAAAAGAAGGGGATGAACGAATACTTATCTTCCTTTTGGTGACATCCGGCAAAATCGAATGATATTATGCGCTCACCTGAATTCCACTGATATTTGTATATTTATTCGGAATATTTGTAGCAATGAGCAAAACCAGACAAAAGATCTACGAAATTATTTTTGAAGCTGACACACCGGGCGGTAAACTTTTTGATGTGGCATTGCTATTTGTAATTCTCATTAGTGTTGTGCTGGTGATGCTCGAAAGTGTTCCTGAAATTCGGCAGAACCACCAGCAACTGCTTCGTATTCTTGAGTGGGCCATTACCATCATTTTTACCATTGAATACATATTACGCATTGCTATTATCAATAAACCGTTCCGTTACATCTTCAGTTTTTATGGCATAATCGATCTGCTATCGGTTTTACCAACCTACATCGGATTAATCGTTGTTGGATCGCACAGTTTGGTGGTAATTCGTATTCTTCGTTTGCTTCGTGTTTTCCGTATTTTAAAACTTACACGATACACGCAGGCCGGGAGAACGTTGGCCAAAGCCCTTTGGAACAGCCGCGAAAAGATCAGTGTTTTTATCTTTTTTGTAACCATGCTGGTTATTATAATTGGTACGATAATGTACCTGGTTGAAGGACCGGAACACGGTTTCACCAGCATCCCGAAAGGAATATATTGGGCCATTGTTACGCTTACCACTGTTGGTTATGGCGACATCAGCCCCGGAACACCAATGGGCCAATTTTTTGCCAGCATTGTAATGATTATGGGTTACGCAATTATTGCCGTTCCAACGGGAATTGTTACCGCCGAAATCATAAATCCTACCATCGAAAAAAACACCCAGGTTTGCCCGCAATGCCTGCATTCATCGCACGATGACGATGCCGTTTTCTGCAAAAAATGCGGCTCCAGAATCAATCCCGAAGAGTAGCATTCAGCTGAAATCGATTTCCTTTTCTGGAACTCCCGTTAGTAACCTCATAACAATTGTGAATATTTAGGTGTTTTATTCCTGATGCATATTTTTTTGAAAGTTTATTTTTGTGGGAAATATTTGAAAAATGAGGCAGTATTTAGATTTGTTGGAGACGATTTTGGAGAAAGGAACGGTGAAGGAAGACCGTACAGGAACAGGAACGATCAGTCGCTTTGGACATCAGATGCGTTTTGACCTGAACGAAGGTTTTCCGATGGTGACAACAAAAAAACTGCACTTAAAATCAATCGTTTACGAACTGCTTTGGTTCCTAAAAGGCGATACCAATGTAAAATACCTGCAGGATAACGGGGTACGTATTTGGAACGAATGGGCCGACGATGATGGCAACCTCGGACACATTTACGGCTACCAGTGGCGTAGCTGGCCAACACCCGATGGCGGCCACATCGACCAGATAACACAGGTAATTGATGCGATAAAAAACAACCCGGATTCGCGACGTCATTTGGTAAGCGCCTGGAATGTTGGAGAGCTCGACAAAATGAACTTGCCACCCTGCCACATTCTGTTTCAGTTTTATGTGGCCGACGGAAAATTATCGTGCCAGCTATACCAACGAAGTGCCGATGTATTTTTGGGCGTTCCGTTTAATATTGCTTCGTACGCACTACTCACTATGATGATGGCGCAGGCCTGCGGCCTGGAATACGGTGATTTTGTACATACGCTTGGCGATGTTCACATTTATTCCAACCACATTGAACAGGTAAAATTGCAGCTAACACGCGAACCATATCCGCTGCCAACCATGAAAATAAATCCGGATGTGAAGAACATTTTCGATTTTAAATTCGAAGATTTTGAGCTGGTTGGTTATCAATCGCACCCACACATTAAAGGAGTAGTTGCCGTTTAAAAATTAGTAAGAATGACAAATAATATCCAAAAAAATATCTCGATAATAGTTGCTATTGCCGAGAACTTTGCCATTGGCAAAAACAACGACCTACTGTTTCATTTACCAAACGATCTGAAACATTTTAAAGAAATTACCAGTGGACATACAATAATAATGGGTCGTAACACTTTGTTATCGTTGCCCAAATGGCCACTGCCAAATCGCCGGCACATTGTAATAACCGACAAACAGGATGATGTCTTTCCGGGTTGTGAAACGGTTTTCTCCATCGATGAAGCCATTGAAAAAGTAAAAGACGAAACGGAAGCTTTCATCATTGGCGGAGGAATGATCTACAAACAGTTCTTCCCCATTGCCGGCAAACTTTACCTCACGCTTGTTCACCAACCTTTTGATGCCGACACTTATTTCCCAAAGGTTAATTATTCGGAATGGAATGAAGTAAATCGTGAAGATTTCTACGACGAAAAGAACGATTTTAATTATTCTTACGTGGATTTAGAACGAAAATAATTTTGTGCCTGTAGCTTAGCTACTCAAATTTTACATCATGAGAAAAAAAACTGCTTTGGTTGTAGCACTGTGCGCTATCAACCTGTTTTTGTTTGCCCAAAAACCACTGCTAAATCTGAAGTACGAGGAAAATTACACGCCAACCTACGACGAGGTAATTGACCTGTTCCAACTGCTCGATTCGAAGTATGAAAATGCGACATTTATTGAAAATGGTACTACCGATATCGGGAAACCACTTCATACTTTTATCATAAACAGCGAGCCGGAATTTAACCCTGAAAAAATTAAAGCTCAGGGAAAATCTGTACTGCTTATCAACAATGGAATTCATCCGGGCGAACCGGAAGGAATTGATGCCTGTCTGCAATTTGCCGACGATATTCTGCGTAATAAAAACGGAATGAAAAAGTGGCTCGACAACACAGTAATTGTTATCATTCCTGTTTACAACATTGGCGGACATTTAAACCGCGGAAAATACAACCGGGCCAACCAGCCAACGCCCTACGAAACAGGTTTTCGGGGAAATGCCAAGAATCTGGATCTGAACCGCGACTGGACCAAGTGCGACTCGAAAAATGCCCTGTCGATCAATAAAATTTTCAACGAATGGGATCCTGATGTTTTTCTGGATACCCACACAACCAATGGTTCCGACCATCAATATAGCGTTACCTTGATTACGCCGTTCCCCGATTATTTTCCACCTGCCCAGGAAGAATTTCTGCGGAGCCAGATGATTCCCGATCTGTTTGAAAAAATGGATGAAGGCGAGTATAAACTCACACCATATGTAAACTGGATAAATCACGATCCGCTGGCCGGCATCCTGCTTTGGCAAGATTCGCCAAGATACTCGTCGGGTTATGCGAGCCTGTTTAACTGCTACGGAATGATGACTGAAAACCACGTGTATAAAGATTTTGCAGACCGCGTAAAATCATGCTACCAGTTTATAACCGCATTGAGTGAGTTCACTTCTGAAAATTCGGAAGAAATTATTTCAAGCCGCCAACAGGGAAAAGAGGAATTGCTGCAGTTAAAATCCTATCCGATCACCTACAAGGTCGACACTACCCAATACAGCACATTTACTTTTGATGGGTACGAAACAAGCCAGGAAATTATCGACAAAGTTACCGGCTTGCCTCGTTTTGGCTACGACCGTTCGAAACCATTTTCGAAAGAGATCCGCTACTACGATGTATACAATACCGTTGATGAAATTTCTATCCCTGAATACTATGTTCTTCCACAGGCCTGGACCGAAGTAATTGAACGATTACAATTGAACGGAATAGAAATGGTTCCACTCAAAAATGATACAGTGATGGAAGTTGTTGTAGATTATATCGATGAATATTCAAGTCCGAAAAATCCATTTAACGGTCATTATATGCATAACGAAGTAACTACCCGCAGCGAGACACAACAAATCAGCTATTATGCCGGCGACCTGTTAATTCCGGTTCGTCAGGATAGAATGAAATATATTTTAGAAATGCTGGAGCCCAAAGCAATGGATTCATTTTTCCGCTGGAACTTTTTTGATTCAATTCTTGATCAGCGTGAATATTTCTCGTCGTATGGATTTGAAGAAAACGCTTTGAAGTATTTAAACGAGCACCCGGAGTTCAAAAAGCAGTTGGAAGAAAAACGCAAAGCTGATCCGGAATTTGCAAAGAATCACCGGGCACAGTTGAACTACATTTACAGCAACACCGAATGGGCTGAAAAAACCCTTAAACGTTACCCCGTAGCAAAAATTTATTAAAAGTAAAAGAGCCTGATTTTTTGAAATCAGGCCCTTTTATTTATGAAAGTAGTTTGCCTAAATTGGCGAACTTGTTGTTATAATCTTCAACCGAAAGTTTAATAACTTCAATCGCCTCATCGTGCCCGTAGGTTGCCGCAATTTCGGTGTTCGAATCAACACCCGGCATGTCTTTATAAGTAAGGAAATAGTGCTCCAATCGCTGGATTACAATTTCAGGTACCTGCGATACATCTGTAAAATGACCATAAACTGTGTCGTTATCCAAAACAGCAATAATTTTGTCATCTGCCTGATCGCCGTCGATCATTCGGAAACCACCAATCGGACGTGCAGTTACCAGCAAGTCACCATGTGCCAGGTCCTTTTCGGTTAGCACACAAATATCAATCGGATCGCCATCGCCTTTAATGTTTTTCCGATTCACTTTCTCTGAACAATATTCACCCACTTTTATACCGCAATAGGTCTGCGGAATAAAACCATATAAAGCAGGAACAACATTCGAGAATTTTTGCGGCCTGTCAACACGCAGGTAACCGCTATCTTTATCAATTTCGTATTTTACCGTGTCGGTTGAAACCACTTCGATAAAAGCGGTTAGTTCTTCGGGGGCATTTTCGCCAATTGAGACGCCGTGCCAGGGGTGCGATTTATAACGCAATCCCATCAGTCGTCCAATAGGATCGGAAAGTCTGTCTACCATCTTAGTTAAATTATGTTTTACTATCTCAAACCAATAGTACGACATTTAGTTCATACTATCCGCAACAAAGGTGATTAAATTTTTATTACGCAACAACATGCGAAACATTTAATCGAGAGCATGCGATTGAACAGTTTGATCCATATTCGTATATCAAGTACTATTTTCGCAGAGTAGTTCCGATCGACAGGACACTTAATAACTTACAAATCCGGCGAGGGCATAAACCAGTGCAGCCTGCCAGTTTATTGCAATTTCGTTATGGCTATATGATTCCTGTTTATCTACCCAATCGGTTGCTGAATGGCCGCCACCAACAAGATAACCCGGCCACGGCGCATCAATATTATCGGCTCCAGAGCGTCGGTCGTGCGGATGCATTGGCGGGTTAATTCCCAAGCCCGTAACAAATGATCGATTATAATAATTCTTTCCAAAAATATGATCGACGATACCAATTGCGGTCTCCTTGTATTTTGGGTTTGGCTGAATAAGATTCGCCACCTGCAGGTTTACCGTTTGGCGGGCAACTGTTCCATTGCAACCCCAGTAATACCGACCTCCAAGTGCACGTGAATACACATCCGTTTTTCCCTTTTCAACAATGGCGTCAGCATTGGCAATGATGTTCTCCTTTATCGTTTTTTCTACTTCCGGATTTTTTCCTTGACGTGAAGAGAGAGCGTAGGAATACATTGCCAGGTTCGATACATTTTGCCAGTCCCAGTCTTCTTTTATTTCATAATCGATGGCTGCTGCACGTTTTTCAAAATCCTGCAAACAGCTTTCATCGCCAGTGGTTGCCCAAAGTTCGGCAGCGGCCCATAAACGATCATCCTCATCTTTCGACTGATAACCTCCCGTTTTAAAATCACCCTGCTGAAAACGTTTGTACCCGGGATTTTCCTGCAAAAACTTATAGCTCACCCATGCAGCGTCCAAACATTTTTTTGCGTAATCGGCATCGTACGGTTTAAAGTAGCGCGCTGCCATGGCCATTATCCCCACAAAATCAGCTGTTGCTGCCGAACTCCATTCGGTAAAATATCGTTTTTCATCATCGTCGCTGGCCATTATAAATCCGGAAAAGTTTTTTCGGGTTAGTTTATGCGAAACCTTGCCCGAACCATCGGGATACTGCATTTTTAATATCCAGTCGGTCTCCCATTTTAATTCCTGCAGAAAATCGGGAAATCCGGGTGCCGTTTCAGGAATATCCAATTCCATTTTTTCGAGCTGAGGTTGAAAATGTTCCCACGCATAAAATAAAACTCCAAGTGAAATTCCTGCATTTACCACATATTTTCCATGGTCGCCGGCATCGTGCCAACCACCTGTTCCATCGCGTTTCGAACCTTTCTTCCCTATGTAATCTTTGTAGGCATCATCTAAATGACAAACATCCTGATGATAATGATTGCCGGCAAATTCGCCATCAACAGCCATTCCGCAGCGCCATAAATAAAAAGCACGCATACTTGTTACTGCCGCAAAATTAAAAGCATCGTTTGCGATTTTGAATTCACCTGACCTACCAACTCCGGGAACTTCCAGATAATAATTACCAGGTTTTTGCAGAGCTGAAAAATCAACGTTCCAAACTTCCTGATCTACATCTTTCTGATATTTTGGCCCTGTGGTTTTACCTTCAAAAACAATGTCTCCGGTATCAATTGAAACGACTTTAAACGAAGTGCAGGATTGCGGAACAACAGCTGTTTTTGGGCCATCAGTTAGAAAACCCAGTGAGTTTAAATGGATGTTCTGTGCGAATAGCGATGTGGTAATGCTCATGCATAAGAGCACCAAAAGAACAGGCTTCTTCATTTTGTGGTTTTATTGATTTAGAGTACTAAGATATAAAATTAGCTTATTGTTTAAAAGACAGAGTGTATGATAAAGTCCGGGGCTGTATATGTTACGTCCATACAGCCCCGGACACATTCTATTCGCTAAGCGGTTACAAACCGCTGATCCCTAATATCATTCTGCGCAAATCAAAAAAATCAGTGTTATCAGCGTTCCAACACGAGATCTACCCACCCCAATTCTCGCGATCCAGACTTCGATAATGAATGGCTTCCGAAAGATGATCGGCCTGTACATTCTCCTGGCCTTCGAGATCGGCAATAGTACGCGCCACTTTTAAAATACGATCGTACGCACGGGCTGAAAGACCGAGCCGGTCCATGGCATTTTTAATCAGGTTGTTGCTTTCTTCGTCCAGCACCACGTATTCGCGTATCAGTTTTGAGGTCATTTGTGCATTGGCATAAACACCCTGATGTTCCGCAAAACGTTTCTCCTGAATTTTTCTAGCCGTCAGTACGCGTTCTCGCACAGCCTCACTATTTTCAGAAGACTCCATTTCCGAGAGTTTTTTGAATGGCACAGGAACAACTTCAAGATGAATATCGATGCGATCAAGCAGTGGCCCCGATATTTTATTGAGGTACTTTTGCACCACACCCGGCGCACAAACACACTCTTTTGTGGGATGATTGTAATAACCACACGGACACGGATTCATGGAGGCCACCAGCATAAAACTTGCAGGGTACTCCACCGAAAATTTGGCTCTCGAAATGGTAATATTCCGGTCTTCAAGTGGCTGGCGCATCACTTCCAAAACCGTACGTTTAAACTCCGGCAATTCATCCAGAAACAAAACGCCATTATGTGCCAATGAAATTTCTCCCGGCTGGGGATAGTTTCCGCCACCAACTAAAGCTACGTCAGAAATCGTGTGATGCGGACTTCGAAAAGGACGGCGAGTCATCAGCGAAGTCTCTTTATCGATTTTCCCCACTACCGAGTGAATCTTGGTGGTTTCGAGTGCCTCTTTTAATGAAAACGGCGGTAGCACCGTAGGAATACGTTTCGCCAACATCGTCTTTCCAGATCCGGGTGGCCCGACCAAAATTATATTATGTGAGCCAGCTGCCGCAATCTCCAGTGCCCGTTTTACATTTTCCTGTCCTTTTACATCTGAAAAATCGAGTGGATTATTATTGACTTGTTCATAAAACTCAGCTCTTGTATCGATTATGGTTTGCTCAAGATCGCCTTCACCGTTTAAAAAGTCGATCACCTCTTTAATATTTTCGGCACCAAAAACTTTCAACCGATCTACCACAGCAGCTTCGCGTGCATTTTGTTTGGGCAGAATAAAACCTTCAAATTCTTCCTTCCGCGCATTTATTGCAATTGGTAGTACGCCTTTTATGGGTTGCAAAGCTCCATCAAGCGACAGTTCACCCATTAAAACATACTTCGATAATTTATCGTGATTAATTTGACCCGATGCGGCCAAAACAGCGGCAGCCAGCGGCAAATCGTAAGCCGATCCTTCTTTGCGAATATCGGCCGGAGCCATGTTAATGATGATTTTCTTTTTGGGCCATTTGTAACCATTTAAGCGCAACGCCGATTCAATTCGTTGCTGACTTTCTTTTACAGCACTGTCGGGAAGGCCAACAAGCAGGAATTTAATTCCGGTGGTTACATCAACTTCAATGGTAATAGTGGTTGCATCGATACCAAAGACTGCGCTTCCGAAGGTTTTAACTAACATAAACGGGGATTTAGTTTAATATTAGTTAAATGTAGTAAAAAGCACAGAGAATTAAAAGGTTAGCTACTAGTACAGTTTTTTGCGTTTAACGAGGTACGAAAACAATACTTCTTTAAAATCTTTGTTAATGTCGGCTTCGGCCAAATCGATCTGGTATTGTCCGCATTTTACTTTTAGGTCCTCGAAGTAGTCGCTAACCGTATTGGTATAATGCTCTTTTATTTCCCACGGATTAAACTTAACAACCTGCCCGCTTTCCAGGTCGACAAACTTGTGCGGACGGTTTCCAAAATCAAATTCACGCTCCAACGAATGATCGGTTACATGAAAAAGAATAACCTCGTGTTTGTTGTAGCGCAAGTGCTGCAAAGCCGAAAATAATTCCTCGTTTTTCGAACTGTCGAGCATGTCGCTGAAAATAATTACCAGCGACCGTTTATGAATATTTTCGGCAATTTGATGAAGAACTTGTGTTGTATTGGTGGTTTTTCGCAAACTAGCATTTTCGGGCTGAATAAGCTCCGAAAGTTTTCCGTACATCACCTCGGCATTTACGGATGAAATTCGTGGTGAAGAATGGAACTCAATTTCATCGGAAAAAAGCGTCAGCCCAACGGCATCGCGCTGTTTTCGCATCAGGTAAATAAGCGCGGAGGCGGTGTAAACCGAAAAAGCTAGTTTGTTGTGTAAATGCTTTTTCCCTTTTGTGTAAGGGAACAACATGGATGAAGAAGTATCGACAACGAGTTGGCAACGCAGGTTGGTTTCCTCTTCATATTGTTTTACGAAAAGTTTATCGGTGCGCGCAAACAATTTCCAATCGACGTGTTTGGTCGACTCGCCCTGGTTATATAAGCGGTGTTCAGCAAATTCAACCGAAAATCCATGAAATGGACTTCGGTGCAAACCGGTAATAAAACCTTCAACAACCTCGTGAGCCACCAGCCCAAGATTATCGAAACGGTGAAATTGTTCTATGTCGATCAGGTTCTTCAAAAGGATGAAAAGAAAAACAATGTCGTTTTATTGAACACCCTTCGACTACGCTCAGGGTGACTGTCAGACTGAGCGAAGTCGAAGTCTGGTAATTCAAAATAAAAACTGTCATTTCGGGTAGCAAGAAAGGCCGGATCTTTGAATTAAAAGATTTCTCCTCCTGCGTCGTCGAAATGACAGCTCAGATAAAATGCTATTACAGCAGCGCGTTAAGCTTGTCTACAAAAGCTTGTTTTGGAGCAGCACCAACTTGTTTGTCAACAACTTCTCCGTTTTTCACGAACAATACTGTAGGAATGTTTCTGATTCCATATTTCATTGCAACGTCCTGGTTGTTGTCAACATCAACTTTACCAATCACTGCTTTGCCTTCGTACTCAGCAGACATTTCTTCAACAATCGGTGCAATCATTCTACAAGGGCCACACCAAACTGCCCAAAAATCGATCATAACCGGTTTGTCTGAATTCATTACCAATTCTTCAAAATTGGCATCTGTAATTTCTAAAGCCATATTACTATTTTTTATTGTTGTATATCGTTTGTTTGCTCCACAAAACTAATTAATTCTGTAACTCATATCAGGTTGTTCATCAAAAAAGTTCAGAAAACTATCTAAAGGATTAACCCTTGTTGTTCTTGAAAACATTTCAATGTACATATTGTTCTCCTTGTCGATGATCTGAAACTTCAAATTTGCTTTCCCCTTATGTTCATTCGCCAAATTTTCAATACGTTTTACCATTTCTTCGGTAAGAACACTTAGCGGCATATTAATCGTAATATCTTTCACATAATTGGTTCTTACATCGTCAAGCAACTCAATACTATTTAACTTGTACTCGTAAAAATCGCTATTGAAGCGTTGTTTTACGGAACCACGAACCATGATAAACAACCCGACTTTACAAAATTTACTAAAATTCACATAGTCGTTCCCAAAGAAGAAAAGTTCCTTCGAATCGGTATAATCCGTCAAAGTCATAACGGCATACATATTTCCGTTTTTCGACTGCCCCTCTCGTGCAGCGGTTACCATTCCTCCAAAAGTAAAATCTTTACCCTGGTACTTCGATATGTCGTTATTCAAATCTTTTAAGCCTACATCGCGCGAGCAGAAATTGGTTATCTCCAACTTGTAATCATCAAGCGGATGAGCCGTAAGGTAAATCCCGATCAGGTTTTTCTCCTTCTCGAGCATAATCAATTTTGCCCACTCATCAACTTTTGGGATAGCCGGTTTTTGAATGTCCTGTCCGCCACCCATTCCGCCGAACAAACTTTGCTGAGCACTGTTTGCTTCAAGCTGAACACGGTTACCGTAGCGAATCAGTTTCTCGATAAAATTGGTATCATCATTTTCGTGTTCACCGGCAAAAAAGCAACTGCGATTTACCCCCTCTAAATTTGCGAACGCACCGGCCATTGCCAGCGCCTCGAGGTTCTTTTTGTTAACCGCCTGCAAATTTACATGCTCAACCAGTTCGTATATATTTTTAAAATGACCGCGCTCGTTACGCACATCGATAATATGCTGAACCGCGCCGGAACCAACACCTTTAATAGCGCCCATTCCAAAACGTATATCGCCTTCTTTGTTTGCCGTAAATTTGATAAAACTCTCGTTAACATCCGGGCCAAACACATTTAATTTCATACGTTTACACTCGGTCATCAACTTGGTGATATCAGTAATATTATTGAGGTTTCGGCTAAGGTTGGCAGCCATAAACTCCGCCGGATAATGCGCTTTCAGGAAACCTGTTTGGTAAGCAATGTAAGCGTAACAAACCGAGTGCGACTTGTTAAACGCATACGATGCAAATGCCTCCCAGTCTTTCCAAATCTTTTCAATTACATCGTCGGTCTTTTTGCCTTTGTTTTTACACTCATCAACAAACTGCCGGTTGGCTTTACATCCGTCAACAAACTTTACCTTAAGCTTGTCCATTACAGCCATAATCTTCTTACCCATCGCCTTACGCAGCGTATCCGAGTCACCACGGGTAAAGCCCGCCAGTAAACGCGAGAGTAACATCACTTGCTCCTGGAACACTGTAATACCATAAGTATCACTCAGGTATTCTTCCATCATCGGCACATCGTAATCCACTTTTTGTTTACCGTGTTTACGTGCAATATAATCGGGAATGTACTCCATTGGTCCCGGTCGGTAGAGCGCGTTCATGGCCACGAGGTCTTCAAAGCGGTTGGGCTTCAAATCGCGCAGGTGCTTTTTCATTCCGTCCGATTCAAACTGGAAAATAGCAGTGGTTTCTCCATGACTAAATAGCTCAAAAGTCTTCTCATCATCCAGCGGAATTTGATTGATCGGCACTTCAATTCCTTTCGACAACTTGATGTTTTCCAAACACTCTTTTATAATCGACAGGGTTTTTAGTCCCAGGAAGTCCATTTTCAGCAAACCGATGTCTTCCACAAAACGTCCGTCGTACTGCGTTGTCAACAGATGTTCTTCGTCTTTGGTTGGCATCAACGGAATATGATCGGTCAACGTATCGCGACTGATCAGGATTCCACAGGCGTGCACCCCGGTATTTCGCACCGAACCTTCGAGCTTTTCAGCATAATTCAGTGTATCAACAACCAACGGAATTGGCGAATCTTTTTCCCGTGCCAGGTCGGGACTTTCTTTAAATGCCTTTTTGAAACTCATTTTTGGAGCCTCGGGCACCAACTTCGCCAAACGATCGGCTTCGGGTAATGGCAGCTTTAATACACGAGCCACATCCCTGATCGAAGACTTGGTAGCCATTGTACCAAAAGTACAAATGTGCGCCACCTTATCCTGCCCGTATTTGTCGGTAACATATTCCAGTACCAACTGTCGTCCGTCATCATCAAAGTCGATATCGACATCGGGAAGCGATATACGGTCGGGATTCAGGAAACGCTCAAACAGCAGGTCGTATTTAATCGGATCGATGTTGGTAATTCCGGCGCAATACGACACTGCTGCACCGGCTGCCGATCCACGTCCCGGACCAACAAGTACGCCGTTATCTTTTGCCCAGTTAATAAAATCCTGCGTGATAAGGAAGTAACCGGGATAACCCATCGTTTTAATGGTGTTCAGCTCGAAATCCAGACGGTCTTTTACACTTTTTTCAAGCGGATCGCCATAACGTTCTTTTGCCCCTTCAAAAGAAAGATGTTCCAGAAATGCAGATTCAAGCTTAACACGTATTACTTTGTCATATCCACCTAAACGTTCAAAAGCTGCATCGCCAAACTCCTCGCGCAAGTCAGCTTCTGAATATTTTGCTTTAAAACTTTCTTCCGTTCCGATATTTTCAGGAATAGGGAACATGGGCATAATCGGGGCCCTGTTCAGTTCAAAAGTTTCAATTTTATCTGCTATCTCATTGGTATTTGACAAGGCTTCAGGAATGTCTTTAAAAAGCTCATTCATTTCGGCCTGCGTTTTAAACCACTCTTGTTTGGTATAACGCATCCGGTTCGGGTCGTCGAAATCTTTCCCGGTATTTAAACAGATCAACAAATCATGTGCTTCCGCGTCCGATTCGTTGGTAAAGTGAATATCGTTGGTGGCAATTAATTTAACCCCTAGTCTCTTAGCCAGCGGAACCATCTGTTTGTTCACTTTTACCTGCCAGTCGTAAACCTCTTCGCGCTCGCGTTGCGATTGTGCAGGATGCCGCATCAACTCCAGGTAGTAATCTTCGCCAAACAGGTTTTTATACCAAAGAACCGCTTCCTCGGCACCTTTTATATTGTTGGCCATTATCAACTGCGCAATCTCACCGCCCAAACAAGCCGATGATGCAATCAGTCCTTCGTGATGTTTTTCAAGCAGCTCTTTATCGATACGGGGTTTATAATAAAAGCCGGTAGTAGTAGCTGTTGATATCAGCTTGATAAGGTTGATATAACCAACCCTGTTTTTTGCCAGCAAAATAAGGTGATGCCCCGAGCGGTCGACCTTATCACTTTTATCATTGATTGAACGGGCAGCAACATAAGTTTCACATCCTAAAATTGGTTTAATTTCAGCCTTTGAACAGGCGGCGTGAAACTCCTTAATACCGAACATTGATCCGTGATCGGTTAAAGCCAAAGCCGGCATATTATCCGATTTTGCTTTGCCTACCAGGTCGCCAATGCTGGCAGCTCCGTCGAGAATAGAGTATTGCGAGTGTACGTGTAAATGCGTAAATGGAACCATAAAAACTGTGCTAAAAAAGTTTTTAAAGATACCAATTCTCTCAGCCTTATCCGGGGGATGTTAATAATTTTTGATGGAATTTTTGGAGCAAAAAAAGCCCGATACTTTGATCGGGACTGCTAGTCAATATTTTCAGCGATGAGCTTTGCCAGTTGCTCCATTTCCTCGGGTGGGAATTGTGTTTTGTCGGCAAAGTTCAGCAAATCGTGTTCGCTTTGCATGGGCACCAAATGAATGTGTGCATGTGGCACTTCGAGACCCAAAACCATTACACCAACTTTTTTGCAGGGAACAGCTTTTTCTAATCCTTTGGCCACTTTTTTGGCAAACATTTGCAACCCGGCATAGGTTTCATCATCCAAATCAAAAAGGTAGTCCACCTCTTTTTTCGGAATTACCAAAGTGTGTCCTTTTGCAGTTGGGAAAATATCGAGAAAAGCAAAATAATTCTCGTCCTCTGCTACTTTGTATGAAGGGATCTCACCATTGATAATTTTTGTAAAAATGCTTGCCATAATTCTTAAAGTGAAATTTCTACAATCTCAAAAGGTATTACTCCTGACGGAACTTTAATTTCAACAACGTCGCCAACTTTTTTGCCCATCAAACCTTTGGCAATTGGCGTTTGTACCGATATTTTTCCTTCTTTCAGATTCGCTTCACTTTCGGGAACCAAAGTATACTGCATGGTTGCATTATTCTTTTTGTTCTTGATGGTTACTTTATTCAGAATCTGAACTTGTGATGTATCAATTTTCGATTCGTCGAGAATTCGGGCGTTAGCCACTTTGTTTTTTATTTGGGCTATTTTAGCTTCAAGCATACCTTGAGCGTCTTTCGCTGCATCGTACTCAGCATTTTCCGAGATATCTCCCTTTTCAATGGCCTCGCCAATCTGCTTCGAAATCTTCGGGCGCTCAACAGTCATCAAGTGCTCCAGCTCTTTCTTAAGCTTTTCTAATCCGTCTTTCGTCAAATATGTTACTTCGGACATTTTGTATCCTCCTAAATTTAATTGTTTCGCCTCAACGTAGGCATAAAAAAATAGAAAGAATCCCGATCTGTCCGGAACTCTTCCTCATGCAAAATTATATAATTTCTTGAATATTAAAATATTCTAAGCAAAAAAATATCGAAAACAGGTGATTTTTACGCAGTTAGATATATTTTCTATTGATAATCTCGCTATATATCACAGCTTTCTTCAACGAAAACTCTTCTCCCATTATCAGCTTTTTCTTTTTGCTTTTACCCATCTTTTTCATTGGCTTTGTAATGGAATGAGCAGCTTCCCGATCAGCCTTAAATTCATAAACGGGTTTTGGTTTGGGAACCGGTTCTTCTACAATTTCCTCTTTATAAACCGGTGGCTGAACAACTTGTTGCGAGTCGTTTTCATTTTCAAGCAACATCTCCCAAAAATTCTGCGCACCACCATTCGTAGGAGCTGATTGTCCGGGCGGCACATCCCTTTTTCGTTTCTTATTCAGGATGCCAAAAACGGCAACTATAAGTGTTAGTATTATAACAACTATATCATCCATAATTTTCTATCAGCAATAAATTGTACTTTTGGCTGTTCAATTTATAAAAGTAAGAAACAAGCACGTAAATAAAAATTTTCGCGTTAAAAGAATACAACATGAACGAGATGCAGAAGAAAAAGAAGGGGAAGAGATTGATTGGGAACAGCATGAAGTATTTGTTTTTTGTAGTGCTCACCTTTATGATGTATTCGTCGTGCGATGAGATTGACTCGGAAATACCGGAAGTGTATGTACGTTTCGATCTGAATCTTAACAGCCCGCTATATAACGATCTTACTTTTCCCGGAAGCTCGGTATATCTGAGTAATGTGGGGTTTGGTGGAATTATTGTTTCGTGCTTAACTGAAGGTGAATATTTTGCATACGATGCTGCCTGCACGCACGAAATCCTTCCTTCGTGCAAGGTTGAAAACTCGGGGCTCTCCGGAACCTGCTCATGTTGTGGTTCGCAATTTCAACTATTCTATAGCGCCGTACCTGTTGAAGGGGAAGCAGCTGCTCCATTAAAACAGTACAACACTTCGCTTAGCGGAAATTTTCTTAGGATATACAACTAAAAAAAATGGGCTCCATATTTATGGAACCCATTCCTATCGTATAAAATCTCTTTTTTAATACCTGTAGTGTTCCGGCTTAAACGGACCTTCTTTTGAAACACCCAAATAAGACGCCTGCTTTTCTGTAAGCTCGGTCAATTTTACACCAATTTGCGCTAAATGCAAACGGGCAACTTCCTCATCCAGCTTTTTCGACAAAGTGTAAACACCAACTTCGTAGTTGTTCTCCCACAAATCGATTTGTGCCAACGACTGATTGGTAAACGAGTTACTCATTACAAACGAAGGGTGACCTGTTGCACATCCAAGATTTACTAAACGACCTTCGGCCAGCAAGTAAATACAGTGACCATCTTGGTAAGTATATTTATCAACCTGTGGTTTGATGTTCACTTTTTCGATGCCCGGCCATTTTTCCATTTTGGCCACCTGAATTTCATTGTCGAAGTGGCCAATATTACAAACGATCGACTGATCTTTCATATTTGCCATGTGCTCGGCTGTAATTACATCGCAGTTTCCGGTAGTGGTTACATAAATGTTTCCTTCGGCCAATGCATCTTCCATGGTTTTCACTTCGAAACCTTCCATGGCTGCCTGCAACGCACAAATCGGATCGATTTCGGTAACGATTACACGCGCTCCGTAACTACGCATAGAGTGGGCACAACCTTTACCAACATCACCATAACCGGCAACAACCACCACTTTTCCGGCAATCATTACATCGGTAGCACGTTTAATACCATCAGCCAGCGACTCGCGACATCCGTACAGGTTGTCGAATTTCGACTTGGTTACCGAATCGTTAACATTAATGGCAGGAACCAGCAATTCGTTTTTCTCAGCCATCTGATACAAACGATGTACTCCGGTTGTGGTTTCTTCCGAAACTCCTTTCCATTCCGCTACCGTGCGGTGCCATTTCTGATTATCTTCTTTTAATGTTGTCTTCAGCAACTCAAGAATTACTTCTTCTTCCTCGCTTGAAGCTTCAACATCCAGTACGCTTGCATCTTTTTCAGCAGCATAACCTTTATGAATCAACAAAGTAGCATCGCCACCATCGTCAACAATCAGTTGCGGACCTTTCCCGTCCGGGAAACTCATTGCCTCGCGGGTGCACCACCAGTACTCTTCCAGGGTTTCACCTTTCCATGCAAATACAGGCACACCGGCTTGCGCAATAGCAGCTGCAGCATGATCCTGCGTTGAAAATATGTTACAGCTTGCCCAGCGAACATCTGCTCCAAGGGCAACCAATGTTTCAATTAAAACAGCGGTTTGCACAGTCATATGCAAACTACCCATTACACGCACTCCATCGAGTGGTTTGCGCGGGCCAAACTTCTCTCTGATGGCCATCAATCCCGGCATTTCTTTCTCCGCGATCTCAATTTCTTTTCGTCCAAAATCTGCCAACGAAATATCGGCAACTTTGTAATCTAATGTTTCATGAACTGACACAGTCATATCTTATTACTTTAATTTTTCCAAATAAAAAGGCGTGCAAAAATAACAATTTTTGCCACAAAAAAGTTGAAAATCAATGATAAGGATTAATTACCAAGGTCGGAGAAGAATTTCACACGCATCAACCGAATGTCATCTTCCGAGTATTCTTCTTCACCCAATTCGTCCAGTGCCTCCTGAATGGAGTCGGTTTCAGCCTCACGGAAATATTCAAAAATATCATCCTGATGATCTTCGTCAATCACATCATCAATGTAATAATCGATATTTAATTTTGTGCCCGAGTTAACAATCGCCTCTACTTCTCCAATCACGTCGCTCACTTCAATGCCTTTTGAGTCGGCAATATCTTCAAACGACAATTTGCGGTCGATACTCTGAATAATAAACACCTTCATTTTCGACTTATTGGCAACGGTACGTACCACTAAATCCTCCGGTCGTTCAATCTCATTTTCGTCCACATACGATTTAATCAGCTTCACAAACTCTTTCCCGTAACGGCGGGCTTTTCCCTGTCCAACTCCCTGAATATTTTGTAACTCATCGGTAGTAACGGGATATTGAATTGACATGTCGGCCAACGATGGATCCTGGAAAATTACAAACGGCGGTAAATTGTGCTTCTTGGCAATCTTTTTCCGCAGGTCTTTTAGCATTGCAAACAATTGCGGATCGCCACTTGCCCCTCCCGAAGGTGCACCTCCTGCATTTGCCGAGTCATCCTCTTCTTCATATTCGTGATTTTTCACCAACATAAAACTATGCGGTTTTTCCAGAAACTCGTGTCCTTTTTCGGTGACTTTCAGCAAGCCGTAATTTTCGATGTCTTTATTAATGATTCCGGCAACCATCGACTGGCGGAATACGGCATTCCAAAAACGTTCGTCGTGCTCTTTGCCCGTACCAAACGATTTTAAATTGTAATGTTTAAACGATTTGATAGCCGCAGTACTGTTACCAATAAGAATGTTGGCAATATGGTCGCCTTTATATTTCTCATTCACTTCCAATATAGCCTTTAAGGCGGTAACAATATCATCTTTGGCCTCAATTTGCTCTTTCGGATTTAAACAATTATCACAATTTCCACAGTTATCCGGCTGATATCTCTCGCCAAAATAATGGAGTAATATTATGCGTCGGCAAATAGCTGATTCGGCATACGAAACCGTATCAAGCAACAGCTGCTTCCCTATTTCCTGCTCGGCCACCGGTTTTCCGTGCATAAACTTCTCCAGCTTCTGAATATCTTTATAACTGTAGAATGTAATACACTGCCCCTCACCACCATCGCGTCCTGCGCGTCCGGTTTCCTGGTAATAACCTTCAAGACTTTTGGGAATATCGTAGTGAATCACAAAACGAACATCGGGCTTGTCGATACCCATACCAAAAGCAATGGTAGCAACAATCACATCAACCTCTTCCATCAGGAACTTATCCTGATTTCCCGATCGTGTTCCGGCATCCATTCCGGCATGATAAGCTAGCGCTTTTACGCCATTCACCTGCAGAGTTTCAGCCAGCTCTTCTACTTTTTTGCGGCTCAAACAATATATAATTCCGGATTTGCCTTCGTTTTGTTTTATGAATTTTATGATCTGCGTTTCGGTTTTTACCTTAGGACGCACTTCGTAATATAAATTCTCGCGGTTAAACGATGCCTTAAAAACCTGCGCATCCAGAATTCCAAGGTTTTTCTGAATATCGTGCTGAACTTTTGCGGTTGCAGTTGCGGTTAAAGCAACTATTGGCGATTTTCCTATTTCTTCAACAATTGGTTTTATGCGTCGGTATTCAGGTCGGAAATCGTGGCCCCACTCCGAAATACAATGCGCTTCGTCGATGGCATAAAACGAAATCTTTATCTGCTTTAAAAATTCAATATTTTCCTCTTTGGTTAACGACTCAGGGGCAACATACAGCAGTTTTGTTTTGCCTGCCAGCACATCCTCTTTAACCTGAGTAATGGCAGCTTTCGAAAGCGAAGAGTTTAAAAAATGGGCAACGCTGTCTTCTGCGTGAGTTCCCCTGATTGAATCGACCTGATTTTTCATCAGTGCGATTAATGGAGATATCACGATGGCAGTTCCTTCCAAAATTAAGGCTGGCAACTGATAAATCAACGACTTTCCTCCCCCTGTTGGCATCAACACAAATGTGTCTTTACCCTCCATAACACTTTCAATTGCATCTTCTTGTTGCCCCTTAAAACGGTCGAAACCAAAGAAGTGCTGAAGCTTCTCTGTTAAAACAACTTTTTCACTCATATCTTCACTCTCCCAATATCTGTAGCATTTAGCAATTTCTAAATTATTAAAAGTAAGCAAAATGGCAATACCTTTTTACAAAATTTATGTTTTAAAAACTCAAGTATTTATTTGCTGTTAATATTTGATTCGCTTGCTAAAGTTATACATTATATTTATTAAGGAATATTTCAAATTTCAAATGCCAAAAAATCGTGTACATTTGTGAAGTTTTTTTTGAAAACCAAAATTAATGAGCGAAGAACAAACTACAAAAAAACAGGGAAAGGAAAGTGAGAAGGGCGAAATGTCGTTTCTTGAGCACCTGGAGATACTTCGTTGGCACATAATCCGCTCATCGGCGGCTATTGTAATTTTTGCCATCGTTGCATTTGTTTTAAAATCTTTCATTTTCGATGTGGTAATTTTAAGTCCGCGGATGCCCGACTTTTGGACCAACCGTATGTTTGCCAAGTTGGGCGACCTGATTGGATCGGAAGCCGTAAAAATTAACCAGGTACCATTAAAAATGCAGAGTATAAAAATTGCCGGGCAGTTTTCTACTCATATTATGGTCTCGATTATTGCAGGTTTTATTATGGCCTCGCCTGTTGTTTTCTACGAATTCTGGCGCTTTATAAAACCAGCTTTGTACGAAAACGAACGCAAACATGCCGGTGGTGCAGTATTCTTTACATCAATATTATTTTTAATGGGTATTTTGTTTGGCTACTATTTAATTGTACCATTATCCATTCACTTTTTAGGAACCTACCAGGTAAGTAGCGAGGTGGAGAACACGATTAACCTCCGATCGTACATCGGGTCGGTTACGTCAATTTCGCTGGCAGCCGGAGTGGTGTTCCTTATTCCAATTTTCTCATACTTTTTAAGTAAGGTTGGAATACTCACCCCACAATTCATGAAAACATACCGTCGACATGCCTATGTGGTAATGCTGCTACTTTCAGCAATTATTACTCCACCCGATATTTTTAGCCAGGTAATGGTTTGTTTCCCGCTGGTTTTCCTTTACGAAATTGGTATCGTGATCTCGCGTCGCGTAGTTAAAAATCGTGAAAAAGCGATGGAAGCCATGTAATTCAGTCAAAAATTGACGTTATTTGAACCATTATGATTCTTCGAGCAGAAAATATCGTTAAAAAATATCGGAAAAGAACCGTAGTTAAAGGGGTTAGTTTTCAGGTTGAGCAAGGCGAAATTGTTGGTTTGCTTGGTCCGAACGGAGCTGGAAAAACAACTTCGTTTTATATGATCGTTGGATTGATCCAGCCGTTTTCAGGAAAGATTTTTCTCGACGAAAAAGAAATAACAAAACTGCCGGTCTATAAACGTGCACAGCGCGGTATTGGATACCTGGCGCAGGAGGCATCCGTTTTCAGGAAATTAAGTATTGAAGACAACATACGGGCTGTTTTGGAAATGACCGACTACTCGAAGGAATTCCAGAAAGAAAAACTCGAGACCTTGCTTGATGAATTTAGCCTGCAGCACATTCGAAAAAGTAAAGGTATTCAGCTTTCGGGTGGAGAACGGCGCAGAACCGAAATTGCACGAGCACTGGCCATCGATCCGAAATTTATATTACTCGACGAACCTTTTGCCGGAGTTGATCCGATTGCAGTAGAAGATATTCAGCAAATTGTAATGAAGCTGAAGGAAAAGAACATTGGCGTTTTAATAACCGACCATAATGTACACGAAACACTTCGGATTACAGACCGTTCTTATCTGCTGTTTGAAGGCAATATTCTAAAAGCAGGTACGGCTGATGAACTGGCAGCCGACGAAGACGTACGCCGCGTTTATCTCGGTCAGAACTTCGAATTACGCTAGGAAAAACATTTTTTCATTTTTTTTATTTTTTTGTTTGCAGATTAAAAAATGTTTCTTTCCTTTGCAGCGCTAAAATAAAAACGGTGCTTTAAACGAAAAGCCAACCGATTTTAGCTGAGAAAAAAATCCTGAAAAAATTTGGTCGATTACAAAAAAGAAGTATTTTTGCAGTCCCAAATTTAAGGGAGTTAAATAAGGAGGCCCGTTCGTCTAGGGGTTAGGACGCCAGGTTTTCATCCTGGTAGCAGGGGTTCGAATCCCCTACGGGCTACTAATTTTTTAAAAAGAGAGAAAGAAAGAAAATGGCACATCATAAGTCAGCATTAAAAAGAATTCGTCAAGACGAAAAGAAGAGAGTACACAACAAGTACTACGCAAAGACTACTCGTAATGCAATTAAAGCATTGCGTAATGCTACTGATAAAGCTGAAGCAGAGAAAATGTATCCTTCAGTTGCAGCTATGATTGATAAATTAGCGAAACGCAATATCATTCATAAAAACAAAGCTTCTAACCTGAAGTCGAAATTAGCTACTCAGGTTAATTCATTGTAAGCAGATAAAAACCACATGATATAAAAAAACCTCTCCGAGTTTCGGAGAGGTTTTTTTTTGTGTTTCAAAATCCCGTATGTTCTGTAACTATTATTTACTGTTTCCGAAATCGTTTATTATGATTAATTTTAGGAAGAACACCGGGGCAAATGGGAGAATACAAAAAACTAAATATAAAAGATTGGGCTGTTGAAGATCGTCCGCGCGAAAAACTTTTAAGCAAAGGACCTCGCTCGCTAACCGATGCCGAACTCATTGCCATTTTAATCGGTTCGGGGAACCTCGATGAGACGGCAGTAGAACTCTCCAGACGCATTTTAACCTCGGTAGACAATAATCTTAATGACCTTGGCAGAAAAAGCATCGAATACCTCACAAAATTTCAAGGAATTGGCGAAGCAAAAGCAGTGAGTATAATTGCAGCGTTAGAATTGGGGAAACGCCGAAAAGATGCCGAGGTATTCAACAAAAAGCAAATAAGCAGCAGTAAAGATGCAGCAGACTATTTTATGCCAATGCTTGGTGATTTGAACCACGAAGAATTTTGGATTTTGCTGCTCAACCGCGGCAACCGGATAATCGACTCGTTTATGGTTAGCCAGGGCGGAATATCAGGAACAGTAATCGATGTTCGGTTGATATTAAAAAATGCGCTGGATAAAATGGCAAGCGCCATCATTCTTTGTCATAATCACCCGTCGGGAACCATGCAGGCATCAAATGCAGACCTAAATATTACCACTAAAATAAAAAATGCGGCAGAAATTATGGATATTACAGTGCTCGACCATATTATTATTGGGCAGAACAACTATCTGAGTTTAGCCGACGAGGGAATGTTAAACTAATAAACCGTACGAAAATGATACTTCTTTATTCAGATGAAGCTAACCCGCGAATCGAGTACATTGGAAAACTGATTTTCTGTAACATCTTACAAACGGAGATTGCCTTTACTCAAAACTCCGATAAGTTCCGAAAGTCGGATCTGCCCAAAATCAACTATTCTTACGAAAAGTTTGATGACGAGTTTTACATTAAACCTCACAAGCTAATTTTTCAAAAGGCATTAATTACTCCAACAATTAATCCTGTTTGGTACGAAGGCGAAAAATACTTTTGCGAAACTTCGCAAGATTCCGATTTACCTTTCGATCCGTTTGCAGCTTCGTTTTTTCTTGTAACGCGTTTTGAAGAATATGCCAGTAACCAACAAGATAAACTGGGTAGGTTTCGTTACCAGGACAGTATTTTGTACAAATACAAACTGTTGCAAAAGCCGGTTGTAAATATCTGGGCAAAACTATTGGCAAAACTGATAAAAGAGAAATATCCTTCGTTCGAGTTTGTTGAGCCAAAATTCAATTTTATATCTACCATCGATGTCGATAATGCCTACGCTTATCAAAACAAGGGATTTCTTCGAACCTCGGCTGCACGGGCAAAAGCGTTATTTACCGGCAACAAAGAAGACTATGCCAAACGCAAGCGGGTATTAAATGGCAAGGAAGCCGATCCGTATAATACCTACGATTACCTCGATGGTGTTTTTGCCGGTAACGAAGGCAAAGTGAAGTATTTCTTTTTACTGGGCGATTACGGAAAGTTCGACAAAAACATCGCTCACACCAACCAACAATACCGCGATCTGATTACCAAAACTGCAACAAAATACGATGTGGGTATTCACCCCTCGTTTGGCAGCAGCAAGAAGGGCGGTAAAAAGAAAGTTCGGGTTGAAAAACAACGATTGGATGACATTACCAAACAGGAGAGCAATAAAAGTCGCCAGCATTTTTTGATGCTTAAATTCCCGAAAACATACAACCGTTTAATAAAAGCCGGTATTAAAGAAGACTACACCTTAGGTTACTCCGGCCAACCGGGATTCAGAGCAGGTATTTGCACGCCTTATTGTTTTTACGACCTGAAAGACGATAAAGTAACCGACCTAAAAATTATCCCGTTTCAGGTGATGGATGGAACGTTGCGTTATTACCTCCAGCTACAACCCAAAGAAGCTATTGAAGAAATAGAAAAAATTATGAAGGAAGTTAAAAATGTAGGTGGTACATTTGTAAGTGTGTGGCACAACGAAACCGTAAACGACCTGGGGACATGGAAAGGTTTCAGAGAGGTGTTCGAAAAAATGAACAAACTGGGATTTGAATGGGCCAACCAATAGCCCGGTATTTTTAGATGAGTAGCTTAAAACAAATTCACTATATAAAACATGCGCAAATCGATTCCGAAAAGTGGAATCAATGTATCGACGGTGCGCTAAATTGCAGAATTTATGCCTACGACTGGCATCTCGACCGAACTGCTATTGAGTGGGACGCATTAGTTTACGGCGATTATGAATATGTTATGCCGCTGCCTTTTCGAAAAAAGATGGGAATAAAATACCTGTATCAACCACTCTTTTCGCAACAACTCGGAATCTTCCCTTCGCCATCAAAAAGTATTTTCGACGAATTTGTCACAGCACTCAAGAAACGTTTCCGTTACTCTGATTTACAGTTTAATGCACAGAATATTCCGGAAGAAAGCCATGCCTCATTATTTTTTGAGCGGAAAAATTACCTGCTCTCCTTAACAAAGGATTTTAAATCGATTCTTTCCGATTACTCCACAAATACAAAACGAAACATTGCCAAAGCCCAAAAACAAAACCTTACCATTATTGAAGGTATCCGGCTTGAAGCTTACCTCGATTTTAAGGCAAAGAACCTGCCTCCCCGAGTTGATCAGTCGGCCATTGACAAGCTGAAAAGTCTGATCGCCTATGGAGAGTACAAAGGTTTTGGGAAAATATACGGCGTTTATACTCCGGATAATGAACTTTGCGCAGCAGTGTATTTTTGTCGATGGAAAGACCGGGTGATCTACTTTAATGCTGCATCAAACGAAGAGGGTAAAAACCTGGGGGCCATGTACTACCTGATCAACCGTTTTATTGAAGACAATGCAGAGAAAAATCTGATACTGGATTTTGAGGGTTCAATGATTCCCGGAGTTGAGCGTTTTTACAAAGGTTTTGGTGCATTACCGGAAACCTACTTTCAACTTAAATTTAATCGTTTACCTTTGTTTTTAAAGTGGCTAAAACGATAACCGGCAATGAGGCATTTTCCGCGATTGGTAAGTAAAAAACTGAGTCCGCTGTTTTCAACCCGAAAATTATTGGCGACAAAAGCTCCGTTATTTTTGCCCTTCTATCATGTTGTAAGCGACGACTCGCTGCCACACATTCTGAATTATCCTACCATCAACGAAAAACAGTTTAAACAGGAACTCGATTTCTATTTGAAATATTTTAAGCCTGTTTCGCTGGAAGAGCTGATAAAATCGCCACAAGCCAACAGTTTTCATTTAAGTTTCGACGACGGATTAAAAGAATGTGCCGAAGTGGTTGCGCCAATTCTTTTACAAAAAGGAATTCCTGCTACATTTTTCGTAAACAGCGGTTTCGTAGATAACAAGGAACTTTTTCACCGTTACAAAGCCAGTTTAATTTTAAACGAAATAAACACCCACCCCGATGCGGAAGTGGAAAATTTTTTGAGGGAAAACAAACTCCCCATAGAGCAGCTGCTGCAAACTCCTTTTGCACAAAGGACGGTTCTGGATCAGGCCGCTGAAATGCTCGACATCGATTTTAAATCGTTTCTCGAAAAACATCAGCCCTACATGACAACCGGGCAAATTAAAGAACTGCATACAAAAGGTTTTTCTATTGGCGGACACAGTCATAAACATCCGGAGTTTTGGAAGATCACAGAGAAAAAGCAGCTGAAACACATTAAAAAAAGTATGGATTGGGTGGTTGAAAATATAAATCCGGAGATTAAAGCTTTTGCTTTTCCGTACACCGACGATGGAGTTTCGTGTAAGCTACTGAATAAAATACACGATAAGGGATTGTGCGATGTTAGTTTTGGAACTGCAGGCGTTAAGTACGACGAAATTCCTAAACATTTACAACGCTACCCGGCCGAACAGAAAGGTGATTTTGAAGGGAATGTAAAAGCAGAATTTATTTATTTTAAACTTCGCAAGGTAATTGGCAAAGCAACAGTAAAACATTGACTTTACAAATAAAAAAAATACGACTAAACGAACTGGAGAGTTTTGTAAACAGCAAAGAATTCCGGGAATACGAAGTGGTGCCCATTTCACCAATTCGTGCCAAATCGTATCTTGCCAATCCCAATGCACAAGCCGATGATATTGTACTTTACCTTGGTTTTATCGATAACAAACTCGTGGCTTTTCGAAGCTTGTTTGCCGACACCCTTAATTCTGAAAATCAACAAATACGTTTAGGGTGGTGCAGCGGCAACTGGGTGCACGAGCAACACCGCCGTTTAGGTTATTCCGAACAACTTTTGCGAGAAGCTTATAGCGACTGGGATAAAAAGTTGATGTTTACCAACTACGCACCAAATTCGGAAAAGCTGTATTTAAAGACCGAGCTGTTTCAAGCAATACACCAATTTGAAGGAGTACGTGCCTATTTGTATGCAAAAACCAGCAAACTTTATCAGGCAAAATCAAATGCCTTTTCCTTGTTTATTTTCAAATGTTTAGACTTTAATATTACTGTATTTGTAAAGTTCTCCGCTCTCTTTTATCGTTCTAAACAGCATCAGAATATCTCTTTTAATGTTTCTGAAAAGCCGGATAAGGAATGTTTTGAGTTCTTAAAATTAAATCCGATTGATAGTCTTTTCGGCCGGAAAGAAACCGAATTAAATTGGATTTTTGAGCACCCATGGTTGACACAACAAAATTATGTTGGGGCCTCCCGTTATCCTTTTTCATCCAATTCGAAAGCGTTTTACTACCAAACAGTAAAAATAACGCGAGACAATAAAATGCTGGGCTTTTTTATATTCTCAGTTCGCGAGGGACATTTAAAAACACTGTATTTTAATCTCACTGAAGATTGTACAAAAGAAATTGCCGCCTTTCTGATAAAATACTGCCTGACCAACAAAATTGAGTACGCAACTATTTACAAAAAGGAACTGGCAGACGAACTATTAAACAGAAAATTCCCATTTTTGTATGTGAAAGGTTACGGACAAAAAATATACAGTACTTTTCACGTTTCAAATAAAAAGCAACGAACATTTCAGGACGGTGACGGAGACGTCTTCTTCACCTAAAAATATTTACTATGGAAATTCGAGTTTTAGGCAACAACCATTCTATTTTAGACCAATACCTGGCAGAAATTCGAGATACAGGAATTCAAACCGATCCACTTCGTTTTAGGGATAACCTTAACCGAATTGGTGAAATTTTTGCTTACGAAATAAGCAAAGAAATGCAGTTTGAAATTAACGATGTTACAACTCCGCTAGGTGTTGCAAAGGTTCCGAAACTATGTCAGCAACCAGTTTTGGCAACCATTTTACGTGCCGGTCTGGCCATGCACAACGGCTTGCTTCGTATTTTCGACCGGGCAGAGAATTGTTTTATTTCAGCTTTCAGAAAATATACGGAAGGTGGCGATTTTGAAATTGAATTTGAATACATGGCTTCACCTTCGCTTGATGACAAAGTGGTCATTCTTTCCGATCCGATGCTGGCATCAGGTAAATCGATGGAAATTGGCTACGAGGCTTTGTTCAGCAAAGGCAAACCGTCGCACATTCACCTGGTGGCAATTATTGCAAGCGAAGAAGGTGTTGAATATGTGAAAAATGCTATCACAGACGAAAATGTAACTTTGTGGCTTGGAGCAGTTGATCCTGAAATGACTCCAAAATCATATATCGTTCCAGGCCTGGGCGATGCCGGTGATTTGGCTTTTGGCGAAAAAATCGATTCGAAATAATCGTTCTTTCAGCAAGAATAAAAAGGTATACAAAACAAGAATGCCATCCCTGTTTTACAAGGATGGCATTTTTCAACTTTCTCAACTTTCGTGGCAAACTACTATTAAAAGTAGACTTCAACTGTAATATTTTCCCGGCCAAATCCTTTGTCGCTTAAAATCTCCATCGAATCGAAGATCATATCGCTGTTTCCACAAAGGTAAAAGCACGTATTTTTATCAAAATCTGTTTTCTTCAGGTAATCGGTCACCCTTCCGTTAAAATCGCCACTTTTATCGCGCGATGTGCAAAGTGTGTAATTCTCTTTTTGGTATGTTTCCTGCTCATATCCTTCTTCGGCATAACGAACTCCGTGAATAAGCTGGTAGTTCAAACCCGGATTACTTTTTACCATGCTGTGGAAAGGAGCAATACCGGTTCCGCTGGCAATAAATACATGTTTGTGCGTGTCTTTGTTTTTTTCGTCGAGACCAAATTTTCCAAACGGGCCGTGAACCTCAACCATATCGCCAACTTTCAGGTGCTTTAATTTTGGTGAAAAATAACCTCCATCAACTTCTTTTACCAGTACTTCCAGGTTTTCACCTTCTTCGGCACTGTAAATCGAATATTCGCGGCTCTGATAGTCACCTGTTATCGACAACGAAACATGCTGCCCCGCAACAAATTTGAAGCGACTTTTTGGTAACGACAAAACAAAAGTATGCTCTGTTAGTTTTCTAATTCCTACAACCTTATAATAATTTGTATCAAGTTGTACTTCTGGTTTCATATCAATTGTCATGATGTATTTATTTTCTTTCGGCACAAAAATATGTGCAATAATTGATTTAAAGACTCTTTAGTATTCTTTTTCGTCGATAGTTTTAGAGAGTTAACCGATTTTTAACACGAATGTTCAATTGATTCATATAATTTTGGATAGATATTTTTTAATATCCATTGTAATTTCTTAAAAACCAAGTCATCAAAAAAAAATGAAAACATTAATCACCTATTGCACCACACATGGATGTACAGAAAAAACAGCAAACGAATTGAAACAGTTTTTGGGAGGCGAAGTCGTATTGGTTAACCTAAAAAAAGAAGCTGTTCCCGAGCTTGAATCATTTGATCGGATTATTATTGGCGGCTCTATTCATGCCGGCCAGATTCAGAAAAAAGTAAAGGATTTTTGCAATCAGAATCTAAAAAAACTGCAAGACAAAGAACTGGGATTGTTTATTTGTTGTATGGAAGAAGGCGAAAAAGCTGAAATCCAGCTGCAGGATGCATTTCCTGAAATTTTGTTACGAAATGCAAAAGCAACGGCCTACCTCGGTGGAGAATTCAACTTTAATAAAATGAATTTCTTTCAGAAACTGATCGTTAAAAAAGTTGCGAAAGTGGATAACAGCGTATCGAAAATCGACTATGATGCGATCAGGCATTTCTCAAACCAAATGAATAAAATCTTTAATCCGTTTTTGTTCCTGGTTTAAAAGTTCAGGTAAAAATCGTGGGTCAATCGTTTAAACTCGTTGGTCCACGATTTATCTTCGTTATAAATTGTCAGGCAGTCGGTTGCAGCGACTGCTTCTTTTTTGCTCATTTCCACCAAAACACGATTCGCTGCTTTCTGTTCAGTTGGTTTTACCAGCGTTTTTCTGATTTCGTAAAGTCCATTTAATGGGGTAAGTGTTTCAATTTCTTTGTAAGCCTGAATCGGGAACACAAAAGCACACCTGCCATTCTCTGATAGCAAATGAGCAACCAATTCAATGAGCACCGAAAAGGGCAAACTATCAGTGTGTCGTGCAATCGAGCGACTATCGTTCCCAGCTTTTAACGAATTCTGAAAGAATGGCGGATTGGATACAATCAGATCAAATTTTAGCATGGTAGCAGCGGCATATTCCTGTAATGAAGCTTGTTTGACGTCTACCCTATACGACCATTCCGATGCAGCCACATTTGCAGTCGCTTCTTGGGCTGCATTTTTTTCAATTTCGATTGCCGTGATTTTGGACGACGAGCGTTGTGCCAGCATTAAAGTAATTAAACCGGTTCCGGTTCCAATATCCAGAATAGTTTTGCAATTATTCACATCCGCCCAGGCACCAAGCAGTACTCCATCGATACCAACTTTCATGGCCGAGCGTTCCTGCTCTATCCGGAATTGTTTGAATTGAAAATATTTGTTTCTACCCATAACCGTTTACACGAAGACACAAAGTTTAGAATTTTTCGAAAACTCCCAATCCAAACAAGGCAAAATCATATTTTATCGGATCGTTCGGATCAAATTCGCGTAAAGTAGTTGTAATTTCTTCCACGGCTTTCCAGTCGTTCGAGCGACGTTGCAATAGCCCCAGTTTTCTTCCCACATTACCGGTGTGAACATCGAGTGGTAACATTAAAGCCCCTTGAGGAATTCCCTCCCACAAGCCAAAATCCACCCCTGATTTATCGTTTCGGCACATCCATCGCAAATACATGTTCAGTCAGGTAATTTAGGTAGTATTAATGCTAATCAAAGTAAAACATATCCTCGCTGTCTATTATTGTTACTGTACCTGATCTACCATCAAACTTTAACTCATTCTTATTTTTACCCTTGTTCTGTTTCGTTATGGTTCTGCCTTTCCACTTAAACGCCTTCCAATCTGTCTGGAAAAGGTCATATTCTTCAAATCCATGGTACATTATTTTTAAGGTATAAAAACCTTTATGATTCTCATCATAATGGTGTTCAAGCGTCAATTCTTTTATAATTGAATGTATAATTTCTTTGATTTTGTCGAAACCAGCAGAAAGGTCGGCATCCTTTATTTTATTATTTAACCTTTCATTTCTACTGCCTGATTTTCTCGCTATTACTTTATTCTCCAATATATCTATTGTCTCGTTTTGAATACGAATTTGTTCCTTAATTTCTTTCAACCTTTCCTTTAAAATTGGATCATCCTCGAAATATGGATCGATAAGACGGTCATAGATTTTTTGCTCGGTAAGCAGATTCTTTTTTAATTCATTCTGAGTTTTATGTAGCTTCTCAGTTAACTCATCAATCCCATTATCTTCCTCACCCACATTCTCCAAAAATGATTTAAGGTTATGTGATCTTAACAAGTGACGAATAATGAATGCCTCAATTTTAGGAAGACTAAGACCACGACTTTCGCATTGTAATTTGTGCTGAAATTTACCTTGACACTTATATGCATTATCATTACCCTTTAATCTTTTCTTGCCGATAACCTTACTCCCACAATGACCGCAAAAAAATATACCATTTAATAAATAATGGTATTCGGCACGTTTACCGGCCTTTTTCTTATTCTTTTCTAAGTTCTTATTTACCTTTACCCATAAATTTTCATCAATAATTGCTGGTACAGCAAAGTATTCATTTCCCCATTTTCGCTGACCTTTATATACTGGGTTTTTAATAATATCGTGAATAACATTACCTCGCCATCTCACCTTTTTCTTTTCATAGGTTGTTATCTTTTTGGTGTATTTATCTACTCTTTTAATTTTTCCTTTAAACTGATTAAATTTTGTTGGGATACCTTCAGCATTTAATATTTTGGCTATCGTATAGGTGCCATTCCCCGCTAATGACAGGTTAAAAATACGTTCCACTATTTTTGCTTCATCTTCATGAAGCTCAAAATAACCATCAGCGCCTTTTTTATATCCATAAGCAACCAATCCATGTGATTTTCCTTTTTTTGCATTTTTATAGATCGTCTCTTTGACTTTAATACCAGTTTTAGCAGCATATAATGCATTTGCCAACGAAATCATACCAGAGAAAAATTGATTTTCAGGTATATCCAGATCAAGGTATCTTCCACCCGGATAGAATTTACATCCTTTTTCGGTAATAATGGAAACAAAAAGATTCCATATCGTATTATTTCTTTCAATTCTTGATTGGTCATAGCAATAGACGATATTAATTTCTTCGTCCTGTATCCCAGACAAAAGTTTAGTGAATGCAGGCCGTTTGGATAAGTCATCAGAAGCACCACTAATTCCTTCGTCAATAAAGACCTTGTAGTCCTGTTTCATGGATTTTGCAAATTCAACACCTTGTTCTTTTTGCACGGAAATTGAAACATCCCTTCCTTCTTCTTTATGCTTACTTATTCTACAATAAATTCCAATAGACATGTCTTCATATAATCATTTAGGTTATCCGGGTAATAAAGGTGGTACAAATTATTTAAAATAGGACTGCTATTTTATTAATTTTCGATAAAATGTTGATGAATTGAAAATGGGTGTTGAGTCATTAGGTAGATGTTATACAATTCGGGTGAATAAAGTAATACTAGATCATCTACGGTCAATTAGTTTTGGAAATTTCATTATGAGCTTCTTCCTTAATAATATCCCAGATTGGAAGTTCAAGACTGGATAGTTCTGACTTCATAAAATAAACCATTTCTTCAATAACTTCTGCAGCACTAAATTCGTGGAATTTTTCCACTTCTCTTTTAAATCGTTTATCTCTCAAATCATGGAAGTAGTAGTCGATGAACTCATCATAGATTAAGTTATCAAGTCTATCACTAATCTCTTGGTGCAATCTTGAAATTGAGTGTTCTTTTACTAATTTAAATAATTTTTCTTCGTTTACTGGAAAATCCGCTTAAACTGACCACCCTTCTACGATTTAAGTTGACCACCTGCGCCGGAGTAA
>NZ_JAXBMA010000007.1:0-100893 GCF_033963885.1 Draconibacterium sp. IB214405
TTGCTCCGGAAACGGTGGTCACTTTAGCCCGGAATCAGGTGGTCAGTTTGGCCGGTTTTTCCAATTTGACCATCGTTAAAAATATTCCAGAAAATTTTCGACCAAAAAATTGAAGTTGACCTTTAAAAAGTCCGATAAAGTTACCACATAGGAAGACCTAACTTTTGTTTGTTTTTAGTATCCATGTGGTCGTAATAATCATCAGAGCTTATTTCCCCTTTTACCAATGCTTCGTCTTTTCGAATATGCCAGTAAAGATTGTATCTCAATGGATGCAACCTAATAAATACAACTTGTTTCCGATCGCTGATGTAGTGATGAATAGACCTTACATGAAACCAGTCAAAATCAAGTTTAGCTTTAAAGAACGGGAGCGTTATTTCTTCTCCAACCCTTGGCAAAACAGGTAATTCGTTCAAAGTTACTTCTGCATCCCTATCAAAGTACGACATACTAAAAATGTACTCTACCTTTTCAATATTAAAATCAATATTGATTTGCTCGTGGTTATAGAGGTCATTGTAAATACCCATAAGCAACTTTCTAAAAGTTGTATAGTTTACTTTTAGTTGGTCTTGAAGCTGACTAACGGATGGAATCGGAATATCCGGATCTCCGTAGTCTTCTGCCATCAACAGTAACAACAATTCTTCGTAATCTCTACCCTTGCCAATCAACTTTTTTGCAAAGTTTTGCATTGATGCAATATCAAGAATGATATCTTTTGTACTTATCCTTCTTTGCGTTTCCATATAGCTCTATTTTATTATTATCCTTTAAATTACTGATTTCTTACACATTGAGTGTGTATATTTTAACCGAAAATTCGTACTTAATACTCCCATATTCTTTGAAAATTATTGGCTACATTTGGGTTTTACATAAGTCAACAACCACTATAACCAGAAATCTTGCACCCTAATGCATTTTTCGAGTTAATGTGCCATTGACTCTCACTAATATTAATAACAAGTAGGATTAATGATAAACAAAGAACGTTTAGAAAATCTATCACAAGAGGTTTGGAAAGGAGCAATTAAGCTCAGGGGGAAGTTTAAAGCAAAAGATTATCCATCCGTTATTCTGCCAATGATAATGATTCGCAGGATAGAATCGGTTTTGGAAGAAAAGCGTGAGCAATTTAGAGTTGAAATTCTTGCAAAAACACCGAACCTTGATTCTGAATCGTTAAATAAAAGGATAAAGATTAAGGAGCAGAACGAACCATTTTACAATAAATCCAATTGGACACTAAAAGGAATACTTGACGAAAGTTCTTCTCAGGTTGAAACTAATTTCAGAGACTATATTAACAGCTACAGCTCTAACATTGATGACGTAATTGATAAATTCAATTATCGCTATTGGGTAACTGAGATGGTGAAAGCAAAACGACTCTCAAGTATTATTCGATTAGTTGCGGAAGAAGATTTCAGTCCAAAGCGTCTGTCGAATATTGAAATGGGTTATGTGTACGAACACCTGTTGCAGCTTTTTTCGCAAGACGATGCAAAAGATACAGGCGAACATTTTACACCGCGAGAAATAATTCGCATAATGGTTGACCTGATGGAGATTGATTTTAACCCGGAAACAGCAACCAAAGCTATATCTATTTATGACCCCGCTTGCGGAACTGGTGGAATGCTATCCATTGCAAAGGAGCATATTGTTGACAAAGCCACAACAGACCAAGGATTGAAGAATGCCGAAGACCTTGTATTACTAAATGGACAGGAATTATTACCACAAAATTATGCGCTCTGTAAAGCGGATATGATTTTGAAAGGTGAAGCCCATATAAATATTACACACGGGAATTCTCTAATACCTGATATTGAAAGTATAGAAGATGATGGTGACCAACATGCAGGTGGACTTTTTGATTATCTAATTTCAAATCCTCCGTTCGGCGTTGATTGGAGTGATTATAAAAAGGATGTTGAACGATTGAAAACCTCACGATATGCATGGGGGATGTCGCCAAGTAATGATGGAGCATTACTCTTTTTACTCTCAATGATTGAGAAAATGAAACCTAAAGAACAAGGCGGTTCTAAAATTGCTATTCTTTTTAACGGTTCACCTTTAAGTAATGGCGATGCAACTCAGGGAGAAAGTGAAATAAGAAGACATATTCTTCAAAATGATTTGCTTGATACTATTGTGATGCTTCCAGACCAAATGTTTTACAATACGGGTATTTACACCTACATATGGTTGCTAAATAATAATAAGCCTGATACTAAAAAAGACCATGTGTTGATAATCAATGCGAGGTCACAATCTGAAAAAGAACCCAAATCATTCGGGAACAAACGTAATCGAATAATCGAAAGTCATAGAAATTGGATTCACAATCAGTTTGAGAACTGGGGTAAGCCATTACTTGTTGAATCACCAGAAAAAGACATGGAACACTCCAAATTATTCCATACTACCGATTTTGCATTCCATAAGGTTGAAGTGGTGTTCTGGCAAGAAGATGAAAACGGTAAGCAAATGTGGATTAACGAAGATTTTGATGTAAAACTCTCGAATGCTAACGCCAAAAAGAGATTTGAACTCTATGGCGATTACGAGATGTTAATTGACATTGAATCTCCATTTGTGGAAAATGAATGCATTAGTATTCAGTTTAAATATGATGGCAAAAAACCAATGGAGACTTTAGTTGCTGAATACCTAAAGAAAAAGGTAAATGAATTGAAACAAGACACTTTAAAAGATATTAAAAAGTGGTTCGAGCAACAATCTAAGTCAATATCATACTACCATCGACACTATATTGTAGATAATGAATACATTCCTTTTGACCGCACTCAAGAAGACAAAGAAGCATATATAAATGCATTTTTAGCGAAAGAAATTGATTACGAAATTATTCGCTGTGAAGAATATGATCAGTTGGGTTACGAGATATTACCGAATAAATACTTCTACAAATATCAGGAGCCAACGCCAAGTGATGTGCTGATTAAAGAGTTCTGGGAACTAGAAGAAGATGCTGAAAAGTTGTTGAACGAAATCAGGGATTTGTAAAGATGCAATATAAATATTCAAATACTGAAATTAATTGGCTGTCTAAAATACCTACTCATTGGAAGGTAGATAGAATTAAAGATAAAACAACTGCGGTAATTGGTGGTGATTGGGGAAATGACCCTGAGAGTGATTTGGAAGGAGAAAATATTGTGGTTTTGCGTGTCGCAGATTTAGATTATATCTATTTTAAATTTGACGACTTGACTATCAGAAAGATAAAGGATAGTTCGTACAAATCTCGCAAAATTACAAACCGTTGTTTAGTTATAGAAAAGTCCGGTGGTGGAGAAAAACAATTAGTTGGTAGAGTAGGATATCCAAAAGGAATTGATTTTGATGCCATCTGTTCAAATTTCATGGCTAAACTTGAATTTGATAGGACTGTTGATTTGAAGTTTGCCAATTATCTTTTTTCATCGCTTTATGACAGTAATCTTAATTTTCCATTTATACAGCAAACAACAGGAATTCAAAATCTTAATGTAACTTATTATTTAAATTCAAAAGTTGCATTTCCCCCATTATCCGAACAAGAAGCAATTACCGACTATCTTGATAAAGCTTGTCAGCGAATTGATGATATTATTGCGATTAAACAAAAGCAGTTGAATAATCTACAAGAAATCAGAAAAGCTAAGATATATCAAGCAGTTACACAGGGGATAAAACCGATCTCAGAGTGGAAGGAACTTGGTTTTAACCAAATTGAAAAAATCCCTTCAGGGTGGAAATTGTATAGATTTAAAAGTATTAGTAAAATAAAATATGGGTTAGGTCAACCACCAAATGAAATGATTGATGGTCTTCCTATAATTCGTGCCACGAATGTCTATCGAGGGAAAATAGATACTAATAATCTTATGTTTGTAGATCCTGACGATGTACCTTATGAACGTGATCCTATTCTTAGAAAGGATGATATTATTGTAGTTCGAAGCGGTGCATATACTGCTGATAGTGCAATTATTCCTGAAGAATTTGATGGTGCAATTACAGGTTATGATATGGTTTTGAGATGTAACAAAAATATATGTGCAAAATTTGTAGCATATGCATTACTAAGCAAATACATTCTTGAAGACCAACTAATTCTACTTTCTTTAAGAGCAGCCCAGCCTCATTTAAATAAGGAAGAATTAGGTAGTTCAAGGATTCTTTTACCTGACTATGATGAGCAAATACTTATTGCTGAACATTTAGATAATGTAACAGCAAAAATTGATAAATCAATTGAAAATATTAACAACCAAATTACCACCCTGCAAGCTTATCGAAAAAGTGTAATTCACGAATGTGTAACAGGGAAAAAGCAAATTTGGGAAGGTGAAATTGAAAATGTAATTTAATTATGCCAAGTAATAAAGAAACATTATTTCAAGATCATATTTGTGCTTTTCTGGAAAGTGAGCATAAATATGTTCCGTTAAGTAAAGCTGATTTTACCGACAAGGAATATCACATTATTGACAAACATCTTGTTTCATTTATTACCGAGACCCAGCCTGAAAAATATACGTTTATACAGGAAAACTATGGTGCAGATACGGATCGTGAAATACTAAAAGCACTAAAAGAAGAATTAACGAGAAAGACGTTGTGGCTTATTATGCGTGATGGTCTGGATGTGAAAGGAACACAGGTAGAATTATACAAGCCAAAACCTCGATCAGCTACAAGTCCAATTCAAGAAGAAAATTATAAAAGAAACATCTTCTCGTATTCCAAAGAGTATTACTACAATGTTGCAACCAAAGAACGAATTGACTTGGTTATTTGGTTAAATGGCTTGCCAATTATTGTTATCGAACTGAAGCATGAAGATGAAGGACAAACTTGTGAAGATGCAATCTTTGAAAGTTTCTTAACCAGAGACCTCGAAAACAATATATATAAACTACCATTTTTGTACGTTGCATCGAGTAATACAGAAGTGAAGGTCGCTACCAATCCCGGATCAGAAAATTTCTTCAGGTGGTTTAATGCACAATTGGTAAATAAAGCTGAGACCGAAGGTGAATATCCTGTTGAACATTTATATCGCCATGCATTATCAAAAGAAAATATTGCAAAATATTTAGAGCATTATTTGGTATTTGTCCCTGCAAAAGAAGAAATAACTGATGATGGTGAAATAATTAAAACCCCTTCATTCACAATCTTCCCAAGATACCATCAATTACGGGCGAGTAAATTGTTATCTGAAGATGTAAAAGAGCATGTAAACACAAATAAGTCTTTAGGTAAAAAGTATTTAATTAACCATTCTGCCGGTGCCGGAAAAACGTTGACAATAGCATGGATGGCTGATTTGTTAGATAGCTTGTATACGGATGAAAATGAAAAAATATTCGATAATATTATAATTCTCACCGACCGAAGGAGCTTAGATAAGAATGTTAAAGACGACTTGCAAAAGTTTACACATTTAGGAACAAAAATAAATTTCACCAAGAAGTCAGGAGATCTCGCAAAGTTTCTGGATAAGAACCGGGCAATTATTGTTACAACCATTCATAAGTTCGGTCATATTCAGGATAAATTGCAATCGGGTGATGACTTAAAAAACCGAAAAGTTGCTTTTTTAATTGATGAAGCGCATCGCTCGCAAGACGGTAAACTTGCTTTAAAACAACGACAGTATTTTAATAGTGATGAACCCGATTTTGAAGATGGTGACGATACCGAGGCTGAAATTGAAGATAAAATCAAGAATCTAAATACAAGCAATCAGGTTTTTGTAGCATTTACAGCCACCACGACCCCCAAAGCGGTTTCGTTCTTTGGAGACCCATTTGACAGTTATACCGAAGATGAAGCGATAAAAGAAGGTTATATTCTAGATGTAGCTCAGAATATTATCTCATACGAAACATTATATAACCTGAGATATAATCGTGATTATATTCCTAAAACGAGTGATGGTAAAGATTTCCCAGCTGGAGTTGTCAGTAAGGCGTTAAAAACAATTGCTTTCAATGATGACGACCTGATTCAGTACAAGTCCGAGGTAATTGTAAAACTATTTGAGGAAAAGGTTAAAGATGCTGCAAAGGGTAGAGCAAAAGCAATGGTTGTAGCTTCATCACGACCAGCGGGACTGAAGTATTTTAATATGATAAAAACAATATTAGAAGAAAAAGGTGCTACATATAAAGTTTTATTTGCTTTTAGCGATTATACCGACCCGGTTACCAACGAGCAGGTTGAAGAAATTAAAGTAAATGAACTCGACACAAAGCATTCGAATAAAGTTATTGAAGATGTTTTTGATACCGATGACTATCGAATCCTTGTTGTTGCCAATAAATTTCAAACAGGGTTCGATCAGCCATTGTTATCAGCAATGTTTTTAGATAAAGCGGTGAATGGTGTTAATGCCATCCAAACTGTTTCGCGGTTAAATCGAAAACACGATGATAAAGGACAAGAAGATATTCTGGTAGTGGATTTCACGAATAATTCCAAGCAAATATTTGAAGCTTTCAATAAACACAGAAAAGGATCACCTTTTAAAGAAAAAGAGCCGGATAAAAATGTATTGCCTGAACTTTACAATCAAATAATTGAAACAGAAGTATTCTCTGAAGAAGAAATTGAAACCTATATAAAAGCATACATGGAAGCGGAAGAAGAAGCCAGAAAAAGAAATTCGACCGCTGATGCATTATTGAGTAATTTAAATCAGGATTATCGAACAAAATTCAAAACAAAACTTCCTTCAATAGAGGATCAGAAATCGTACATCGGATTATTACGAAGGTTTACCAATCTATTTTATTTTGTTGCACAGTTCTTTGTCCATGATTTGAAAGTGAACAACTTCATTGTATTTGCTGAAGTTATGGCAGATACGCTGATTAAGAAAGGAAAAAACAGCGAACTGAAGCAATTGTTGAAAAACATTGAGCTAACCAAAGGTGCTGTTAAGTTTCATGGAACCAAAGCAAATATTCGAAAGGTAAAAGAACCTAAAAAAACAGGTGTCAAAATTCTTGGTGGCGGTCAAGCTCCACCAAGAACTACTATTGAAGAAGCTCTGGCCATAATCGAGGAAAAATATCAGATAAGTAAAGAGGATGCTATTGTTATTAAAGAGATATGTGATGACGTATCGAAACGGTATGATATTAGACAAAAAATCACCCAAAACCGTAACAACGAACATTATTTGAAGAATAACGCAGTACCCAGAGTGAAAGCCGAGGTAAAAGAAGAATATATGAATCGTGACCTTTGGGAAAAACTGGAAGACCCGATTTACACACAAAAGGGTGGTATCATTAGTTTAATGGGAAAAACTATTATTAAGACGATTTTGGGTGCTTCTGCGTAAGTGTATCTGATTGTAAATTCTTACTGTGTAATAACCAAAAAACTAAAAACTATGGTTTGTGCCCTTTGCCAACAGAATGAAGCAAATAAAAAAAATACTCATTATCTCACAGATGCAGTTATTAGGTCATGCTTAAATCAAGACGGCTCTGGAGATAGAGAAGAAGGATTTTACTTCGACATTTCGACCAACAATCCCTACGTTAGTTTTAATTTCCAAAGAGGAACGTCAATAGAGAAACTGGAACAATCACTTGGACGAGAAGCTACCGAGGAGGAAATAAACAAAGCAAAGGAAATACCATACTCAGTCGATTATGTTTTTTGTACAGATTGCGAAAATATTTTTACCAAAATCGAAACACCTTTTATCGAAACAGTTCTACCTAAATTCAGAGCAGCAGACCTATCCGGCATCCATCGCATTGATGTGGAAGAAAATAGAATTGCAAAGATGTTTTTTTATTTGCAGATATGGAGAACCGCTATTTGCGAATCTCAATTTGGTTTGCAGGCCGATACCTTGGAAAAACTTAGAGAGTCCATTTTAAACTATGAAGCTATTGGCAATGACGATATTCCTATTTTCCCAATTCATATAACTTACCTGCAAACACTAGGGGATGCAAAATCATTCACAGAAAATATTGTAGGTTGTACAAATGACCGGAATCCAAACATTATTTTTTTCAACGACTTTGTAATTCAATTTTTTGAAAATGAGGATTCTGTAAAAGAGCTGGAATTTTATGGTCTGAATGAAAGCCATGATCTGAATGAGCTTATAAACACGAATAATGAAGTTTGTAAAATTAAGATAGTTGGTGATGATAAAAGGAAGGAATTTTTAGAGGCAGTGCATTATGAGGAAACGGCTCAAAAAAGAATGTTTCAATTTACCCGTTTGTTAATAACTAAATGGCTCTTTATTTTCCGTGGGCTTCCGAACCAACATATTGTTCAGGAATATATGGAGTACCTTACCCAAGGTAACTTCAACATATTGAAATACACGGAAAAAGCAATACACGAAAAAACAGATGCTTTTATTCAAGCAAAACTTACTTAGATCGTTTCGATAACAAACTACACAGATATCTTCATTGCAATACATATTTAAAGTTGCATTTAGCTTGATTTTATCAACAAAATTAAACTTTAAAGTTTTTTTGTGTATCTTTGTACTATGAGCATATCTAAATCAGATATAGAAAAATTCCTCAGCGAATTTGGAATGCTGTTGAGAAAATTTGATGTTTTCTATCTGGAGAACGGTCAGGTTAATGTTCAAAAACTATTGGATCTGGATATAACAATAAAAGAAAGGAGGGAAATAATTGAAAGTTTACACACAAATGATTATGTCAATGGAACCATAGACGAAGCTCCTTATGGAGACGATAAAGTATGGATATTTAGTAAAAAACTTAATGAAATAATGGTTAAGATAAAAATCACAATTTGTAAAACAGAACGTGAGATTTATATTTCATTTAACTAACTGTCCCAAAGATATCATAACAATAACTAATCATGTTAAAATGAAAAAATCAATTAAAGGAAATACTATGAAACTCGGAGTTGAACTAAAAACTGTTCATTTCCGAAAAGTACCTTTTACAATTTTTCATCATAGATATCGTAATGAAGAATCGGGGGAGACTGTTACTAATGACGAATGTGATGAAATAGATGAGATACAGTTACTGAATCAATACAGGGAGAGATTTGGTATCCCTTTTCCTGAAGAAATTCAAAAAATCAGGAATATGTATGGTGTATCTGCAGCAAAAATGTCTGAAATTCTTGGTTTTGGTGCAAATAGTTATCGAAAATATGAAGCTGGCGAGATGCCATCAGTAGCAAATGGTCGGTTAATATTAGCGGTAAAACATCCCAAGAATTTTATTGAACAAGTAGAAGCTTGTTCTGGATTTATTTCCAAAAAAGAAAAAATGGATTTGATTGAAGTTGCAAAAAAAATTGAAAAGGAACGCAAAAAACATCAATTTGAAAATTTCAGATATAACCTTATATATGGAAACCCAGAAACTAACGAATTTACAGGTTATAGCAAACCATGTAAAAATAAAATTGCTGCAATTATTGGTTATTTTGGTGAATCAACCAACTTATTCAAAACTAAACTAAACAAGCTACTTTTTTATGCTGACTTTGGTCATTATCAAAAATATGGAAAATCTATAACAGGATTAAAATATAGTGCTATTGACTATGGTCCTGTTCCAGATGGATACGATGAAATTTATGGAAACCTAGTAAAAGAAGGTAAGATTTACAAAAAATATACTGAATCAGCCGATGGATTTTATGGGGAGAAGTTTTTTGGTCTGGAGAGTTTAAGTAGTGATCTATTTAAACCAGAAGAAATTGAGACTCTTACAAAAGTGATTCAAAATTTCAAGGATAAATCTTCGAAAGAGATGGTATCACTTAGTCACGATGAAGAAGCGTGGATTGAGAATGAAAAAGGAAAAGAAATAATAAGCTATCAACGATATGCTTTTAAGTTACAACATTTTAAAAATAATGCCGATTGAAAAAAACAAATCCGATGAGAAGTTGCACCTTCTTATCGGATTCTTAATGTGGGTTTAAGCCGGTAGACTTATATACCTGAGACTAATCATCTCGATAGGTATTCCCATAATTTTTTAATGTGACTACAAAGTTAATAAATACTGTTAACATACACAATAGTCTCTTTTTGCTCTACCCGGGTACATTTTTCACTCTGGATACCCGTCCAAATCCAGAGTCAGTCATAAAAAATTATAGTAATATGACAAATTTAGAAAATGGTAAGCCACGTGCTTACAAAATCAAAGTTGACAAAACTTTGATCTCGGTAGATTCAGAATATCTAACCGGACGTGAAATTTTAAGTGCTGCGAACTATAATCCTGATGATTATTATTTGAAGCAGATTTTAAAGGGTCATCATCCTACCAACATTGGTTTGGAGCAAACAGTTTGTTTGAGTGATCCCGGATTGGAAAGGTTTGTTACCATACCAAAAGAAGCAAATGATGGCGATGACAAACCCAATTCGTGGAAGTTTAAAGTAGACAAAATGATGCTTAAAACTGAATCCGAGTATTTAACAGGTAGTGAGATTTTAATTGCTGCTGGATATTCTGCGGGGGACTATTACCTGAAGCAGATTATAAAAGGACAGCCAGTTAATATTGAACCGAACCAAAAGGTGCAAATAAGTGATCCGGGTTTGGAAAGATTCGTAACTATTCCAAAAGAAGCTACCGATGGTGACAACACACCAAGAAAGTACAAGTATAAAGTCGATAAAAAGATGCTGGAAACAGAATCTGAGTATTTGACAGGTAGTGAAATTTTAATTGCCGCCGGATATTCTGTGAGGGATTATTATCTGAAGCAGATGAAACAGGGACAGACAATTAATATTGAACCTAACCAGACGGTGCAAATGAGTGATCCGGGCTTGGAAAGATTCGTAACTATTCCAAAAGAAGCTACCGATGGTAGCTTTGATCTTTTCGAAGAAGATATCGAGAATCTAAAAAATGGGGGTTTCCAATGGGAAACCCTCACTTCTAATGGTAATTGGTTAATAATTAAAAACTTTCAAATTCCTGATGGGTATAATGTTCGTGCAGCAGATGTTGCAATAAAAATTCCTATTAATTATCCGCAGGGAAAATTGGACATGGCATATTTTAGTCCGGCAATTAAAAGGATTGATGGTATCCCAATTCCGCAAACGCAAGTATCAACCAATATTGGGGGGAGAACTTTCCAACGCTGGTCGCGACATAGAAATAGAATTGCATGGCGGGTTGGTATTGATTCAATAGTGACCCACATTGAGGAAATCAAGAATTGGTTGAATAACGAATTCGTAAAAAGACCCCGGAAAGATGAAGCAGCTTAGAATATCCGGTAAAGATTATGCAGAGCTTGTGAATCATCTTTATCCGGGAGATGACAATGAAGCAATAGCATTTGCATTATGTGGTAATTTCAGAACAAGTTCGTTTGACGGTCTTCTTGTACATGAGGTACATTGCTTACCACATGAACTGTGCAAGATCAGAGAGAACGGTCATATTAACTGGCCACCTGAATTTCTTGAGCCAATAATGTTGAAAGCTGAAGAAAAAGGATTGAGTATATTAAAAATACATTCCCACCCCAACGGTTATTCTCAGTTTTCAGAAACGGATGACGAATGTGATTTAAAAATATTCCGTTCCGTTTTTGGTTGGGTTCAAGAAAGTAAGTTTCACGCCAGCGCAGTAATGCTTCCTGATGGACAGATTTTTGGTCGATTTATTGATGAAGAATTGAATTTCATAGCAATTGATAAGGTTATTGTTGCTGGAGACACAATTAAAATCTGGCGGTATAACTCAGATTGTGAATTGAAAGACCAAGACAGAAGAAATCTTCAAGCATTCGGAGAGAGAACCGTTCAACTCCTTAAATCAATGAAAGTTGGAGTTATTGGTTGTTCAGGGACAGGAAGTATCGTAGTAGAGCAACTGGTACGTCTTGGAGTTGGGACAATTGTGATGGTCGATCCAGAAGCTGTCGAAGGAGTTAATTTAAATCGCATTCCGAACACCTTTGAAGAAGATGCTGTTAGCAGAAGAAAAAAAGTTGATGTATTAAAAGAGCGTCTTACTAAAGTAGGATTTGGAACCAAATTTATTACTTCCTACGATAATATCTGCGAATCACGTGCAATATTGAAAGAGCTTGCAACTTGTGATACTTTCTTTGGTTGTTTAGATGCGCAGGAACCGAGGTATGTACTGAATCAACTCTCAACCTATTACATTGTACCATATTTTGATGTTGGTGTCGAATTAAAAGCTGACGGTAATAATGGAATATCGAAGGTTTACGGAGCAATTCATTTTATTCAACCAAAAGGTTCTTCTTTACATTCTCGTGAAGCGATTTCAATGGATAAAGTTTCAGATGAAAGTATGAAGCGACAGAATCCTGAGATGTATGAACGACAAGTTAAAGAAAAGTACATTAAAGGTGCTGGCAATGTTGATAGCCCAGCAGTAATTAGTGTTAATATGCAACTTTCGGCAATGACGGTTAATGAGTTTTTAAATAAAATTGACCCATTTAAATCAGTAGATAATGATTTAAATGCCATTGTACGTGTTAGCATATCTGATAATTTCTTTTTATTTGAAGGAGATGGTGACTCCGATGAATACCTTCTAAAATCAGTTGGTAAGGGAGACCGGAAACCTTTTATTGGAATAATGGGATTGTAGAATAGTAGTATAACTCTATTATCAAATAATGATTGTATTGAAAGGCACCGAATGGTGTCTTTCTTTCATTATTACAAATTATTTTATATTACCTCGTGTACTCCTATTCCAAACAATGCAAAATCATATTTAACCGGATCATCTATATCCAACATTCGTAAATTTTTATCAAGTTCTGTTACTGCTTTGGCATCATCCTGTTTTCTATTAAGTAGTCCAAGTTTCCTTGCTACACGACCTGTGTGAACATCCAATGGACAAGAGAGGATGGAAGGAGAAATATCTTTCCATAAACCAAAATCTACTCCGGCATCATCGTTTCGAATCATCCACCTCAAAAACATATTGATTTTTTTTGCAGCCGAACCTTTGTATGGATCCGGTAGATGTTTTTCTGTACGCTGCAAATGAGGGATATTAAAAAACTCATTTTTAAACTGGTGAATGGCTGGTTGTAATGAATCTTCAGTTTTACATCTATTGAAAATACCTTGTAATCCATCCATATTTTTGTATAACCTTTTTAGAGCTTCTATGTAGGTTAAGAAATCGGTGTTATTAAAAGTACGGTGAACAAAACCATCAATTTTTTTTAAATGTCGTTCTTCATGGTTTACAATGAAATCAAACGGAGAATTCCCCATTAATTCCATCATTCGTTTTGCATTGCGAATAATCATTTTTCGATTTCCCCAAGCAATTGTTGCAGCCAAGAATCCTGAGATTTCTATGTCTTCTTTTAGCGAGTATAAATGTGGTATTTGTATCGGATCCAGTCCAATAAATTCAGGTGTGTTATATTGTTTTACTTTTTCTTCCAGATATTCTTTCAAATCAATGACCATAAATCTATATTTAAAGCGCTAAAAATAAGAAATTTGGGGAATTGTAATTTGACTACCTTAATTACCCGTACCTATATATTCAAACGTTTGGCCGAAGCTCCTTTCGTTACATTCGAAATGTGTTTTCGTGTTCGTTCTCCTTCCGTTTCGTAAAACACTGAATAGAAATGCGCCAAAGCCGACTTTACTGATTGTTCGTTTTTATACCCGCATTCGAAAACCGTTTGCAAGCCGCCGTGATTCTTGTAGATATTTCGCAGGGAGCGAAGAAAATAAATACAATCGTCGCCATTAAATGTACGGTGTACAAACTTTTGAAGCCGGTCGAGTTCCTTTTCCGAAGCGTTTAAAACAAAGTCGTGCGGTTGGTTATCAAGCAATTCCATTAAACGCAAGGCGTTTTTTATAATGGCCGCCCGATTTCCCCAAGCGATAGTTGCTGCCAGAAATCCGGCAATCTCAATATCTTCTTTTTCCGTAAATTGTTTAGGAACTTGTATCGGATCGGTTTCAATAAATTCGGGTTGATTGTATTGATCAACTTTTTCGTCGAGGAAATCTTTTAAGTCAGATTTTGAAAGGGATGCCGACATTTTTCCTATTCTATAATTCCGTCTTTGATGTGAATGATCCGGTCGGACTGTTCGGCAAAATGATCGTCGTGGGTAACGATAATAAATGTTTGTCCCATATCATCGCGCAGTTTAAAAAGCAGGTCGTGCAATTCGTCGCGATTGGCCGAATCGAGGTTTCCCGATGGTTCGTCGGCCATAACAACTGACGGGCTATTTATTAATGCACGTGCCATTGCTACACGTTGTTTTTCGCCGCCCGACAATTCCGATGGTTTATGTGTCATACGGTCGGCCAGCCCCAGATAATCGATTAATTCTTTTGCGCGTGCTTCGGCTTTTGCTTTTGGTGTTTTGGCAATAAACGCCGGAATACAAACATTCTCCAAAGCTGTAAATTCCGGCAGCAAATGATGAAACTGAAACACAAAACCTATTTCGCGGTTACGGAAATCGGCCAGCTTTTTATCGTTGAGTTTTGAAATATTCGTGTCGTTAAAGAAGAGTTCCCCGCTGTCGGGTTTACTCAGTGTACCAAGAATTTGCAGCAAAGTGGTCTTCCCTGCTCCGCTGGCTCCAACAATGGAATACAGTTTTCCTTTGGGAATATCCAAGTCAATTCCTTTCAACACTTCAAGTGCCCCGAACGATTTTGTTATGTTTTCAGCTTTAATCAATGCCGTTATTTAAAAGATAAAACCCAATCCGTAGAGTTTTAGTATTTCATTAAGCACATATAATACATAAGCACCGATCAACACAATACCGGTAAACTTCCCAACTTTCCATTTCATCACCAATAAAAGCAGAATCAATAAAAGGACTGATCCCGACAAAATCAGGGTTGAGCTAAATACATCGCCTCCCGATTCGATTACCCCTCCTGAAAAAATCATTACAAGCAAAAATGGCAATCCAAGCCCTACAAGAATATCAAAGATATTTGATCCGATCGCGTTACTAACTGCCATGTCTCCTCTTCCCTGACGCGCCACAATAACCGACGAAAACAAATCAGGAATCGATGTTCCGACAGCAAGTACAGTTAACGCAATAATGGCTTCAGGAATATTCAGAATATGTGCCGAAGCAACTGCAACTTCCACTAACACATAACTTAGGGCAGCAATCAAAACAATTGAAAGAATAAAAACACGGTAGTAATTTTTTTCATCTGGGAAAATAAAACGCAAAAGCTTATCCACAGGTTTAGTGAATTTACTATGCTCGCCATGCGTATCTTCAAGTTCTGTTGCGTCCATATCGTCGTATGGCAACCATTTTCTCCAATAAATTACCGCCACAACATATAAAACGTAAACGCCTAAAAGAATTATAGTTTCGTTTACGGTTAAACGGCCATCCCAAATAGACCACAGCAATAATGCCACGGAAATGGTATAAAAAAACAAATCGCGAACCACTGGCTGCCAGGTGAGCTTTGTCTTTTTTATATAGGCTGCAGCACCAACAATTACCAGCAGGTTAAAAATAGCACTACCAACAATACTACCGATTCCAATTGCCTGATGTTCGCCGGGTTTTATAACGGCAAACAAAGCGACGAATAACTCAGGAGCACTCGATCCTACCGCCATCAGCGTAGCTCCGGCAGCATCGTTCGATAAACGCAGGTCTTTCGAAATTTTATCAAGAGACGAAATGAAAAACAAATCGACAACGCGGGCAAGCAAAAGAAAGCAAGCCAGCAAAGCCAATATGAAAAGTATAATCATTAATAATGATTTTTTTGGATTTAATCCTTCAACTTATCAGTGATACCTTTTTTAATGTCGTTGGTATCTTTTGTTACTGTTGAAGTAACATCTTTAATATCTTTTTGAATATCAGAAGTATGGTTATCGAGTTCGCGTTTTATTTCGTTTGTGGCTTTTTTAAACTCACGCATTCCTTTCCCCAGTGTTTTGGCAATATCGGGTATCGCTTTCGATCCGAAAAACAACAATGCCAACAGCATCACCAAAACTATCTCGCCACCACTTATAAATAATAAATACTGCATCGTCAAATTGATTTAGATCACAAATATATAAAAAGTTAGATGTTGGAAGACTCAAGTCGGAAGATAGTTTTTGAAAGTTGAATACATAAATTTAAAAGAAGAATTCCTGTTCACGTTTTGCACAAAAAAAAGGATGTCATCACGATTAAGCGATGACATCCTTTGTATCAAATTCGGTCTTCCGTCTTCTGACTTCCGACTTCAGTTTTTATCTATTTTTTACGTTTTGCTACTACTTTGGCAACACGGCTACGAGTGTCGTGTGCAATTGGAGTTGCAATGAAAAGTGAAGAGTATGTACCAACTACAACACCCACCAACAATGCAAACGTAAAGCCTCGAATGGTAGATCCACCGAATAAGAAGATAGCTAACAATACCACGAATGTTGATAACGACGTACTGAATGTACGACGCAATGTGCTGTTCAATGCAGCATCAACATTTTCTTCACGGTCGCGTTTTGGGTGCAAGCCCAGGTACTCCCTGATACGGTCGAATACAACCACAGTATCGTTAATCGAGTAACCCAACACCGTTAGGATAGCTGCGATAAACGCCTGGTCGATCTCTAATGAGAAAGGAAGTACTCCTGATAATAATGAGAAGATACCCAATACGATTAACGAGTCGTGTGCCAATGCGGCAACAGCACCCAAACCATATTGCCAGTCGCGGAAACGCAACAGTATATAAAGGAAAATGATAACCAGCGAGAAACCGATTGCAATACCTGCATCTTTACGGATATCATCCGAAATAGTAGGACCAACTTTTTGCGAACTCTGCTGATAATGCTGAGTGAATTCCTCAAGAGTTACTGATTGATCGATAAGATCAGCATCTTTCAAACCTTGCATTAACAAAGCTTCAACTTCGTTATCGATATTTTCGCTGTGATCATCAATTTTATAGTCGGTAGTAATTTTAATGTCGTCACCTGAAGTTTTTACCTCTGGCGCTGCACCAAAAACATCGGCCAATGCAGCACGTACCTGACCTACTTCAACATCTTTCTGGAATTCTACAATATACGAACGACCACCTTTAAAGTCGATACCGTAATTTAATCCGCGCACGAAGAAAGAACCGATTGAAAGAAGAATAAATACACCCGAAATCACGTAGAACGTTTTTCTTTTCTCCAGGAATTTAATCTTCATGTTACGTAACCAACCTTCTGTTGCTGTAGAAGCAAACAAAATGCGGCCGCCTTTTTTCAATTGCCATTCGAAAATCAAACGGGTTAAGAAAATTGCAGAGAATAAAGAAGTTAGAATACCAATAATCAAGGTAGTTGCGAAACCTTTAATCGGGCCCGAACCAAACAGTGCCAAAACAATACCAGTTAACAATGTTGTTACCTGACCATCGATAATTGCAGAATATGCATTTTTATAACCATCGGTAATCGCTAGTTTAACACCTTTACCGGCACGCATTTCTTCCTGAACACGTTCGTAAATAAGTACGTTGGCATCAACCGACATACCAATTGTAAGTACGATACCTGCAATACCAGGGAGTGTTAATACTGCTCCCATTGAAGCAAGAATACCGAAGATAAAGAACATGTTGGCAACCAACGCAATGTTTGCAGCCAAACCAGCATTTTTACTGTAGAAGAACAACATGTAGATAAGAACAAGCGCGAATGCAATAACAAACGAAATCAAACCGCTGTTAATCGCTTTTTGTCCAAGTGAAGGACCTACAATATCTTCCTGAATAATACGTGCAGGAGCAGGCATTTTACCCGACTTTAGCACGTTTGCAAGGTCTTGTGCCTCTTCAATACTTTCCAAACCGGTAATACTAGAACGTCCTCCAGGAATCTCACCATTTACAGTTGGGAAAGAACGAGCATAACCATCTAAAACAATGGCAATTGATTTACCAACGTTTTCTTTAGTCATACGTTGCCAAATTTTAGCACCTTCCGCATTCATCTGGAATGCTACTTCAGGGTTAGTTCCAAACTGGTCGTAATCCTGACGAGCATCGGTAATTACACCACCGTCAAGAGGTGCTTTTCCATCGCGGGTTGTAACTTTTATCGCAATCAAACGGTAGAAAGTACCTGCGTCGTCTACTGATTTTGCTGTCCAAACAAAACGCATATCGCGTGGGAACAAGCTGCTGATTTGTGGATTATGTAAGTACGAATTTACTTTTGAAGTATCTTTTGCATTTGACATACCTACTACCGGACCAGGATAAAGCTGACCTGTTTGATCGGTACTTGGATTTAAAATAGCAAACAGTGGAAACTGCTCTTTAAAAGCAGCCAAGTTATCAATTGATGCAGTAGTATCTTCTGCAGCTCCAGCTTCCAGTTCCGAAAGTAACGAGTTTTCTTCCGAAGCTTCACCTTCTTCGCTCACTTCAGCAGTTGCATCATCGGCAGTTGCCTCAACACCTGCATCGGTTTTAAGCGTTTCTAATTCTTTAATTTTTTCGTTGGCTTGCAACATGTACTGGTATACTTCCTGGTTTTCGTATGTTTCCCAGAATTCCAGGTTAGCAGTTCCCTGCAACAGGTTACGTACACGGTTCTGATCTTTTACACCAGGTAGTTCAACCAAAATTCTACCTTTTGTTTGCAGACTCTGAATATTAGGTTGAGCCACACCAAAACGGTCGATACGAGTTCTGATAATGTTAAAAGCATTACCAATTGCAGCAGAAGTCTGGTCGTCGATAATTTTTAATACATCGGCATTGGAAGTATTAAAATTAATCTGATCGCGTAGTTCGAGTGTGTTAAAGATAGAAGCCAGTTTCGCATTTGGATCAATTTCCTCGAAAGCTTCACCAAACAGAACTACGAAGTCTTTTGTACTGTTTTGTTGGTTTTTTGTTGCCAGTGCCAAAGCAGCGTTGAATGTTTCATCGTCGCTGTAGTTCGACATCGCACGGATAATATCCTGAACTTCCACCTGAAGTGTTACGTTCATACCACCTTTCAAGTCAAGTCCCAGGTTAATTTCCAGTTCCTGAACATCTTTGTAAGTAAATTTTTTCAATCCAAGGAAGTTGTAAACCACTTCACTTTTCATTGAATCAAGGTATTGAAACTCTTTCAAGTCATCACCTTGTGCATATTCTATGGCGTCTTTTTTCACCTGGTTTGATTTCCAGGTAAAAGAAAGCTGGTACAAACATACCGCCGACAACAGAATTGCAAATGTTAAAATTGCACCTTTGTTTTGCATTTGAATTTAATTTAAATGTTTATTTAATTTCTTGTATTTGATTGAATTCGAACCTTTTCAGACACAACTTGCCTGAGATTCTTTTAACGAAAAAAGAATGGATTTCAACCTATGGAGTCTTCATCGGGAGAGAAGACATGATTTTGAAAAACCAGGTAATGATAAGATGAAATAAGCGGGCTGGTTTGTTTTGCAACCTCGGCCTTTAATACCTGATAATTTCGAACAGAATGATAATTCCGTAAAAATTTGTCGTGTAACTGGACTTTCAGATGTTTTGCATAAACCCTGTCTTCGAAGGTTTTTGTGGTATTCTGCGCAGTTTGAGTGATCAGATAAACTGTTCCTTTCTCATTATTCTGCTCCTGCGATTCCGCCTGAATTTTCTCCAGCTCTTCAGGATGATTTCCAAAATAAACATCAAGAACAAATGCGGCAGCAATAACAGCCATAAAAACTGCCAGTTGTGCAATCAATTTTCTTGTAATAGTTATTTTAATTTTCATCCCTGTAACGCCTGTTATTTAATGCTTTAACAACAACTTAGAGTAAAAACCTGACCGATAATCAGCACTTAAACTTTTTACAATTGTTTTAAGGCATTATTTTTAAGCGGAGCAAATATACCGAAATACTTGAGGTTTCCAAAGACGATGCCTGTTATTTTAAAGTATTCGGCTTAACACCAATTGTTTATGATCAATGTATTTGTTTACGGATCGCTGCTTTTTGCAGAAATTGCCGAAGGTTTGTGCCAACAAAAACTACATGCAGAAAATGCTGTTTTGTTCGGATTTGCACGCCATGCCATAAAAGGAGCCGACTATCCGGCAATAATCAGGAGCGAAAATTCGAAAGTGAATGGCAAAGTCTTGCTAAACCTCGATGAAAAGGCCATGGAAATACTGACTTTTTATGAGGACAATGATTACGAACTTGTACCGGTTAAAGTAGAACTTAACTCCGGAAGTATCGATGCAGTGGTTTATGTTTGGACAGGCGGAAACGAATTTCTTGAGCCGTTTGACTGGGATGCAGAACAATTCAGAAAAGAATCGCTGGAGTTTTATCGCGATGAAGTAGTTCCTTCCACACTTCGGGAATTTTATGGTTGAAATTGCTTTGACAGAATGTGTTCTAGAATAGGTACAACATTCCTTGAAATGAATGAAAACTCCCTATTTTTACAATCCTGCAACGCTAACCAACTAAATTAAAACGTCATGATCAAAACTGTTTTCATTCGTTTATTCACTGTTCTTTGCGTGTTATTTATCAGTATGAACTTTTCTTCTGCACAAAACAAATTAGGCATTTTTGATAATCACACCGATATAGGAGCCTGCAAAAACCAGGGTTTTGCATCATTTAATCCTACCGATCAAACCTATACAATTGGAGGTTCGGGATTTAATATGTGGTTTGGCGACGACCAGTTTCATTACCTGTGGACAACACTTCAGGGCGATTTTATTTTAAGTTCCGAGGTAAAACTTCTTGGCGACGGTGTTGATCCACACCGCAAAGTTGGTTGGATAGTTCGGAATAATCTCGACAGCAACTCGCCGCATGCCAATGCAACCGTCCATGGAGACGGGCTTACATCCTTACAATACAGAAAAACTACAGGAGCAGATACGGAAGAAGTAAAATCGGAAGATCAGGCACCCGATGTAATCCAGCTGGAAAGAAAAGGCTCAACGTTTATAATGTCGACTGCAAAGTTTGGTGAACCATTTAAAGTTCTACAACTCGACGACCTGGAACTTGATAACGAAGTTTATGTGGGCATTTATGTGTGTGCTCACAATCCCGATGTTGTTGAAACTGCTATTTATAGGAATGTTCGAATAATCCGCCCGGAAAAAGGAGATTACGTTCCATATCGCGATTACATTGGTAGCAATCTTGAGATACTGGATATTGAAAGTGGACTTCGCGAAGTGATCCATCATTCCGCACATTCCATTCAGGCACCCAACTGGACTCCCGATGGAGAAAAGCTGATCTACAACTCAAAAGGACATTTATTCACGTACAACCTAAATGACGGTGAGATCAATCCGCTGAATACCGGTTTTGCAACCAATAACAACAACGACCACGTTTTAAGTTTCGATGGAAGTTTGCTGGGCATTTCGCACCACAGTGAAGAAAATGGAGGAAGCTCCACAATCTATTACCTGCCGGCCAAAGGTGATTCTACACCGGTTCGGGTTACAAAAACAGGAATTGGCGCTTCGTATTTTCACGGTTGGTCGCCCGACAAAAAAACAATGCTCTTTACCGGCGAACGAAACGGACAATACGATATTTACAGTGTTGATGTGGCAAGTGGTGAAGAAACACAACTTACCGATTTTAATACGTTGGATGACGGATCAGAATTCAGTCCCGATGGAAAATACATATTTTTTAATTCGGCCCGAAGTGGTAAAATGCAGTTGTGGCGCATGGATGCCGATGGCAAAAATCCGGTTCAGCTGACTGATGACAAATACAACGACTGGTTTCCTCATGTAAGTCCGGATAAAAAATGGATCGTATTTATTTCATTTCCCGAAGATGTTGATCCCGGCGATCATCCGTTTTATAAACATTGTCTTATTCGTTTAATTCCATACGAAGGTGGCGAACCGCGTATTCTGGCCTACATTTACGGCGGACAAGGATCGATGAATGTTCCAAGCTGGTCGCCCGATAGCAAGAAAATTGCATTTATTTCGAACAGCGATTAATAGGCAATCCAAACAATAGAGTGCCCATAAATGTTTACAGCAAAAAAACTATGATCAAGTTTTTTAGAACACTACGCTATCGCCTGATTGGTGAAAATAAAGTAAAGAAATACCTGTTTTATGCACTGGGAGAGATCATTCTGGTTGTAATAGGAATTTTAATTGCTCTTGCCATCAACAACAATAACGTTAAGCGTAACATCCAGAAAAAGGAACAGACTTACCTCGTCGGATTAAAAGAAGAGTTTAAAATCAGCAAAATCAAGTTACAGGAACTGATCAATGTAAACAAACACAACTACGAGGGAGCCCGACAAATAATCGCATACATTTCAAACAGCGATATACAGCCTGGGGAAAAGGAATTTTCCGAATTGCTGTATAAAACCCTTGTTTTCGACATTTCATTTAATCCCAACAATTCACTACTTAACGAGATGGTCAATTCCGGCAGTCTGAAAGACATCTCAAATCCGGACCTTCGGATTTATCTGACCAACTGGATTTCGACACTGGATGATATTGCCAAACAGGAAGAGGATTTGGGTGAGCAACGTGAATTGATCGTTGATATGTTTCAGGGAAACGAACAAAGTATCAGAACTATTTTTGATCTGTCGGGGGTTACGAAAAGCGGACTCGATATCGAGCCCCGCAAAAACAACGTCAGCAATCTTAACTTATTGAGCTCAACAGAGTTTGAAAACAAACTACTTCTGTTTATTTTATCGAGCGAAGCAACCGAAACGGCACATTACGAGCCGCTTATGGAAAATATAGATGCGATTCTGGATCTAATTGAAATGGAGACAAAAGACTAGTCTCTTCCTGATCGAGATCCTTACTCCGACAATTTAAGCACCCGTCGTTTATAATCGATAACAGCATTGTATTCAAGCAGAAAATCGCTTCCCAATAAACCGCAGATTTTATAGTCGGTAACTTTTTGGTACAGTTCGTTTATATGGTTCATATCGAGCAAGGCAACTTTCATATTGTCGACTTTTAGCTTGCCAAAAAGCAATGGTTTTAAAATACCTAATGACGTTGTTAAAGGTTCCTCGCTCATATTAGCAGCATGCAGTTCGTCCGTACCTTCTTCAACAATTGCAATAAAGTTATCCAGGTTTTTATCGAATACTGATTTTGAAGCACCTGTATCAATTACCCAATACCCATTTTCGCCGCCTTCAAGTTGCGATGGCAGAATTAAGTGGTAGTTCGAGGATTCAAGCTCAATAATGTCGATAGGTATTTTTGTTCGCATGGTTTCAAATTTAAAATAAATTAGGACAAAATATTCTGGATTACCGAGAATTGAGAACAGAGATAGAACAGAACTAACTTTGGAATGCAAAAGCAGCCAAATGTAGGCTCCCTGCTTGAGGGGAGCTCCCGACAGGGTGAGGGGTAAAGGAATATATAACCAACCATTGCTTGCCTTACCCTTTTGTCTATCGACATTTTCCCTTTCAAAGGGAAAACAGCTTCCATATGTGGATAGATTAAGTTTTAGGCTAATGAATTTTCAGGATGGAAATAAAAAAGGCCCGCAAAAAATGCGAGCCTTAATATGCTGTAATTATTCTTTCGAATTATAGTAAAGCGTTCACTGCTGAAACACCTTCTGCACTTGCAGTAAGTTTTTCTTTTTCTGCATCTGAAAGTTCGATTTCTACGATTTTCTCGATACCGTTTTTACCGATGATACAAGGAACACCGATTGAAATGTCGCTTAAACCGTACTCACCTTCAAGTAAAGCTGAACAAGGGAACATTTTTTTAGAATCCAATGCAATAGCACGTACCAATTCTGATACTGCTGCACCCGGAGCATACCAAGCACTTGTTCCCAGAAGTTTAGTTAAAGTAGCACCACCAACTTTAGTTGCTTCAACTACTTCAGCTTGTTTTTCTTCGCTTAAGAACTCAGCAACAGGAACACTGTTACGAACAGCTTTACCAATTAATGGAACCATACCTGTGTCGCTGTGACCACCGATTACCATTGCGTCGATGTCTGACTGTGGACAATCGATAGCTTCGGCCAATCTGTATTTGAAACGTGCGCTATCCAAAGCACCGCCCATACCGATGATTCTGTTTTTTGGAAGACCTGTAGCTTTGTGAGCCAGGTAAGCCATTGTATCCATTGGGTTACTAACCACAATAATGATTACGTTTGGTGACTCTGCAATTAATTTCTCAGCAACGTCTTTAACAATACCTGCATTAATACCGATCAACTCTTCGCGAGTCATTCCCGGTTTACGTGGAATACCACTTGTAATTACTGCAACATCGCTACCAGCTGTTTTAGTGTAATCGTTAGTGCTACCAACGATAGTTGAGTCAAAACCATTTAACGAAGCAGTTTGCATCAAATCCATTGCTTTACCTTCAGCAAAACCTTCTTTGATGTCGATCAATACAATTTCGTCTGCAAAATCTTTAATTGCAATATACTCGGCACAACTTGCACCTACTGCACCTGCTCCAACTACTGTTACTTTCATTTTACTAGTGAGTTTTATTATTATAAAATCGTGTTATCTTAAACAATTGTCTGTCAAATTGTTTTAAGGCACGCAAAGTTAATTTTTTTTCGCGATGATCGAAATAATTTGAAGTCCCCAAAATCGGTTTAACAAATTGGTAAAACATACAATTTATCGCCCCAATCAGAAGTGATTTTGGTCACTTATTCATGATTTTTACGAATATGAATTAGAATGGTTCGGCCTTTGATAAAAACCAGTTGATTCGCCTAATTAAACCAATAGGTCATTTTTAAAACCACCGCCCTGTTTCTTGAGTTCCAGTTTCCGGTAAAATAGTTGTCGGTGTATACCAGGTATATGTCTGAAACAGGTTGGTAACGCCATTGAAAACGTGAGTTAATATTCAGGTTATCGATTTGCTCGTTGTACTGTACAAAAGTCGACCAGAAGATTTTATCCGTAAAAGTGATGTCCATTTTCGGACCCACTAACCAGAATTTTTCGCGATTGAACGCCCCACCCAAATCCATATCGGTGTAGTTAAAATTCATGGTCAGATTTACGTAAGGTTGAAAACGGTAACCTATCTCTCCTTCAAAGTATTGAATATCGCCACTATAAAAACTGCCTTTTACGGCTTCAGCTTCCCAGGTAAACAACGATTTGCGGGTAGATTGATACGACACAGAAAACAGACCAAAATCGTACTCCGATCCTTCTGGTAAATAATTTTCAGGATCCTGTGTAGGATTAAAATCGTTCCGCAGCTTGACAAACTGATCGGTATAACCAAAATTCAGTTCTGCCCGGTTTTCAAAAGTAAGCTCGTATTCGAATTCATACTCATGCTCAATCAGGTCGTTATCAGGATTAAAATAATTGTCAATCTTAATTTTCGGCCCGTGATTTACCACTTTTTTGTTCGGCACAAAAGTGTATCCAATATTTCCTCCCAAAAAATTATAACCGGTTCTGCGCACATAACCCGCTTCGGCCCGGTAATTCTCACCCACCGAAGTTTCGTAAATACCAATATTAAAATGAGCAGTACTGTATTTTAACATCGCGCCCTGCGCATATTGTTTGTCGGGACTGTCGGGCTGAAATGAGCGGTGATAGAAAAATTTACCGCCCCAGGCATTGTCCTTACTCGCAAGGTTATAATCGAACCCAATTACCCGGTTGTACATGCTGGTGTCCGAAGGCACATCGAGGTATTCTTTGTTAACAGCAATTATTCCGAAATTCGATCGTGTGAACACCTTTTTCTGGATAGACGCCACCGTAAAATTACGAGCCAGCAGATCGCCGGTTTCTTCGGTGGCCATATTCATAAAACCAACACGCCAGTCTTTTCCAATCTTTCCGCTTAAACGTGCTCCGGCCAAAACAGGAGCATCCAATCCAATTCTACGCGAGAAGAACGGAGTCAGTGTACGTGAGTAACCGTAACTCGAAAACAGGTCGCTGTTCTCGAGAAAGAACTGCCGTTTTTCAGGGAAAAACAGTTCAAAACGATCGATATTTGTTACTTGCTGATCAACTTCAACCTGGGCAAAATCGGGATTATAAGTAAGGTCGAGCGTCATTGAAGAAGAAATACCAACTTTGGCATCAAAACCAACATCGCTACGATAATCGGTACTTGTTCCGGCTTCGAAATCTTTCGCAGCACTACCCAAAATATAAGGAATTACAGAAAACTGCATTTTCGATTTTGGAAGCGGCTCTTCAAATTTCATACGACCTGTGTAAGCCAGCGATGCTGTGGGAAACTGTCGGGGAACCGGTGCCCACGCCGACTTTTCATTGGCTTTCAAATCCAGACGGCTGAAGTTTACGTTCCACTCGTCGCTGCCCTTTGGATAACGAACCGATTTAAAAGGAATACGCATTTCGCTTACCCAGCGGTCGTCATAATGTTTGGTTTCCATTTCCCATTTACAATCCCAATCGAGCGAAATACTGCTTCCATTGCTCATGGTTCCGTCCCACTTGGCTCCCGATGCTGAAACCCCAAAAGAAAAACCGTTTGTCTGGTCTAAAAATGTATCGAAAAATATAAGCAGGTTGTCGTTGTTTCCAAAACTAAAGTCGCGACGGAAAGACTCCATTATACGATCGCCGGGAATATAATCGTAAAATATCTGTGCAACGTACAAAGCTTTGTCATCGTAGGCCATCATCATTGTTGATGGTTGTGTTGCAAATCCTGTATCGATGGGCAGCACACGATAAAATTTATCTGCTTTTTGCGCTCGTTCCCAGTCGATTTCGTCGATTACACCATCAATATTTATCTCAGCTTGTAGTTTTTTTACGTGATAGATATAGTCTTTATTAAAGGTATTGACAGTAGAATCGGACTTTAAATCAAGACCATTGGCAACAACTGTCGCATAGAAAAACAAACATAATAAGGAGAGTAAAGACAACTTCATACAAGAGCTTTAATTGATTTAGGTAAATAAATAAACTGCCAGCAAATATATCAAATTGTATGAACTACAAAGTGCGAAATATCATCTTCCGGAAAGTTATGTCAACAAAAAGCCTCCGACTTTTCAGCCGGAGGCACAAAAAACAATGTTCAAGCAAGATTTGCTACAAGGTGATTGGAACACCATTGTAGAAATCAAGTATTTTCGTACGGAAAATATATTCGTATTTTGCCTGCACAAGATCCGACTGTGCATTGGTAAGATTTGTTTTACTCTGGTTATATTCTACCGAATTAATCATACCCACATTAAATTTTTCTTCGGTGTAACGGAAAGCCTCTTTCATTGACGCAACCGCTTTTTCGGAAGAAAGGTAACGATTTAACGCCGCCAGTGCATTGGTGTACACCTGCTCAATGTCTCTACGCAAAACGTTGCGCGATTGTTGTAATTGATATTCGTAATCGGCAATTTGCAACTCTGAGGTGGTAATATTGTTCTTTGCCTGGAAACGATTAAAGATTGGAACACTCAGTGTTAAACCAAGGCTGGAACGGCTGTTGTTTTTCAGTTGTTCTCCCAAATCAATTTTATCGCCATAAATATCTTTATACTGGTTATTGTACTGGTTGTAATAATTGGCGCCAAAACTCAAACTCGGGTAACGATTACCTTTTGCAATCGCCAGCTGCTTCGATGCGCTTTCAACACGTAATTGTGCTGCCTTAATCTCAGGGCGCACATTAATTGCAGTACTGAATACGTCGTAAGCATTTATCATGGTAAGATTTGCCTGAATTTCTGGAAGCACCGGCTTTTCAATTTTAAAACTTTCGGCCATCGGCAATTCCAAATACTGATACAAATTAAGGTATGCCAACTGAACCCTGTTCTGGGCATTTACCAGATCAAGTTCCTCACGTGCAAGCTGAGCTTCAATTTCGAGTAAAGCACCTCTTGCTTCACTTCCGGCATCAACCAATTGTTTGGTACGCTCAATTTGTTGTTTGGTAACTTCAATAGTTGCTTCGGCTACCAATTCCAACTCTTCGGCAAAAAGAATTTCCAAGTATTCTGCCGAAATAGAAAGCATAATATCGTCTTTCGTTTTTTGCAAATCGGCCATAGTAGCCTGCAAATCAAGCTCGCGCATTTTAACGGTATTACTTAATGTTAAACCGTTGTACAGCGTCATGCTGGTGCTTAAACCTCCGGCAACACTTGCCGAGTTTATATTATCGTAAGTATTGTCGTAAGTAAGCGAGCGTCCGAAGCTAAAATCATTGCTTACCTGGCCATTCAGGTTCGGCAGCTTATCATCTTTTGCCTGCTTAACAAGTGTTTCGTTGTAACGTGTAGTTACTTCCTGCCTTTTAATCTGAATGTTATTCTCGATGGCATAATCGAAACAGGTTTGCAAATCCCATTCGTTCTGTGCCTGCACATTCAGCACACCGGCGGTTAGTAATATTCCTAGAAATAAGGTTAATAGACTTTTCATGTCGATATAATTGTTTTTTGTTTTGCTACTAATTTACATAAAGCGTGGTGAATTACCTACTTCTACCCATTATTGGCTTGTGTTTCCTGAACTTTCTTCGGATCGATCTTCTCGCCTTTCACCTTATCCTCTGCTTTCAATCCTTCGGTAATTTCAATATTAATACCATCCGACAGACCGGTTTTAACCATACGTTTTTCGTAGTTTGGTTCTTCAGCAGAACCCACATTTACTTCAACAAACGATGAATCGTTATCAAATTGAAGCAGACCTTCAGGAATCACCATCACATTGTCTTTACGTTCTAAAACGATGTTGGCATTTGCACTGTATCCAGCGCGGATAAACTGGCCCTCCATTAGTTGCACATTGGCTTTTATTTCAAACTGAATAGCTCCGTTTTCCTCAACTCCTTTTGGTGAAATATACTCGAGAACAGCAGCGAATTTTTCTTTTTCTATCGCTCCGATTTCCAACTCAATTGGCATTCCTTCACGGATTTTTCCAACCTCGGTTTCATCCACATTTCCTTCAAAGATCATATCGCTCATATCCGCAACCGATGCGATGGTAGTTCCTGCATTAAAAGTATTTGCCTGAATTACAGAATTACCTTCTTCAACCGGAACATCCAGCACCATCCCGTCAATGGTTGAGCGAACCAGTGTATTAGTAGCTGTTTCAGCCTTTTTTGTTACACCGTTTTTAATTAATTCCAAATTATTTTCGGCGGCAGTCAACTCTTCTTTTGCTGAATCGAAGGACACCTTTGCCGATTTAAACTCTTCATACGAAATCACTTCTTTATCGAATAGTTTCTGTTGACGATCGTAATCAATCTGTGCATCTTCATAACTAATCTTTGCGCGGTTTACACGTGTTTCGGCCGAGTTCAGCGTTACCATGTCAGGAATAATCTTGATACGTGCAACCACCTGTCCTTTGGTAATTTTATCACCGGCTTCAACAAATAATTCATCAATAATTCCTGAAACCTGCGGAACGATCTCAATTTCAAAACGCGGCACCACCGAACCGGTAGCTACCGTTTTCATAACTACTTCGCTATAAAACGGGTTCTTGTTCTCAAAAAAATCGGTTTTCTTTTTCGATTTGTTGTACAGGAAGAATAGTGTTCCTCCAAATATTGCAACTAAAATTACAACTCCTAAAATTCTAAATACTTTTTTCATGGCTAATTTGCTTTTATTGTTTTTTGTTTCAATTATATTTTTCTTTTTTAAACTCTACCCTTTTACCCCCTGTCGCTTCTTCGTCGCTCCTGTCCCCCTGCAGGGGGACAATCGGAACGCAGTGGAGATAGGGGGTGATGTAACTCCCAATCCCGCTATTTACTCGTCGCGCAAAGCATCAATAGGTTTAATACTTACGGCACGTCGAGCCGGAATTAGCCCGGCAAAAATTCCGGAAACTACCAGTACTGAAAGTGCTCCAACGGCCATTCGGAAACTAATCTCCGGGTGACGGAAGAATATATCGTCAGCACTGCCCGCATTCATTTCCAATACCATATTCAGCAGCTCCAGCAATCCAACCCCCAGTGCCAAACCAATGTAGCCGGCAATTACGGTGAGGAATACACTTTCGGCAACAATATGAAGTATCACTTTCCCCGGTGTGGCACCAATCGCACGCTGGATACCAATTTCCTGGGTGCGCTCTTTAATAATTACCAGCATAATATTGCTCACGCCAATTACACCGGCCAGCAAGGTTCCAATTCCCACAATCCAGGTTAAAATCTGAATTCCGGTGAAAAGTCCCATGTATTTTTTCCATTCCACCTCGATATTAAACGATCCCACTGCCTGCTGATCGTCGGGCGCAACACTGTGACGTTCTTTCATGAGCTCCTTTAATCGGGCTTCCACCTTACTTACCGGAATCCCGGGTTGCGACGTTACTGAGAAGAAATGAACATCGTCGCCCATGTTAAAAGTTTTTTGCATGGTGGTGAATGGCATGATTATGGTTTCATTTTTTCGGCCTCCACCAATATTTACACGGGTTTCACCTTTAACCACTCCCACAACCTGGAAGTAAACACCATTAATTTTCAGGTACTGCCCAATCGGATCTTCATCCTTGTCGAACATCACTTCCACCACACGCTCGCCGATATTTACAACTTTACGTGAATGCTGAATATCGATCGTATTGATCAAACGTCCCTGAAGCGGTGTCCACGGATCGATTTTGAAAAACTCAGGATAGTCGCCATAAATATTAAAGGCTCCTGTTTTTTTACCGCGAACTACATTATCTCCACCTCCGCTACTCGGTCCGAACAAACGAGGCGACAGGTATTCGATATCGCTGATGTTGGCTTTTATGTATTCAATATCTGTGTTTTTATAGTTCCAGCGTCGTCCCCGTTGAAATCCTTTATAGGGTTTGCCGGTGCGCTCGGTCCAGAAGAATGCTGAGTTTGACGCAAAAGCCTTGATTCCATCCATCACCCCGTTTTCAAGGGCGCGGCCGGCTCCCGACATTACTATCAGCATAAATATTCCCCAGAACACACCGAAAGCGGTCATAAAACTGCGCATCCGGTTTTTCTTTAAAGCGCTTAATATTTCTTTCCAAAGGTCTAAGTCGAACATTGTTTTCTGCTTTTGTTTTCGTTTCTGTTATTCGTCGCGTAAGGCCTCAATCGGTTTAATTTTTGCTGCCCGTTTTGCAGGAATATAGCCTGCAATAGCTCCGGCAACAACCAGTAATAATGTTGCCGACATGGCAATTCCCAGATCAACAGTAGGATTGCGGAACAAGGTTTCTCCGTTTCCTCCGTTTGTTGCCGCCGAAGCTTCAAATTGTTTCTCTACTATAAAATTCAATCCCTCCATCAATCCGGTACCGAGCACAAGGCCTATGTATCCGGCAATGGTTGTAATCATTACAGCTTCTAAAAGAATCAATCCGATTACCGATGAAGGACTGGCTCCGATGGCTTTTCGGATACCAATTTCTTTGGTACGTTCTTTCACTACAATCAGCATGATGTTGCTTACTCCAACCACTCCTGCGATAAGAGTTCCGATTCCAATAATCCAAATAAAAATATCGATGGCCTGGAAGATTTTCATGGTTTGAATTACATCCTCCAGCTTACTGTACGATCCCATGGCCGATTCATCTGTAGCGTCGAATTTATGTTTGCGAGCCAGTCGTTCTCTTACACGGTTTTCAATGGCCTGACTTTCTTCTATTGTTTCGGCGTTAATGGTTAAAGCAAAGTTGTGCAGACGGTTCGATCCGTTAAATACTTTTTGTCCTGTGGTTACCGGAATATATGCATTTCGGTGACGAGTACCGCCGCCTTCCTTACAAATTCCAACCACTTTAAACGGAATATTATTTACACGAACATATTCTCCAATGGCTTCTTTACCATCAAAAAGTGCATCGTAAATATCTTTTCCCAACACCACCGATTTTCGGGTCTGATCAATGTCAACCTGGTTCACAAAACGACCGTCAACAATTTCAATCGATTCTACATCTTTTAAATCGGGATGGCAGGTTATTGCCGTATACTCGCCGTATTCGCTTCCATAGGAAAACAAGTTTCCGCCAATGTAATAACGGCCTGAAGTGTGCTCAATTCCTTCCAAATCTTTCAGGATATCGTAATCGGCATTGGTAAAGCGGATTTCCCTGTTTTCCTGCATTCCCTGATAAGGAATGCTGGTGCGGCCACTCCACAACCACATAGCGTTAACGGCGTCGCGCATAAAGTTTTCCGACACACCGTTGCTTAATCCGTTACCGGCACCCAAAAGGATCATTAACATAAAAATTCCCCAGGCAACGCTAAATCCGGTCAGGAAAGTGCGCATTTTATTTTTTTTGATGGTGGCAAAGATCTCCTGCCATTTATCAATATCGAACATGATAGTTTAAGTTTTTAGTGAAGAGTAAAAGGCAAAATGCTTACTGAGATCGTTAACTGAACTAGGCAGTTTCCAACTCTTTGGCATACTGATGCTGAAAGTGCTTCAAATCGCCGTTTTTGATAATTTCATCAATGCGGCCATCTTTCAATCGCACAATCTTTTGAGTCATCGCGGCAATATCGTGCTCGTGCGTTACCAGAATAACGGTAATTCCGTCATCATTTATTTCCTTCAGAATATCCATTACCTCGTAAGAAGTGCTGGTATCGAGCGCACCGGTTGGCTCATCGGCAAAAATTATTTTTGGCTGAGAAATAAGCGAACGTGCAATTGCAACGCGCTGTTTTTGTCCTCCCGACATTTCGTTTGGCAAGTGTGTTGCCCAATCCAGTAATCCAACTTTCTCCAGGTATTCCAAGGCTATTTTGTTACGTCTTTTACGGTTTACTCCCTGGTAATAAAGTGGAAGCGCCACATTTTCCATGGCATTTTTAAACGAAATAAGGTTGAACGACTGGAACACGAAACCAACCAAATCGTTTCTGAGTTTAGCTGCCTTCTTTTCCGACATATCCTTAACTAACGATCCATTCAGATAATACGATCCTTCATCGTAATTATCCAAAATTCCAAGGATGTTAAGTAAGGTTGATTTTCCGGAACCCGACGACCCCATAATTGAGACGAACTCTCCTGCATTAATTTCGAGGTCGATTCCTTTTAATACATGCAACGAGTTGGTACCCGTTACATACGATTTGTGAACATTGTTTAGACTAATCATGGCTTGAACTTGTTTTCTGTTATGGCTTTTAAATGCCGTTGATTTTTGTTTTCGATTTAAAGTTGATTAAAAAAAGGCTTACCCGGGGTCTTTTTTCGACGAACGCCCTGTTTGGGCATGTAAAAAAATATTTTCTCCCGTTTTTTGTTTCTATGACTTTAAATCTTGCTTGTTTTTTCGCTTATGTGACGCACAAGTGTTTGATACGTTACAACGAAATTTCGTTTTTTTGAAATGCTTTTCAGAAACGTTTAATCTTTCCGTATTTTTGTCCGGTAATATTTCAATACATGGGAACAAAATCAGTTTCACTAAAACTCCCCACCAATTACAGTCAGGAATTGCTGCAGAGTATGATCGGCAAAACACTGCGGATTAAGAACTTTTCCTTCGAGCTGGAGACTAAAAGTCTTGATGCCCGAAACAAGTCGAATATTCACTGGTTGGTTAAAGCTGTTGTAACATCGCCTGAGTTGAAAGGTGACGAACAAGTTGAGAAAGAGCAACTGGAAATCCCGTACAGGAAAAGCGATAAAAAAATTGTTGTTGTGGGTAGCGGACCTGCCGGCTTTTTTAACGCTTTTGTACTGCAAAAAGCCGGTTTCGATGTTACACTTATCGAACGCGGATCGGATGTTACAACACGTGGTAAAGCAATTTCCACCTTTGAGCGAACCGGAACTTTTAACGCTCAAAACAATTACGCTTTTGGCGAAGGTGGCGCCGGAACGTTCTCCGACGGTAAACTCACTTCGCGCTCGAAACGCATTTCGAAAGAAAAACAATTTATCCTGTCGAGTTACGTGGAAGCAGGTGCACCCGAAGAGATTTTATATATGACTCACCCGCATTTGGGAACCGACAACCTGCGCAAGATTGTACAAAATCTACGCGATGCTTTTGAATATAATGGAGGTAAATTCCTCTTTGAAACAATGCTGGAAGATGTGGTAATCGTCAATTCAAAAGTGAAAGAAGTTGTTACTTCGAAAGGTAACTTGCCTGCTGATGCTTTGTTTGTAGCACCAGGCCACTCTGCTTTCGAGACCTATAAAATGCTGATCAGAAGAGGCATTCCTTTCCGCACGAAAAACTTTGCCATTGGCAGCCGGATGGAGCACAAACAGGAAACGATAAATCGTGCACAATGGGGAAAACCGCAACTTCCGGGAGTAAAAGCCGCCGAATACCGCCTCACTTCGCAAGCCGATGGTAAACACTCGGTTTTTTCGTTTTGTATGTGCCCCGGCGGGATGGTTGTTCCGGCAGCTGCTTACGAAAATACCAACATCGTAAACGGGATGAGCTACTACAAACGCAACGGCAATTTTGCCAACGCTGCGTGTGTGGCTGCCATTCACCCCGACGAGCTGGCAGGAAAAACGATTTCACCCATTGAAGCCCTTGACAACCTGCAAAAACTGGAGGAAAGCTTTTACAAATATGCCGAAGGTTATGCTGCTCCGGCCTGTTCAATTAGTGACTTTTTCAAACAAAAAGGAAAAGGAACAAATTTCGAAACAAGTTACCCACTGGGATTAAAACCCGCTCCGCTATGGGACTTGCTGCCCAAACCGGTTGTTGAATCGATGCAGGTTGGATTGCAGGATTTTATCCGTAAAATGCGCAGTTTTGAAAACGGCAATTTGCTGGGTTTCGAAAGTAAAACATCATCACCCGTTCAGGTTATTCGCGACAGGAACGGTTTATGCGAAGGCTTCGAAAATATATACATTGTTGGCGAAGGCAGCGGATATGCCGGCGGAATCATTTCAAGTGCCGCCGATGGCATAAAAGCCGCGATGCATTACATTGAATGTCAATAATTGTAAACTTCCGGTTAATTAGAATATCCTTTATTTAGATTGATTCTACAAGATCAAAAAAAACATTAATTTTGTAGTCCTTAAAATAATACGAAAAAACATGGCAGTTAAAGATTTACCTTTTAGTAAAGAACAGCTTGATAGCATAATTGAAAACCACCCCACACCATTTCATATTTACGATGAAAAAGCGATTCGCGAAAATGCACGTTATTTCAAAAACGCCTTTTCGTGGAACGAAGGATTTAAAGAGTACTACGCCATTAAAGCAGCTCCAAATCCTTACCTGATGAAAATTCTTCGCGAAGAAGGATTTGGAATCGACTGTAGTTCGATTGCTGAGCTTGAACTGGCAAAACGTGTTGGAATGAGTGGCGATGAAATTATGCTGACATCGAACGATACGCCGGCTTACGAATTTCAGCTGGCAAAAGATTTGGGAGCGGTTATCAACCTCGACGACATTTCGCACATCGATTTCGTTGAAAAAAATGTTGGCTTGCCCGAAACGATTTGTATGCGTTATAACCCGGGTAGTCTGAAAGAAGGAAACCTGATCATTGGTCATCCTGAAGAAGCCAAATATGGTTTTACACACGAGCAAATGATTGAAGGTTACCGTATTCTGAAAGAAAAAGGTGTTAAACATTTTGGGGTTCACACCATGGTGGCTTCGAACGAACTTGAGCCGAGCTACTTTGTTGAAACTGCCGAGTTGCTTTTCAAACTTATTGTTGAGGTTTACGAAAAAACAGGTGTTAAAATTGAATTTGCCAACCTGGGTGGAGGAATTGGAATTCCTTACAAACCGGGCGAAAAGTCAGTTGACCTGGAATTTGTTAGTGCAGGAGTGAAAAAACTTTACGACGAATTAATCGTTAATGCCGGACTTGCTCCGCTGAAATTATTCTTCGAATCGGGCCGTGCCATTACCGGACCTTACGGATACCTGGTTACCAAAGTTCGCCACATTAAAAAGACTTATAAAACCTATGCCGGTCTGGATGCCTGTATGACAAACCTTATGCGCCCTGCGCTTTACGGTGCTTACCATCACATTACCGTTATGGGAAAAGAAAACGACGAAGCGAACGTTAAATACGACGTAACCGGGTCGTTGTGCGAAAACAACGATAAGTTTGCCATCGACCGCATGTTGCCGGAAATTGAGCCGGAAGACATTGTTGTTATCCACGACACCGGAGCGCATGGTCACTCGATGGGATTTAACTACAACGGAAAACTAAAATCTGCCGAGTTGTTACTTCGCGAGAACGGAGATGTGGCAGAAATCCGACGTGCAGAAACGCTTGAGGATTATTTTGCAACGCTCGACTTCGATGGTGTGAAAGATTTTTAAAAAATACATACTTCACAATAAAATAATGAGGCCGGGCAACAAAACCCGGCCTTTTTTGTATTTTTAAAAGCACACAAAACTGCAGACAATGAAGATAGGATACGACGCTAAACGGGCATTTCTCAACACCTCCGGACTAGGCAACTACAGCCGGAATACCTTGAATGCGCTTGTGAAATATTACCCCGATCATCACTACACGCTTTTCACCCCTGAGATAAAAGCTGCCATGTTGGAAGAGCAGGATAAATTTGAGATAATTGCTCCCGACAATACGCAGTCGGGATTAAAAAAAGCCATCTGGCGATCGATGCAATTGAGTGAAGAAATTCAGGTTATCAACGTTGATATTTTCCATGGATTGAGCAACGAACTTCCCAAAGGAATTCACAAAACCTCCATCCCAACTTTGGTGACTATTCACGACCTCATCTTTATTCGTTATCCGCAGTTTTACAAGACACTCGACCGCGCCATTTATTTCCGCAAAACAAAATACGCCTGCAACGCGGCTACCAAAATTTTAGCCATCAGCCAGCAAACCAAAGACGATATTATCGATTTTATTGATGTTGATCCGGAGAAAATAGAGATTCTCCACCAGGCAATTTCACCCCTGTTTTTTGAAAATGCCAACACCGGATTAATCAAGGAAAAATACAAACTACCCAACGAATTTATTTTGGCTGTTGGAACGGTTGAGGAACGCAAGAACCAGCTCTCAATAGTTAAAGCACTGGTGGATAAAAACATCAATTTGCCACTGGTTCTGGTTGGAAATTCAACATCGTATTGTAACGACATCCATAAATACATTGCTGAAAAACAATTGCACAACAAGGTAATTTTCCTGAAAAATATTCCGGAAGAAGACCTGGCTGCTATTTATCAGCTGGCACAATTATCTATCTACATTTCGGTGTTCGAAGGTTTTGGATTACCGGTGATTGAGTCGATGGCTTGCGGCTGCCCCGTTATTACATCCAATGCTTCGTGTTTGCCTGAAACTGCCGGCGATGCTGCAGTGCTCTGTTCGCCACAAAATATTGAAGAGCTGGGCAACAAAATTGAGCAGATCCTTAACGATACGAACTTCCGCAAAGAATTAATTATGAAAGGACGAATTAGAGCCAATGAATTTCAACCCAAAAAATATGTTGAAAAATTGATTTCTTTGTACGCAGATTTGATAAAGTAATGGATTAAAATCCCCCCTGACGCTTCTTCAAAGCGCCTGTCCCCCATTGGGGGACAATCGAAACGAAGCGAAGATAGGGGGGCAATTGACAATAAAAAGTTGATTTCATGTACGACGATTTAAAAAAGGCAGTTGAAGTTTTAAAAAGCGGGGGAATTATTCTTTATCCAACCGATACCATTTGGGGCATTGGCTGCGATGCCACAAACGTTGAAGCTGTTAAACGCATTTACGAGATAAAAAAACGGAAAGACTCAAAAAGGATGTTGATTTTAATGGAAAATCCTGCGCTGCTCGATCGTTATGTTGATGAAGTTCCTGATGTTGCCTGGGATCTGGTTGAGATCAGTACAACACCGCTAACGGTTATTTACCCGGGCGCAAAAAACCTGGCGGCCAATTTAATCGCTGAAGATGGAAGCATCGGTATCCGTTTCACAAAAGAAGAGTTTACGACTAAGTTGCTCCAACGTTTTCGCAGGCCCATCGTTTCGTCCTCAGCAAATATAAGTGGTGAAAAATCGCCGACATGTTTTGATGACGTTGCGGATGAAATAAAAGACGGGGTTGATTATATTGTGGAATACCGACAAGATGATCGTATACCAGCGAAACCGTCGAGCGTTATAAAACTCGGACCGAGCGGGCAAATCGATATTCTCAGAAAATAAAAAAACTGTCCCCCTTAAGAGACAGTTTTTATCATTTCTCACAATAATTTCTACAATTACTCAACAATTTCCTGTCCGTATTTCGTGGCGAACTTGTTATATAATCTTTTGTGACGGTTATCCTGACTGATCTCGCGACCATTGATGTAGGCCAGTCGAACTTTATTGGTTCTCATGTCCAGCAAATCGCCGTCGGAAACCACAATATGCGCATCTTTTCCTACTTCCAGGCTACCTGCTTTATCGTCGATTCCCAATATCTTTGCGGCATTTAATGTAACGGTTTTTAGCGCTTCTTCTTTGCTTAAACCATAGGCAACACCCTGACCGGCAACAAACGGAAGATTCATACTGTAGGCTTCAGTTTCGTAGGTTAGAGCGGCCAAAATACCTGCTTCGGTAAAACGTGCAGCCATTTCATAAGGCGCTTTTGTGTACGAATCTTTACGTTTTGGCAAACGGTGAATGTGCGCACAAATAACCGGAATATCGTTTTCTTTCAGAAAATCTTTCACCATTAACGCATCCTCATCGGCATCGGCCAAAACGATCTTTTTAACACCCATCTTTTTTGCAAAAGTGATACTCTCGATTACCGATTTCACATAACCGGCCTGAATGTATAAAATGGTGGACCCATCGAAAAGTCCCTGCATGGCTGCCAGTTTCGAATTTACGGGCGAACGGGTATAGACTTTTGCTTCCTGGAAAATACTTTTCAGTTTTTCCACACTTTCGGCATAGTTCTTATTTTCTTCCATGGTGGCGTTACCTCCATAACCTCTTCTGCGGTAATACGATGGCCACGAAAGCCACATTCCTTCATCTGCTGAATACAGAGCATCTTCGTAATTCCATGCATCCATATTCATCACCGATGATAAACCGCACAACATACCACCCTGTGGAATTACTTGTGTCAGCAACACTCCGTTAGAACGCACAACAGGAATAACTTCAGAATCGGTATTATACGAAACACACGATCTCACACTTGGATTTAGCTCTCCGGTTTCGTTATTATCCATTGTTGCTTTCACGCCTTCAATCTCGACTAAACCTATCTGCGAAGCCATTAAAATTAATCCCGGATAAACTTCTTTTCCAGCAACATCAATCGTTTTATAGGCTGAAAAATCACTCCCTAAATCGGAAGCTTTCCCTACAAAAGTCAGCTTGCCTTTATCAAAAGCGATGGCAGCATTTTCAATTACTTCGCCAGTTCCGAGATGTGCAGTTGCCCCTGTCAACACAATGGCTTCTTCTTGTGCAGGCGCCGGAGCCGGAACCTGGGCAAAACCTGCAAATGCCACACTCACAAATAAAATTGTGATAGTTATATTTTTTAATATCGTCTTCATTTTTGTCGTATTTTGATTATTCATCAATGGTAAAACCGGTAATATCTTCATCGTCATACAGGTACTGGTCGTTAACATGCATCGGCGCCCGTTTCATTCCCGGACCACCCTTTGTACCGCCACCTTTAGCTAATATCTTATTCACAATACGCGAACGTTCTTCCTGAATCGACTGATACATTTCCTTATCTTTCTCCCCGTCGAAGTATGGAATGCCGTCAACAAAGGTTTTTGAAGGCATGGCATAAACTGAAAGCGGATGATCCGTCCACAGCACCATATCCGCATCTTTTCCCGGTTTAAGCGTTCCCATTCTGTCGTCGAGATGCAGGATTTTTGCAGGATTTTTTGTTACCAGCTCCATCGCTTCAATTTCAGACAGTCCTCCGTATTTTACCGTTTTGGCAGCTTCCTGATTCAGGCGACGTCCCATTTCCTGGTCGTCGGAGTTGATACAAACCAACACTCCCTCGTTATGCTGAAGAGCGGCGTTGTATGTAATGGCATCGTAAACCTCGTATTTGTAGATCCACCAATCGGCAAAAACACTACCGGCAGCACCGGCCTCGGCCATTTTATCGGCCACTTTATAGCCTTCTGTATTGTGAATTAAAGTATGTGGTTTTATACCAAATTCCTGTGCCAGTTTCATAATCATATTTGTTTCGCTCTGCACGTAAGTATGGCAAGCCATAAAACTTTTTCCGGTGAACTCATCAACAATGGCATCCAGCTGTAAATCTTTTCTTGGCGCCTGTGCCGATGCTTTTTCACTTTCTGAAAGCGCGTTGTATGCATCCCATTTTTGCTGGTATTCTTTTGCGCGGGTATAAACATCTTTAATCGACTGCTCCACTCCCATTCGGGTAAGCGGGAAACGACTACTAACCGGCATCCGCGATTGTTTTACGTTTTCGCCCAAAGCATGCTTCAAAAATCCAACCTGATCTTTTACCACAATTTCATCTGAAGTAGCTCCCCAGCGCAATTTGATCAGTACTGACTGTCCACCGATTGGGTTAGCCGAACCGTGCAGCAAATGCGAAGTTGTTACTCCACCTGCCAACTGACGATAAATAGTCAGGTCTTCCGGATTCAATACATCGCGCATCTGAACTTCCGAAGTAATGGCATTCGATCCTTCGTTGGTTCCGTTCAACGCCATATGCGAGTGTTCGTCAATAATTCCTGGAGTTACGTGCATTCCTGTTCCGTCAATTTCCCAAACATTGCCGGCTTTTAAATCTTTTCCAACCTTGGCAATTTTTCCGTCTTTCACCAACACATCGGCATTTTCAAGAATACCATCATCCTCCATCGTCCAAACAGTGGCATTCTTGATTATATAATCCTTGTACTGTGGTTTCACCTCGTTTCCGTAAGCCACAAACGGGTAAATAACTTTACCGGGCACAGCAACTTCTTCGTCTTTCTTTTTATCCGCGTTCTCTTCACCGGCTTTATCCAGCGTCATTTTCCAGGTAATGTTTTTTCCGTTTGGAAGAATTCCTGTTCCAGCCAAAACATCGTCTTTTATCCAGCCCGAAAGTCTTGTCCATTCCTCATCTTTTGGAAACGACAATGAAATCAAATTCTCTGTAACACTGATTTTTCCTGATTGACTTTTGTCTTCACCGCTTTTTATTTTTAGTGAATATGATGTTGGTTTTCCTTCAATTGAAATGGTATAACTTTCATCGTTGCTCAGCGCCAGGGTGTAATCGCCGATTAACTCGGGCAACTTACTATCTGCGATGATGTATTTTTTCCCTTTCACCCAGTTTTCGTAAATCACACAGTCTGAAGAAAAGATTTCATCCGAAGTAATCAAGAAATTTGCCAGTTTACCACTTTCGAGCGATCCCAACATGTCGTCGCAACCGATCATTTTTGCCGGAGCTTCAGTCAATGCTTTCAAAGCATCTTCCTTCGACAACCCACATTCAATGGCTTTCAGCAAATTCGTTCTGAATTGTTTTTTATCCTTTAAGCCATCGGTGGTAAATGCAATATTTACATCGGCTTCAGCCAATCTTCCTGCGTTGTATGGAGCCAGTTCCCAGTGTTTTAAATCTTCCAGCGGAACCAAAATAGCCTTATAAGGATCAGTAACATCAGGTGCTTCCGGGAAATTTAGCGGCACAATTACCGATGCTCCGGTTGCAGCTACGTCGTCTAGCAATTGGTACTCGTCGCCATTACCTTTCATACAAAAATCGATATCGAACTCCGTCCCGAGTTTGGCCACATCCAACAAATTAATTTTATCGCGAACCTGAAAAACCGAAGGAAGCATGAGGTTTTCGTTTACAGCTTCAAGCGAAGCATCATAAATACTTTTATCGGTGTTTGAAGCATACCATTCAGCATCATAAAAGGTCTGACGTAACAGGGCAAACGATCCCATCAACGAACTTGGATAATTCATCTGCGAACTTCCCTTATCGAACGAATAACCACTGGCTGCTTTACCTTTTAAAACGGCCTGCGTTTCTTTTCCTTCAAGCAGGGCAACCAGTGTGGCAGCTCCCCGCATAATTCCATCCTGCTTTTGAGAAAGTACCGTACCAAAACCGGCTTTGCGGAAATCGGTGGCATCTTTATCGTTTACATGAAACGACTCAACAGCACTTACATAAGATTTTATGGCATCGTTCCAGTAATATGGCCCACCATTTGGCGACTCAAAATTTTGTGGCCGCATAAAATAGGAACGCGGTCCAGATGCCGACTGGGCTTTTTTACTAATTCCATATTCGGTAAACAAATCAATAAACGAAGGATAAATGTACTTCCCTTCCAGATCGATCACTAGCGCATCTTTTGGAACCGAAACATTCTTCCCAACATCTACAATTTTACCCTTCTTAATAATCATCACGGCATCTTTTATCACCGTTTGATAATCGGCAACTACCGTTGCATTGGTAAATGCATAAACCTCTGCCCGTTCGTCGCCAACACCTAAAACAGGCGATAGACTCTGGGCCTGAGCGCTGACAAAAAAGAGTACAGCAAAAATTAAACTAACAGTTTTTTTCATTGACATTATGTTTTTTTGAAACTTAAGAATTCACAACATTCGATTAGAAATGATAATCGTATTTTGGTCTTAGGTTTATAAAGTTGATTCGTCAGAACGGTTGATAATTTCACACTTGACCAATCATCCTTCTGACATTATGAAACAAAATTATCATAATATACGAATTATTGACACCAGGGGACATCTATTTCAATACTTTCACGAATAATTTCACACAATTCCTGAACACTTTGACAACACCCTTGCTATAACATGATTTTTCTCATTAAATGAAGTGAATACATAAAAAAATACCATCCGTCAGCCGACGGATGGTATTTTTGATATAGTGAATATTTTATTCTGCTTACATGCTCTTCACTCTTCCCGAACCGGCAACCGAAGCATCGATACTTGGATTTCCTTTATAATAAACACTTCCTGAACCGGCGATTCGTGCTTTTACCGAACCGTTTGATTTCACGTCGGAATTACCCGATCCTGATGTGTTAACCGTAACTTCTTCGGCTTCAAATCCGGCACCTTTAAAGTTTCCTGAACCCGAAATTGAAACTGAAAGTTCATCTGCAACACCGTCGCCTTCAATTTGGATATTACCCGAACCAGAAATCGAACCTTTTACTTTCTTTGATGAGAGATTTTCAATTTCAATATTTCCGCTTCCACTCACAGCCAGATCAATAATTCGTGCATTAATTTCGTCGGCTAAAATATCGCCCGATCCTGAAATTCCCAATCCGCTAACATCAGGCACTGTGATATAAATATCAATTTTGCCGGGATTGTAATTGCGTTGAAAAATACTTTTCCCGGGAAAACGGATCACCAGTTTATTGCCGTTTACTTCGGTAATAATATCTTCAAGAGTAGACTGTTTTGCTTCGATACTGATGCTTTGCGGACTACCTTGCGTGAGATGAACGGTAGCCGGAATGCGCAAACTGATTTCCGAAAAACTGGATACATCGCGTGTTTCTTCTTCTGCCTGAACTGTTGAGGCAATAAATAAGCCCATAACGAACAGGCTCAAAAATAAAACTCTAGTTTTCATGTAATTACTATTTAAATTTTCGATTTTAAATTCTTCAGTCTTAAAAATATCAGCCGACCACGTTATTCCTTCTCTACAGAAACACCGGTTTGCCAATATTATTATAACGTTTTAATGACGGGTAAACCTGCATAAAGTTGCACACCGGGCAAAAAAAATTGCACCTTTATTTCAATAAACAACGAATTTCATGAAACAGGAACATATTGTACCGGTACAGATTCGGTTTAACGACATCGACCTGATGGGCCATGTGTACAACGCCAAATACCAGGAGTTTTTTGATCTGGCGCGTTTAAAATATTTCGGAACTGTTTTGGGCGACCTGATTAGCTGGACGCACAAGGGATTGATTATTGCTTCGATAAAAGTGGATTACATGCAACCCACCTTTTTAGAGGATCAGATTCATGTGGAGACTGTGGTTTCGTCGCTTGGCGATAAAAGTCTTGAAATGACACAAGCTGTATACAAACAAAATAGTCAGGAGCCGGTGGCGATTTGCAAATCGGTAATGGTTTGTTTTGATATGAAAGCAAGAGTTTCGGAACCTATTCCGGAAGTTTGGAGGAAGAAATTTATGGAGTTTGAGCCTAAATTAAGCGTCGATAATTCCGTCGGGTAGTTTTAATGTAATCGAGCCTTCGTTCTCGCTGTACGAAACCAGCATCTCTTCGTGAAATGGAATTAACAGCTCCTCGCCCCGATACGAAACTGTAAAAACAATATTTCCTGAATAATCATCAACCTGATCGATAACACCAATCTCACCCAACTTACTATCAATTAGCATCAGGCCTTCAAACGTCGATTCGCTCTCTTCCTGCTCGTCGATAATTTCGGAGTGAAACAAATAAGCTCCGGCACCGATCAGGCGCTTGGCGTATTTTTCGTCATCTACCCAATCGAACTTTACAATGGCTGATTTCGATGACCGGAAACGGAAACCATCCTTTTCTACAAAAAACGGAACGAGTAAACCATCCAGTTCAATAAAAAAGCGGTCGCATTCTTCCACCGAATATTCAAACTGTTCGTCAAACTCAAGGACTACTTCGCCATGAACGCCATGCGTTTTTCTGAAGAATCCAACTTTTTGGCAATCGGTTTTTGGTATCGTTTCCATACTTCAAATGTAAAGCATTTTCCCTTGAAACGGTAGTTATAAGCAGAAAGTTCCAAAAAATTGCAACATAATTTTTTGGAAAAGAGGGATCAATCGTAAAATTCGGAGGAGAAGAATATGCCATACTTCAATAATAAATAAGCTACAAACGTGGGAAATATCCTTTTGCCCTATCGGGCAGATTCTACTCTTTGGCTTAGCCCAAACAGTAGACAGAAAACCCAAGGCTGCGCCCACTTCACTCTGAAAAGCTACGCGATGCCAGCTAAAATTCCTGAACTCGTCGTACCTCCTCAGCAGCAGTAATTTTTTAACGCTGTCACCACTTGTTTTCCGGTTCACCGGCCGAGGCCAGGCGACGATGTAGCTGACATCGCATAACTGAACGGCCTCTTTTGGTCGTTGCCCGAAGTTGAAATAAAACCTTAGTGAGAGCGGGAAGCTCCGAGGGATCGAGGAGATCACCCGTCCGAACTTGGGTTTTATGATAACGGAGGGGAAGGATCAAAAGCTGCCTTGAGCTTTTTGCTTCGTTTTTGTGTCAAGACAAAAATGAAGGCCGCCGGCAGGCAGAAAACAACAGCAGTTTCACTGTTGTCTCAAAATTGTCACCCACCAATTTCGCAGGTGATTCAAAAGAGGTTAAACGAAGTGTATAAACACAAAAAAACCACCTGCCGAAAGGCAAGTGGTTTTCTATAATAAGATGAGTTCTCTTTCTTAAGATTCCGCACCTTTTTCTTCTTCCGAAGCTTCCTCTTCAACAGTAGGTGCTTCAGCTTCCGGAGTTTCTTCAACTTCAGCGGCTACTTCTTCTGCAGCTTCTTCAGCGGCTTCTGCTTCTTCTTCAGCAACAGCAGCTTGAGCTTCAGCAGCTAATTCTGCTTCTCTTGCAGCAATAGCGGCAGCTCTTTCTTCGTTGATTTTCTTCTCAGCTTCCAGTTGTTTTTGAACTTCTGCAGCGGCATCACCGGCCAAACGGTCCACTTTTGCCTGAATTTTAGCTTCTTTTTCTGCAATCCAGCTCTCTAAACGCTTTTCAGCTTCAGCTTCATCGAAAGCTCCTTTTTTAACTCCACCCATCAGGTGTTTTTTGTACATAACACCTTTGTAAGACAAAATTGCTCTTACAGTGTCGGTTGGTTGTGCGCCTTTAACAAGCCAGTCGTAAGCTTTGTCAAAATCGAGATCGATAGTAGCAGGATCAGTGTTAGGATTGTACGTGCCAATTCTTTCAATGTACCTGCCATCTCGTGGCGCCCTGCTATCAGCTACTACAATGTGGTAGTATGCGTAGCGTTTGCGACCGTGTCGCGCTAATCTCATTTTTACTGGCATAATTCTATTTTTTAATTTTGAAAAATGTGGCGCAAAGATAGTATAAATTTCTGTTTCTGAAACTTTTACTCCTTTATTTATAAAAAAGGATGCCATCTCTTCAAAAAGATGGCATCCTTATCACTTAGAAAACGAAAAAAATAGCTTCGTATTCTCTGTATTTTTTCTTCAAAATTAATTCTCGCCAGCCTCTACTTTTGCAGCATTTACCATGTCTTCGTTAGCCGTAATAGTAAACTCAACCCTGCGGTTTTGAGCTTTACCTTCTTTGGTATCGTTTGTAGCCCTTGGCTGTGTTTCACCCATTCCAACCGAATTTAAACGCGAGGCCGTAATTCCGTTTGATTTCAGGAAACTAACAACCGATGCTGCACGTTTTTCGGATAAGGTTTGATTGTACGTTTCTGCGCCATCACTGTCGGTATGACCGATTACCAAAATATCGGTATCGTGATATTTATTGAATATCTCCACCAGTTTACCAATGTTTGCCTTTGAATCAGCTGTCAACTCCGAACTATCAAAACCAAAACGCACATCGGCATTTTCATCGAGAATCAACTGTATTCCCTCTTCGCTTCGAACTACCTCGGCGCCGGGCATTGTCGTTTCAATTTCTTCGGCTTGTTTATCCATTTGTTTTCCGATGATTGCACCTGCTCCTCCGCCAACTGCAGCGCCAACCAATGCGCCTGCTGCACGGTTATCTTTTCCGCCAATTAACGCACCCAAGGCCGCCCCCGCCGCTACACCAATTCCTGCACCTTTTTGCGAGCTGTTTGCATTTTGCAACGAGCTGCAACTATTTAAAAATAATCCTGCCACAAAAAGGACAAGAACCACTAATGTTGTATTCTTCATAACTGTGATCTTAATTTTTTACGAACTGATAATAAATTGAAATGATACTCCCCTCGAACGAGGCATCCTGGGACAAAACAAATTCGGTTTCCGATTCCGAAATTAATTTCAGCTTATAACCGGCCGTTACATCTTTTGGCTTCACGCCATCGGGAATAAACTTCCATAAGAAATAAATGTCTGTCCCATCTTCTTCCATAAACCATTTAATCGAATGTGTAGAGTTTACGCAAGCCACATCCATAAAAGAATAGGTTCCTGAATTGTTGTTGCTTACGAAGCTCCATTCACTACCCTGAAAACAATCGGGCGATGCCTGGTTAAACAACTCTTTAATTTCCACCTTGTTCCCCTGATCGGTTGTGATAGACGACAATGTCCAGTTGCCCTTCAAACCTTTTTGCGAATTTCTCACTTGTTTTGTAGTGCTGCACGCGGCAAATAAAGCTACAAGCGCCAGCAAAAGAAATTTGTGTTTCATGTTTATGCCTTTAAATTTTGTATGTTTTGAGAACGAACTTTTGTGTCTGTACAAGTTACAACAATCAATCCTCTAGTCAAACACTAAAACAGAAAAGGAGACACAATGTTGTATCTCCTTTTCTGAATATTTTCGTTCTTATCTGAAAATATTATTATCTCTTTTTGAATAAGCCCTTTTTGAAACGACCTTGCACTAACTCCAACCGTTTTCGTCTTCTAATACCCGTTAAAAATATTCCGACACCGGCAACAACCGGCCCATAATTTACAATAATTGAATTCCCAATATTGAAGATACCAACTAATGATCCAATTGTTATTACAATTCCAATTACGATAAGCACTAAGCCAATCCAGATCATTTCATTTGTTCCCGTTCTTTGAACCTTTATTTGATCTTCCAGAAGAATTTGTCGATCAATATCACGCAAAATATTTTTCACCACAGACTCTTCCAATCCCCTGTTATTAAGCTCATTTCTAATAGCGGAGTAATCCTTCCCATTTCTCCTTTCATCTAAAAAATGTTCGATTAATTCATTCAGAGGCAAGTCGTTCATTTGGTGTGTATGTTATTTACAGATGCCCTCTCAGTAAGAGCATCTGCTTTTTATCAATTATCTTTTTACGTACTGTTGTTCGTAGTATTTTTGGTAATCGCCTGAGGTTACATTTTCGAGCCAATCGGTATTTTCGAGGTACCAGTCGATGGTCTTTTCAATACCTTCCTCAAACTGCAACGATGGTTCCCAGCCCAGTTCGTTTTTAATTTTTGTAGCATCAATCGCATAACGTAAATCGTGACCGGCACGGTCTTTCACATAAGTGATCAGTTTTTCCGACTCACCTTCCGAACGTCCAAGTTTTTCATCCATTTTACGGCACATCACACGAATCAGGTCAATGTTTGTCCATTCGTTAAAACCGCCAATATTATAGGTTTCGCCAGTTTCGCCTTTGTGATAAATTACATCGATAGCACGGGCATGATCTACCACCCAAAGCCAGTCGCGAACGTTTTCGCCTTTACCATAAACCGGCAGCGGCTTATTGTTTTTAATATTATGAATGAACAACGGAATTAACTTCTCCGGAAACTGGAACGAACCATAGTTATTCGAGCAGTTTGAAATTACCGTTGGCACACCAAAAGTATCGTTGTAGGCACGTACAAAATGATCGGAACTGGCTTTTGATGCCGAATACGGACTGTGCGGATCGTAAGCAGTTTCTTCGGTAAACATTCCCTCTTCGCCCAGCGAACCATAAACCTCATCGGTTGAAATGTGGTAGAAACGTTTTCCTTCAAAATTGTCTTTCCAGATGTGTTTTGCAGCGTTTAGCAAATTAACGGTACCAATTACGTTGGTAAACACAAACTCTGTTGGATTCGAAATTGAACGATCGACATGCGACTCGGCAGCCAAATGGATCACTCCATCAAACTGACGTTCTTCAAACAGTTTTTGGATAAACTCGCTGTCAACAATATCGCCTTTTACAAACTCGTAATTGGGCTTGTCTTCAATATCTTTTAAATTATTGAGATTACCGGCGTAGGTCAGTTTGTCGAGGTTTACAATTTTATAATCGGGGTAGTTATTTACAAATAAACGAACCACGTGCGATCCGATAAAACCCGCACCTCCTGTAATCAGTATTGTTTTGTTCATAATGTGTCTGTTCAATGAATTTCTTCTATTTACTTAAAACGTGTTCCTATAGCGATGCCAAATTTAATAAAATCAGCGGTAACATCATCACTCAAATGCTGACTGCTTAAACTGATTGGCAAACAGCCATAAAACCTCGTAAAAACTTTTTCACCCTCGTGTCTGAAACCGAAAACAGGGCTTGCGTATAAACCAGTACAATAATTTTCTGAATTCGGATAATCTAACATCGATTTAAAAACCAGTGTAGTGCCAAATCCGGCTTCGAAAAAAAAATCGCGGTTACCAAAATTACAGGTAAGCTGAAACGGCACATTAAAAGGCCAGTCTGAGTGAGCGGTTTTTGGGGTCCATCCTAAACCAATTTGCGAAATAACTTTAAAGCGTTCGTGGGTAAAAATAGTTCTTCCAACGTTTGCCGACGCAACCAGTCCAACACCTCCCCCTTCTATGGAAAGATAATTTTTCTTCTCCTGGCAATTGCATAAAAATGGAAGAACAATAATGAGGAGTGTTATGAATCGGGACATTTATGATGGTTTTCTCTAACAACGAGAAAACCATCATAATTATTATTTTATTCCACGCACCTTTTTCTCCCAGTTCCAGGCCGAAAGTAAGGTTTCTTCTGTTCCTTTTTCAGCTTTCCAGCCCAGTTCTTCGTTGGCAAAAGTGGTATCGGCCCAAATCTTTTCAATATCGCCGGCACGACGACCAACAATTTTGTAATTCAGTTTTACACCTGTCGCTTTCTCGAAACCGTTTACAATTTCCAGTACCGACAAACCGTTTCCTGTTCCCAGGTTAAAGATTTCGTAGTTCTTTTTGTTTTTGCCTTCCAGCAGTCGCTCGATGGCAACTACGTGCGCTTTCGCCAAATCAACCACGTTAATATAATCGCGAACTGCCGATCCATCCACTGTATCGTAATCATCGCCAAACACTTTTAATTCGTCGCGCAAACCGGCGGCAGTTTGTGTAATAAACGGCACCAAGTTTTGAGGAACTCCTAACGGAAGTTCGCCAATAAGTGCAGTTGGATGTGCGCCAATCGGGTTAAAATAGCGCAAAGCAATTCCCTTTAATTGAGGAAAAGCAGCAATGCTGTCGCTTAAAATATCTTCGTTAACACGTTTGGTATTTCCATATGGCGACTCGGCATCTTTTCGCGGTGTATCTTCGGTTACCGGTAAAACTTCCGGCTGCCCGTAAACCGTACACGAAGATGAGAAAACGATGTTCGCCACCCCATACTTAAGTTGACAATCCAACAGATTCATCAGCGAAACCAGGTTGTTTCGGTAATACAACAATGGTTTTTCAACTGATTCGCCAACCGCTTTCGAAGCTGCAAAATGAATGATTGCTTGAATATCAGAATTTCGGCTAAAAAACTCGTCGGTTTTTGTTGCATCCGCCAAATCAAACTGTTCGAATGCCGGTTTTTTACCTGAAATTTTCTCAATATTATCAAGTACATCGATACTTGAATTTGAAAGGTCGTCTACTATTACAACATCATAACCCGAAGCCTGTAATTCAACAACCGTATGCGAACCAATATATCCGGTTCCGCCTGTAACTAAAATCTTTTTTGCCATAGTTTTTGATTTGAGTCGCAAAAGTAGGAAAATTAGATGTCGAAATCTACAGTTTCTACACTTGACGGCCAGGCTTTTGTAAAAACTTAATTTTAGGGCAGTTGCAGTTTACTTTATGTTTTGTAATTTTACCATCTAAATTCATTGATGTGAGCTTCGGAAAAGAAATATATACACTTCTGTTACAACACGATATTGTAATTATTCCCGGTTTGGGTGCCTTTGTTTCAGAATACCAACCTGCAGAAATTAGCGAAAACAGCGACGAAATAAAACCACCGTCAAAAACTGTTTCTTTTAATCCGCAATTGAAGAACAACGACGGATTGTTGGTTGGTCATATTGCCGAAAAGCTCCATATCGCGCATTTTGAAGCCCTGGTTCGAATAGAAAAAGAGCGGGAAGATATTTTGTTTAAACTCGACAAAGGACAAAAAGTTGAATTTGAAGGCGTAGGTACGTTTTTATACGATAAAGAGGGCAAAATCGAATTTCAGGCTTCTGAAGAAGAAAATATGCTTCTCGATTCTTTTGGTCTTGAACCCATGTCGATGCGCGAGCCGGAACCTGAACCGGAGCCTGAAGTAATACCCGAAGAAGCACCTGCACCGGTTGTCGAACCGGAGATCACAGAAGCAGCTGAATTAAATGAAGAGCCACAGGAAACACAACAAGAGGAAGAAAAACACGTAGAGGAAGAGATAAAGGAAGAGGAAACAACCACCGAAGAACCAAAAATAGAGGAATCGCAACCAACACCTCCACCGGTTAAGGAAGAAGAGAAAAAGAAATCAAAAGCCTGGTTGTTGCTGCTTATTCTTATTCCGTTGATAGCGGTGGCCGGATTTATTTTTTACAAGGGTTATTATAAAGCCGATTCCGAGCTAATAACACCCGAATATACGCAACAGGAAATCACTGAAGAACCGGCGCAGATAATACCGGATACAATTAACACCGATTCATTGGAAATAAATGTTGCTGATACACTTTTAGCTACTGATTCTGTTGAAAATATTCCGGTAGAGGAAGAAGAAGTTGCAGAACCATCGGTAAAATACTACCTTGTTGGAGGAAGTTTTTCGGTAAAAGAAAATGCCGATACTTACCTGCAGGAACTTCAGCAGAAAGGATACGATGCATTTCATGTGGGTAAAAAAGGCCGCTTCTTTATTGTTGGAATAGCAAGTTATAACACATTTAGTGAAGCGGATTCAGCCAAAACAAAATACATGGAAGACAACCCGGGCTCAGAGGTTTGGGTCTACCGAAAATAGTTTACAAAAATCAGTCTTAAGCCAAACAACAATATATTTCGGCATAACACCGAAGAATAACAGCTAATTAAATCGCTTGTGAAATAACAAAAACAGTTTAGAAACGTTAATACAAAAACTGCTTTTATGAACATCGCGCTCTGGATTATTCAAATTATTTTAGCCACTTTATTTCTGACCTCCGGCTCCTTAAAACTGGTCTTAAGCAAAGATAGACTGTCGACATCTTTTAACTGGATTGATGACTTTTCGCAACAACAGGTAAAAATAATTAGCTCGTTTGAAGTACTGGGAGCATTGGGTCTCTTCTTGCCGGGTGTTTACGGTGTTTTTGAAATATTAATTCCGTTGGCCGCGCTTGGACTCGCAATAATGATGGTTTTTGCTGCAATTGTTCATCTCAAACGGTTTGAGCAGAATGAAATGATTCTGAACCTCATCCTTTTTGTTCTTCTACTTTTGGTAAGTATAAGCCGGTTTATAATGTAAGCTGATCTTGCTTGCAAAAACTCTCCCTCCCAGCTAATTGCTTTGCAGAAAAATCCTTTTAGCTCAGAACTAATTTCGGGCAAACTTCGTACACCAAAACACTTCTAATTTTTTATAACCATAAAACTGAAACGTTATGCCGAACAGTGTGTACAAAGTTATTGAACTCGTGGGAAGCAGCCCCGTATCGTGGGAAAAAGCTGCTCAAAATGCCATAACCATGGCATCGAAATCGTTACGCGACCTGAGAATTGCCGAAGTGTGCCAAATGGATATGCACATTACCGAAGGCGAAATTGAATGTTACCGCATTAAAATGAAGGTGTCGTTCAAATACCAGGATTAGACACTCATTTTTTTAAATTACAGATCGAACTTCCCCTGAAGAATTTCCGGGTGAATAAAAACAAAAGCGGCGTCTCTTGTGGAGAGATGCCGCCGGAAACTGAATAGCCAACATCCAGGTTGGCGTGAATTATTTAAACTTACTGAACGGTTAAAAAAACTGCGGTTCATGGCTTTGAAGCAGTTGTAATTCTATTTACAAATGCTATGCCAAAGAGCAATTTCAATCGTTCAAAGTTGGCTATTTATTAAACTCCGCGATGGTGTTTTCCAACAGCTTTATCACATTTTCTACATTTTCGTTAAATACTTTCAGCACTTCCTCCCAGGTAACCGGTGCTTCATCAACATTCCAGCTATCGTAATCGGTACTCAAAGCAATAGCTGCATACGGAATTTGCAGTTCGTTGGCCAGTGCACACTCAGGCGCAGTTGACATATTTATAATATCAGCTCCCCAAATCCGAAACATATTCGATTCGGCACGTGTCGAAAAGCGCGGTCCTTCAATAGTAATTACTGTTCCTGTTTTATGATATCCCAGATTCAGTTCTTTAGCCTGTTCAATTAACATCTGCCTCATGTTCCAGCTAAACGGTTCCGGCATTGCGGGATGATCAAGATTCCCGTCTTCAAAATCTTCAACAAAAGTACTCTTCCTGAAACGCGTAAAATCGATAAACTGATGCGGAAAAACAATGTCTCCGCGACCGATCTCCAAACGCAAACTTCCGCAGGCAGTGGTGGCAAAAATATGCGTACATCCCAGTTCGCGAATTGCCCAAATGTTGGCTCGGTTATTCACTTTTGTGGGTGGAATGGAATGATCGCGACCATGTCGTGACAAAATAGCTACATCAACATCGCCAATTTTACCACATTTAAAAGTTGACGAAGGTGCACCGTAAGGCGTGTCCACTGCAACTTCTTTTGCTTCTTTTAAAATGGCAGGATCTTCAAGGCCGGAGCCTCCTATTATTGCAATTTTTATCATGATTCTATCTGTTTATCTTTTCAGGATATAAGTTTAAAATACTCGTTTTATCAGCTTTACAAATGCCACGTTCCGATATCAGACCGCTCACCAAACGAGCCGGAGTAACATCGAAACCATAATTTGCAACCGGGCTGTTCTTCGGAATAAGGCGAACCGTTTGTATCAAATCATTGTGCCAACCTTCAATTTCGGCAACCTCATCCGCACTTCGTTGCTCTATTGGAATTTCTTTCACACCGTCGTGCATTTCCCAATCAAATGTACTCGAAGGCAGTGCTACATAAAACGGCACCCGATTATCGTGGGCAGCCAATGCTTTCAGGTAGGTTCCTATTTTATTGGCCACATCGCCGGTTACAGTCGTTCGGTCGCTGCCAACAATTACCAGATCCACCATATCGTGCTGCATTAAATGGCCACCGGCATTGTCGGGGATAACAGTGTGCGGCACTCCTTGCTCGCCCAGTTCGTAGGACGTGAGCCTGGCTCCCTGGTTTCGCGGACGTGTTTCATCTACCCAAACATGCACCGGAATTCCCTTCAGATGTGCTTTGTAAACAGGTGCAGTTGCCGTTCCCCAGTCGATACAAGCCAACCAGCCGGCATTACAATGCGTAAGGATATTCACAGTGTCTCCTTTCTTTTCATAAATCTTTTCAATCAATTGCAGACCGTGCTCTCCAATGCTGTTCCCGTAATCAATTTCCAGCTGTTTTAACTCGGCGGCTTTTGCCAATACTTTTTCTTTTAGGTCCGCATTTTCTTTGTTTTCCAAAATAAAATCCAGCATTTCATCCACTGCAAAAGCCAGGTTCACCGCTGTTGGCCTCGAGGATTTTAAATACTCGGCAACCTGTTTTAAATCGTTCTCCCAATTGTTCTGCGATAAAATTAAAAGTGCCAGGTACATGCCATAAGCTGCGGTAACTCCAATTAATGGTGCCCCACGAACCACCATTTCTTTTATAGCAAAATATGCATCATCGGCTGTGCGAAGTGCAAAGGTCTCGAATACAAAAGGCAATTTCCGCTGATCGATCACCTGAATAATTGTCGAATCCTGCTCATCGACCCAAATAGTATGATAATGTTTCCCCTGAATTTTCATTGACTAACGAACTTGCTAATGTTTTAAGTTTAATATGAAGTTAAAAAAAGATTTCCCTAAATGCGTATTTTCGTGAAATTAAATTTTTGCAATGAAAGCAGAACTTTCGAACATAAAAAATATAATTTTCGACCTGGGACGTGTATTGTTGAACCTCGATTTTGACGCATCAATAAAAGCGTTTCAAAAACTGGGAAGTCAGGGCGAGGTGTTGGATCATAAAAATGCTTATGCCGACCCGGTATTTTACAACTTTGAAGTTGGAAAAATAACTCCCCCTGAATTTCGATCAGGAATAAGAAATCTAATAAAAGACACAGCGCTCACCGACAAACAGATTGACGATGCCTGGTACGCCATGATCTTGGACATCCCGGAATACAGAGTAAAAAAAGTACAGGAACTCAGCACGCGTTACAACATCTATTTATTTAGCAATACCAATCAAATTCACATCGACAGGTTACTTGCTGAATTTAAAAAGCAATATGGATTTGAGTTTCCCTCGCTGTTTAATGCGGTTTATTATTCGCACGAAATTCACGACCGCAAACCGGAGATTAGTTCATTTGAGAAGGTAATTAATCTTTCAGGAGTTAATCCGGAAGAGACACTTTTTGTGGACGATCTGGAGAAAAATATCGTTGCAGCCGAAAAAGCAGGACTAAAAACTCTCTGGTTAACAGAGGAAATGGAAATGACTGAATTATTTTAAAATACGCACTCGTTTTATGCGGATATCTTCTACCGGTCGCCACCGCCGATCGGTTTCTACCTGAACAATTTTATCTACCACATCCATTCCCGAAGTCACTTGCCCAAAAATGGTATAACTGTCATCGAGGTGGGGTGAGCCGCCCACTGTTTTATAGGCACGCCGCTGTTCAGCCGAAAATTTGTAGTTGTTGGTTTCCTCCAATTCGTCCAGCCCTTTATCAGAATACGTGCGCCCCGAAACGATGTAGAACTGCGATCCATCAGATCTGCGCCGCTCATTTTTGGTGTCCGGTTTTCGCGGCGAACCAATCATACCACGTTTATGATACAAACCGGGAACAATATGCGCCGGAATCGTATATCCCGGGCCTTTCCAACCTACGTTTGCACCGGGCACGGCGTATCGCGTATCGGCGGCACCACTCTGAATCCCAAAATCTTTTATCACACGGTGGATCAACAAACTATCGAAATAATGCTCTTTGGCCAAACGGATAAAATTGTCGCGATACTCAGGTGTTTCATTAAAAAGTTTTATGGTTATGTTTCCGTAATCGGTTTCCAAAACCAGCCCTTTTATTTTACGGTTTTCGGCAGCTATTTTTTCGTTCGAAGTATTTTTTAGCATTTCCAGCGGCTCCGGTGTTTCGGTTTTCTTTCGCAGCATATCCAAAATAAATTCCGACGGAATAGCAAAACTCTGCGTTTCGAAATTAACCGTTCCGGAATACGCTACGCCAATTGCTTTCCCGGTAGACACAAAAATGGGCGCTCCAAACTGCGATGCCCGAATCAGGTTGGTAATACGGTACAACCTCGTTCCCCTGATATTGGTAAGATTTAAAACTTTTCCGGTAAAAAGTTGCAAGGTTTTCCCTGTTTTTGGTGCCACGTACATCGATTTGGCAAAATTGGGTAAGGTGTCTTTTTGCAATTCAATGGGTTCACGCCGAATGCTGTCGACTTTTAATATGATCAGATCGTTGATACGATCGAACGCCACAAAACTGTGTGCCGTATATTTTTTATCCTCGCCGAAGGGCTGCACATCAACTTCTGTAGCCTGATTCACCAGCGAATATTTTGTAACCAACAGATCTTCCCCCACAAAAAATCCCTGCCCCGATTCTAAAATCCGGCCTTCGTCATACGAATCGATTTTTGTGATGGATGGCATCAACTTGTTCCACAATTCCGAATCGTCGCCGCCATTTGTTTCCTGTTTATCGGTTGGAGCAATCTTCTCTTCAGCAACCTTTTTTTCTTTGTTTCCGCAGGCACTTAGAAGAACTAATAAAAGTAATATGAAAGAAAATTGTCTCACCATAACACTATTTGATTACCGTCACTGTTATTTTCACATCGTTAAATGGCCTGTCGTTGCTGTCTGTTTTCAGAGCGGCAATTTTATCAATCACATCAAAACCCGAAATACACTCGCCAAAAATGGTGTATTTCCCGTCTAACTCAGGATAACCGCCAACTGTAGTGTATGCTTCTCGCTGAGCTTCGGAAAACTCAAGGACACCGCGGTTTAGGTTATAATCGGTTTCAATATTATCTTTTATTTTGGAAGCCAACTCCCTGAATTCTTGCACCTTTTTCTCCTCCTTCAATTGTTTCAATTGGGCCCGCACTTCAGGTGTCATATATTTCTGAACGATCTTGTTGCGAATTGGAGTATTCACTGCCATTTCCATGGTATCCAATGCGCCCTCGGTATAAACGCTCCCCTTGATAATAAAAAACTGGGAAATATCGGATTGTTTGAAAGGATTAACCTCGTCGGGTTGACGCGGTGCACAAAGCGATCCTTTTTTATGAAAATAATGTTTCAGAATTTCGTCGTCGACTGTTTTATCCGGATCGCCATATCCAATTCTTTTTCCCGGAGGCGCATTTCGCGAACTTTTTGAACCTCCCTGAATCAGAAAATCCTCAATTACGCGGTAAAATAAGGTGCCGTCGTAATAGCCCTGGTTGGTTAATTCAACAAAAGCGTTGCGGTGTTTTGGCGTGTCGTCGAACAAGCGGAATTGCATATCGCCATAATTGGTAGAAATTTCGACAATCCTCGTCTGAGCACTCACTGAAGTCGCAAACAACCAAATAAATACAATGAATAAACCGGTTCTAACCATAAGCTATTTTGTACGTTCCACCTCCATTTTTATATCCGCTTTCGGACGATCGTACTGATCTGTTTCCACAGCAGCAATCTTATCCAACACATCCAATCCTTCAACAACCTCGCCAAAAACGGTGTACTCGCCATCTAAAGAAGGATATCCGCCAATTGTAGTGTAAGCTTCACGTTGTTCGTCGGTAAAAGAAAATTGTGGTTGTTCGGTCCAGGCACTGTCTGCTTTTGTGCGCAACTCAGCCACAAAAATATTAAAGCCATCCTGATCGTTATTTTTTCTGAATTCGTCAAGTTTTGGTTTCGCCTCAGCAAATTTTTCCTGTAAGAATTCATTTTTTGCACGACTGTTCATCATCATTTCCATGGTATCGAGTTTCCCCGGAGTAAAAACTTCGCCCTGTACAAGATAAAACTGCGAACCGCTCGATCTCTTTTCAGGATTTGACGGGCCGCCACGACGTGCTGCTGCCAGCGCTCCTTTTTTATGAAAATGCTGCGGTAAAATCTCTGCAGGAACGGTGTAGCCAGGATTTCCACTTCCTAAACGTTGCCCCGGCGCTGCATTCTTCGAGTCGGGATCTCCTCCCTGTATCATAAAATTTTTCATTACACGATGAAAAAGTAAATCATCGTAATAACCTTCGTCGATTAATTTCAGAAAATTCTGTTTGTGCTCAGGTGTATCGTCATACAGTTTAAGTTTAATGTCACCAAAATCAGTTTTAACCACAACAAGGCTGCTGCCGTCTTTTTGTTTGGCATTACTGCACGATATTCCCAATCCAACAAAAGCAATTAATATTAAAACAATTAATTTATTCATTCGTGTTTAATTTTCTTATTTTAACAACTCTAAATTTCCGTAAAGATAAAAAGATGATAAACATTCACTCCTGCCTTCTTTTAATGTTCGTCCTTTTTTCGTGTTCAGCACCCCAAAAAAAGGAGAGTAGTGCAGTTATTACTTTGGAGGCCGAAAAATTTATTCCGGAAATAGCGGATAAATTGAACGAGATCTCAGGATTGATGATTTACAAAGATCATTTCTGGGGATTTAACGACAGCGGCGGAGAAAATGAGCTGTACGGATTTAACAAGTCGGGAAAAATAAAATACGAAATTGAGTTTGAAAACGCGAAGAACAATGATTGGGAAGCGATGACTCAGGACAGCAAACACATTTTTATTGGCGATTTCGGAAACAACATGGGTACACGCAACGACCTTAGTATTTATAAGATCAAGAAAAAAGACATATCGAAAAAGGAGGAGCAAAAGCTTGAAGCGAAGGCGATTGAATTTAAGTATACCGAACAAAAACAGTTTCATTTTCCCGACAAAAGCACTCCTTACGACTGCGAAGCAATGGTAGCCTTTAAAAACAAACTTTACCTCTTCAGCAAAAACTGGCGCGACGGCACTACCTGGCAGTACGAACTGGCAACAAAAAAAGGCGAATACGAAATAACTCCAACCGATACTTTTGATGTAAAATGCCTGATAACCGGAGCCGATATCAGCCCCGATAAAAAAACCTTGGCCCTGGTAGGTTATCAAAATTACCGGTCGTTTATGTGGTTGTTTTCCGATTTTCCGGGCGATCGCTTTTTCGAGGGCAAAAGCCAATATATCAAACTCGAAGGAATCGACGGAGCACAAACAGAAGGCATCTGTTTTTTAACGAACGACAGTATTTTGGTTTCGTGCGAAAGAAGCCGGGGATTCGATCAGCAGGTTTTTCTATTTGATTTAAACAAACTGAACGATGGAACACATTAGAGTGAATCCGAAAATAAGGCTCGAATTGATTAATTTGTCAATGGCCGGAATCATTTTTCAAACCATCGACCGCGACCGCGAATTTCTAAAAAAATGGCTTCCGTTTGTAAATTACACCAACCAGCTTGAAGACACCGAAGCGTTTATCTCAAGCATTACCCGAAGCGGAAACAAAAGCGACCTGGTTTACACCATTTGGTACAACGAAGAATTTGCCGGACTGATTGGTTTTAAAGACACCGACTGGGTGAACCGCAAAACCGAACTCGGTTACTGGCTGGCTGAAAAAATGCAGGGTAAAGGGATTATTTCAGCTTCGGTTGAGAAGCTGGTTCGTTTTGCCTTTCAGAAACAAAAAATGAACCGCGTACAGATTAAAGTTGCCGAAGAAAATTTACCCAGCGAAAAGATTCCCAAAAAACTGGGCTTTGTTTACGAAGGAACTGAACGTCAGGGAGAACATCACGCAAGCGGTTACGTCAATCTTAAAATTTACAGCAAACTCAAACACGAAATTACCGATTAAATGCAACCTTCGTTATGGTTTTATGTCAGTATAGCTGTATAAGAATAGTTAGAATACAGATTATTGACCATTCAGTAAGCGTAACTCATTGAAAATTTATATATTTGACCCGTAAATTCATTTGTTCGAATTTTAAAAATTAATAATGGAAACAGAAACAGTTACAGAAAAGTCGTTACGCAGAAACCTCTATCGTGTGTTGCGAAAAACAGGTGTTACCAGAGAGAACATTTGTTTGACCGCATCGTTTTATGAGGATCTGAATTTCGACAACATCGATTGGACAATCTTTACTCACTATTTAGAAGGCATCTTCAACATAAAAGTGAACGATGACGAACTAAATAGTTTTGCGAATGTAAACGACACGCTCCTGTACTTACGAGGAGAATTGGTTTATTCAACGAATTAGGCTATTACAACATTCATTTCATAAAAGGGACTCAAAATAATTGAGTCCCTTTTTTATTTGAACTTTTAGAGTGAAAGTTTGTATCTTTTAGAAAAATTAAATTACCAAACAATATGGAAAAAGTAAATAGCTTATCGGAACAACTTTACGATCTCGTAATGTTCTATGGCCCTAAATTAGTCGGGGCGATCATCACCCTAATTATTGGCTTGTGGGTAATCTCAATTATAAGAAGCTCTTTGCGCAAACGCTTTGAGAAGAAAGAGTTAGACCCTTCACTCCGAGGATTTCTGAACAGCCTGATCGGTATGGGATTAAAAGCCATGCTGTGGATTGCAGTTATTGGAATGATGGGTGTTGAAATGACCTCTTTCATTGCAATTCTTGGTGCAGCCGGTTTGGCTGTAGGAATGGCTTTTTCAGGTACCTTATCGAATTTTGCCGGAGGTGTGATGATACTGATCTTCAAACCTTTCAAAGTAGGCAATGTAATTAATGCCCAGGGACATACGGGTGTTGTAAGCGAGATACAGATATTTAATACGATACTGAAAACACCAGACAACAAAACAATTATCATTCCTAACGGAGGTTTGGCAACAGGATCGATGACCAACTTTTCTACCGAGCCAAAACGTCGTGTAGATTTAACTTTTGGTATTGCTTATGGCGATGATGTAGATAAAGCAAAAGAAGTTTTAATGAAACTGATAAAAGCCGACGAACGGATCATTAACGACCCTGCGGAACCGTTTATTGCTGTTAGCGAATTGGCCGACAGTTCGGTTAATTTAGTGGTTCGCGTTTGGGCCGAAGCTGCTAATTACTGGGGTATTTATTTCGATCTTACCGAAAATGTTTACAAAACATTTGATAAAGAAGGTCTCAATATTCCTTTCCCGCAAATGGATGTACACGTACAGAAATAAAAAAATATACAACAAAGAAAAAGGCGCTTATTCAAGCGCCTTTTTTGTTTTTATCCGGATTACTGTTTTTCCGTCTTCATCTGTTTTCTCGATTTTCTCCACCTCATTTTGTCGCAACAACTCCTTCACCTTGTCGCTTTTTACCTTTTTACCATCGATGTAATATACCGTGGTGGTATCGCCTGGTGTACTCAGAAAAATAGGCTGCCGACCGTATTTTTCAGCCATTTCACGTTGTCTCTCGGCCATTTCACGTTGTCTCTCGAACTGCTTTAGCGCCTGCTGTTCTATTTTTTCAATCTGCTCATCCGACAACTTGGCCTGCTCAGCCATTTCGCGTGCCCGGGCTTCCATAGCTGCAATTTGTTCCTCATCAAAACTATTGTAAGCTCTGAACATATCTGCCCCTGAAATAAAGTTGGAACGCGAATTATCGATTTTATACAAATTTTCCAAACCGCGTAGATTTAATACTTTATTCAGATCAGCAACAGTTGCCAGGTTAATATCTCCGTCAATTTCCACAAGGTTGGTCGAAGACGTTGAGCTTGTTACAAGTGCCAAGGCAGCCACCTTCCCACCATCCTTTTTCAGATAAACCTTTACGTCCTCTCCCATACGCTTTTCAGTTTTTAGTAGCGAATAACCATTTGCTTTATAATGGTCAAGAATTTCTTCATGCAATTCTACTACACCCGACTTTTCTTGTTTTGCCGGTTTATCATCGCCATAAAGCTCATTTACCGGCAATCCGAAACGACTTTGACTTACCACCAAAATATTATCCAGACTTTTTAATGCTTCAGCCAGTTCCGAGTTTTCATCTATGTTTTTCTTTTTCAGATACAAATCGAACATGTCGCTGCTTAACATGCTGGCGCTAAAACCGTCCTTATCCGAAAATTTTTCGGTTAACTCCTCAAACAGGCTCTGAGACTGCTGTGCCAATACCGGAAAAATAATTCCCATCATCAACACAAAAACTATTAACTTCTTCATATCACTAACTTTTTAATTGTTTCTTTTTCCTTTTTAACCTCTCTCATCGGTTTTGGGATTCGCATTAAAATAACCACTAAAAAATCACACTTAGTTTATTATAATTTCCACATCATCATCTACCCAAAGAACAAGCATATCGTCAGGTTCCGGTTCGGGCTGCAAACTTTCCGACATCTGAAATAAGGCTTGTTCCATTACAAAAAACTGGTCTTCCAATTTCGTCTGCTTTTTATTTCTTACATCCAGGAAAACAGTCAACACAATCAGCACAACTGCTGCAGCCGAAACAGCCGAGTACAAACGCATTCGAATGCTTTTCTTTTTGACAACCTGCTTTTCAATTCCAGCAAATAGATCGTCCTCCAGTCCTTCCGGGACAAACGCTTCTTTCTCGTAAAAAGAAAATATATCCTTCTCCACACCTCCTGTTTTACTTTCCGAAACGGTGGCTTTCAGCTCCTTTTCCTCCTCCAACGAAGTTTCGCCTCTATAATATTTGTCGAGCATATTTTCCTGATGTGTCATAATCGTAAATTTTTTCAACTTCTTCTTTCACTTTTTGCCTGGCCCGCGAGAGGATCACCCGCAGGTTGGCCACTTCATAACCGGTCATTTCCTTAATCTCGTCGAACGAAAAACCATCAATGTCGCGCAACTCAATAACCGTTCTGTATTTCTCCGGCAGATCTTTTATCACCTGTTTTACTTTCTCGTATCGTTCATTTGTATCTGAATCTGTTCCATCGGCTTCCATATTCAAAATTCGGTATTCGTGCTTCTCATCCATGGCCTGCGGCTTTTTCTTTTTCAACAGGTCGAAACTGTAATTTCGAGCCATCGTTACTATGTAGGCCGATTGGTTTGTACAGTTCACCAGCTCATCCTTTCGGTTCCATAACCTGAGCATTAATTCCTGCAGGGCATCGCGTGTTTCTTCCTCATTTCTGAGAATCCGAAACAACATCGGGTACAGCTTTACCGAATATGGAATTACCGTATTTTTAAACTCTTCAGTGGTCATCTGTTATATTGGACGAGTTGCTTGTAATTTTATAACAAACATTTTCAAAAAAATAATCAAATACTTTTGGTGCTCAAACTCAAAGTAGGCCGAAAAACTAATTTTGTTACTTTTGCGGCACCAATGACTACAGCAAAATTCATAACTTTTTTACTTCTCGGTATTGGCTTAAGTTTCGATTCCTTTGCGGTTTCTGTGTCGTGTGGATTGATGAAACGGGAGATCAAATTTAAACAAGCTGCATTGGTTGCAGCTTCTTTGGCATTTTTTCAGGCAACTTTCCCGGTAATCGGCTGGCTGATAGGCGAAGTTGTTAAAAACCTGATCGCTTCGGTGGATCATTGGATCGCATTTGGATTATTGGCTTTAATCGGTGGAAAAATGATTGTTGAAGGCATTAAAGATGATGGTTCTCTCCAGAATTTTGATCCATTTAAAATCAGTGTTTTAATAGGTCTATCGATTGCCACCAGCATCGATGCATTGGTTGTTGGATTAAGTTTTGGATTTCTTGAAATACCGATTCTATTTCCCGTTTTGGTAATTGGTTCGGTAACCTTTATTGCGGCAATGCTGGGCATGTTGTTCGGGAAAAACATTTCGGCTAAAAGAAGCCATCAATCGCTTATTTTGGGAGGTATTATTTTAATTGCTATCGGGTTAAAAATTCTGGCCGAACACCTGTTTATGCAGGCTACTTAGTAATTTTCATTTTTACCCGATAATCTTCGAAATCTATTGGATTGTCAATATCCGGATAAGGCGAAACATCAATCAACTCAAACGTATAATCCCCCGAAGTTGCAGTTATCTGATCATGTGTACTCAACTCTAGCGTATCAATTTCCGGGCTTGAAAGGACAATCTCAACACGCGCTTCACCTTCCCAAATACAAACCACTCCGGTCGGGCAGCGCGAATCAGAAATGTCAGCGATTTCAAAAACAAGCGACTCGCTACGATCAGAATAAAATTCATCAACCCTGAACTGTTTTTCTTCTCCAAAATCGAAAAAATAGGAAGGCTCATCATCGGCACACGAATAAATCGCGAATATGAGTACAAATAGTATGGAAATTTTTTTATTCATATTTAAGTCGGCTCTTTTTCTATAGATGTTTTCGTACACAAAAAAGTTGCGTTATTTTAAATGTTCATTTAATTCGTCGGATAAAAACCGTAATTTCACGTCTTTAAATTTATAGACGAATGGCGAAGATAAGAGTTACCAAGAAGTTTCATTTTGAAATGGGCCACGCACTGCACAATTACGACGGGCTGTGTCGTAATATTCACGGGCACACCTACAACATGGAAGTGACTTTACTTGGTGAAATCAGAGAGGAGAAAGGACACCCGAAAGACGGGATGGTAGTCGATTTTGGAAAGCTAAAAAAACTGGTGAAAGACAAGATTGTAAATGTGTACGACCACAGTTTGGTGGTGAGTAAAATTTACGCTGAGAAGAACCAGGAGCACCTGTTAAAAGCTACTGATCGACTGATCGTTCACGATTTCCAACCCACATCGGAAAATATGTGTGTATATTTTGCCGGAGTTCTTCAACAAGAACTGCCCAAGGATGTTTCTTTGTATAGTATTCGTCTTTACGAAACCGGAACATCGTACGCCGAATGGTTTGCAGAAGACAATAAATAGTTCGTACCCTGAAAATTAATATTATGGCTGAAAACAAACAGCAAAAACTTTTTCTTTTAGACGCTTTCGCACTGATCTACCGCAGTTATTTTGCATTTATCCGCAATCCCCGATTTAACTCAAAAGGTGTAAATACCTCGGCAATGCTGGGTGTTACCAACACCATTGTGCAGTTAATGGAGAAAGAAGATCCGGAATACCTGGCTGTGGTTTTCGATGTGTCGGCGCCAACTTTCAGGCACGAAATGTATAAAGAATACAAGGCTAACCGCGATGAAATGCCGGAAGACCTACGCAAATCGATTCCTTACATTCGTAGAATCATTGAGGCGTTTAATATTCCGATTATTGAAAAGGCAGGTTACGAGGCCGACGATGTGATTGGAACGCTGGCAAAAAAAGCAGAACAAGAAGGTTTCACCACCTACATGATGACGCCCGATAAAGACTATGCACAGTTGGTTTCGGATAAGGTTTTTATGTACAAACCCGGAAAAGGCGGTGGCGATGTTGAGATTTGGGGACTGCCCGAAGTTCAGGAAAACTTCGGCATTAAAACTGCCGATCAGGTGATCGACATCCTTGGATTAATGGGTGATTCGGCTGATAATATTCCAGGCTGCCCTGGTGTTGGACCAAAAACAGCGCAAAAACTTATTGCCGATTACGGAAGCATTGAAGAACTGTACAGAAATACCGATAAGCTGAAAGGCAAACAAAAAGAACGGGTCATCGAAAACGAGGAGCAGGTGCGCCTTTCAAAAGTGCTGGCAACCATTATTACCGATGCCCCGGTAGAATTCGATCTGAAACAACTACAGAAAGACGAGTTCAACAAAGAGGAGCTGGTAAAATTGTTTAACGAGCTGGAATTTAAATCACTGATTACGCGCTTAAACCTTAGCAGTGCTCCGGCAGAAACGGCTATGCAAGGAACACTTTTCGGCGCTCCTGAAGAAGTTGTTGCAGAAGTTCCTACTACAAAAGAAAATATCGATTCTGTTCCTCATCAATACTATTTGGTTGAAAACGAACTGCAACGTGCCAGTCTGAGAGCCGAACTTTCGGTGCAAAAGGAATTTTGTTTTGATACCGAAACCACCGGATTAGATACCCAAACTGCTGAGATCGTTTGTATGTCGTTTGCGTTTAGAGAGCATGAAGCCTATTGTGTTACCATCCCAAACAACCGGGAAGAAGCACTAAAAGTAATGAATGAATTCCGTGAAGTTTTTGCAGACACCAACATTACCAAAATCGGTCAAAACATTAAGTACGACATTCTCATTCTGAAGAATTATAATCTCGAGGTAAAAGGAACACTTTACGATACGATGCTGGCGCATTACCTGATTCAGCCCGACATGAAGCACAACCTCGATCAGTTGTGTTTGCAGTACCTGAATTACGAAAAAGTACCGACCGAAAACCTGATCGGGAAAAAAGGGAAAAACCAGCTGACCATGCGCTCGGTAACAACAGATAAGTTACGCGATTACGCCTGCGAAGATGCCGACCTGACTTTGCAATTAAAAAACGCATTGGAACCGGAGTTGGATAAAGCCGGAGTACGCGAACTTTTCGAAACGCTTGAAATGCCGCTGGTACCAGTACTTGCAAAAATGGAAAGTACGGGTGTAAAATTAAACTCTGAAGAGCTGAATAAATACGCCGTAGTTTTACGTGAACAAATAATTCAACTGGAAAAAGAAATAATAGAACTGGCCGGCGAGGATTTTAATGTTTCGTCGCCCAAACAATTAGGCCCCATTCTTTTCGAGAAGCTAAAAATTGATACCAACGCCAAGAAGACCAAAACCAAACAATACTCAACTTCTGAGGAGGTTTTGATACGTCTGGTTGACAAACACCCGATTGTTCAAAAGGTATTGGATTTCCGAGGATTAAAAAAACTGTTATCGACCTACGTTGAGGCTTTACCACAATTGGTGAATCCAAAAACAGGGAAGATTCATACATCATATAATCAAGCCATTGCAGCCACCGGCCGTTTGAGTTCTGTTAATCCGAACTTGCAGAATATTCCGATCCGTGATGCAGCGGGCCGCGAAATTCGAAAAGCTTTTATTCCGTCGGATGATGAGCATACTTTTTTCTCTGCCGACTACTCACAAATTGAGTTGCGCATTATGGCCGCACTAAGTGGCGACGAGGAGATGCAACTTGCTTTTAACGAAGGTAAAGACATTCACTCCATCACCGCCGCAAAGATCTACCAGATTCCGGAAAGCGAAGTTGATTCAGACATGCGCCGTAAAGCTAAAACAGCCAACTTCGGAATTATTTATGGTATTTCGGCGTTTGGTTTGTCGCAGCGTTTAAATATTCCACGTACTGAAGCGAAAGAGTTGATTGACGGCTATTTCGAGAATTTCCCGAATATTAAAGCTTTTATGGACAAACAAATTCACCTGGCCCGCGAGCAGGGTTTTGTTGAAACCATAAAAGGTCGCCGACGCTATTTAAACGATATCAATTCGGCCAATGCGGTTGTTCGTGGTATGGCCGAACGAAATGCGGTTAATGCGCCGATACAAGGTTCTGCAGCCGATATCATTAAAATTGCAATGATCAATATCCACAATAAAATGGAGGAGCAAAACCTGCATTCGAAAATGATTTTGCAGGTGCATGATGAATTGAATTTTGATGTGTATAAACCGGAATTGGAAACGATCCGTTCGTTGGTGAAAACAGAGATGGAGAATGCCGTGGATATTGGTGTTCAGTTAACAGTTGAAAGCAACGCGGCAGACAACTGGCTGGATGCGCATTAGAATTCGGTTTCTGTATTAATTGTTTGATCAGTTTCGACTCCGCTCAACTTGACAAAACTGTCAGGCTGAGCGAAGTCGAAGTCTTAACAACTTATCTCGTAAAATGCTGACTTTACGATTTCGCCATACTTATTCAGCGACCTTACTTTTTTAATGTATTTCAGCACCTTTCTCTGATTAGGGAAACAGTACGAAAAGTAGATCCAAAACTGTTTCATTTTATTCAGCGCATTGCCCTCGTTATCCATAACTTCGAGATAACGTTTAAGTATTGTTTGATGAAAAGTGTGAAGTAATTCAAACCGTTCCTTTGGAGTGGACTGAATGCCTTTTATTTCGTGAGGCAAAAACGGATTCATCAAAATTCCGCGTCCCAACATCCAGGTGTCAACACCTTGAAATTTATTTTGTTTGTAGCGATAATCTTCAACAGAAAAGACATCACCGTTATAAACCAACTTGTGTTTGAGCATGTCGGCAGCATACGAAAATGCATTTTCATCAATTTCACCCGAATACAACTGTCCGGCCACCCGGGCATGTAGGATGACCTCTTTTAGTGGAAATTGATTCAGTACTTTTATAACGTCTTTTATCTCATCTGCCGATTTAAATCCGGCCCGCAACTTTACAGAAAGTTCTCCTTTAGCGCTGCTATAAAAATGATCCAGTATCTTATAAATCTCCTCCGGGAAAGGCAACAATCCGGAACCTTTCCCGCGGTTGGTAACCATTGGATAAGGACAACCCAAATTCAGGTTAAATTCGGAGTAACCATGATCGGCTAAATCATTTTCCAGCAATTCGAACTCGGCTGCATCCTTTGCCAAAATTTGAGGAACCACCCTGTTTTGAGTGTTATTCTCCGGAAGAATTTCGCGGATGTATTTGTTGGGGACCTTATTGTTTTTCACCGAAATGTACGGGATAAAATAGGCATCAACGGTGTTAAACACCTTTGCGAAAGAATCGCGGTACACATAATCGGTAAATCCCTGCAACGGGGCCAAATAGATCATTTCAGCAATATTGTTTTTGTCCGGCACAAATTACAAAAATTACTTTGTAGGTTCATAAAAAAAGCCTGCTTGTTCTTTCGCATGGCGAAGTGCTCATCTCATTATTTTGGTATCTTTGCGCCATTCAAAATTATGGGAACAGATTTCACATATTATCAGGACACGATTAAAGCGCAAAATCAATCTGTGGAGATAAGCAAAAATATTACCACGGCACAAGTTCATCGCTTTAATTCGCATGTTGACACTTCGGACTACATTCCATCGCGGCAACATACTGAAGTTATCAGTGAACTGATGGTTAAACCCTCCATAATTTTACCAAACAGAGAGCGGCAATATCCGGGAACCGATTGGTTAACCGTTCTTATTTTTGCGGGAATTGCCCTTTTTGCAAGTATCAGGTACGGTTACGCAAAATACATCCACCATCTGTTTTTGTCGTTATTTAATTATGCCACTTCGGTGCGCATGCTTAACGACAAAAGTTACCCGGTTTTTCATGCGGCGTATCGTCTCGAAATTATCTTTTACCTGGCATTATCCATTTTTGTTTACCAAGGATTAAATTTGATAAAATGGGAAAGTGCGCGAGTTAATCCGACATATTTTGGCTTCGTTTTGGGCGGAGTTCTGGTCTATTTTTTTGGCAAAAAACTGATCTATTTGACGCTCGGATTGCTGTTTGAAACGCAAAATGAAACCCGGGAATACCTTTTTAACATGGATAATTTTAACCGATCGCTCAGTTTAATTCTGTTACCCATTGTTATTCTGGTGGCTTTTGCTCCTTTTAAAACACCAGTGTTTATAACCGTTTCAGGGCTTATTATTTTTCTAATTTTTAACCTATTGTTACTTAAAAGGGGCGTTTTTATTTTATTGAAAAAACAATTTTCGTTATTTTATCTGTTTTTGTACCTTTGTACCCTTGAAATTTTACCCTTGCTTTTAATTTATAAAGTTGTTGTTTGATTAAGAAGGGGGAAAGTCTCATTAAAAGCATAAAAATTTGAAAGTCAAGAGCATTTTAGTTTCACAACCAGAGCCAAGTACAGCAAAATCACCGTATTTTGAATTGGCGGAGAAAAATGGATTGAAAATTGATTTCAGACCATTTATACAGGTGGAGGGAGTTCCTGCAAAGGAATTTCGCCAAACACGAACACAGATTTTGGAGCATACCGCAGTAATCTTTACCAGCCGAACTGCTATCGATCATTTTTTCAGAATAGCACAAGAGCTGAGAATTACTGTCCCTGACTCGATGAAGTACTTTTGTATTTCGGAAGCAACTGCTTTTTATCTTCAAAAGTACATCGTATACCGTAAGCGTAAAATATTTTATGCCGATGGTAAATTTACCGACTTGATAAATGTTATGAAAAAACACAAGGATGAAAAATTCCTCGTTCCTCTTTCTGACATTCACAAACAGGAAATTCCAACCCTGCTCGATAAAGGAGGTTACACGTATACCAAAGCAATTCTTTACCGCACTGTTAGTGCCGATTTATCTGACCTCGCTGATATCAAATACGACATCCTCGTGTTTTTCAGTCCTTCGGGAATTAAATCGCTCTATCAGAACTTCCCTGATTTTGAGCAGAATTCAACACGCATTGCATGTTTTGGTCCTACAACTGCAAAAGCTGTTGAGGAAGCCGGTTTACGATTAGACATTCAGGCGCCTACAGCTCAGGCACCTTCAATGACTATGGCTCTTGATCAATACATCAAGAAGAATAACAAGAATTAAATAGAAAAATATATACTTTTGAAAGGCCGTCCGTCGTTTGACGTATGGCCTTTACTTTTTTATGGAAACGAATGAAAAAATAGAAAAGCCGGTTTCTTTTTCATTAAAAAAAGAGGAACGATTATGCAGCAAAAAAGTGATTGACAAACTTTTTGCTGAAGGCGAATCATTTTTGGCATTTCCATTAAAAGTAGTTCATCTTAAAACCGATCTTCCACTACCGGTTAAAGTTCAGGCCGGATTTACAGTTAGTAAAAAGATATTTAAACGCGCAGTAAAACGTAATCGTATTAAACGACTAATGCGTGAAGCTTACCGACTGAATAAACAAAAGCTGCCTACGTTGGCCGACGACAAACAAATGGCTGTTTTTTTTATTTTTATAGGCAAAGAATTACCAACATTCCAGCAGGTGGAAAAAGCTGTGAAAAAAGCGCTTTATAAGCTGAATGAATCAGGCAAAAGCGCTGAATAAGGTAATTTTATAACCAGTGTTTCTCATTGCTTATCACTTATAGTTCTGCTCTTTCCTCAACCTATATTCTACAAGCAAAACCAATTATTCTGAAATTGGTGTTACATAACATAACAATTTGCCCCAAACAAACAAACAAACAAACAACTATTGCACTGAATACTAAAATGTTATACATTTGACTTATAATATTAACCTATAACATTTTAATCATGATAAATTTTAGTATCGATACCAAAAGAATTCTGTTTTTAGTAGGATTGTTCATTTTATTTGGATGCAACAAAAACGAAGAACTTGTAGGTTTTTATTTAGATAGGGGTTTCGAATTTACCTTATTAAATAATAAGAATGAGGATTTATTGAGCAGCGAAACAACCGGAGCCATTAACGAAGAAGACATACGCCTATTTTATTCTGTTGAAGGAGAATTACAACCGGTTTACAACGCCAATTTCGACTATCCCAGAAACTTCTTAATATACGAGGATGGAGGAATGAATCGAATAAGGATATTTATGAATTCTTCAGACACCGAAGAAAAACCAATAACCATAATTGATTGGGGCAATAATGACACCGACACGGTTGCAGTAGAGTTTACCTACACTTCCACAATGACTGCAAAAAGAAAAGTCTGGGTAAATAATGAATTGATTTGGGATTATCAAGATGATGAATTCCCCTTAATTACTCTGCACAAAGACTATTAAAATCTCGGCATAAACCCAATAAAACCTGAAAGGTTTTAGCAAAAAAGCCACAAGACTGCAATTGCGATCTTGTGGCTTTTTTAATTCAGGAAATCCTGTGAAATTGGAATTCTATTCCTCATCCATAATTTCGGTTTGCATACGTACCGAATCTTCGTGAATTAACTGAAAAAGTATTTTCACAAAGGTTTCGTTAATGTCCATGCTCTTCCCCAGATTTACGCGGTTTTCCATCAATTGTGTCCAACGATTAATCTGAAGTGCAGTAACGTTATTATCGCGTTTATACTGGCCAATCTGCTTAACGATTTCAACACGCGAAGCCAGTGTTTCCAATAACTCAGCATCAATTGCATCAATTCGGTTACGCAATACATCAAGTTGGTTATCGAAATCCGGATTGTTTGCATTCTCATTACGAATAACCAATTTGTCGAGCAGTTTTCCCAAATCGGCCGGCGTTAATTGCTGCCCGGCATCGCTGAGTGCGCACGAAGGATCGCGGTGCGATTCAAGCATTAAACCATCCATACCCATATCAAATGCTTTTTGCGAAACTTCGAACAGGTATTCGCGTGTTCCGGCAATGTGGCTCGGATCGCAAATAACAGGCAAATTCGGAAGCAAACGTTTTAATTCGATAAAGGTCTTCCAGTTCGGGTAGTTGCGATATTTGGTTTGGCGAAACGGTGTAAATCCACGATGGATACCAACAATGTTTTTAATTCCTGCCTGGCTGATCCGCTCAACGGCGCCCATCCAAAGTTGTACATCCGGGTTCACCGGATTTTTTATCATTACAGTTGCATCAGTACCTTTTAGTACATCAGCAATTTCCTGCACAACAAACGGACTTGCTGTTGAACGTGCGCCAATCCACAACACATCGAGCCCGGCTTTTAAAGCCTCTTCAGTGTGTTGTGCGTTGGCCACCTCAGTTCCAATAGGCAAACCGGTTTCTTCTCTTACCTGTTGCAACCATTTTAAACCAATCGATCCAACTCCTTCAAACGATCCCGGACGTGTTCTTGGTTTCCAAACACCACCGCGAAAAACAAAAACACGTTTGTCTTTTGCCAGCAAACGTGCTGTTTCCATGGTTTGTTCTTCCGTTTCAAGGCTACATGGCCCTGAGATAAGCAGTGGATTGTCGATGTTTGGCAACCACGCTTTTATCGGATTAATGTCTAATTTTAATGTCATGATTATTTCGTATAAAGTTTTGTCAATGTCTCTTCGTTTTTTCTGAATTGAGGATTTTCACCTTTTAGAATACCTCTTATTTTATTTGCATTTTTAATCAGATCGAGCATTTTATCATCCTCCTCATTTTTCATACAATCGCGAAATTCAATGAGGTGTTTGATGTATACATCCAGCGATTCAACAACGTAATCGCGGTTTTGTTGAAAGATTGGGTGCCACATGCTTGCGGAACTTTTTGCCAAACGTACTGTTGAGCGAAATCCACCACTCGCCAGGTCGAAAATAATTTTGCGATCTTCTTTTGCCTGAACAGCATTTGCCAGTGCATACGCGGCAGCGTGAGGCAGGTGCGAAACAAAAGCCGTGCTGTGATCCTGTTCGTCGGCAGACATATAGGCAATGTCCATACCGAGCACCTGGAACATCTTTTCGATTAAAGCCACATGTTGCGGCCCGGAGTTTTCCTGGTCGCATAAAATGGCAATTTTACCTTTAAACAGACCTTCCAAAGCCGCTGTTGGTCCTGAATCCTCGGTTCCCGACATTGGGTGAGCGGGAACAAAATTCCGTCGCCGTTTATGGTCGGCTACCAAATCAACAATCACCTTTTTAGTCGATCCCATATCGGCCACCGTAGTTCCGCTGCCAATCAAATCCAAAACCTGCGGCAATACTTCAAGTTCGTAGTTTACGGGAATTGCGATAATTACCAGGTCGCTATCACTTACAGCATTTTCAAGTGTTTCAATGCGGTCAACCAGCCCGATTTCCAAGGCCTGTTTTGCGTGGCCTTCGTTGGCTTCAACTCCAATTAATTCGGTGGCAAATCCCGATTTCCGCAAATCACGGGCGATCGAGCCACCTATTAATCCAAGTCCTATTACTGTTGTTCTCATTTATTTAGTTTTGTTTATTTCACTTTTAACCATAAAAAAAGGTCCCGATTTTTATCGAGACCTTCTGTAAAATATTTTGAATTTAGACAATACCCTACTTCCTGATCCCGATTTCAGAACCATAATAAAAATAAAAGTAGAAGTAGTTATTGTTAAATTTCGTTGTCATTCTTCTTAATTTCTGTCAACAAATATAGAGATATATTTTATAAATGAAACTTTTATCCTGTTTTTGAACCGAATTTTAAAGCGTCGCAGGGAAAATTAGTTTTTAATTAACTTTCTTGTAAGTACCGGTTCTCCATTCTGGCTCACTTTTATCAGAAACATTCCGCTACCGTATTCCGAAAGATTAATTTGATCAGAAAATGCTCCAATTACACCTTGTTCTTCCGTAGCATATATTTTTTGTCCTACTGCATTAAACAGTTCAATTTGTATTTGCGACTCCTTTTCAACCGCTGAAATCTCTACTGTTACAAGGTCGTTAAAAGGATTCGGATAAACATTAATCTCTCCCGGCGACAATAAAATCTGATCTGCCGAAACCGGTTTTTGAATCTCCAGGTTATCGATTGCCCAGCCCCATCCGGCTGCATACGGATCGGAATAAAGTCGGAAACGAATCAGGATAGTATCTCCTTCATAAAAATAATCATTGTCGGTAAGCGTAATCGTTCTGCTAACAAACCAATCGTCAGTTCCAACGGTCTCCGAATCATTTTCTCCATCTGGGATTCCACTATTATAATTGGTTCGCCATGTCGACTCATCCGACGAATCATAACCGTCGGCCAACGGATACCAGTTCATTCCGTAGTCATTACTTCCTTCAACAATTACATAGTCGTAAAAATCGTCGTCGCCATAATCCGATAAAAGATTACCAGGCTCAACCAAAACCACTTCGTCATAAACCATGGTGCCACCTTCTTTCAGTACGATTGGTTTTTTTAGGAACGTGGTAAATTCAAGTTCCCCGTTATCAGTATTTGGCGCCGGATATGGGTGCGGACTATGCAAAGCCCCGTCGGCAAAATTCGTTGCAGTATAAATTTCAAAATCTGAAATAACAAAGTCAACTGTTTCCTCGTTGAAATTATTGCTATAATGATTCACCGCATCAAAAATCTCCTCTACCTCGAACGAGAAATAATCAAAGCTTAACCGGGGTAAACGTTTGGTATTGGAATTCGAAGAAGCATCGACAGCATAAATGGCATATTTTACTACATCCCCATTTTTTAATTCACTTAAATTAAACGGAAAATTTCCTATATATCGATCGTCGTATTCCCAATTTATGCCAAAAGCTTCCTGCTCCACATCGTTTATAAAATAGCGAACGTAAACTGTATCAATTCCAAGGTTATCATCAACATGAGCAACTAACTCCAACTGCTCGCCCCTTAAAAGAAAATACGCAATTTCGTCGTGTTCGATTACCGGTTTCTCATTGTCTTCACCAATATTTATGGTATAAAATTCCTGTGGTGCAAGGGCCGGTGATGTGCGTTTTCTATCCATTGTATCCTGAACTGTCAGGTAATACGATATACTTTCTGATTCACTTTCGGGCACGTAGGTAGCCGAGTATATTCCGTCTTCTTCTACTAAGTCAATTGTATCCGAGTGGCTCTCAAATCCATCCAGCGAATAAATTACTTTTGCCGTACCGTCTTTTACAGCGTAATCACTTTCGAACCAGCCACTGAACACCAGCGGCTGAAGCACTTCTATATCTTTTACCTGGTCAAAACGAATAAAAATATTAGTCCAGCCAATATCATCCATAATTCCCCTGGTTATGGGACCAGGATCGTGTATTGCCTCTGCTAAACCAACGGCATGCGTCATTAACGAGTTCTCGTTGCCGTTCGGATAGGTATTATCGTTTAAATGGTAAACACTTGAACCATCATCAAATACCACGGGAGCATATAAACGCGGTTTATTGCCTTTGTTTTGCTTAGTGGCCACGGGGCTGTTTGCATAAAGGTTAGACGATTGTAAGGCTGAAAGCAAATCGGCACTTAAATTTTCAAATAAGGATGTGTCAACTAGCTGTTGACCAGAAATAGCTCCTCTTCCTACTAACAAATCAAAAGAAGTCGCATCGCCGAATTCATAAAATCCGTAGGCACCAATATCATCGTCGGTAAAAAAGAAACCGGTGAATCCCAAACCGTGACCAATCTCGTGCAATACAACCGATACCAGATCATACTGATCGTCTGGCGTATTTAAATCGGTCCCAAGGTACCAGTCTATTTTGCTACTAAACTGGGCTACCATATCGTATCTGCTTTCTCCGTTCAGCTCCTGTTTTGCTATTTTTTCAGCAATAGCTACCGGGTAGTAACGTTCTTTAAACGGGGCATCTTTAAAGTTTTTGTAGAATGTTTCCGGACCACAACTTCCCAATACGTTTGCATCCAGACTTCCGCTCCATGTAGCTTTCATCCGGATTGGCATTTCCGACTCTACAATGCTTTCCCAGATGGTAACTGCATATTCAAACGCGGCCTGAGCTTCGGGAGTAAAACCAATATAATCGACAACAATGTCGCATTTGGCTGCACCGCCTGATTTTAACAAAAACTCGGCCGGTGGCGCAATTCTCGCGCGTTCAACTTCGCCTGAAGCATAACAAACCGGTGGCGGAATTTTAATACTTTCATTGTAACTCTTCATTTGTGCGTTAGAGGATAACACCACAAGAATTAACAGACTTAATAATGTGTAATACTTGTTCATCTTACAGTTTTAAAAACTTCTTTTTTAGCGCAGTAAATTTTCATAATTTAAAGAACAATGGCAACAAAATGTTCAAAGAAAATGGCGTTCGGGCAAAAAAAATGCCGGAATTTTCATTCCGGCATTACCTAATTTAAGGTTGTAATACCAATCATCTAATATTCTAACCTTTGCGCTTTTTTCTCATTTAACAGTCGGTATAATACTACTAAAGATGTTACCAAGCCTGCAAATGCGGCAATAAATGCAATCATTAATAATGTTTCCATAATGCTAATTTTTTATAATTTTTTGTGTTATTGTATTCATATTGTTATCGGAGATGCTCGCCATATAAACTCCCGGAGCTACGTTTGGCAGATCAACTTTAATTCTACCGGAATACGATGCATCGTAAAGTGTTTCGCGGTGCACAGTGTTTCCGTAAAGGTCGGTTATTATCACTTCTACATCATTGGCAACATCCGATTGAAAACCATCGATATAAATGCTGCTTTTGAATGGATTTGGGTAAATAGTAACATCGTTTGCTGCTAACTGATCGTCAACCGCAGTTGTTACTTCCTGAATAGACAGGTTATCAATTGCCCATCCCCAACCGGTAACAGCTTTGTCTGATGCCAGACGGAAACGGAAAATAACAGTATCGCCAGCTTCGAAACCTGTGTTATCAGTCAGGTTGATGGATTGTTTCAGGAACATACTTTCAGCTCCTTCAGCCTGAGAAACAGCACTTTTTAACGAACCTGTAAATTGAGAACTCCAAAGGTCATCAACGCTTGAATCGTAACCATCGGTTACAGGCAACCAGCTTTTCCCATTGTTTTTACTTCCTTCAACGATAACAAAATCCCAAAACTGCTCTTCAGTATAAAAACTTCCTTCTTCGCCCGGCTCTACCAGAACTACCTCGTCAAAACTCATTAGACCATTTTCTTCAAGAACAATCGGATATTTTAATTGGGCGATAAGGTTGTATTTATCTTTTTCATTATTTGATTCCGGATAAGGATTAACTGTGTGTAAGTTTCCACTGTTAAAACCAGCCGGAGTTGTTACTTCGAAATCAGAAATTTGAAAATCTGAATTTGGTGAATCAAAATCGCTAAAGTAACCGGCCAACGGCTCTTCAGCATTAAATACTGAAACTGTGTAGTAACCACTGCTTGGCAGGCGACGTTTGTTTCCGCGTGCAGTATTGTCGATAGCAACAACACGGTACTCAACAACATCGTCGTTGTTTAATGCAACCGGAAATTCAAGTTTACCACCGTAAACATCGTTTCCCTGAGCTGCCATTACGAAAGGCTCCTGATCAACACCGTTAATAAGGTATTCAACTTGTACCATTTCGATACCAACATTGTCGGTTGCAACTGCCGAAACATTCATTACCGGATCTGCTCCACTAACCATTTTTTCAGGATTGTGTTGTAATACCGGTGGGTAATAATCAGCTCCGATACGGAAAGAAAGCTTTTGGTCCGGAGCTCTTTCAGGATAAGTGAAAGTTACATCGGCTGTTGTTTTAGCCTCGTAATAATATTGAATTTTACCTTGTGCAAAGTTTAACGGAAGATCGCCTTCAAACTGTTCGGCATCTTGGTTGTATGCTAAACTTACGGTTTGCGATGTAGCGAAGTTATCAGTAGAGAATGTAATTTTTACCGACGATTTATTGATATCCATTTCACCGTCAACACCAACAAAAACGTTTAAATTTTCTACAGCCTCTTCAAAATCTTTAATTTCATAATCATCGAAACTAACTGCTTTCCATCCTAACTGAGCTAAAACAGCTAATGTTTTATCGCCAGGATAGTGAATTGCTTCTCCTTTAAAAATAAATGGCGACATTAATGCGTTAGCATCACCGGCACTGAATTCTGATTCGGGATAATGATAAATGCTTGTTCCAACATTCCAGCTTTTTGGCGCATAAATGTTTACTGCCTCTTCATTTCCCTGGCCTTTTAATACCAGATTTCCAGAAAGCAGTTGCTCTTTTAATGTTGTTGATGGACGAGCAAACAGATCTTCATCTGCAATTTGCTGGTCCATTTTGTTATATATATATACGTCGTAAATACTAGGTGCGTTTGAACTGTTGTTAAAAGTTCCCTTGTTATTTTCGATATCAAAAAATCCAACGAATCCCAATCCGTGTATCAATTCGTGTAACACAACGGTTACAAAATCGTATTGGTCCGACGGGCAATCGCCGTTAGTTCCGAAGTACCAGTTAATCGAGCTGCTAAATGAAGCCTCGATATCAGCTTCGGTACCATTCATTTCTTTTTGTGCTAGTTTTTCGGCCAGAGCAACCGGGTAATATACATTACTTAAACGTGCACCGCTGAAGTTACGGTACATACTTCCGGGAGTACTGCTCGCCAGAACATTGGTTCCCATTGCCTTCCATGTTGCACGTACCGTAACAGGTACAGGCGACGAAATTAAATCTTCGTAGATTGAAACAGCATATAAAAATGCCGGTTTCGCCTTTTCAGGGAAGTTCACAAACTCAACCTGGAAGTCGGAATTTAAAACCGATCCTGATTTTAAGCTTGATTCATGGGGTGCAATAAATGATTTCTTACTGTCTTCTGAAGCAATATTGATCGGAGCGTTGATCTTTGTGATCTTGTCCTGACCTGATTGCTCGGCCCTGGTATAAAAAGCGCCAACTAATACCAGGGCGGTTAAAATTAAATGTCTCATTACAATTCAAATTAGGGTTTGTAAAAATTGACATGCCAAAAGCTCAATATTGCGCAAAGGTTTTTTGGCATGTGCTTGAAACTTACGCTGCGGTGTAACCGCTCCGGTCGGGTTTGTAATTTTACCGGAACAGTGGGTTTGTAACTCCGCGTTGCTTATTTCTAAGACTTTTTTCAGTAAACAAAGAACTTAATCTTCTATGGAAAACGACTTCTGTGAATCTTTATCGATTCTGTATAAATTTCTGTTACAAAGAACCTGATAATTAATAGAATACTCTAATTTTAATTGCTGAATGGACACCCCCTGATTGACCAAAAACCTACCGGCAAATTGCGGAGGATTTTATCGAATTCTGATGAACTTGTTAAGAAATCGGGCTGTTTTTCTGAGTTACCTGGTGCAGTTCGCTTAGACCTTTTGTCGTGCTTATGCCCACCTGTTTCTCAGTCTTTTGTTCCCTTAGGTTTGTAGCCGGGAACTCCCCGTTTCTTATTGTTCTCGTTTGATTCCTTGGTTTTGCTTTGATTTACCGGGTTTGTAATGTAAATCAATGGGTTTGTAAAAACCTGAATCCGATTTCAATAAGATCCGTCTTACGTCAGTAAGTAATTAATTTTTCTTTTGTTTCGCGTCCTTAATAATTTAATGAATTTGTTTCATTACAACTCAAATTAGGTCCTATCTTCTCAAAAACAGATAATGAAACATTACTTTGATACCGGAAAATTCCTTACAAAACATTCAGAAAAAGAGTTTCGAGTTGAAAAAGTAAGATCCGATTTATAAAAATATAAAGCGGTGGGTTTGTTTACCTTCACAAAATTTCGATCCTCCTCAAAAGAAGGTTTCTTCATGTAAAAAATTCAACTTTTAATTTTAAAAAAGATGATTGATGTTGTGTTGAAAATTAAAAGCGCCAGTCAAAGAACGGTTCTATATCTATGGGTTTGTGGATGTAAATGTATAAATTAATTTAATTAAACCAAATTTTTTTTCATAAGTTTAGCACGATAACAAAAAATCAAGTAGAATTTTTTATGAACTTTTTATCAACCGCATTACTCGCTATTGCTGTGACACTTAGCCTTCCGGCAAAAAAAGGGGAGCAAAAACTATATGATGAAATTTACCGGCCACAATTCCATTTTACGCCGGAAAAGAACTGGCACAACGATCCAAACGGTCTGGTTTTTTATGATAATGAATACCACATGTTCTACCAGTACAATCCGAATGGCAACGAGTGGGGCTATATGCATTGGGGGCATACCGTAAGCACCGATCTTATTCACTGGAGCCCTCTTCCAATTGCGCTTTACCCGGATGAAGGATCAACCGACAAAGAACACTGTACGGCGTATTCCGGATCGGCCATTGTTGATGAAAACAACCTTTTGCAAAAACAAACCGGCGATACCAAAACACTGGTGGCCTTTTATACCAGCCAGCATTGCGGCCAGCGTTTGGCCTACAGTACCGATAAAGGAAGAACCTGGGAAAAATATGAGGACAACCCCATAATTGCATACGACGAAAACGACGATGCTCGCGACCCCAAAGTGATCTGGCACGAGGAAAGCGGAAAATGGGTGATGGCACTTTACCGTAAATCAAACGACGATGATAAATCAAAAGGAGTTTCATTTTATACCTCAACAAACCTGATTGATTGGGAATGGCAAAGTCATATAACCGGTTTTTTTGAATGTCCTGATCTGGTAAAATTTAAAGTTACCAACCGCCCCGACGAAACAAAGTGGGTGCTTTTTGATGGCGACGGCAGCTATTTTATCGGAAGTTTCGATGGGAAGAAATTTACACAAGAAACCATTAAAATGAAAAGCGACTGGGGTAAAAACTATTACGCAACACAAACCTGGAGCAATATTCCTGAATCCGATGGTAGAGTAATACAAATTGCCTGGATGCGCGATGGCAAATTCCCGGACATGCCTTTTAACGGGCAAATGTCGTTCCCAAGCGAATTATCGGTAACAAAATTCGATACCGGTTATAAACTGATACGCAAACCAATTTCTGAAATCGAGCAGTTGCATTCTAAACATCAATCGTGGGAAAACAAAAATGTAATTCCCGGAATTAATGATAACAAGCTTAAAAAAGTTTCGGGTGATTGCCTGCATATTATTGGTGAATTCGATCTGAAAACATCCGACAGTTTTGGTTTTATGCTTCGACATAGTAACAAATCAAACGGCACTGAAATACTTTACAGTGTAAAAAGAGGAACACTGACCGTACTCGGGTCCACTGTTCCACTTCCGGCAAAAAACAATAAAATAAAGCTAGAAATTCTGCTCGACCGTACGTCAATTGAAATATATGCCAACGACGGACAGGCAGTTGTTTCAAACTGTTTTACTCCGAATGAAAAAGCTGTTGATGCAGTTCTGTACACCAATGGAGGCGAGTTGGGCATCGAGAAACTTGATGTATATGAAATGAATTCAATCTGGAACAAAAAATAAAAACATAAAATGAAACTTATTAAAGTATTAGCGATCAGCTTTGTGCTGATTTTGCCACTGGCACTAAAAGCACAGGAACAAAAAATTTATGACACAACTGCTGATGCAAAAAAAGACATTGCCGCAGCAGTTGAAGCAGCCCAAAAATCGAACAAACATATATTTCTGCAAATTGGAGGTAACTGGTGTCCATGGTGTATCAAATTCCATAATTTTGTACACGACGATGAAGAGCTCAGCTCATACGTAGCCGACAACTTTGAGGTGGTAAAAGTAAACTACGACCAAAATAATAAGCAGGAAGAACTGTTGACTGAACTTGAATTTCCGCAACGTTTTGGCTTTCCGGTTTTTGTTATTCTCGATGAAACGGGCAAACGTATCCACACGCAAAACTCAGCCTTTTTAGAAAAAGACAAAAGCTACGATAAAGACAAGATATCACGTTTTCTGAAAAACTGGTCGCCAACTGCTTTAGATCCGGCTTCGTACAAAAAATAAAATCAGAAGAACATTGTAATTAGCTGAACACAAATAATCAGCAGCACCATTGCCACAGGATACACTGTAGCATAGGCTATGGAGTGCGCGTTTGTGTCGGTCATCGAGTCGGCAGCTGCCAATCCCGGGGTACTGGTCATACTTCCGCTAATTGCTCCGAGCAATGTTAGAATGTTCATTTTAAAGAAATACTTACCGAGAATTCCGGCAACAATCATTGGCAAAATGGTTATGGCGCCGCCATACAAGAATAACTCGATTCCGTATTGATTGAATGTTTCTACAATTTTTTGCCCGGCACCGGTACCAACTGCGGCTAAAAATAATAACAACCCAAGCTGGCGCACCAGCTGGTTGGCCGCTCCGGTCATGGTCCATAAAATTGGACCGGTTTTCCCAATACGGCTAAGCACCAGGGCAACAATAAGCACACCTCCGGTTAGTCCCAGGCTAAATGCAAAAGTTCCCATGGCAATACTGATTTTTCCGACCAGCACGCCAAGAATAATTCCTAAAGCAACCGGAAGAATATCGGTGTCGGACAAACGTTTTTGGTCGTTACCAAAGATTCTTGAAACCATATCCATATTTGCACGGCTACTGGCAATTACAAGTTTATCGCCAAACTGCAATTTCGAGCTCGGACTTGGAACAATATTAATACCCGCCCTGCGAATTCGGGTGATGGTTGCTCCGTAAGTATGAAGCAAGTTAATCTGCCCAACGGTTTTATTTACCACCTCATTGTTGGTAACCAAAACCGAACGTACATCATATTTTGCGTCGATTGAAATCTCCTGCTCTGTTTGAGGACCGATCAATAACTCAACATTTTTTAGTGCTTCTTCGGTTCCAACAGCTTTTATCAGGTCACCTTTCAACAGTAAGGTGTTTGGAGTTGGTGTAACAGCTTCACCATCGTGTACAACCCTCGAAACCACTGCTTTGGTCATAAACCGGATGCGTAATTCGCCAATCGTTTTGCCAACAACATTTTCGTTTTCAACCACAAAATTGCGCTTAACCACTTCAGGAAATTCATCTTTTAACATCAGATGATGCTCTTCTTCGGCTTTGGCAATGGAAGTACCTAAAATTTTTGGAAGGAAGCGGATAAAAAGAATCACGCCGATAACACCAAACGGATACCCCACTCCATAACCGATGGATGCCAGTGGCGAGCCGGTATAATCGATGGCCGCGGCCAAACCCGGCGTACTGGTTAACGAACCGGTTAACAATCCAACCGCAATATTTGGATCAACTTTAAAAACTGTAATTATCAGAACGGTAATTACCGATGCTAACACAATCAACAACGATGCAAATCCGGCGAGTTGCCGCCCCTCCTTTTTAAACGACTCGAAAAAACTGGGGCCAGCCTGTATTCCGATAGTAAAAATAAACAGCACCAAGCCGAGGTACTGGAAATCTTTTGGAATTACAACACCAAAGTGGCCAAAAACCAGAGCCACAAAAATAACTGCCGACACATCAAGCGACAGCCCAAAAACCTTGATGCGACCAACAATAAAACCCAGTGCAATAATAACGAAGAGGGCAAAATAACTATTTCCTAGTAGTTCCATGTGTGCGAAATTTGGCATAAAGGTAAGTAATAGTTTTTGGGTGTAACAAGCCAAATAACTGAATACAAGCTCCCAGGCATTAAAGTTTAATGTTAAGTACAGGAACAAAAAAACCGGATAAAACTTATCCGGTTACTTTATATCGTGTTGCACTTTAAGGCAATAAAAAGCTAAAATCGTCTCCGGCCTTTAACTCATACGGCTCTTGTCCTTTTTTAAAGATGCGGCAAGTTCTGTCACCAATCAGGTCAATCTTTCCGTCTTCCACTTTAAACATGGTTCCTTCGCGCAATCCGGCCACATAGCAATTCGGGTTAATTTCAAGGAATTCCGAAATACGCTGCTCACGCGTCTCCCCTCCGTGTCCTTCAGGATTGGCATCCAGATAATGTGGATTAATTTGAAATGGGATCATACCAATACATTCAAAACCTTTTGGATCGATGATTGGCATGTCGTTGGTAGTACGCAATGTTGGGCAAGCCACATTTGATCCGGCGCTCCAGCCAATGTAAGGAGCTCCGTTGTAGACCCGTTCGCGGATCGGATTCATTAACTTCTGATCGTGCATCATGCGTACCAGTTGCCAGGTGTTTCCACCGCCAACCACAATCGCTTCAGCCTCCTCAATTGCTTTTACCGGATTTTTAAATGTATGAATACCTTTAATATGGTGCCCCACTTCGGCAAAACTTTCTTCCACTTTTTCGCAATAGGTATCAAACGAAAAAGTAACGGCTGCATATGGAATAAAAACCGCAGTTACCGATTTTTCTCCCAGGAATTTTTTTATCTCATTTTTCGGGTAATCCAGATAGGGTTCGCCCGGCATTGTTGAATTGCTTAACAGTAATAGCTTCATTTCTTTTTTTGACCAATTAATTTATGGTCGCAATAACTGAAATCTTATGGATTTTTACAATGACAATTCTTGACTTTTGTAAATTTTGTATATTTAAAGAACAAATAATCAACCTTTATTTTTATGGATCTCCAAATTATTCAAAACCGCATTATTGAAATAAGAGGCCAACGGGTAATGCTGGATTTTCATCTGGCAGAACTTTACGAAGTTGAGACGAAAGTTTTAAAACAAGCTGTAAGAAGAAATATCGAAAGATTTCCGGAAGATTTTATGTTTGAACTCACTAAGAGTGAATTGGATAAACTAAGGTCACAAACTGTGACCTTTGACTGGAAACCAACAACTTATGCGCCATTTGTTTTTACAGAACAGGGAGTTGCCATGTTGTCAAGCGTACTTAAAAGCAAAAAAGCCATCCGGGTAAATGTTGAAATCATTCGGGCATTTGTACAACTGCGAAAACTCGCCATTCAAAATTCGGAAATAATTCACCGGATTGATGAAATGGAGAAAAAATACGATAAGCAATTTAAAGAAGTATTTACGGCTCTTCGTTATCTCATACATCCTCCCGAAAAAGAAAGGCGCAGGATTGGTTATAAAAAATAAGAGGATAGTTGAATTTTGAGCCTCAATTTATTACTCATACATATCACTCAAATCACAAGCCGCCAATTCAACAAAATAATCAGCGATCTGATTGGTCACATCCTCAACAAACTTTTTACCTTTTTCGGTCGTGGCTTTTTTCGGATTTCCAACACCGGTATCCGCCGAAACTTTATCCCATTGACGTGGTGCCCAGGCGGTTTTGTTTTTTAGCCCGTTTAGTTTAAAAGCTTTCGCATTTCCTTCTCCGGCTTCGTCAAGTGACCTTACGAAATCCGGGAAAAAGTGCATAATAATACTTGTTTCCATTTCGTTGGCATGATCGCCGGCTTCCTCAAAATACTCCTCCTGATCAAACATCCGAAACCACTCCACCAGAGAAATAAATACATCGGGAAACTGAGGTTGCAACTCGCGCACCAGCGGCTTAAAATCATTTCCGCCATGACCATTCATCAGCACAAGCTTTTTTATCCCTTGTCCGCTTATAGCTGTTAACAGATCTTTCAGAATTATCAATTGCGTAGATGGTTTGGTGTGCAAACAAAATGGCATGTCAATCTGCCCCATGTTTTGCGCACCCAGCGGAATAACCGGAAGCACCATTACTTTCGCACCTTTATCCCAAGCTTTACCCGCTGCCTGCTCGGCAATTTTTGCGGTCTCCAACGAATCGGTTCCGTATGGTAAATGATAATTGTGTGGTTCGGTGGCTCCCCAGGGCAAAATGGCTACATTGTATTTCTGATTTTTTACCTGTTTCCAGTTGGTTTGTTCGAGCACGTATGGTTTCGCATTCATTTTATCAGGTTTAGTTAGTTGTTATTATAAGCGCATTAAAGTAATACCAAAAGTAAATGGTGTTAGCTCCGGCCCTTTGTCGGTTTTGAAAAGCGGAACCAGATCGTAGCTGGCAAACACATTAAACCAGCGGTAGCCCGTTCGTACCATCGCCGAGTACCTGAAACGATGCATCGAAAAATCATCCACCACTTTTAGTTTCTCTTTCTTTTCTTCCTTGTACTTTATTTTTGTGTGACCGCTCAGCCGCAAACTACCCACCACTCCCGCAGAAATAAACATACGGTTATCGTAATGATTGATCGGAATCTGAAATTCAAGAAGCAAAGGCAGCGTAATCATTTCAATGGCCAGTTTCGATTTCTGATTGTCGTTAAAGTAAAGGTAATCGGGAGCGATCACGCCATCGTTTCCTTTTATAATTGTAGTATTGTCATCCAGCCGATAGCTTTGCAATTGTAGGCCTAATCCGGTAACCAAGCCAATGGTATTCCTGTTTTTCTGCAAACCGATACTCTGCTGTAAAAAGTTGAAATATGCCGAATTCGACCGAAAGACATCGTTATCCATAAACTCCGACTCATAGCCTGAATAATCTTCATCAAGCAGCATATTAAATCCAAAATCGATGCCCACCCAGTGCCCCGAGAAGTCGTCTTGCCATAATTTCAAGCCGTTATGGGTAAATTCTGAAAGATCGATTTTTCGCAAAAACCGTTTAGGATTTTCTATTGGAACAATGCTATCATTTTCCTGAGCCTTGATTTCCGGACTAAAAAAACAAAGAAACAGGAATAAAAGGAGCTGAATCTGAACTATTCTTTTCATGGGCGTTTTAAGCTTCATATCTAACTATTGTTTTACATATGAACACTAACAAAAGTAAACGTTTGGAAAGAACTTTAGGCGAATTTGATGTTAAAAAAGGTAATAACAAATCATCCATAAATACATTCGATAGAATACAAAGCGAACTCCCAAAGTTAAATTTACGAAACAAGACAACATAAACTCCTGAATTACAAATAAAAAGAGTACCTTTGCGGCCACTTTAAAAAATAGTATATGAGTTTATTTGAAACAATGGGGTTAAAAGCCGAAATCCTTGGTGCGATCCAGGAGCTTGGTTTTGAGAATCCCACGCCGGTTCAGGAAAAAACGATTCCGTTTTTACTTGAAAGCGACCAGGATATGGTTGCCTTGGCACAAACAGGAACGGGAAAAACAGCGGCATTTGGGTTACCCATTGTTCAGCAGTTCGACAGTTCGGTAAAAGTACCGCAGGCCTTAATTTTAAGTCCAACGCGCGAACTGGCTTTGCAAATTGCAAAAGACCTCGAGAATTTCTCGAAAAACATTAACGGAGCTAAAATTGCCACTTTATATGGCGGTTCCGACATCAGACAACAGATTAAAGCCCTTGAGAGTGGTGCCCAGATTGTGGTGGGAACTCCGGGTCGTACGCTCGATCTGATTAAGCGTAACAAACTAAGAGTACACGACATACAGTGGGTGGTACTCGACGAAGCCGATGAAATGCTTTCGATGGGATTTAAGGACGACCTTGATGCCATTTTGAAAGATACGCCGGTTGAAAAGCAAACTTTGCTGTTTTCGGCTACCATGCCGAAAGAGATTGTGCGAATTGCTAATACATACATGGCCGATCCGCACGAAATTTCAGTGGGCAAAAAGAACACTGCTGCCGAAAATGTAGAGCACAATTATTACCTGGTTCATGCCAGAGACCGTTATATCGCACTAAAACGTGTGGCCGACATTAACCCGAATATTTACGGAATTATTTTCTGTCGTACACGTGCCGAAACTAAAGATGTAGCCGACAAACTGATGCAGGACGGTTACAATGCCGATGCATTGCACGGCGACCTGTCACAGGCACAGCGCGACCACGTTATGTCGCGTTTCCGCAGCAAACACCTGCAAATGTTAGTAGCTACCGATGTGGCTGCTCGCGGACTGGATGTAAACGAATTGACCCACGTTATTAACTATAACCTTCCCGACGATCCTGAAGTGTATATTCACCGAAGCGGAAGAACAGGACGTGCTGGGAAAAAGGGTGTTTCTATTACGCTGATTCACATGCGCGAAAAAGGAAAACTACGCGATGTGGAAAAGAAAGTGGGTAAAAAATTCACTAAAGTTCCGGTTCCTCAGGGAAAAGAAATTTGCGAAAAGCAGCTTTTCAACCTCATCGATCGCGTGGAGAAAGTGGAAGTAAACAACGAGCAGATTGGCGAGTTTATGCCGGTTATCTACAAAAAACTGGCTTGGCTTGAGCGCGAAGAACTGATCAAACACTTTGTGTCGGTAGAGTTTAACCGCTTTTTAGAATACTACGAAAACGCTAAGGATATTAACGTTGACGAAGCCCGCGAAAAAGAATCGATGCGCAAAGAGCGTGGCGATCGAGGACGTGGACGCGAGCGTGGTGACCGAGGAAACCGTGAGCGCGGCGACCGTGGACGCGGACGCAGAGGAAACGGAAATATGTCGCGTTTCTTCTTTAGCCTGGGTAAAAAGAGCGGCGTTAACAAACGTGCAATTATCGATCTGATTAACCAGAACACTCCTGGAAAAAGTATCGATATTGGCAGCATTGAAGTACTGAAAGGTTTCTCTTTCTTCGAAATCGATTCGAACTACGAAAAAGAAATTACAAAAGCTTTCAAAAATGCCCGTTTCAGAGGCCAGAAAGTAAATATTGAGATAGCGAATAAGAAAAAATAAAACCTAGTTACGAGCTGCGAGTGGCGAGTAACGAGTTTAAGAAATAGGAAATCCGGTCTTTTTAAGATCGGATTTTTTTATATTTTCTTATATTCTTTACACCTTTGGCTGTAGCCATTTCCCCTCGCGAGGGGAAACATCTGCAAAGTCTGGACAGAGGCTTTAATGTTAGGCAGAAAGAATAATCAGTACCGGCTCCCCTTACTAAGGGGAGCTCCCGTCAGGGTGAGGGGTAGAAAGATCATAGCTATAAAGTAACAGATCTCTCACCTTCGTTCGAGATGACATAGCACTCCAACTACAAGATTGATTTAGCAACTAACTTTTGCACCGTCCTTCAGGGCGGTGATCCCTTACACCCCAACGGAAAGGCTTTAGCCGTTAACATGAAAAATTTAAATGCTAAAGCCATTTTTAATATTCATTCAAAAATCACCGGGCTAAAGCCACGGTGCAAAAACTTCTTAGCTCCTATGCAACAGATCTCTCACATTTGTTCGAGATGACAGTACTGGAGTGCACAACTATTTCTCCCACTCGTCCCCAAAAATCCCCCACTCAGCAATTCTTTTTTTCAGATGAACAGTGTTTGCTGCATCTTTGAACCAACGAAAACGAAACCATGAAAACAATTTTTCTTTTGATCTGATTATTGAGAGTAAAGGTGGCCGGTCGCAATTGATCGGTTGCCTTACAAAGTATTTTTCTGAAACAGTTTTTTATTATCTTCATAAACGAAAACCATGGCGAAATTTCAACTAAATAAACAAACGAAAAAACAAGTGCTCAAGCATCTGGCTATACTGGCGGGAGCAGTAGCCATATGCATTATTTTTAGCCTGGTGCTTTTCCAACGAATCTTACACCCGGGAATTTGGAATATGCTGCTATTAACCGTTATTCAACTGGAGCTATTCATGTACCTGGGTATTCGTTTTTTCAAGTCGGTCGACCCCGACGCTCCGGGAGCCATTAAGAAAACCATTGTCCGTTTGATTCTCTTTTACATCACGGTATTGCTTATTGCCTTTGCATTGTTTCTGGCGATATTCACCTGGCATTTTTGGCGGGCAGGAGCACCATTTTCTGAGTTTATCCCCAACCTGGTAAATACTGAAATTCGGTCGTTTTTAACGGCTGCCGGAGTTGGTTTTGCATTGGGTGCTCTTTTCTTTTTCTACACACAATGGGCCGACACCGTAAAACGTATGCAGAAACTAAAAGAAGAGAAGCTCATTTTTCAGTACGAGACGCTGAAAACGCAGGTAAATCCGCATTTCCTGTTCAACAGTTTAAATACGCTGTCATCGCTGGTAAATTCCAATCCAGAATTGTCGGATAAGTTTATCCATAAACTTTCGGCTGTGTACCGTTATGTGCTGGAGAACCAGGAAAAAGACCTGGTACCGCTTGCCGACGAAATGGAATTTGTAAAAGACTTTTTTTACCTGCAGAAAATTCGCGACGGCGAAAAAATAGAACTCAAAATCGATTTCGGGGAAACAGGTACTGCGAAGATCATCCCCGTTTCGTTACAAATGCTGGTGGAAAACGCCATAAAGCACAACGCTGCCACACGGAAAGATCCGCTGCTGATCACCATTCATTTTGAAGGAATGGATAAACTGGTTGTTCGCAACGACCTGCGCCAACGGATGCAACTGGCCGCCTCATCGAAAATCGGGTTAAAAAACCTGAACGAACGTTGTAAGCTCATCCTGAAACGCGATGTGGAAATACAGGAAACAGAAGATGAATTTGTGGTGAAAGTGCCTTTAAAACTTAACGAGCAAAGCAAATGAAGGTAGTAATTGTAGAAGACGAGCATCTTGCTGCCGACAAACTAATGCAGCAATTACACACCATAGCTCCGGAAGCGGAGGTACTTGTTGTGCTGGAATCGGTAGAAGATTCGGTGAACTGGTTTGCTGAGCATCCTGCTCCCGATTTGGTTTTTATGGATATTCAGCTCGACGACGGTCTTTCGTTCGAAGTTTTTGATGAACTTGAAATTAAAGCCCCGATAATTTTTACCACTGCTTTTGATGAGTACGCCATTCGTGCCTTTAAAGTAAACAGCGTTGATTACCTCCTAAAACCCATCGAACTGGAAGCTTTGCGCTCGGCCCTGGGAAAATATAAAGAGATATATAGTCAGCACCAGTTGCTGGAAGACAAGGTGGCAAAAGTAATCGAACAGTTATCGAGAACTTACAAGTCGCGGTTTTTTATTAAAATCGGCAACCGTTTTCAGTCGATACAGGTGAGTAAAATATGTTGTTTTTTTGTGCAGGAGCGCAGCACATTTATAAAAACCATGGAAGGCAAAACTTACGACCTCGACTTTTCGTTGGATCACTTGCAAAAAATGGTCGATCCTGATCAATTCTATCGCATAAGCCGAAATTATCTGGTAAACATTAATTGTATAAACGAAATTATTGGCTACTCCTCTACCCGATTAAAACTGAAACTGGCTGCCGAGCTGGGCGAAGATGTTATCGTTAGCCGTGATAAAGTTTCGGGTTTTAAAAAATGGATGGATAAGTAGATTAAGAATCGAGGAAAATAAAAGTTGGTGCAATTTGCAGATTCTTTACCCTCTCTCCTGTCTCTCCCTTTTAAAATGGAGAGACGATCAGCCTCCATTTCAAACAACAAATGGCTCATTAATTGATCTGAATGCACAAAAATAGACCGACCAATCGTCCTTCCTTGCTAGCAGGGAAGGATAAGAGGATGGGTAATAAAACGCAGTCTGTTCGATAATTTATATAAAAAAAGGAGCCAAAACTGACTCCTTTTCAATATACAATTATGACTTTTTCTTCTTAAACCAATTTTGCGTCTAATTCAATTTCGGCAGTACCGCCTGCATACAAACGCGAAATCGGGCATTTTGCTTTTGCAGCAACTGAAAGCTCGGCAAATTTCTCTTGCGACAAACCTTCGCATTTTGTTACGTTGGTTAACTTGATGTTGGTAATGGCAGGTCCGCCATCCAACTGACCAAGAGTAACAGCTGCTTCTGTTTCAACGCTTTCAGGAGTTAATCCTTCGCCGCTAATTAAAGCGGCTAAAAACATTGAGTAACAACCTGAGTGTGCTGCACCTACCAGTTCTTCAGGGTTCGTTCCTTTTCCATCTTCAAAACGCGATGCAAAAGTAAACGGCCCGCTGTAACCGGTGATGTTCATATTTCCTTTTCCCTCTTTAAGAGTTCCGTTCCAAACTGAGTTTACTTTTCTTACTGACATAATTCTTTAGTTTAAAGTTACTGTATTTAATGTTTCCTCGCCTGGCTGCCAGTTACAACCGGTAAGCCCAGGATTCTGAGTAGCTTCCAAAGCTCTTAATACCTCGGTAACGTTACGTCCGGTAGCATCGTTGTTACAGTTTACCCACTGGATTCTTCCTTCTGGATCAACAATAAATGTTGCGCGGTATGCAACGCTTCCTGGTTGTAAGATACCCAATTTTTTGCACAATGACTTAGAAGTATCTTCAATTAATGGGTAAGTAAGATTTGCCAAACGCGGATCGTTTGCTTTCCATGCCAGATGAACTTCTGCAGTATCGGTTGAAACACCATATAATTCGGCATTCAATTCTTCGAATTTAGCGTGGTTGTTATTGAACTCCACGATTTCGGTCGGGCACACAAAAGTAAAGTCTTTTGGGTAAAAGTAGATTACCATCCACTTCCCTGCTTTTTTGTGATCTTCCGATGTTACTTCTGCGAATTGATTGTTGGCCAATACGGCTTGCTTTTTAAACTTTGGAAATTTATCTCCTACTGATTTCATGATTTTCGTTTTTTTTTGATTTTAGGCAAATGTAGATTGAAATGTAGCTCGTGTCAAATTGATTTTTTTTAAGCCAAATAGATTTAAACTATCCTAAAATCAGTAAACAGCTGGTGTTGAATATTATTCAAAGTTTCGCTTAAAAAACGGCTCGTTTTTATGCCTAATTCTTTCGCCATTTCCATTTGTTTAATAGCATGCTTTGTTGAATTGAAACTTAATATCGCTATATTTAACAGTTTTTTGAATGAAAATTCGAAAATAGAATAATACCTATCCGATTAAAACTAATATTGTTATGGAGGAAAAATCAAAAATGACATCAGTATCAAGACGAGCATTTCTTGGTACAACAGCTGCTGCTGCTGCCGGATTTACAATAGTTCCGCGTCATGCTGTAGCAGGATTGGGGCACAAAGCTCCAAGTGACAAACTCAACATTGCAGGTGTTGGTGTTGGAGGTATGGGTTTTGCTAACTTAAAAAACCTAAAATCTGAAAACATCGTTGCCTTGTGTGATGTTGACTGGGGATACACCGGAGGAAACGGCGTGTTCGACACATTCCCAAAAGCCAAAAAGTACAAAGACTGGCGTAGAATGTACGATGAGATGAGTAAGGATATCGATGCTGTTCTTGTTGCAACAGCCGACCACACTCACGCAATTATTGCATCGCACGCCATTACTTTGGGTAAACACGTTTATGTGCAAAAACCATTAACGCACACCGTTTACGAATCGCGTCTTTTAACCAAACTGGCCGATAAATACCAGGTTGCCACATCAATGGGTAACCAGGGTTCGTCGGGTGAAGGTGTAAACCTTACCTCGGAATGGTTAGCTAACGGCGAAATTGGTGAAGTAACAAAAGTTGAAGCATTTACCGACCGTCCTATCTGGCCTCAGGGTTTAAATACTCCTGAAAGAGGCGACTGGGTTCCTGAAACATTGGATTGGGATTTGTTTACAGGTCCTGCTAAAATGCGTCCTTACAACCAGGTTTACCACCCATGGAACTGGCGTGGCTGGTGGGATTATGGTACAGGTGCACTTGGCGATATGGCTTGCCATATTCTTCACCCTGTATTTGTTGGTCTTGATTTAGGATATCCTATTCATACCCAAGGAAACTCAACTTTACTTTTACAAGATTGTGCTCCTACAGCTCAGTCGGTAAAATTAACTTATCCGGAACGTAAGGCAAAAGCCGACAAACCATGGAAAGGTTTGAAGAAAAATACGCTTCCACAGGTTGATGTACACTGGTACGACGGTGGTATTAAACCAATGCTTCCTGAAGGATGGCCTGATGGTAAAAATCCGAACGATCAGGGTGGTGGTGTAATTTTCCACGGAACAAAAGACAAACTGATTTGCGGATGTTACGGTGTAAACCCATGGTTATTATCGGGTCGCGAGCCTGATGCTCCGAAATTCCGTCGTCGCGTAGAAACCAGCCACGAAATGGATTGGGTACGTGCATGTAAGGAAAGTCCTGAAAACCGTGTTAAAACGGCATCTGACTTTAGTGAAGCAGGTCCATTCAACGAAATGGTAGTAATGGGTGTTCTTGGTGTTCGTTTACAAGGGCTGAATAAAGAGTTGGATTGGGATGGCGAAAACATGCAGTTCACCAACCTTACCGACAGTGAAGAGATTAAGACTGTTATTAAAGACGGTTTCAAAATTCACGATGGTCACCCAACATTCGACAAAACGTGGACTGATCCTGTTCCTGCAAAAGAATTTGCTGCTGAATTGATCAAGCATACTTACCGTAAGCCTTGGAGTTTACCTGATATGCCGGCATAAATTCACGCTAGAAATGATATACAAAAGGTGTCTGCAAGAGCGGACACCTTTTTGTTTGTCTAATTTTCGGGAAATGCTTGCGTATATTCGTCCAAATTTGTAAACTTGCACCCCGAAAATCGTATGTAACATTACATTTTCACTCCGGGCCTATAGCTCAGTCCCGATAAACCAGAAATTTTCAATTTCATAGTTTATCGAGGATGCTCGAGAAGCTAACAAAATAAAATTTTGAGTTTTTCGGCATTGGTTAGAGCACCAGCACGGAATACAAATTGAAATACTGAATACTCAGATATTTAGGGCCTATAGCTCAGTTGGTTAGAGCACCTGACTCATAATCAGGGGGTCCCTGGTTCAAGCCCAGGTGGGCCCACCCTTATAATCAGAGAGTTACACTAAACACAAGTGTAGCTCTTTTTTATTTCATACCAACAAAAGTACCAACTTTTCATAGTTTAACTTAGAGAAAACTTAGTTCAAAGAGAGAGACTATAGCAACCTAAGACACCCTGAATATAATACCCTTTTATAGGAGTTTAGAGAGTAAAATTAATCTCCCGGAACGGGTTCAGCAGCTCTCTAAAGTTATATAAAAGTTATTATGTATCAGGTGGTCAGCCCCTAGTTCATTGCTCAGTCCTATACGATTTTAAACTACTCGAAGTAAGATTAAAATCGAAACAAATAAGAAGCCAGATAGAACAACAAAATCTGTTGACACTAACAATATTTAAACTTACAGACTTTTAAATAATTCTCTAAGTTTTATCTGCTGATCCTTCAAAGACCCAACCTTGTGCCCCATTGTTCCCCCGGCTTTTTTCACTTCCTGTAAACGAATTTCAAGCAATGTATTTAAGTAGTGCCAGGTCCCTAAAATTTCTTGCGTTGTGTTTAGCTGAGGTCCAACTGCCACCGTCTCAGTGAGCTCATACAGAATTTCAGAATCTTTAAGTTTTTTAGGATACCCTTTAATGTGGTTCGGCTGTTTAATTCCAAAGAATAAGCAAAGTGCTCTTAATGCTATCTCCCCTTTCACTTGAATAAAAGACTTACCTTGAGGGCCAAAGCCATACCCCATATGATAATAAATTTCACCGTCACACAAATAATAATGTTCCATTCTAGGTGAAAACATACCACTACTAACTTCTTTCTTCGGCATATAGAATTTATTAATATCAAGTACATCAACTGGCGGATTCTTGAACTTATGACTATACACCAATTCTTCGGAACTATTAGACATTCTACGAAAACATGAGCCAAATTCAACTTTAGGGTATTCAATACGTTCCTTAAGGTTTTTTATTAAGCTAGAATGGGCTGTAATTAAAGCTGGTAAACTCATATTGTATATTTTGAGGAATTCATGTGGTTGGCATAAGACAAATTCTTCTTCAAATTCCTCTGTAAAGAATTTTAAATCAGTATAACTTATAAACCCCCTTGATCCATCTGGGAAATCAATTCCCCAACCGTACTTATCTCTTTTACTCATTAGACATTCTTTGTTTAGGTTAAAATTATTGAGATCCAAGTATAGCTAAAATTGAGCTAACAAGAAATATATTGATAAACTAAATCTCCCAAATACATGAATAGGTTTAGCATAGAATTTCGTGCATCATTGATGTAAACACCTTCTTATTTAAAGAACGAATTTCTGTCAAGTGCTTTATACCCGAAATTTCAATCCATAAAGTTCAATTTACACTTTACAGGAATTGGGGCGTAAATTTCTTTGTGCCAATCAATGATTTACCCATATCTAAAAAGAAGTAAAGGGAATGAATTTTTTGAATTCAAAATAATCAAAACAGGCATCTGCACAGGGATACTTTTGCCAGTGACAATAATGTCACAAAATTAAAATCTTTAACAATGAGAAGATTAGTAGAACAAGCGCCAGGAATGGGCGAAAGTATTTTAGAAAGTAATCGAGAGGCTGTAAGAAGACGACTACATGAATCACCTATTCTAACGATCCACCCAAAGGTAAAAACAAACGATTTTAAAGAAAAATTGGAAGCAAGGTGCTTCCTCAATAGGACAGCCATCAAAATGGTTTTTGGGGAAGGAGCAGATAATTACAAGGTCGACTTCGGTAACAAACCTAAATTTCATGCGGAGACCAATAGCAAAACAGGAGAAAGGTTTGTAAGAATAAGGAGCGAAGTGATGTTCACAGAAATAGCCGAAAACGTACCGGAAGAAGAAAAGATATCACGTGTCGGCATTTCACCAGATACCGGAATATTTGAAAGCAGCTGGTTAGCAGGAATGATCTTCCACATGCATGATGGGCTGGAAGCACTAGACAGGGATACAGTCTATCATTTTCTCCTACTCCCCTGCAGTGTAAATACAGCACAAGAACAACACAATTACCTACAAGGCTGGGAACTCGAATTGATTGATACAAAACCTGCAGACGAATTAGATTTAAGAACCGACTTAACTACAAAAAAAAATGGAAGGACCGATTACTAGCAATTATAAGAGCAAGAAAAAGACATTCGTCCCGGAACGATACCGTTACTTTTACGAAGACTCTGAACGCAATGTAGAAGCATTTATACACGAGTTTGAGCCCAATACGTTAAATGTCAAGGGAATGACTGGATGTGGAGCAACAACTATGCTCCTGGAGAATTATCAACCTATGATACTGTCTTGTCCCACCAATGAATTGTGTGATTGTAAAAGCAATTCTGACCGGCACGCAGGAAAAGTACTCTGGTATAAAAAAGGGGTAACCGATGAAGATATACTAGAATACCTGGAACATATTGACGTTCCCAAATTAATAGTGGTTTACGATAGTACTCCGTATTTAATCCAAGCGTTAAAACGCGTCGAGGAGGAGGAAGTAGGACAAAAATACGTGCTAGCAATAGATGAAGCCCACATGATGATGACTGCACTATCATATCGGGATAAGGCGATTAAAAACCTGACCGCCTTGTTACCAGAGTTTGAGAATGTACAATTCATTACAGCAACACCAGTTCCTGAGGAATTTTCACCAGAAGTCTTCAAGAATTACAATTACGTGGAATACGAGTGGGCAGGTGCAATAAGGCTTAATGTAATCACAAGTGAGCAATACAATCCTATTAAAGCCGTCGTGAACTGTATTGAGAGTTTTAGAATAGATGGTAAAATCATGGTTCAAAGCGAGAATAATGAAGAGATCGCCGCGGAAGAGTTAGTAATATTCCTCAATAGTGTTAAAGAAATTGCGACCATAATTAAATCAGCAAAGCTGAAGCCAGAAGAGTGTAAAGTAATTGTAGCAGAGAAATATCGGAATAGTAGCTTATTGGCTGAAGCCTTTGGAATCGAACCGGACGAAGTTGAAATAGCAAAAGCATCTGATGTAAATAAGAAGTATACCTTTGTAACCTCGAAAGCATTTGAAGGAGTCGATTTCTATTCAGAATCAGCATTATCTATAGTAATAAGTGTAGTCAGATCAAAAAGCACTCTGCTAGATATGGGTGTAAGTTTACCACAAATTGCTGGGAGAATACGCACCCCAGAAAATCAGCTTAAGAACACCATACTGTTCATCTACAATACTTCCAGCTATGGAACGAGTCCAAAGGAACAGGAGGAAAATGTAATCCTTAACATTGAAGAAGCTGAAAGGTGCATTGAAATTTATGACCGCTGTACAGATGAAGCAGAAAAGACCGTACTTAGGAAAAGATATTCAGATGACTTTAATCACGGCTTACTTCAATCACAAGAAACGGCAGAGGGAATACAAGTAAAACTGGACCATGATGCGATTAAACACAAGCGTTATCAGAATTACATCACCGGAACTTATTGTCAAGAGATGAAGGTACATAATGCTTTGGAGCAAACGGCAATTGCAATAAATCAAGACTTTTTCTTTGAAGAGGAAAACGTAGTGCTGAATTACGTAAGAAAACCTCATGTCCGGGAATTGGCGAAGAAGTATATAGCCGCAAAGAAGTTATTAGAATCAGATCCCGAAAAAGCAGACCAGGAAAGCATTGAATTAAAACGGGAGCTGATAAAAGTACTGGATAAGGAGATGCCGATACTAAAAAAAGCCTACAGCAAACTTGGAGCGGAAAAGATGCAAACAGCCAGTAATCGGTCTGAGAAGAATTTAAAAGCCGCAATAGTCGAATATGATAAGCTGTATAGCCTACGCGGATGTCTGAACGATAAATTCGAAGCCGGAAAGTTCTATTTCAACACTAAAATCGTTGAGTTACTTGCGCCAGAATATTACAAACTAAACATCGAAAGACCTGTTAAGGCGATTGATATAGCATACTTCTTTGAAGTGGAAAGTAAGAAGAAGAAAGACCTAACAGGAATTAGGAAAGGAGGATATCTAATAAAGAAACCTATTCTAAAAACCAGGCCAACAATGCTACCTCAAGCTATAGCGACAATAGGATGACCACAACAAAGTGGCATCATTATTTACATTAAGAAGTTATATATAGGGTGATTTTGCAATTCAAGCTGACACTAATCAAGGTCAAAAAACGATTTGTAGTTGGCGGCACCAAGTAAGGGCTCGGCGTTAAATAACCGGGCCCTTTATGTATATCCTAATTAATACTATCTGTGAATTTACATATCTCACTTCCAACTAATTTAAGTTGCAGCTCGGGAAGTTCAAAAGTGCTTTTACCGTTCTTAGCCAGTTTACAAGTAAATTTGTAAGCCAAACCATCAGCATCCGAAGCAATTCCTTTAAAATAACTATGGCTACCGGGGATATCAGAAATTAATTGAAGGTCACTCAAACTAAAAGTCAAATCCAGATATTTAAAATCCCTAACAATACTGCTAGCCTCAGGCACGACCTTAACAGTAATACGAGCGTCAGAAAAATTCATACTGAATGTAACATCACCGTGAGCTTTACCTTCAACGCCGTGAAGATATAAAGTGGATACGAGAAAACCAGTACGCTGTTGACTAAAACCGGTATTCAAAATTAGCACCAAACAAAGGGAAAGAATAAGTCTCATGCTAAAAGTCTTGAGAGTGAAGATGTGCTTTATTGCTTCTATATTCTTTAGTCCTTCTTTTTATTTCTTCATCAATTTTTATATCTGAAAGAGATAAAGACCAGGCATCTAAAGTAATTCGCATATTACCCTTCTCCCCAGACCAATGATTTTTAATTTTATCGAATCTAAGTTTAATGGAATAGTGATCCATTACATTTTTAACAAAACCACCATCTGCAGGATCAGAATAATAAGGGACACCGGATATCATACGAGAAACACCCAAATATTCATTATCAGGCATAAATCTTATCCATTTCACCTTAGGTACACCCCATTTAGCATTATATTCATCTACCGTTAATTTTTCTAAATCATATCTAGATTCACTTTTCTTTTGTGAATCACCAATCATAATACTTTCGAGATAATAATTAGATGTAATTTTTCCGGCGACACCTGATACAGTAACTTGTTTTTCATCAATGTAGTAATCTTCGTTCGAATCATATCTATCGGAAACAGGAAGAGCCGCACCTAAAGTAAAACCCTTAAGGGACTGAGCAATAAGGCAATTGCAAGTAAAAAGAAAGAAAAAAGCGAGTAAAAGAGACTTTAAAACCAAAGATAAATTTTTCATAAAAGAAATTTATGTCCTCCTACAGCCTGCGGAAGGGGTTTATTTTAGAAGCGAAGGGCTGAACTTACCAAACATCAGCACGAACAGCCCACGCTTCAACGTAAGCTACCTGGGTGTAAATAATTACACTGGCGGTTTCCTGATTCAGGTAAGCAACGCATATTTTAAATTCGGTATAAACAGGTTATGGTTTCTGCATATGTCGTTAAAACAAGAAGGCGCAACCAAACTTGTCAACCAGAGAGGCTCCGCCAGAAGCCCATACACCAACAAGCCGGTTACGCCCATACGTTAACCGTCCTGCTATTTTCCATGGTGTATTCATTAAATCTGGCGGATTTTCTGGTACCGGACAATTGCAGTCACAATAATATTTTATCTACCTCTATAGGTTTTGTTTAACGTCAGAACCTATTGGACAAATTTTTCTATAAACTTAAGAGATACTTTTTACATT
>NZ_JAXBMA010000008.1:0-46426 GCF_033963885.1 Draconibacterium sp. IB214405
AAATGTAAAAAGTATCTCTTAAGTTTATAGAAAAATTTGTCCAATAGGTTCTGACGTTAAACACTTATTTGTAAATACCCGATTGTATTAATCGATGAAAGTCAGGATACTAAAAAAGAACTTATTGATGCATTTTTTCAGTTGCAATCAAAAAATCGCGATTCATTTTCATTAGGACTTTTTGGAGATACAATGCAAAGAATATATACCGATGGAAAAGAGAATCTTGGGCTTAATCTACCTGCTGATATGATTCAGCCTGCAAAAAGGATGAACCACCGTTCAAACAAACGCATTATAACCTTAATAAATAACATAAGAAAAAATGTAGATGGACAGGAACAAATACCACGAGTCGAAAAGGATGAGGGTTTTGTCAGGTTTTTTATTTGTGAAAGAGGACTGGATAAAACGGAAGTTGAGAAATTAGTTGCCAATAAAATGTCTGATATAACTAAAGATATAAAGTGGTCTACACAATCAGATGATTATGAAATAAAAACCCTTATTCTTGAACACCATATGGCTGCAAGGCGGATGGGATTTTTAAACTTCTTTGAGCCATTGTATAAAGTCGGACGATTAAAAACCGGATTACTTGATGGGTCATTAGGAAGTGTTAATTTTTTCACTCAAATAATTTTGCCTTTAATAGAAGCTCATAATAGCAGTGAAAAATTCGAGATTGCGAGGATTGTAAAGAAACATAGTCGATTTCTAAAAAAAGAAGAATTATTAAAGAATCCAGATCAAGTAAAGAATATCAAAGAAACCAATGAGGCTTTATCGTCCCTTTTTTCATTGTTTGCCAAAAATGAACCAACTCTTTTGGATGTTTTAAAAAACGTCTATCAAACAGGGTTATTCCCGATTCCTGAGAGCCTATTACCGATTGCTTCAAGTTCGGCCGAGAAAGATGACTCAATTGATCATGAAGATGAAAATCCGGATGACCTGTTAATGGCATGGGGTGAAGCTTTATTGACTCCATTTTCTCAGGTGAAAAATTACTATGAGTATTTATCTGAAAGCTCCAAGTTTGGTACTCATCAGGGAGTTAAAGGACTAGAATATGAGAGAGTATTGGTCATTATTGATGATGAAGAAGCAGGTGGTTTTTTATTTAGCTATGACAAGCTATTTGGGGCTAAAGGATTAAGTTCTACAGATAGAAAAAACATCGATGACGGAAAGGAAACAGGAATTGATAGGACAAATCGCCTCTTTTATGTTGCTTGTAGCAGGGCAAAGGATAGCTTGGCTATAGTTGCATACACTGATGATATAAAGGCTGTGAAGGATACGGTTCTGGAGAACGGGTGGTTTACTGAAGACGAAATCGAAATTGTAAATTAGAATGCGTTGAAGAATCAATGACATAAATGGAAGGATTTGACTTATATAGAGAAGCAAAAGATTATTACGATCGCTTGATACCTCAAAAGAACGAGGGGCTGATCTTGCTATCTTTATACGACAAATACGAAGAGGGTGATTTTAGGGAAGACGATATAATTCGTGTCATAAATAAAACATTAAAGGATCTGGGACAAGGTTCATTACGAGTAGAGATTGAGCGTAACAACAACATTATTTTAAGATTGCAGGATTATTTTCTGTGGCGTGACGGAATTAAGAAAGTTTACCGGTTTAAACCTTATGGAGTTGAGTTTTGCAAAAGAATCAACAAACGCCTTGAAGCCAGTTACAGTCCGGCCAAAATCAAACGGTGGTTTGATGAGATGTACATTAGATTGCAGGAAGCTGTAACAACTGATGGAGGTTTCAGACAATGGATTGAAGATCATTTTGATCTCCGTCATACAAAACTTGGAGAACAAGTTGAAATTCTTGATCAGCAAGTAAATGAATCTGTAAAGGAATTTAAAAGAGAAATAAAGCATAACCGCAACAGCAAAGGTATTGTCCAAACTATCATTGAAATAGACATTAGTCTTGAAACGATTAAACAACAGGCTATTGAATTAAAAAGAGCCTTCCAGACGACTTACGACATCGATGATTTGTTAACGGAAATTCTGGAAAGACAACAAGACGGAGATAATTTGACTGATATTCAGAGAGTCATGACTTTCAATGATCAGGTTCGCTCTCACCTAGAACAAGTAAGTAATCGTATCGAGAAGATTAAGCCACGGATAAGAGAATTCATTTATGATTTTAATCAACGTGACTTTGATAGGAAAACAGAGCAATTTTTAGACCTGTTGCTTACCTACTCTAAATATTCAAAAAATGATAACAAAAAACTGCTGCAATTGCCCAAAGGAGTGCCTAAAAAGCAAATATCAAATAATCAATTTGTGCCTCATTTCACTATTGTTCCTTTAAGAGAAATTGGGACTAAACCACCAGTTGAAGTATCTCCAAGAAAAATTGATGTAGAAAGACGTCAAAAGCTCATTGAAAAAACAAAGGCATGGAAACATGAAAAGGACCGGGTGGCTTATTGGACAAAAGTTGCCTTTAGTGAAATTAAAGATAAGGGTGTTTTAGAGTTCTCCCCTTTCTTTTTCCACATATTAAAAGAAGAGAACAGGAACCTTGCTATTGCAGTTAAAACTGCGCATCGGTTAGTGAGACAAAGTTTGAAAGAACCAACATTGGAAGTCGATATATTATCAGAAGAGTCCATAGATGAAAGTATACCAAACGTTAGCATATGGAAAATGAAAATAAAAAGGAAGTAACCCGGCTTGATTTTTTAACAGATAAGAAAGCCGATCAGGTTTTTGCAAAAATAGATTATATGCTTCGAAGCGGCGTACACATTCAGAGTGACTATCCACTTCCCGGTGAGTTATTTCGTTTTATTGGACGAAACTATGACAGCCTCAAACTTTACTATGACGAAATTTACAAGGTTGTTCTTAATAAATCGGGAAGTGAATTTAATACATACTATTTTATAGATTTTGAAGAAGGAAGCCGTGGAAATATCCTTGGTGATCACAGAGAATATCTCAAAACAGAGCACATTATTATAGGTATGTTGTTTTTTAAGCTATTTAAACTTGACGGCAATATTGAACTTGACAGAGTGTCTGATTTTACAAATCTGCTTTTTTCAGAATATGAAGAAGAGAGAGAGGCTTTGCAAAAACTGATAGCAGATGCAATGAATGATAAAAGCTCTGATTTAAATGAAGATAAAATAGGTGGAGTTATAAAAAAAGCATTTGAGAAGTTTAATGAACTGGGGTGGATTGCTTGGGATGACGAACAGGATAAGGATCGATTTCGTTATATGCCATCATTTGAGCGGCTGAGACTGTTGTACCAACCTCAAATTTTGGGTATTGATGAATTACTAAAGAACTTGAAAAATGACAGATAATTTCCCATTAATATACAGCCTTTCTACAATCGGAATTAAGCAACATTATAACTGCGATTACTTATTTCACCCATATCGTACCGATTTTAGCGGAGAAAGCGGCAGTGGCAAAAGTATGGTGGCAGATATCATACAGTTGATTCTGGTTGGTTCACGTGTTTACAAATCTTCAACGGACAGCAATAAGTCTCGCGAGCCCAAAGGTATGGTACTTGAACCCAAAGGTCGGCAACATGGGATTGGATATATATTTCTGAATGTAAAAGTGCACCACGATAAATACCTTGTTCTGGGCTCTTATATCGAAAGTTCTCATAATAAGGTGCAGGCATTTATAATACAGGACGGATTTAGTTGGGATGACAAACTTATTCCTCTTTCCCAACCAGTTTCTTATCGTGACTTATTGATTGATGATAAAATATTGCCAATTGAAATACTTGAAGACAAGCTGACAGATTTTAAATTGAAGCAATTGTCATGGAAAAAATACCATCAGCTATTATTTGATAACGAGCTATTATCACTAGATCTGAATAAAGATAAAACCTTGGAAAGTTATGCAAGTATCCTTCGCTCTTTTTCAAGAGGCAAAGGATTTAAAACCGATTCAGCTTCATTAAAAAGGTTTTTGTTTGGAGATGACGATCAAAACAAGTTGATGCAAAAATATCAGGAAGAAGTTAGTGCCATCAATAACGATTATCACGAGCATCAGCGCTATATGGCTGAGATTGAACTAATCAATAAGAAGCAGTCGGACATAGATGATATTCTGGAACTGGATACTACATATAAAACTCTTGAGCAAGACTATTTTACGCAAAAGGGTTGGTATTGGAAAAATCAATGTGATAATCTAGAGAAGAAACTTACCGGTGCACAAGCTCAATATAATGTAAGCACATGTAAAAACTTATTGATTGATCAAAAAGAAGCGCGTCTTAAAATAGATGCTTTTCATAATATTAATGACCTGAACAAGCAGCTTCAAGACATTGAAAAAGAAAATGCAGAGTATAAGGATAACGGAGATGTTCTGGAACAAAAATTTGAAAAAGCTAAAGAAGAGAAACAGGTTATCGGTGAGGTGGAAAAATGGCTGGTCATTAATGATAATGATTCTAGTAAGATAAAAAGTTGGTATAAAAGTGAACGAGAAAAAGTTAATCAAAAGGAGATACTTGCTCGTTTTATTGAACATCTGGAACAACAGGGGCAAGTAGATACTTTTGAAGCTTCAAAATGGTATTCTGACTTTGAAAATCAACAGATGCGATTTACGGCAGAAATGAAAGAACTGGAGGATAAAATTTATTCATTAAAATCGCTTTCAGTTTTTTCTGACTTAAGGAATGTAAATTCACTTGCTGTCTGGGCTAAAGATAATCTTACGTTTCCTTTATCTCATGAAGTTGAAAGTGTGTTGGTTCATTTTCAGCAATTTCCTCGTGAAGAGCCTGATGCCAATCAACAAAACAGGTTTCTCCCTTTCCCTAAAGAGTTGTTTGATAATCTGGATATTAAACATCAAACAAAGAACGGATTTTGGATTGATTTGGATGGTGTGTATGAATACGTTGAATATACACCCGAAAGATTACTTGACACCCCGGATATTGATGAATTATTTTCCCAATTAACAAGTATTAATACAGGCATTAAAGAGCATCTTGATTCACTTATCGAACAAAAAAACACCTTTAGTCAACTCAAAGAAGTCTTGCATAGTTTCGGAGGCCTAAAGCAGGCTGTTAACTTATATAAGAAAAGGGATGAGGTGTTAGGCTTTACTCCATCACATGTAGCTTCTCTGTCGCAAGAAGAGTTTGACCAGCATATTACGTTGTTCAGTGTAAAAGAAAAAATATATGAGACGTATGAAAATGTTAAGCAAGAATACAAGAACCATTTATCAGAGCAAGAGCTAAAACAGAACAGAGTTAATGCTATAGAAAAAGAGATAGAACAGTTGTTGAATCAACTCAAAATCAAGAATCTAAACGGCCTTAATATTGTGCAGGAAATAGTAAGCAAAGAAAAATCCATTAGAGATTTTAGGTCAGAATTAGAGGGTATTGCCTTAAAAGAAATTAATGTTGAACTAATCAGGAATGATCTTTTCACTGAAAATGTTGACTTTATTGAAATATATAGCTTAAAAGCCAGTCGAGCAAAAGAGCATATAGAAATAGGGAACCTGAGAAATGAATTAACAAAGAAGTTAACTCATGCCAAAGACATGTTAAAAGATGTCAAGCAGGAGTATTTGTCAATTTTCAAAAAAGACTTTGATTTCTCTGAAAACCAATCTGAAAACCAAAATCCTGACAAAGGAGATGAAAGTCTCAAAAGCAGATATGACCATGCTAAGTTAACATTCCAAACTAGTTATGATCACATTAAGAAATCAACCAATGAACCAGATCAATTATGTGATTATTCAGTGGGAATGTTAGCTCATAAGCTACTCCCTACTGTATTTGATAGTCCAAAAATTGATCCTTCACTTATCAAAGAGCGTATAGCCGAACGTTTGACGAAACTAACCCGTGACATTCAGGAAATTGGTTCTAGAAAGGTCGAAATTTTAAAACGGGTTTTCTCTGAAGTCTACAAAACCTATAATCAGTACCTGGCAAAGATAAATGGTATTGATACCTATTTAAGAAATAAAAATCATGCTATCACGGGAGGCAATAAAGCTTCAATAAAACATAGAAAGTCGACGGATTACCCGGACAAATGGATGTCTCCTTTCCGAAAGCAGTTGGATGAAGCATTGATTAATGTAGGGCTTTTTGAAGGATTAAAGCAAGAAGTAGATATTTCAAAAATGATGATAAAAGCATTTCAAGCTGCAGGAGGAAGTAGTAAGGTTACTCCTGAAGACCTGCTGAATCCAAAATCTTATTTTGACCTTGATTTTGATTTGAAACTGGATAGCGGGGAGTCTAATGCAGGAAGTAATGGACAAACTTATACCGCAAATGCACTACTTGGACTGGCAAGATTATCTCTTATCGAAACAGAAGAGAGAAAGGGACTACGTATTATGCCAATTGATGAAGCTGAAGGGTTAGGTGGAAATTATGACATGTTGCACAAATTAGCCAGAAAAGAACAATACCAGATTATCTCTATGTCGATAGAAACAGCCGGTGATATTCTTGAAGGTGAACAGTACATCTACATCATGAATGAAAATAATCTGGCTGATGAATCAAGCTATGTTCCTCCATTGGGTATTTTCTCAGATGGTGCTCCTGTTGAGGACATTGAATCATTCATCAATCAAAATATAGCAGAAAAATGAACGAGAACCTATCTTGGAGGGAACTAAAAGCCCTAAATGACATTTACACTAAGCGCCAAAGTTCAGCCAAAGTTCAATTGCATCCTTACATCAAACATCTGTTTGACGGCAAAGGCTTCCTGGATCATAAATATGCAAATACAAAGGTGTTAATTCCGGCTCCTGGATTCGATCAATACTACAAGAACCGTCACAAAAAAGACTTTTCGGAGTATCAAGATTTTTTTGCCCAACATTCGTTTCTAAAACCACAATCTAATTATAAAGAACGAGATATTAGAGTACTTATGCTTATTGCTGAACAAAAAGAGCAGATACTCACAAATCAATACAGTAGGAAAAAGTTTTCTACTGATTTCTTTGATGATTCAAAATACCTTGTTCCCGATTCTTCTTTAGAAAAAGCGATACTTAATATTCTGGGACTTGAAAATTTTCAAGGTTCAGATCCTAAAGATCAACAATACAGAATAGTGCTTGATTGCAAATTGCCAAAACTCATTGTGTTATGCGAAAATATTGATTTCTTGTTATACCCGGACATTGCCAGAGAAAACAATATTTGGCTTTGGTATGTAGGAGGAAACAATATTAAAAAGCTCGATCATTTACCAGCAATAAATTTGCCAATCTATTATTCTTGTGATTGGGATTATCATGGCTTATATATTTATCAAGGCATTAAGGAGAAGATACCTCAGATTAAGCTTTTGTTCCCGTCAGCAGTTAATGCTGCCAAAACAGTCTATTCTAAAAATCATAAAAGCGATTGGTTATATCACTTGCCATTTTCCGGTTTGATGGAAAATTCGGATTATTACAGTGATGAGGCTAAAATATTGATTAGAGAATTAATTGCAAAAAAACATTGGATCGAGGAAGAATCAAATGATCTCGTATCAATGGTTAATGGATTTGAAAGATCTTTATAGGTTATGATCCAAAAATGTTTTTTAAAAATGATTCACCTAGAAATAGATAAATAACAACATCAATTAACAGTCAATAAGATAACCTAATAGAACTCTAAATTTATTCTTCAAAAATACTCATAAAGATTTAGAATATTTGCACCACAGGGAATTACCAATGATTTCAGATTAACGAATAAGCAACTGGGAATGGTAAAAATGAATAATTGATGATGCAATAATGAATCCTGCTATCTTGGTAAACAATCCTGAAATTGTTACATTTAAAATATGTTTATAGGCGACCCGCCTGTTAGGGTAAAACTAACCGCTATGATTACAGCAATAAAGCCTGGGCCAAAACCCAAAAAGAAAGATGGTACGTTAGATAGAAGAAGAAGAGATAATAAGGATACACCTTCAAATCATCCATCTTTGAAGCCAAGTAAAAAGAAATAGTTAGCCTGGCGAATTTAAGGATCATCTCAAATAGTGCGGAGTAGAAGAATATCGAGTGCTCATAGATTCGGTATTTTTATTTAAGTCATAGTTTAATGATATTATGATTCTATGTTTGTATTGAAAAGAATTGAACATTAATTGGCAATATAAGTGTTGATTAGAATTTGAGTACTAATTTTTAATCAAATGCCCCAATCCCGGATCGTTTTTAATCCTTGTCAATTCATCCACTACAATCTGCGCCGTTTCGCTTTTGATGCGTAAATAATTGAAATTAATTTCCTGTTGAAGCTGGTTATTGCCGTCTTTATCTGTAAAGTTTGTAATAACCGGTATAGGCTTATAATTTTTTGTTTCTCTGGCCACTTTCTCGTTGTCAACGACAATTTCTGCATGGAAAATCTTTTGCTCAATTCGCTCGTCAAAGTTATCCGAAACGGCACCCACAAAAGTTCCCTGTGTAAGGTTACTGATTTTTGACGCAGGAATTAAGGTATCCATTTGCGTATTTATGGAAGTGGATTTGTCCTGCCGGTTAATGGTCATCGACTGGCGTTTTTGCAAGACTTTCCCAAATCGTTCCGACAAGGTTTTGGCAGTCTCACCAACCACCTGCCCACTAAAAATATTTCCTACCGTATTCATAACAACCTTTGCTTCCTTATCTCCATAATCCCGGTTTAGCTGCGAGAAATCCTGAAATCCCAAACAGACAGCAACTTTATTACTTCGTGCGGTTGCAATCAAATTATCCAAGCCACGAAAGTAGATGGTGGGTAACTCATCAATGATAACTGAGCTTTTTAACTGTCCCTTTTTGTTGATGAGTTTTACGATGCGAGAATTATATAATCCCAGTGCTGCAGAGTAAATGTTCTGACGGTCGGGATTATTTCCAACACAAAGAATCTTCGGTTCATTTGGATTATTAATATCTAAAGTAAAATCGTTACCGGACATCACCCAGTAAAGTTGGGGCGATATCATCCTCGATAAAGGGATTTTGGCACTGGCAATCTGCCCCTGCAATTGGTCTTGCGCACCACCTTCCCAGGCATCCATAAAAGGCGATAGGTAGTTTTCCAATTCAGGATAAGAAGTTAGAATAGTAAAAATGTCGGCATACTTTTTATTCAGGAATTCCACTGCATGCGGAAAAGTGCAATACTTCCCGTTTTTATAAATCTTCAGGTACCAGATAATAGCAGCCAAGAGAATAATTGGCGATTCAACAAAGAAGTCACCCTGTTTCTGAATCCAGGTTTTGTTCAGGTTCAGCATTATGGTATAAGCCGATTCATATGCATCCGCAATATCAGTCATAAATTCCGGGGCAATGGGATTACAGCGGTGACTGCGTTCCGGATCATCAAAATTTATTACATAAAATTTCGGAGGAATGTCGTATCTGTTGATGTTTTTCAATAGCGTATTGTAAGCAATTACGCTCAGGTCGTCAAACTTAAAATCGTAGATGTACATGCTAAATCCCTTCTGAATTTGCTGTCTGATGTAGTTGTTTACAATGGCATAAGATTTTCCGCTTCCCGGAGTTCCCAGAACAATACTTGCCCGGAATGGATTCACCACATTTATCCAGCCATCGTAATCCTTTCCTTTATGGCTGAATCGTGTAGGCAGGTTTACTGAGTATTCATTCTCCATTAATTGCATTTCCTGCATAAACGACTCGTTTTCGTCGTTAAAAACATCTTCCATCAGGTTGTTTTTCAGTAACCGGCTCATCCACAAGCCTGCTTTTAAAAGAAAAATATAACCGGTTGCGAGGGTAAGAACATAAACCACGCTCTTTACTAGTAGCGTATTTTCAAGTTTTAACAGAAAACCATTCAGAAAAAACAAAGCCACGCCCGGAATCAGAAATACAAAGATTTTGGTCCAGGTCACCTTCTCAGTTTTTACACCTCGTATTCCCAGGCAGGAAATAGCCAGCAAAACAAAACTTGCCAGCTTCGACCAGAATGGCATTGAAAAGATTCCGGTGTATTTTTGAAAATTCAGCAAAATTTTATCGATGATGCCAACTGTTGCATGAAACTCAACAAGGATCTCGTAACAAAACCAGTAAATATGAAATATTAAAATTAGGATACTCACTGCCCTGATTAACTCAATTATTTTGGCAAGGGCTCTCACGTCGTCTTCGTTTTGCATAGCTTAGCTTTTTCGTTTTTTTCTTTTCTTTCGTTTCATTCTTCTAATGAAAGCTTCCTCCTGGTAGTCTTCGCCGAGAGCCTCAATGCCGAGCAATCCGGCCAGATTTTCAATGCCTGAGGCTCTTTTGTCAGGATATTCTGAATGGTCATGATCAGGTGAATTGATTTGTTCATCCGTTTTGTTTTCTATGCCAAATCGTTCATTAAAAACATTGGCAGAAAATTCTTTACCCAGACGAGAACCGTTGAACACAAACTTTTGCTTGTGATCGATAAAGGTTGCACCGTAAATCCTCCCGGAATCATTCTCCCGAAACAGCACCGAAATACCGAGCTTGAGTAATTGCTCCTCGAAGTCTTTTCTATTCTCACTCTTATGAAATACTTTGGAAATAGAGTCCTTAGGCCACTCTTTTAGCTTTTTATTTCTGATCTGTTCTTTTGACCTTTCAAATTGAGCAAGTAAAGCTTCATGACCCGTTGATTTTCCAACCTTTGATGACTTGATTGGATTGCCAACTCCCTCTCCCTTATTGTCTAATGCCGCATAAACAATCCCATGAAAAGGTTTCCCGTTCTTTTCTCCTCTTACTTCAGTAGCTTGAACCTTATAGAATGAAAGCAGGGCCTTGTATTCATTAAACGATTGAAAGTTCCACGTTCTCGATACAGGACGAACTACATTGGCAATTTGCTGTTTTAGATTTCCCTTTTCGAATTCAACTGGCTTTAAGTTGTAAACTCCTTTCTTTTCTTTTTCATCGGCAGGTGTTAATCCAAAATTCTGCTCCATTTCCCGACAAATACGCATGGATAGTCGGTGTTGAAAATTGTCCCGAATCATTTTCCCTGTCTCATCAATTTTTACTGAAACAATATGCAAATGATGGCGGTCAATGTCTTCATGCTTGTAAACAATGTAGGGTTGATTTTCATAGCCCAGTTTTTCCATGTATTGTTCAGCCAACTGTGAGAATTGTTCATCGTTTAGCTTATCCTTTGGATCAGGATTTAACGAAATATGAATAACCGGATTTTCAGTTCGTTTATTGGCACTCAAATACGGTTCAAAAGAACTTGTGCATAATCCAATGGAATACTTTCCATCGTGAGGTTCAATCATTTTGTTGACCATTAAAACAGAAGCAGCATCCTTTTTTAGCTTATCGTGATTGTACGACAATGCACTATAAATTGAACTTCCTGAGCTTATTTTTGCAACCATCTTTTTTCAAATTCTTTGGTTAATTCCAGTATCTTCTGGTTTATCGCTACTAATTGAAAAGTAGCTTTCTGTAGTTGGGAAAGAAAAGCCAGTGCTTTTTTCTCCGAAAAGTTGTTTTTTATTGCTTTGGTAACCTGGTTGTAATTCACGCCGATCGCCCTGAATTGAGAATAGAAGGAGGTCAAGCGCATATAATAATCCATCGATCCTTTATCGATTTTTACCACTTTAACAGGCTTATCAAAAATGCAGGCAGTAATAAAATGCGCTTTAACTTCCATTCCCGATGCATCGAAAAGAGCAAGAAATCGTGCATTGTCAACATCATTTAAGCTAATGGCATAACGATGTATACACGGATCTTTTTTCGGTTTACGCCCCCCTTTGTGTCTATTTCTTCGTTTTTCTGTTCCCATCTTATTGTATTAAAGCATTAATCATTACCGGAATTCTTATCAAAAATCACACGACTTCGGAGTGATGATTTTCCCCAACGGGGCAAGTGGTTTCGGGTAACCCGAAACGTTTTGAGTTACTCAAAACACAACTTGCCGTGTGCCGGTGCACACCTTGTAGCGTTACCATAAAAGTTATTGGGCTTAGCCGTTTTACCGATCATGTTTGTACTCTTGAAAATTGTTGAAAACAAAGGTAGAATGGGTGTTATGAATTCTAATTATACCGAAATAAGCCAAATACTGACAGAGAATGCCAAGTACTTCCAGCCCTTTAAAACACACGGTTTTAACAGCTTTTTATTTGTTCATTTGATCGGGAAAATAATGGATTATTTAATAGTTGGTATAAGCAGAGATATGTTAGTCGGAATAAATAAAATGGGAATAAAACAAGTTGCAAACGAAATATTTAAAAACTGATTCTGGCAAAGAATTGAACAGTTAAATAATGCAACAACGAAGAGCTTAAGTGTTTCAATATTTCAATGTTGAAACGCTGCAACACTTCATTAATTATACATTGCAATACAAAATGATTTACACAACTTATTAATCAATTAATGATTCAGACATTATCCTATTCGATTGAATAACTATAGAAATAATTTACTCATCAAAAAAACAAAGGTCATGGAAAAAGAAACATTATTTATTGCGTTCAGCACACAAAAGGGAGGTGTTGGGAAAACAGCTTTTACCGTTTTAATGTCGAGTTACCTGCACTATGTAAAAGGCCTTGAAATTGCAGTGGTGGATTGTGATTATCCGCAGCACAGTATTGCTGAAATGCGGCAGCGCGATATGGAACAGGTGATGAAGGATAACTATTACAAACAATTGGCCTACAAACAATTTACCGCGCTGAAACGAAAGGCTTACCAGGTTGAAAAAAGTATGCCTGAAGATGCTATTGATGTCGCTGAAAATCTGATCGACGGTGCTACGGTTCAGCCCGATATAATATTTTTCGATCTCCCGGGAACTTTAAACAGCAGAGGTGTGGTAAAAACACTAGGCGGAATGGATTATATCTTTTCGCCGGTAAGTGCCGATCGTGTGGTGATGGAAAGCACATTGAAATTTGCCACTATGCTGAACGAAAATCTGATTAGCGTTGGGAAGAGTGATATCAAAGGTTTGTACCTGATTTGGAATATGGTTGATGGGAGGGAGAAAAACGAACTGTATGATGTCTATGAAAATGTAATCGGCGAGTTGGGCTTAAATATTCTGAAAACTTTTGTTCCCGATTCAAAACGTTTTCGCAGGGAACTGACTTCCGGCCACAAGCCTGTATTCCGCTCAACTCTTTTTCCGGCTCATAACAGCCTGTTAAAAGGAAGTAACCTGATTGCGCTCGCGGACGAAATTCTAAAAACCATTAAACAATAAAAATCATGGCACGAAAAAAATATAATCCGGACGAAATAGATGAAGAATTTATCATCTCAACGATTCAGAATGATAAACCGGAGGCCGGAAAGAGACAGGAGAAAAAGCCGGCAACCATTGCAAAAAAGAAACAGCCAAATCAAGCTTATGATGAACTTTTCCTATCAGATTCCAAAACGAAGGCACGTTTCGGAAAGAATGTTCCTATCCGCCAGGAATACCACAAACGGATTCAGCAAATTATCCGTGTAATTGGTAAGGATGAGATTTCGATTTATAATTATATCGATAATGTGCTCACACATCATTTTGACGAATTTCAGGAAGAAATTGTCAAACGGTACAACGAAAACAATGAAGGCATTTTTTAACTCAAACCAGAAATTATGATTGAATTTGTTGTAATAGTTGGGATAATCATCCTGCTCCGTATTTTCTTTAAGGATTGGAGGCGTTCTTCGGCAACTGTTGCCAATGAAAAAAGAAAAGTCAATTTATCAGATGAAAGGGGAATTATCGGAAAAAGCACCTTTGTTTTGAATCAGGAAAGAGAGCGTCAATCCGCTTCAAATTCCACAGGTAAGCTGGATATTGAAGTCGCTCTGGATTATGATGATGTTGAGCTCGATGAAGAATTGAAAGAGCTTGGTATTGCCAACGCAACTACGGTGGATATAACTTTTGAAGAAATGATGGAGGTAGTTACCGAGGTTGAAAATGAGCAGGTGGAAAAGCCATCCCAAACCGGGAAGTTACTTTACGAAAATGAAAATACCGATTGGGTAGAGCAACTGACTTCAACTTCCGAAAGCTATCAAAAACGTATTTCAGGATTAATTGATTTGCATTTGGGTCGGTTGGGGCATAGTGATGATCCTGTTTCTGGTAATGAGGTTGGTGGGTTTGATATTGGGGAGTATTTGGTCTAGACTAAAACTCAAAGCCAAATAGTGTGCCAGTAGAATCTTTATCATGCAGCTTCAGAACAATATCCTCTTCTGCAAATTTTATTGGCATATCATTATTTCCTACAGGTAAATCTGATTTTATTGCTGATAATATATATTGAAGATTCAGTTGCTTTGTCAGTTCGTCAACTAATAACAATAAACGAGTTTTAATACCATTATCCTGTTGTGAAAGTACATCGTCATGGTACACAAAACGATAATAAGATTCTGGATTGTAGGTTGATAGGATTGATAAATCAAAAGCAACACACAATAGTTTCATATACGTATTGCCCTCGTCTTTAGCCGTATCCAGCTTATCATTAATTTTCGATTTTACTTTAGGAGAAAGGAATTCTACATTGTCATTAGTATTTATCTTCCACGACAGAACAGCATTTTCATCCATTATTGCTTTATAGTATTTTGTAAAACTACTCCTAATGGAATTATACTTTTCATTTTTGTCTGTGGTTTGATTAATTCTCTTAAGCTCTTCAATAGTCGATTTTATCTCTTTTCGTAAAACTTCAATATCTTTTTCTTTATCAAAAATTTTATCAATAATTTTAAGTTTTTCCTCAAACTTTAAAAGATTTCCTTCAACTTTCACCAGTTCTTTTTGACAACGCTTAAACTTCGAAAAGGTATCACTATCTACAAGATGCTGCATCAACTTTTCCCTTTCCTGATTAGAAAGTATCAGTTGTTCGTTTGTTTCTTTTAGCTGCTTATCTTTATTTTTTAAAGTTTCCTTTAAAAGTTTGTTCCTTTCCAAAGTCAGTTTCTTGTTAAACGAAATAAGTCCTTTGTAATCAGACTCCAGATGTTCAGGGAAATAAATTGCAGTTTCTTCAAATATCTTTTTAACTTTCTCAATATCAAACGAGAAGTTATTTCTTATTGAAGTCTTAAGTTTGTCAATTTCATAATTTAATCGATATGATTTGCTATTTAGCAACCCAATTTTATTCTCAATGTCATTAATCCCTTTCTCAATTAAAGTTTTATCCTGTTGATAGAAATTGAATCTATCAATTTGGTCTTCTATTTCCTTAAATTCTGTCTCTACAATTGATTTTTCTGCAACTATTTCATCCCTGTCCTCAACCCGAACAGAAAAATCGCGTTTCCAACTGTCAATAACCGAATTAATATTTTCAATTTTTGTGTCGTTGGCGTATTTAAGCGTTAATAGTTCACCATTAAAGCCTAATAAATCAAACATAAATGGTTTCCAGTCAATGTCCTTACCTGCTGCAAACTTGTTTAGTTTATAAACATCTTTAAAATCATCCTGCTTCCGTAATGAATAGCTAATTGATTTTCTATAATCATAAATCTTGTTTTGGAAAAAATCCATAGCAAGGTATTCCGATAAAACACTGCGTGCTTTTTTTAGGGCGTAGTTTTCAACATCCCAATTCTTAGGAGGTGTAAACTCATCAGATGTTTGACTGTTTATTGCAAAAGAAATTTTAGTATTGGCTTCGATATTTCTTCTTATGGTGAGATATTCTCCTGAATTCAAATACAGTTCCAGATAAAATACATATTCATGAAAAATTGAATAATCATCTTTCTTAATTTTTAAAAGAAAGTGGTTTTTATCAATTTGTTTAAGCAGCATGAAATCTATCATCTCCGCAAATTTAGTTTTACCTAAATCATGAGAGTTGTTTTTTTCATCCGCTGAAGATTTTACCTCAGCATAAATTACATTAAGTCCATTAAGGTTGAACTTAATATTTTTAAAATTTGCCTTATTACAGTATAATTTACTTAGCTGCATTGTATTTAAAAGAGTCTGTTTCTTCTATATATTCGAGTTTTCCCAATAGGTATAAAAAATTAAGAGCGTACGGGTAATTTTCTTTAGCGTTAACTCCTAAGTCATCGGTAACTTTTTTTAATAATTTATCATAGCTAATATCGTAAAATGAATTTAATTGCTTTAAAATATAGGCACTAATATTTATGACAGAATTGTCAGGGTTTGTATGTCTATCAGGTTTAATCATTTTTTACCAATTAAGCATTCAATGTACATATAATGAAGAAAAGTTGTTACATGTCTTTTTGAGCCTTTTAAAACAGCCGAACCATCACAAACTAACTTGTATATGTGGATGAATAATTCTTCAAACGCATTAAAATTATCTCTTTTAATTGATATAATTTGATTTAACTCATGAGCAGTATCAAAATAACTATCCTTTAAAGCCTCATTTACTGGATTATTTAGAAACTGTTCAATTTTATCAAACTCTACCAAAGACCTACCCAGTATTTCATTCTGATAATATTCTTTACTTAATTCATTTTTCTCGTTTTTCTTGTCTTTGTCGATATGCGTATAATCATATTTCAAACTGTCCACTTCCCTTTTAATATCTTTAGAAATTATAGGTAGCTGAGTTTTAAACGCAACAATAACTTCTTTTATTTCTTCATCAGAGAATTCAAATGGAATATGCTGATTGTTTAAATTAAAACGTACAACCAAGTCTTTATTGCTGTCTAAACTCAATAACTGGTTAATCGTTTCAATGCCAATTATTTCAATACTATCAATGTCAACCTTTGCTTTGGAGCTTATATCTTTTCTTATGGCCGAATCGGCATTGCCAGTATATTTCCTATTTGTAAACAGAATGTAATATTCTAACTCATCTTTAGCCTTTAGTTGCTTTATCTTTTCAATCTCTCCAGAAATAATACTTGTTCTATTTCCATGAAATTTGTTATCTGAACAAGATGCGATTGGATTCTCCGTATGTTTTGCTTGTATGATGAACTTACTTCCTGCTGTTTTCCACTTTTTAATATCCTTGGAAAAGCCAATTCTTCGACCGTCTTTCCCTCCATCAGTACCTTTGGCAAAAGATATAATTTCATTCCCGTTTAATCGCGAAGCTAGAAGATTGGATAAATCTTCAAATTCATCGTCGGAAATATTATAAGCTATGTTTGTGGTAAAGTCCATTATTCAAAAGTAATTATTTTTAGTTTGTAAAAATTGGTAAAAGTACATAAAGTATTGAAGCTAATTAATTCTCCTTAATTCAAGGAATGCATCTGCTAAGTCGAACTCTCCATTATCCTTCAAGCTTTTAATGAACTTTTTATTATGAGTAGCATCAACAATGTTATTATATTTTTCTTTCATCCATTGATACTTAACTTTTATATCTGCCTTAAATGTATTGTTGTACTTTTCTAGTCCTTCTCTTACTGTTTTCCCAATAATATACAGGTATTCAGGGAAATCATAATGACTATCTAGTTCTGACTCTGCTGAAGCAAAATAATCAATGAAATACATTCCATCAGAATCTTTCTCAAGTATCTTTTTTATAAATTCTTTTTCTAACTCAGAATCTTTATGAAATCGATTTGTGTTGCCTGCAAACTCAATTAAATCTTCGTGTAATATTATTCTAGGATATAATGCTGCTTTAGATTCTAAAATATATGCTTCTGCAAGAGCTGGTCCAAATAAGAACTCATCTGTATGTATTAATTTTCCATAAGTAATGGCACCACGGCACAAAATCCCCCTGGTAATTAATCTCATTAACATCCATTGAATTTCTACCAACGTATGAAATATCTCGCTTTCTTCATCAGTTTTGAAAGATATGACCAGACAATCGGAAAAGGTGGTTATTTTTTTACTTTTACTTGGTATTTTATTTCGTAAACTGGTATCATCTAAATCCCAAACATCTCTAATGGCGGTATATGCTGAAATAATCTTATCAATGTTCTCAGAAATATCTTTACCATCTTTGTCTACAGTAGTTGACAGAATATCCTTAAATCCTAATATGTCAATGTATACTGTTACTCTGTTTTCGTAATTCATTCAGATATTTTATAAGATTGAAAAATTAAAGCAATTTTCTTAGTTAAAGGTTTCTTTACGCTAATAAAACTCTTGTTTAGTCTGTTTTAGTGGTGCTTCAAAAAGGAATTTAGTTTACATATTTTTGAATTAAATGAAAATCATCTTCTAAATCAAAGCTTAATTTCAAATGTTTTAGGTATACCGGAGGCTTCTTGCCAATATCTGTTTTTCTGTTAAAGTTCGCCAACCAACAATCAAATCCATCAGCATATTTTATATCTGTGACAAAATGAGTAAAAACCAAGTATTTATTTGCTTCTATATTTTTATGGTACAGAGGAGCATGCTTACAAATATTACTCCCCGCATCTTTGATTTTAATAAACCCCCATTCAATCAGTTGATTTTTAAGGATTTCTATTTTATTGTTATGCTTGTAATATGCATCAGTAATTAAACGTAATTTATGTGCCTCTTGGGAATTTATATCAGTCATCAGATATTTAAACAATCTGGTTTCTTTAATTGGGTTTTTCCCATAATACCATTCCATTATGTCAAAATGATGAATGTCGTCAGGTAAGTGCAGATATTCCTGATTTTTGAGGAAGTCATGAAACCTATCCTTTATTTTCAAAAATGAAACTGAGACTAGTTCGTTCTCTTTTTTTAAGAAATAACAGCGACGATTATCCAGAGTACACGACCTATAACCGAATTCTTTCAGTAGCGCGTAAATATTATTCTCATTGTTGGAATTATGCCTAATACGATTCCTACCATTTTTATACCGGACTACTTCGACGAAACGGGCAATATTTTTGTTCATAACCATCAGTTAAATAGATATTTTGTCAATTCTAATGTATTCTGATTTGCTCCAATAGGAGCGCAGTTCGCGATTACTTCAACGGCCTCTTGCTTTCTCACATATTCACCATATAATTCAGGAAATGTAGTTAACCACTTTTTTGTCCCTTTTGTAAAGTTTTCATTTAGTAGGTTCACTTCTGAGCTCATTTCCCATTGTATTGTTTCATTACCAATCCTAAAGCCAATTTTATATACATCTCTTGCGTCAGTACGTGAGAGGCCTACCCATTCAGCTTTTTTTATTTTCTCAATTTTTTCAAAGATATCCGAATATCTGTTCTTAGATTTTCTGTAGCCAGTTTTAGGCAAAATGGTATGGCATTGATCAATAAGGTTAACCTCTTGCAGCTGTAGCTGACTCAATCGTGTAAATCCAATTGTAGAAAGCTCATTGTTGAATACGATTTTATCATCGAATAGGTGGAGGTATTCATTTATGCAACTTGTGATTTGATTTTTATGTTTTTTTGAATAATAATTATCCCAATTCAAATTAATTTTATTAATCGTTTCTTTTATTGTTTTAACAAAAGTTATCGGAGTGTTTTCTTCTTCTAAATATTGGGATTGTCGGGCGAATAAAAGTTTTAAAATAAATTCCTTTTCAACAGAACTAAAGGTGATTGTCTTCATGCAATAAAGTCTTAAATTAAATTGTATTAAATTCGTCTAAATTTCGCAAAATATTATCTAACGACTTTGGCTCCGTAACTGAAATTATTAACAAAATACCTCACTGCTTTATTTTTTTTCATCCCAACCTGCGCCAAACACCGCCACAAACAACCACTTACATCCAGCTTTATTTTCCCCAGCTTTTAAGCCCATACATTTGGTTCAAAAGCAGCAAAACCGCTGTCTGAAAACGAACTAAATGGTATGCTCATGAAAGAAAAAGACTACGGGTAAAATTTGGTCTTTCCCAAAGTGGTATTCACCACACATCAATCAAAAAATCAAAGTAAAACAGTCTCTGGTCTGGGGGACCGGGGAGCAAAATCAAAATGCTATGAAACAAATCAATTCATATAAAATATCCATCACCTTATTCTTCACCTTTCTGGCAACTGCCATTTATGCCCAGGGCGATGGCTCAGCCGGAATCACCGAAGCCACCAATATGGTCACCTCGTATTTCGATCCGGCAACAAAGCTGATTTATGCCATCGGTGCCATCGTGGGATTGATCGGTGGTGTAAAAGTGTACAGTAAATTTTCAAGTGGCGATCCCGACACCGGAAAAACTGCAGCCGCCTGGTTTGGTGCCTGTATTTTCCTGATTGTTGCTGCCACCATTTTACGTTCTTTCTTCCTGTAAGCTATGGCAGTGTATTCCATCAACAAAGGGGTAAATAAGCCCGCCGAGTTTAAAGGTCTGCAAAGCCAGTACCTGTTTATTTTTGCAGGTGGCCTGTTGGGCACATTTGTGGTTTTCATCGTAATGTACCTGGCCGGTATCAACCAATGGTCCTGTATTTTTACCGGGCTTATTTTGGCATTTGTGGTTGTCTGGCTCACCTTCTCATTAAACAGAAAATTCGGGCGTTATGGGCTAATGAAATTACAGGCGACGCATAATTTTCCGCGCCGAATTATCAACCGTAGGAGTATTCACCGTTTGTTCAAAACCAACAGAAAGGAGGCAGTATGCGAAACACATTAAAAGCTGCCACTTTGGAAAGCCGGTTTCCTTTGCTTGCAGTGGAGCAGGGGTGTATTATCAGCAAAGATGCCGATATAACCATTGCTTTTGAGGTAAAGCTCCCGGAGCTATTTACGGTTACAACGGAAGAATACGAAGCCATGCACTCGGTATGGAATAAGGCAATAAAGGTGTTGCCCGACTATTCCATCGTGCATAAACAGGACTGGTACATCAAAGAGAACTACAAAACCGAAGAGCCACAACAGGATTTAAGTTTTTTAAGTTCTTCGTTCGAACGGCACTTTAACGAGCGTCCGTATTTAAACCATACCTGTTATTTGTTCCTAACCAAAACAACCAAGGAGCGCAGCAAACAACAAAGCACTTTCAGTAAACTGGGCAGGGGATTTATCGTGCCCAAAGAGATAAAAAATAAGGAAACAGTCCTTCGTTTTGTGGAAGCTGTAACCCAGTTTGAGCAAATCGTTAACGACAGCGATTTCATAAAGCTCAGGCGTTTAACAGCCGACCAGATTACCGGGACTGATGCCCATGAGGGAATAGTGGAAAAGTATTTTTCACTTTCCCACGGGCATGACAATGTTTTGAAAGATCTTACATTAAATCCGGGAGAACTGAAAATCGGCGACAACTTACTGATTCTTCATACGCTCTCTGATTTAGATGATCTGCCTGCTAAAGTATCTACAGAAAGTCGCTACGAAAAACTTTCAACTGACAGGAGTTCCTGTTTACTTTCGTATGCAGCTCCTATAGGGTTGCTGTTACCATGTAACCATATCTATAACCAATACATTTTTATCGATGACCATACTGCCAATCTCGCCCGTTTCGAGAAAATGGCGCGTAATATGCTTTCACTCTCCAGGTACAGCCGGGCCAACCAGATTAACAAACAATGGCTGGACGAATACCTGAATGAAGCACACAGCAAAGGATTGGTTTCGGTTCGCATGCATTGCAATGTACTGGCATGGAGTGACAGATCCGAAGAGCTACGCCAAATTAAAAACGATGTGGGCTCGCAAGTTGCCCTGATGGAATGCAAACCACGTTATAACACTGTTGATGTTCCTACCCTGTATTGGGCAGGCATCCCCGGTAATGCAGCTGATTTTCCTGCTGAAGAATCGTTTTACACGTTTACAGAACAGGCTTTGTGCTTTTTTACCGGCGAAACCAATTATCGAAGTTCACTATCACCGGTGGGCATAAAAATGGTGGATCGTTTAACCGGTAAACCTTTGCATCTGGATATTTCCGATCTGCCGATGAAAAAAGGAATAATCACCAACCGGAACAAGTTTATTCTTGGCCCCTCGGGCAGTGGAAAATCCTTTTTTACCAACCATATGGTACGGCAATATTACGAGCAGGGAACACATGTTCTTCTTGTCGATACCGGAAACAGCTACAAAGGTTTATGCGATTTAATACATTATAAAGCCAGGGGCGAAGACGGGGTTTACTTTACGTATACCGAGGATAACCCGATTGCATTTAATCCGTTTTACACCGACGATGGTGTGTTTGACATTGAAAAAAGGGAAAGCATAAAAACGCTGATCCTTACCCTCTGGAAAAGCGAGGATGAGGCACCCACACGTTCCGAAGAGGTGGCATTGTCAAATGCGGTTAGCCTGTATATCGAGAAGTTAAAATCGGACGGTAAGGTGGCTCCGTCTTTTAATACCTTTTTTGAGTTTGTGCGCGATGAGTACACGGAATTGCTCCGATCGAAAAAGGTGCGCGAAAAAGACTTCGATGTAGCCAATTTCCTGAATGTACTTGAACCTTATTACCGGGGCGGAGAATACGATTACCTGCTGAATTCAGACAAACAAATGGACTTGCTGAACAAACGTTTTATCGTTTTCGAGCTGGATAATATAAAGGATCATAAAGTGCTTTTCCCCATCGTAACGATCATTATCATGGAAGCTTTTATCAACAAAATGAGGCGATTAAAAGGCATCCGCAAGATGATATTGGTGGAGGAGGCATGGAAGGCCATTGCCAAAGAAGGAATGGCCGAGTACATCAAATATTTATTTAAAACCGTACGCAAATTCTTTGGCGAGGCAATAGTTGTGACACAGGAAGTAGATGATATTATTGCTTCGGAAATTGTAAAGGAAAGTATCATCAATAATTCCGATTGTAAGATCCTGCTCGACCAACGCAAGTACATGAATAAGTTTGCCTCCATTCAGGAGCTGCTTGGTCTTAGTGAAAAAGAAAAATCACAGATTCTATCCATCAATCTGGCCAATCACCCGCAACGTCACTATAAGGAAGTCTGGATTGGCTTGGGAGGTGTACAATCTGCGGTTTATGCCACCGAAGTCTCTTTGGAGGAATACTACACTTACACCACCGAAGAAACCGAGAAACTGGAACTTACCCGTTTAACCGAACAATTGGACGGGAATATTGAGCTTGCCATTAAACAACTGGCGGCAAGCAAACGCAATTCTTAAATCTTCAAAACAACAAGAACATGAAAACAAAATTAATTATAGCCGGGCTGCTGATCATGCTTGGTTCGTTAAACCTGAAAGCGCAGTGGGTGGTAAACGATCCGATTAATACAGCAACAAGTATCGCCAATACGGCCAAGGAGATTATCCAAACTTCCAATACCGTTTCCAATGTGATCAAAAACTTCAAAGAAGTGAAAAAGGTGTATGAACAGGGCAAAGCCTATTACGATGCGCTAAAGGCCGTAAACAACCTGGTTAAAGATGCCCGAAAAGTACAGCAAACCATTTTAATGGTTGGCGAGATTACTGACATCTATATAAACGCTTACCAGCGGATGTTGCAGGATGAAAACTATTCGCTGGAAGAGCTGGGGGCAATTGCCTTTGGCTATACCAAACTACTGGAAGAAAGCGCCTACCTGCTGAATGATCTGAAAGGCATTGTAAATGCCAGTACACTATCGCTGACCGATAAAGAGCGAATGGATGTGATAGACAGTGTTTATGATTCGGTGAAACACTACCGGAATTTAGTAAGCTATTACACCAATAAAAACATTGCCGTTTCGTACCTACGGGCGCAAAAGAAAGGTGATACCGAAAGGATGCTGGCACTGTATGGTGATTCAAGCGAAAGGTACTGGTAATGGATTTTGACAACCTACATCAGATATTACGCAGCCTCTACCTTGAGATGACACCCCTGTGCAGCAGCATGGCAGGTGTGGCAAAAGGTATTGCCGGTTTGGGGGCATTGTTTTATGTGGCTTCGCGTGTGTGGCAGTCGCTGTCACGCACCGAGCCCATTGATGTTTACCCGCTCTTACGTCCCTTTGCCATCGGTCTCTGTATCATGTTTTTCCCCGGTTTTGTGTTGGGGACGATCAACGTGGTGCTTAGCCCCATTGTCGTTGGCACCAACCAGATGCTGGAAGCACAGACTTTTGATATGGAAAAGTACCGCGATTTAAAAGAGGAACTGGAGGTAGAAGCCATGAAACGAAATCCGGAAACCGCTTACCTGGTCAGTAACGAGGAATTTGACAAGCAGCTGGAAGAACTGGGGTGGAGTCCGTCGGATCTGGCAACCATGTCAGGAATGTACATCGAGCGCAGTTTGTACAACATGAAAAAGAATATCCGCGATTTCTTCCGGGAAATTCTGGAATTGCTGTTTCAGGCAGCGGCTTTGGTAATTGATACCATCCGCACCTTTTTTCTGATTGTACTTTCGATACTTGGTCCGATAGCCTTTGCCATCAGTATTTACGATGGCTTTCAGTCCACTATGACACAATGGTTCTCGCGGTACATTTCGGTGTACCTCTGGTTACCGGTTTCCGATTTGTTTAGTTCCATCCTTGCCCGTATCCAGGTGCTGATGCTACAGGCCGATATTGATAAACTACAGGCCGATGCTACGTATTCAGTCGAAGCTTCCAACGGCGTTTACATTGTATTTATGATTATCGGTATCATCGGGTATTTTACTATTCCAACCGTTGCCGGATGGATAATCATGGCCGGTGGTATGGGGAATTATGGTAAGAATGTAACATCGTCGGCAGGAAAAACTGCGTCAATGGCTGCAGGTGTTGCCGGTGCATCGGCCGGAAATATGACAGGAAAACTAATGAAAAATTAATCACAAAAAATTATGGAATTTAAATCATTAAAAAATATCGAAACAAGCTTCAGGCAAATCCGTTTTTTCGGGCTGGTGTTTATTCTGCTCTGTGCAGGCATTACCGGATATTCGGTATTTAGCGCCTATAGCTTTGCAGAACAACAACGGCAAAAGATCTATGTTCTTGACAAGGGAAAATCCCTTATTCTTGCCCTTTCACAGGATCTGGCACAAAACAGACCGGTAGAGGCACGGGAGCATATCCGGCGTTTTCACGAGTTGTTTTTTACGCTTTCACCCGATAAGAATGCCATTGAGTCAAACATCAACCGGGCCATGTTTCTGGCAGATAAAAGCGTGTATACCTATTACAAAGATCTGCTTGAAAAAGGCTATTTCAACCGGATTATTTCAGGGAATATCAACCAAACGCTACAAGTAGATAGTGTGGTTGTTGATTTTATGAACTATCCGTACACGGCATCAACCTATGCCCGGCAAGTAATTATTCGTGAAAGTAATATCACAGAGCGAAACCTGGTAACACGATGCAGTCTTATCAATTCGGTTCGCAGCGATAATAACCCACATGGTTTTACAGTGGAGAACTTCGAGGTAATACAGAACAACGATATTCAAACGATAACAAGGTAGTACCATGAAGAACAGATTTTCGGAGTTGAAACGGCTTAGCCGTGAAAAACTCAAAGGGAGTTGTGACAGAATTCCTGAGAAAAAACGACGAAGGGTGGTATTGGGGATGTGTGTTTTATTTACGCTTCTGTTCGCTTTTGCTCTTTGGGATTCGTTCCGGGATGCGAAAGTAAAAGACCTGTTTCAGATTGAACACATCACCCCACTTGACTTACCACAAGACAGTATCATTAATCACTTAAAAGATTTAACAGATGGACAAAAAGAATAAAACACTCCTGAAGCCGGGACAAAAGCAAATGCTAAAGAAGTACGCGGTATTTGCTTTGATGTTCCTTGTTTTTGGGGCAAGTCTGTGGCTGATATTTAAGCCATCGGACAAAGAGGAAAACAAAACAGTAGTTGGTTTGAATACAGAGATCCCACTACCGCAGGAAGAGGATCTGCTGAAGAATAAAATCAACGCCTTCGAGCAGGCAGCACTCATTCAGCAAAAGCCGGTGCGCTCGCTGGATGATTTCTCGTCGATGATTAAAAAGGATGAACCTGCCAAATTTGACTTGCTTTCCTCTGCAAAAGCTGAAAATAGCTTGTCCGAAAAATATTCGGGAAGTGAGCACCCAAAACGGGCAATTCAGCATTCAGCTTCTGCTTACAACAATATAAACAAAACCTTGGGCAACTTTTACGAAAAACCAAAGGCGAATCCTGAAAATGAAAAGCTAAAGGCAGAGCTTGAAGCTTTGAAGCAACAACTGGCAGAAAAGCAGGAAGACAACAGTATCGATGAACAACTGCTGTTGATGGAAAAATCGTACCAGATGGCGGCTAAATATATGCCTAACAATGCGCCAATACAACCAAATGTAGCGGTTTCCGAAACTGGTCTCCTAGTGAGACAGCAAGAAGAAGAGAAGATCGTCAAGACAGTTCTGGTTTCAACAAAAAGTACAGCAACGGCATTACAACAAACGGTTTCTGATTCGGTATTTCTAAAGCAGGTCTCACAGCCCCGAAACTATTCATTTATATCGGCAGGAGACAAGCAGGAAACTACAGAACGTAATACCATTAATGCCTGTGTAAACAGCACACAAAAACTGGTTAACGGGCAAAATGTTCAGCTACGATTACTGGAAGCGATTGAAACCGGTGGACTCCATTTTCAAAAGAATGCCTTGATTACAGGTATCGCCCGAATACAGGGAGAACGTTTGCATATTTTTATCAATTCGCTGGAACAAAACGGAAATATCATCCCGGTGCAACTCACAGCTTACGACACCGACGGACAGCCTGGACTGTTTATTCCCGGTTCGGTTGAGGTCAGTGCTTTAAAGGAAATTACTGCCACCATGGGACGCGATGCAGGGACAAGCATTAGCATCAATCAGGGTACAACTGCAGGCGAACAACTGGCAGCCGATGTGGGGCGAAGTTTTATACAAGGGACATCACAGTATGTTTCCAAAAAACTCCGAACCACAAAAGTCACTCTAAAAGCCGGGCACCGAATATTGCTGATGCCTGCCAAATAAAATACAATTCATTCATTTTAAATCATTCGTCATGAAACAAATATTATTCGCGATAATACTACTTAGCAATTTTTCACTTTTTGCTCAGAACCAATTTAGCAAAGTCATCTCTGAAGACAGGGTCATTTCATCCTACAACATTGAAGTAACCTATAATAAAACTGTCCATATTCTATTCCCGGCAGCCATAACCTATATCGATCTTGGTTCTTCAAATATCATAGCGGGGAAAGCCGATGGTGCAGAAAATGTGGTCCGGGTAAAAGCTTCGGTAAAGGATTTTAAAGAAGAAACCAACTTTTCGGTAATAACCGACGAGGGCAGTTTTTATTCGTTTATTGTCAACTACGCTGAAAATCCTGCAAAGTTGAATATCGAAATGAAGGACTTCCTGCATGAATACAAACTGGGAAACAAGCCGGACAATTCAGTGGAGATACAACTTGCTGAGCTTGGAAACAAAACACCACAGAACATACAATTGGCTATGGAGAAAATTTACGGGACCAGGAAGAAACAATTCAAAAATATCTCTAGCAAACAATTTGGAATTGAGTTTGCGTTAACCGGCCTGTACAGCCAGGACGGTTTGATCTATTTTCGCACCGAACTGGAAAATACTTCCGATATTCCATTTAAAATTGATTTTTTAACCTTTAAAATAGTAGACAAGAAAGTGGCCAAAAGAACAGCCATTCAGGAGACGGTTATAAAACCAGTTCGTGCTTTTAATAACCTGACTTCTATTGAAGGCAATTCTGCAGAAGCAACGGTTTTTGTTTTCGAATCATTTACGATCCCGGACAAAAAGGAATTGGTAGTTGAGCTGTTTGAAAAGAATGGGGGAAGGCACCAGCGTTTTATTATAAAAAACAAGGATTTGATAACAGCGAGGCCGGTCAATCGGTTTTGATGTATTTATAGGGTTTGTAAATTGGAAGGTAACTTCGGTTGCCTTCCTATATTTTCTCATAAGCCATCAATAATCTTTGCGTATCAATTCCATCAATAATGCAATACCTCCTAATATTATCAAATCTTGATGCAAACGCATCCATGGTCTTATAAATCTCCGCTTTAATATAGTGGCAGTGTTGTAGAACTAATATTTCCGCTGGTTCATCAAACAGTCGAACAATTTGATTTCCATTAACACCTAAATCTTTAACTGTCATTTGATGGAACTTTGATGGTCCTTTTAGCAAGAACGCAGCATTGTATCTTTTTCCATCAATATGAATATGATTGGTAAATAAATCCGAAGATTCTCCTCCCCAGTCTTTAGGAATATTATTTTCATATAATATTTCTGCAATTGAGTGTTTAATTCTTTCTTCTGAAATATCCTTGTTCTTTTGAATATCAAGTTCTTCGTAATCATGAGGAACACATTCTACTTGATTAAATTCGTCAATTTCACTAATATCAAGTTTTAATGAAGGTGAATCATATTCATATAAAATTTCATCTTTCAAGAATCGATCACTAATAAACATTGGCCTTAATACAATTTCATTTTTTTGTATTCCATCAATATATGCCACTATGAATTTACTTTTATGTCCAGATAACCTATCTGTTGCACTACACCAATGCACGTGTTCATAGTTGTATTTCCCCTTTATGGTTTTATTATATCTTTTGAGATGGATGTGAAATTCCGCGTAAGCTGGTAATTTCCCTTTTTCAAAATCTTTACTTGCCTTTACAATCCCTTTGAAATAAAAATTATTATAAAACCAGATTACTTGCCCCTTTTTTAGTTTAGAGTTGGTTATCAATAATTCTTCCAGAGATTTAATTTTCTTTGCTGCAAAATATTTCGTTATAACTTCAGTAAATGAATCGTTAATAAAGGTTTGTTTCAGGTGATCATCATAATGTTTAGTATTTTGAAGCAATGTCGATAGAATCGTTTTATGATAGGAGTCCAGGAGCTGAAGAATTAATCTTTGATGAATAAAGAATTCATTAAAACGGAATACGTCTTTCATTATAAGTGTATTAAAGTATATGTATATGGCCCTTAAAAGATAGAAAATATTTTTAATCCAAATTTTCATTTTTTATGATTCGTGTACTATCCTCGTTCATTAATCATTTGATACAAGAATTGTTTTTGAAAATCACAGGGTAGAATCCTGACTGTATTGTAAAGAACAATGAGCTGGGAAACAAAGGTTGTCGAGAAACTTAAAGCACAAAAAACAAGGGCTACTCAATGCGAGTAGCCCTTGTTTTCTATGAAGTGGATTTATAACAATCCATCATCAGCAAAACTCAGATAGCTTTCATCTGTAACAATCAGATGGTCCAGAAGACTTAAATCAATCAACTTACATGCGTTTTTAAGTTTTTCGGTAATTTTTACATCAGCCGCACTTGCGGTAAGGTTACCACTCGGATGATTATGAGAAACAATCAATGAAGATGCATTTGCTTTTAATGCCAGTTGCAAAATTATTTTTACATCGACAACGGTCCCGGAAATTCCACCTTTTGAAATACAGGATACACCAAGAACTTTGTTGCCACGATTTAACAGCATTACATAAAACTCTTCATGGTGCTGAATACAATCTTTAAAAATGTGTTTGAAAATATGAGCTGCATCTTTTGATGCGCCAATTTGAGGTCTTTCTGATGCTTTTACTTTGTCAGTATAAGACACTTTAATTTCGGAAACTTTGAAATAATCAATTTTCATAACAGTAAGCTTTAAATTGTTAAACAATAATTTTATTGCTCACCATTCACAGGATAGCAGGGACTTCAGGCAAGGTTTTGATTCGGAATACGCTTTTCGTTTTTAGGAACTAAAAGGAAGATTATGAATCAAATCCAGCGGATTTAACCTTGTTGTTTGTCCATGTTACTCCTGTATTTTTGCGATTAAAATTAAGGGATCAATCATTACCAACAGGATCCTTTAAGAAGGTTTTTTGCTTCTTTTTACCGCACAGGCTCATGAAAAAAGAAGCAGGGCGATAAGGCCCTGCATTATAAGGTGTAAAAACTATTCTTCTGAACAATTAAAGCGCTATCAATCCAAAAAACATGGCAAGAGTTACCGCAACAACTATGGCAATACCAAGGATAACAACTATCATATTTTTGGCAAATTCAATCAGGAATAAAATTGCGATATAAGCCAGTAAACAATACCAGAAACTTAATCCGGTAATATAAGAAGCCAGTACGATAACAATGATTCTGAAAATCCATCGAAATGGTAATTTGTTAACTTTTTCTCTCATTTGGGCAGTTTTAAAAGGTTGATAATTGTGATGTTATAAGCAATACAAAAACAATTCCAAACTCACCTATGCGGATTCCGGAGGAGAGTGAGTTTTGTTTTTCGTTACTTACATTTTCAAAATATTTATTTCTATTCTTCTTTTCCATATTTCATTCGTTTAAGATTATGCGTCTTTCCATTGGGTCGGTCGTTGTTGTTTTGTGGCCCGGTTAAAAAAGCAGTGTTGGATCTGCAAGTTTTTTGCAGGAAATACTATTCGACGACAGGAGGTTGGAGATTTTCTGCAAAACTGCAGCCCTGAACTTGCAGGCTCCAAAAACACAGTCTTTATTTTGCCAACAGAACAACAATGGCCGGACGGAAAGCACATTCTTAAATTGGAATGCGGGAAAGAAGAATCTATAAATTGAGTAAAATGATAAAAGTACTTTATCAAAAGTCAGTAAGCTACAATTCTAAATCGAGTGGAGGCAAAAACAAGTGTAAGGTTTGAATGTACTGAAATGAGGTCTGTGAGAACAGGGTGAATGAGGGAAATGAAAGCCTTTCTCTTGTGTGCGGTGCCGGAGGTTACTGAATGCAGGGAGTGTTCCGGGTGTACTCGGAGAAACTTCCCAGAATGAAGTTTCCATAGGCACAGGAACAGTAATCTGAATTTTAACGGGTGGGCAGAAGGCAAATGTATCCCTGGAATAAATGTAGGGGATTCTTTTGCCGCGCGATGCCAAAGGCTTTTCGATTGAGCAGTTTCAATCCACCGGAATACTGCGAATCATGAGCAGCGGTGTGGTTGAAAATGCGATTTGAGAAATGCCGGGGCATGGGAAATTGCTATCAGAAGCATTCCAGCGGCGACGAACCCTAATATGAGTTTAACCCACCACAAAAATACGGACTGTACGTCATATAGTTTGTTTGCTGGCTGCAGTTGTGTTACACTGGTTGCACAAGAATTTTACCCCTGCTGCAAAACTGCGTAGGGGGTCTAAGAAAAATTTTTTGCCATTTGCAGCGCTGCGGCAAGCCATCCACAAAGTTTGCTGGCCAATTACACGGCTGCAGGAAGCCTGTAATCAAGGAGTTATAGCAATGAGGAAATTGCATTGCACTTGGGAAACCGCATGTGATAAGGTCTTGGGGCTAAAGTCCGCAATTAATAGATAACGGTAACCATAATAAGTAATGTTTCCTCCCGATTAAGAGGAATAACATTATCTTTAGGATTGAGATAATTAAATAACATTACTTGTTGATGATGCTCACTAGTTATGGCGATATTAAAATAATAACAACCATGAGAAATTTTATAATTCTTATTTGTATCTCATTCCACTTTTTGTCTTTTAGCCAAACTCCAAAGACATATAGCGAATGGGAAAATCTTTTTACGGAAAGAATTTCTGAGATTGATGAAATTGAAGGAATTTATAAAACAACTTGGTACGTTAGCAAATATTTGGACGGAAATTTATTGGTGAAAGAGGAAAGCGAGGACTGGAATGATAGTAAACCTTATACCGTCATTTTAAAAGTTGATAATGGTTATAAACGATTTTCAGTACACGAGAAATATAGTCTAGAAGATGATGTAATAATAAAAACATTCAATGGCAGTCGGTTTATCAAAAAAAGTGCACCAATTGACGATAATACATATCGTTAAAATCCTGAAATTCATTATGCTAATGGACAATTCTATACTAAATACACTTTGACTTATTCTGAAACTTTAAATGATTATGAAGGCATTTATTATGACAAAAATGTAAATAAAAAAGAATTAGAAATTTTGGCTCGTAGAACCAAAATTCATTTTGAGAAAGAAAGCATAAAATTATTTCCTACAAAAGATATGATTATTGAATCCAGACAAAGAAAATTGAAAACTTCCGCTTCTGGATTTGCAATAACAACAAACGGAATTATTGTTACAAATTATCATGTGGTAGAAAATGCCGAAAGTATAAAGGTTAAAGGAATAAATTCCAATTTTGATAAATCGTATAATGCAAAAGTCGTTGTATTTGATAAAAACAATGATATTGCATTGTTAAAATTAACTGAATCAGAAACAATGAAATTATCAATTCCATTTACTCTGAGAACAGAACTCGCAAAGGTTGGTGAATCAATTTATGCTTTAGGTTATCCGTTAAGAGCATCCATGGGAGATGAAATTAAGTTAACCAATGGAATAATTAGTTCTAAGACTGGATTTCAGGGAGATGCAACAACATATCAAGTTTCTGCACCCGTTCAGCCTGGAAATAGTGGCGGACCTTTATTTGACAATAAAGGTTGCTTAGTTGGAATTGTTAGCTCAAAGCACGCTGAAGCAGAGAATGTTACATATGCAATTAAAACTAATTATTTGGTGAGCTTATTAGAATTACTACCCAATAAACCAAATCTTCAAAAAACCAATTTGTTGGAAGGGAAAGAACTATCCGATAAAATCGAACAAATTAGCAAGTTTGTATACATAATTGAAATAAACTAATTCTTATGGTAGACTATTTTAGGTTGGTCAGTGACGAATTATTAATCAAATTATCACAAACCAAACAATTCATAAAAAAGCATAATCCCACAATTGGAGTCTTGACAGAAGAAATACTTAGGTCTTTTCTTAAGACTTATTTGCCCAATAGTGTAAGCGTAGAGCAAGGATTTATTTTATCAGAAAATGGGGAAATGTCTAAACAATGCGATATTCTAATTTATGATTCCTTATACTATGCTCCTTTTTACCGAATTAATGATATTGTAGTAGTTCCCTCAGAATCTGTGCTTGCAGTAATTGAAGTAAAAACAACATTAACGAAAAAGATTTTTCATAAGGTAATCGAGTATTTTGAATCATTTACTTTTAACCAAGACATTAAGAAATATCTTTTTGTTTATTATTCGACTGGGATTACAAAACTTAGTGAATACTTTCATAGCTACAAGCACGTTGGAGATTATCAACAGTTTGACCATGATTCTTTCCAATTCTTACCAGACGAAATTACAGGTATCAACGATTCTTTTCACTTAAAAAAAGATTACGTTGTAATATCTCGTGACATGATGGGTTATAGTTCATACTTTTTTGAGAATGAAGAGGGAACAGAAATTAGTGCTTTACAGAACTTTTTTATTTCCATTTATTCCTTGGTTGAGGAATATAATGAGAGAAATAATAAATCAATGAATTCAAAAAAAGATAGAGATTCATACTATAAAAAAGGAGAATTAAAGAAATATGCTGCTATTGAACTATTTGATATGTAGCCACAACACAATGCCATATTGCAGGGCTGCCTTCGGCAGTACACCAACTGCGAAATGAGAATCCGCCCCGACAACATTGGCCAACCGATAGCAGCAAGCTTAAAAGACCTAAAAATATATGGAAATTAGAAAAGTAAATATTCAAGATATTGATGAATTAGAAGAAATCGGAAAATTGACTTTTGCCGAGACTTTTTCTTCCGAAAACAGTGAAGACAATATGAAAGAATATTTGGAAAACGGATTTTCGACTGAAAAACTAACAGCAGAACTGACTGACCCAAACGCTGAATTTTATTTTGCCCAACTTGACAGAAAAACAATCGGATATTTAAAAGTAAACGTTGGACAATCACAAATCGAAATAAAGGACAAAAACGCACTCGAAATAGAACGTATTTACGTTCTAAAAGAATTTCACGGGAAAAAAGTCGGACAAATCCTTTACGAAAAAGCGATTGAATTAGCTAAAGCAAAAAATGTGGAATATGTTTGGCTGGGAGTTTGGGAACAAAATCCAAGAGCAATCCGATTCTATGAAAAGAATGGATTTGTAGCATTTGACAAACACATCTTCAAACTCGGAGATGATGAACAGACCGACATAATGATGAAACTAAAATTGAAATAAAGAAGCAGCAGTAAACAAAGTACATATTGCGGGGCGGTGTTCGGTGCTACGTCGATTGCGGATTCTAACAACGTCATTTTTATCAGAGAACAACATATTCTTGCGGACATTATATAGATGATTTTCAAGAAATATTATAGCTAATACAGGAATACAAAAAATAGCATCATGTATCAACCCAAAAACAAAATTCCACAACTACGCCGTGAAGTAGTTTTAAAAAACATCAAGCCTTTTACCAAGGCGCATATAGCCAGTCGCTTTTCCGAAGCTCAAAACATGTTGGTATTTGATTTACTGGAAAAGCTGTTAGATCGTGAGCCAACTGCTAGGGATTACGATAATATAGAACGTGTTCAAAGTTTTAAACACGATGGCGATGATGTCTATTATTGCGGGGTTAAAATTGGCAAACTTGTAATAGGAGGCGATAAAAATATGTTTTTGTCGCTTCTAAAACGAAAGGATATTTACGCTTATTTTATTCCGGATGATGGAGTGGAGGATAGTTTCTAAATACCAACAAAAAGAATCAAGAGTACAAATTACACACGTATCTGCAATTTGAATATGTTGGGGTATGGAAATTGGGGACAAATTACTATTATGAGTTCGCCTGAAATGTAATTTCTGATACTTTTACCATATTGAAATTTTCTTAACACATTGTTTAATTAAACCATGAAAATATTTATCAGCCATTCCTCAAAAGATAAGAAGATAATAGATTGTTTTGTCACAAATATTTTAATTCTTGGATGCGGAATTAACGAGAGTGACATTTTTTGTACTTCAGTTGATGGTTTGGGAATAAGGACAGGGGATGACTTTAGAATCCATATAAGGCAAAATCTGCTAAAAGCGGACTATAGCTTTCTATTTATCTCAAATAGTTATAAAGCAAGTGATATCTGTTTAAACGAAATGGGTGCAGCGTGGGCACTGGATAATGTGGATGTTAAGCCGTTTTTGCTTCCTGGTATAGGATTTCATTCTATAGGTACTTTATACAGTGTTAAGCAGGCTGCAAAGTTAGATGATTCGTATGCTTTAGATGAATTATTCTCAGAATTAACAGAGCGATACAAAATCGAAAAGAAAATATCCAGATGGAATAAATCAAAAGAGGATTTTCTTGCTGTATTGAATCAAGTGAGAAAATCATACATCGATCCAATTCATCCAACGCCTCATGAATTCTTTTCGGAGTTTGTTCAAAGAAATGCTAATATCAATGAGCTGTTATTAGCTTGTCATCCAACCTTGCTAGACTGTAGAAAGATATTTAGTCAGGATTATTACGTAAAGAGTTTTGAGATTTATTGCAAAATATTTGTTGGTATTCTTGAAGAACCTATAGCTCCGCTGTATCCTGAGAAAAAGTTTTTCAAAATTACACGATTAAGTACGTCCGGAATATTATCAGGCGAAGATGATGCTCCAGGAGGAATGGTTGAGGCCGTGAAGTATGGAGTATTTAATTATAATGTCAAATTTTATAGTGTCGAATTCCTGGAGAGTGAGGAAACTAATTATGGAATTGGGTACAAATATTTTTGTTATGTGAACGAAAGATGGGTATTTATTCCTAAACCATATTTTAAGGATATTCTGAAATTAGATTGAGTTGACATCCAGGCTAACTACGCCACTTTAACCCACCCAAAGCCAAATACTTCCAGCCTAACAGTTTTAAGGCCAATCAACGATACATTCGCTTTTAAATCATTAAAAGAAATGTATCATGGAACAAAAAAACAATGACCAGGAAGTATTACTGGTTAAAGAGAAAAACGAAAACAAACTAAAAGCCGTAAGTGGTTTTGATGAAAAAGGCAAACTAAAAACAGAGGCTCCCAAACAGGCCAATGCAGGTAGTTTCTTAAAAATCGATAGGCACAGTAATCCGCTGGAGAATTTCTTCACCAATTTTAACCGCCAGTATAAAAATCCCACCGATTTTCAGTTTTTCAAAGCACCTTCCAACCTGGTGGAAAAAACTGCAATCGTTCTGGAAAAGATGTTAAAGAAACCGGATACACCTTCCAACAAGGAGATGTTGGAAAAGCATGAGGTAAAAACAAGCGACTTTTCGAAAGAACAAACTCAGGAGAAACGGCCCAATCTGATTGAAGAGAACAAAGTTGACTGGTCACAATTGGAAATGCTGGGTGTCTCAAAAGATTTTCTGAAAAACACAAAAAATCTGGAGCCCATGTTAAACTACCAGAAGTCACCAGGTTTGATTCCGATCACCATTAAAACCGATAACCTGAACATCCGCACCGATGCACGGTTGGCCTTTCGTCAGGACGAAAATGGTGATTTTAAACTGGCTGTTCATGCCATTCGCAACAATCCCGAACTCGACCGTCCGTATTTTGGCGTCACCTTAACTGACGAGGACAAACAAAACCTGCTGAAAACCGGAAATGCCGGAAGAATTGTGCATCCACAGTACAAAGAGGGAGAGAGCACACCGGTATTTTTATCCATTGATAAACTCACCAACGAATTGGTTGCCGCACGGGCAGATAAAATAAAAATTCCCGATGAAATTAAAGGCGTTAAGCTCGATGAAAACCAAAAGAAAGAGTTGGCCGAAGGACGCTCAATTTACGTGGAAGGTATGACCGCCCGTAGTGGTAAAGAGTTTAATGCTCACCTGCAAATTGATGCCGATAAACGAGGTATAGGTTTCCGATTTGATAATCAGCAGCAGCAAGGTCAAACACAAAACGAACAAAAACAGGTGCGTATTCCCAATTCTCTTCTTGGAAAGGAACTGACCGAGGACCAGCAACAGAAACTGGAAAAGCGGGAAACCATCTATGTTGCCGGAATGAAAGACAAAAAAGGCGAAGAGTTTAACGCTTACATAAAGGTTAACGACGAAAAAGGTAAGCTGGATTTTTACAAATGGAATCCTGATAAAGCCCAAACCAAAGGTGCAGAAGTAATACCGGATAACAAGAGCAAAACCCAGGTAGCGGTTAATTCTGAAGGTAAAACTAATGAGGCGACCAAAGACGTAAAAGAGGCACTGAAAAAGGATCAGGTGAATCCGACGGAGCGTCAGCAAACCACTAAACGAAACAGGGCCAAATCGCACTCCATGTAAAATCCAATTCAATAGAATTTCCTTTTTATCAAAGCGTTCGGATTAACTCCGGGCGCTTGTTTTTCCCTCCTCACATCATAACATTTTAAAATTCTAATTTAAATGTCATGAAAACAACACCTAAAGAACTCTCATGGTTTAAGTTGTCATTGCTTCACTTTTTATACGAAAGTCATCCTGAGTTAACAGACGATAACGATCTGCTGAATACCCGTAGTGATCTCGCGGCAGAATGTTATTCGCAGGCCGTTAAAAACGGGCACAATCATCAGGAAGCAGAAGAACTGGCACATAAAGAGTTGTACAAAGGGCTTCACTTTTCAAAACACGATACCCTTGTAACTATTATCTGGAATGAGTTTCCGGGAATAATCCCTTTGGAAGAAGCTAAAGAATTTGCCGTTCGGTTTCTGCCGGAAGCAGTTCCGGTTTTTGAGAAATACAGGCTAAATGATGAGTTTGCTTTTAGCTCAGAGTTCAACGACTTGTACACCGAACTTACAGGAGCTATCGAAATCTGGCTGGAAGAACATGAGCTTTAATAAAGAACAGCACCTGCGTGCAAATATTGAAGCCATTAAGCTTTGCTTTCGATTGGAGAAAGAAAATCGGAAGCCGACGACAGAAGAAACAAAAGCCCTGAAACAATATTCCGGTTTCGGAGCTTTAAGATGTATTCTTAATCCGTTAGAAAATCTGTCGGATATTGCCCGGTGGCCCGATTCTGAAGTAGGGTTGTTTCCAGCGGTTATGGAGTTGCATGATGTTTTGAAGAGTCTAGTTCGAGAAGTGGTAGCTTTGGTTTGATTAAGATTTATTTGATTTTAGTGTAAGTTTTGCTATTACTAATCTAGTCGCTATAGCTCTTTAATAATCATCCAATAGAATTAGAAAGTTGAAACATAGGTAAATACATTGCAATTAACATCGCCCCAACCGTCAAACCCAAGAAGATAATTATTAACGGTTCTAAGAAGGTATTTAGTGCATTAGCTCTCATGTCAACCTCGTCAGAGTAGTATGAGTGTAGTTTTTTAAAGAACTCATCTAGTTTATTAACTTCTTCACCAACTTTCAATAAGGAAATCATTTTTGCATCAAAAATTTTGTGCTGAGCTAAACTCTTATGAAAATCATTGCCATCAATAAGTTCTACCTCAATTTGATCTAATGCAATCTGTATAGGGTAGAACGAAATCATCTTTTTTACTAAGTTGATTGATGTAACCAAGGGGATTTTTGCCGAAATCAAAAGAGACATGGCGGAACAGAATCGTGCCATATATATACTTGTGGTCATATTACCCAAATAGGGAATTTTTATAGTTATCAATTGTCTGGTCTTTTTTATTTTATCGTGATTCCAAAAAACTATAAGAAGGAGAGATATCGAAGTGATTACTAGTGCAATAATTAGGAGATTATTTTTTAAGGTACCTGAAATATTAATAAATATTTTTGTAAGAAGAGGCAGATCACTTCCAAATCTTTGAAATATATTTGAAAACATTGGAACAATAAATGTTATCATGAAACCTGTTGCAATTAATGATGCTAGGAGTATAACAATAGGATAGGAGACACTTTTTACAATTTGTCTGATCATTTTAACGCGCTCAGAAAAGAAATCTGCTAATTGTTTTAATACATCCATTAATCGTCCGCTTTCTTCACCTATTTGTATACAATAGAATTCATATGCAGTAAATTGTTTGGAGTTTTGCATACTTTGGGAAAGAGAACTCCCTTCAACCAGATCATTTACTAAGTTTTTGAAAATCTTTTTTTCTTCTGATTTATTTTGTTGTTCAATAAAAACTTCCATGGAATCTTTTATATCCATGCCCGCATGTAGCATTGAATAGAGTTCAAGATAAAATACTTCCTTTTTTTTATTATTCAGCTTATTGCCAAAAATGTCTTTAGTTACAAGATGATAGAAAGAATCTGGATTGATCTTCTTTCTGTTTTTGTGCCGTTTTAGAACTAATCCCTGAGAATTCATCTATTTAATGAGTTATATCTAAATTTTGAATCATATTCTTTCCGAAATACAAGTTTGAGTTCTTCTTCCTCAGGTAGCTGCAACACCATATTGATTGAACTAACAGTGAAACTTTTTTCTTCACTTAATTCAAGATAACGATAGCTTATATTTGTAATGTTTAAATCAAAGTTATCTCTTCTTCCATTTGTATTTCTTATAATGGAATTATGATTAATCTCATATGTTATTTCAATTGAGTCTCCTCTATGGATATTAATTGTATTTCCTTTTCCCACAACCATGTATGCATTTTTAATATCTGATCTCAGTTGTCGGTCTAATAATACAATATCGCGCAACCACTGGTTTTTGTAATTCCATTCGTTGTATTTTTCTGTAATAAAATTGTAGCCTGTCCAAATAAAAATTATTAGTAAGGAGCCTACTACCAGAGATACAGTTAGCTCAATTAAAGTATAAGCATTAATCCTTTTCATGCCTTATATAATTTTTTAATACTAATATTTCCTTTCCTGTTCGATCTGTAACCTTAATTTCAAATTGAAGCAGACCTGGTTCATTTTCTACCGATATAACTTTTTTCTGTAGATTGAGATTATTTAGCTCAATGGCCTTATCTTCGAAATTTCTCTCAAGCATTTCTTGGGTTAGGAAACTATATGCCTTTAGGTGAGCTTTATACTCTCTAATCATGAAGTTTCCACTCATTGAGTTCAGAATAATTGTAAAAGCAAAAAAGAATACAATGTTCGCAAGAAGTAATGAAACAATTGTCTCTAAAAGCGTAGAACAAGATATTCTACCATTAAAACTATTGATATTAAATGTGTGAGTACTTCTTTTCATTACCAGTGTTTATATCAATATTGTATCTACTGTAATCGAGTAATAATTTCAGGATATTGTATATCGGAAGCTAAGATTCCAGGAAAAAGATATGTTTCTGGCAGAGAGAATCGATCAACAACCGCGTTAAAAAGGTAATTAATATGCAGGCCTGAGTTATCGTTTATTTCAAAAGAATTACATAAAATTTGTCCATAAACAATCCCATGGTGCTCAATGGAACCATGGGTTATCACCTGACCTTCTATTCGAGAACCGGAACTGATAAATATACTTGGATTAAGTTTTGTATCTCCACTTTGATAAATTACACCTTGGAAGACTACATTCTCTGAGATGTTTATTTGCGAATCTTTTGTTGAATTTGTTATTAATGCACTTGGGTAAAGAAGTTTTACACCAGAAGCCAGATTTATAAATTTGTCAGCAAAAGCCTGTACGCATCCTTTAAATCCTGGTTTGAATTTTATTGCGGGAGCAACTAAAATAATATTGTCAAGATTTGATGATGGGTCTATTTCAATTTCTGACGCTGAAACTACTGCAATATTTCCTTTTAACTGAGATTGTAGCAAAATTGACTCTTGACTATAAAGAATTTTCATTTGGTTGTGAAATGAGTTTTCCATTGCTTTGGGAACTTCTTTTACCTGTTCTATTTTGGTACCAAGTAAATCATAAACTTGTTGGAGTTTAGGATTAATATTGTCATCAAGTGTTGGGAGTTTAGACTCACTTCTATAGGTTTCTCCTGCTACAAGGCTACTTCCTGAATACCCGATTCGGTTATATGTGCCTGCCTTGATTCCTTTTGATGGAAGCCATGCATTACCGTTTATCTCTGTAGCTCCTGCTAAAGTCAGAGCTGTAGGACTACTATTGCACACGTAGAGTGCTAAATTATTTTGCACTCCAGCATAGCCGATTAATTGGTTGGTGTTGTGTCTGATTTTATTAGAATAAGCTTCTATCGATAATAGATTATATATTCCCCAAGCTCGTTTGGAAATTGTAACAGAATCCCTACCTTGATGAAATAAATCGGTAGAAAAAGAGGAGTTCAATGGTATAGAAGAGATTTTATTGTTCAAGACATACTCAAGTGCAGATTGAGCATTTAATTCCACGCGGTAAGAGTTTTTAGCTTGTATCCATAACAGGTTGCTGTAATATGCAAGTAATATTGCTGCCATACAGAACAATGCTAAAATTAAACTGATTGATAATGTAAGCGGCAATATTCCCGCAGAAATTTTTTTGTCAATTATTTTACTCATTGTCCCGTTTTATATCAATAACCTTTTCGTTCCATTTTATTCGTATTGAATCATTCCAGAGATTAATCACTTCCAAATTGTTAACGTGGTCGCCAACTTCAACCAAATACTGTTTTCTGCCGGTTCGAATGAAACCTACTTTTTTTTCAGTAGTTGGATTGAAAATCATTCCTGAATAGGTAATTGTTGGTATATGGTCTGTAGTAACAGGTAATTTAGTCCTTTTTACTTTCTTGGATGCGATGTCATTGTTATTCTTTACATCTTTTTGAGACTGGTTCCTGTTTTTTTCGACAAAAAATGGATCGGTATAGTTCAGTAAGAGCTGGAAGTCTGTTTTTTCGGATGATTCCTGTTTCCTATTGACTATCTCCGGTTGATTGGCAATGTCCTTATTATTTGGATTTCGTAATGACAGAAAACGAACTATAATCAACGACCAAATTAATATTACTGCCAGCAATAACATATACATCGTCCTTTTATTCTTCATTTCCGTTCTCACTGCAATTTCAATTGTTATTATCTTCCGGAATTGTGTCAGTGACTAATTCAATTCTAAAGGTTAAGTATTTATATTCAGTGTTATAGTAACTATTGCTTCCAGAAATTCGCCATTCATAATTTCCTTGGGGTATTTCGGTTACATAACTGTTGTTATTTGTTATGGTATCAATCACGAACTTTTCCGCCAAATTAAAAGTTGGGGATACTATTTGAATATGATAGCGTGTTGCACCTACTACCGGATCCCAAAGAAAACGTACCTCAGTTTCTTTAAGAATGCTGTTGTGATGGGGAGCGATGATATTCAAATCTTCATCAGATATATCAAGAGATAGAATATCCTCGCATCCAGCCATAAAGATCAGTAGAACGAAGAATAATCCCAAGAGTTTTATATTTGTATAAGTTTTCATTTACAGCTATTTGTGATAATATATTATTTTAGAACTTACTTCAAGTTCTATTTTTTATTAACTACTTAGTAGTTTTGAATCATACTTTGTACTATTAATTTTAACCTTAATTCATCAATCCTTTTTTTTCTGTTTTTAACTATTTCAAATGATGACGATAAAATATACCCATATCTCATTTTTCGTTCAAGATGATTAAGGGTCTCTACAAGGGTTTTGAATTCGCCGGTAAAATCAATTTCATAAGTACTAATTGTAATTCCGTTTTCCTTTTTTTCATCAATGCGTTTGATCCCCTTAATCGTTACTGTATTTATGTTATCTGTTCGAGCTACCTCATCGAAGATTCGCTGTTGAATTTCACTGAGACTCACTTCTGATAATAGGTTTTTATTCCATATGTCAATCTTTGTTTGTAAACTATCAATTTGAATGGGAGCAGTTTGCGCCATTAAAATTCTTTTATCAAGATTTCTTATAGATTTAGTAACTTCAATGGTTTTATTTATTGACAAAACATAGGTAAACAACAATAGTAAGATTGTACCTGCTAAAAGAAACAAACTCTTTTGATGATATGAAAATCGATCTAACTTCATGGTTGAATTACTTTTAGGGTAAAACTGAAATGCCCTTTTTCATCGTAATCATTCAGTTCGAAAACCTGATTAGTGATTTCCTGGATAAATGGTTGTTTTTCAAGAGCTATAAGCCAATGATTAAGTTCGGATGATGAATTACATATGCCTGAGATATTAATAATGTTTTCCCGAAAATGAATCACATTTTTTCGTTGATCATTTGCAATTGGATTAATCACCAAAGAAGATAGTTTTATGTCTTTAATAATAGTTGCGGCTATTCTGTCTGCGTAGTAAGAATAGTATTTATAATCATTAAGATTTAACTCTCCTAAAAACTTTTGCTTATCCTCAAAGTCTTGTTCTAATTTATCAAGTTTAGTTAGTTGGCTTTGGTGATGAAGTAATATCTGTGAACGTTTATTAAATTCATCCGTTTTAACTTGGAGGATTATAAAATTTAGAAGCAGGATAAAAAGAATACTGCCTAGACTTAAAGGTAATCCTTTCTTTACAAATATTTTGTGTTTATAATTTATTGCTAACTGTTTCCAATCACTTTTTATTAGATTTAGATTTGCCTCATTTAAACTGATGGATGCAATAACGTTTGAATAGGGAAGAATAAGATCGGATTTAATCTCAGTTGTGCCGATTTTAAGAGTAGCCGTGTCCTTTATATCTATGGGCAAAATTTCTGAAATTCCTTCATTATCAAGTTTAATCCTATAGTTATTGATTAGAAACTCCTTTTTCTGATTATAATCGATATATTCAAGCATGTGAGAAAAGCAGTAAGCCTCCAATGATATTAAGACGATACTAATTTGTCTATCATAAAAGGATGAAATAAATTTCTCAAAATTTTCTTTTCTAATTACGGATAGAAATTTAAAATTACCTGACTGAAATAGCTGAACATGAAACTGTTCTATATCCGGGACATGAATTATTTCATCAATAGGGACTTTAGAATTAAGTTCTATTCTTTTCGATAAAATATTATCACTGGAATAACTTAAGCTTACCGGGATTTCACCAATTTCAATTTCATCGAGTTTTTCAAGTGAATTCATCCGGTGTTCCTGTAAAATATTCAGAACTCCTTTTTTATATTCCAACAAAATTGCACTTAACCTCACGATTCCATTTGTTTCATCAACATGGATTCCCCAAACCTTTTTAAACCTGATTATATGTGAAACAATGTTATCAATCATTCTTAAAAGACAATTTCAGGACTAATTAGAATTAAAAGCTTACTTTCAGAATTCTTAGTGGTGCTTCTACTAAACAACCATTTTATTATTGGGATCTTAGAAAGAAATGGTGTCCCGGAATGAAGCTTTTCTTTCGATACTTCTTCTAATCCTCCCAAAAGAATAGTTTCCTGGTTTAAAATCCTGATCTGAGAAACAAATTTGCGTGTAGCATTACCTGGTGGGGCATCTTCAATTTCTGGGGGAATAAAGTCAGAAAATTCGGCTTCTATATCAAGTGTGATATTATCATTTCCTGAAACAATAGGGATAATCTTTATTGAAAGATTTGCGTCAACTTTATTAAAACGTGGGCTGGTAGTAATAATCGGATTTACTCCTCCTGTTACATTTTGAGTACTTTCTTTGTAATAAACAGAACGGCCAATTGTCATTGTTGCTTCATGCCCATTTAGTGTAGATAATTTTGGTGTTGAATTTACTTTAATGTTACCATTTTCCTCAAGAGCCTTTATTGTAAGGTAAAAATTTGGATTTACTTTACCGAGATTAATGAAGTTATTCATATGTATCTTTTCGAGGAATGAGTTTATTGTGTTTGCTCCAACAGTTACATCAACATCAGGGAAAACATTTCCCCGGGTTGTTTTGGTTGAGTCTCCGAAAGCAGCAGATATTCCAAAATCAGTTGTTTTACTTTTATTAACCTCAATCACCATGACGCTAATCATTATATTTGGTACAGGTTGATCTAGTTCTAGTAATAATTTTTCAACCTCTTTTATTCTACTAGAACTCCCACTTAGAATTAGCGCGTTTAATTCTTCAAAGGGCAATACTTGAATGTCTTCTATTAGTTGAGGAGGAATTGAGGCCTGAATTTCCCACATAGTACGGTATTGAAACTTAACAAGTTTCGTAGTTCGAAAGCCTTCGTCGAGGCGATTCCCAATAATGAATACATCTTTTTGGTTAATATAGGTGTGATTGGTTCCTCTTAGTAAAAATTCTAATAAGTCAGAAAAATTTATATTGTTAACTTTAAGAAAAGTCGATCCTTCAGGAACAGAGAAGAATATGTAATTTTTATTTGATGTGTAGGCTGCTTCATTTATGATATCTGCGACTGGAATGTTTATTGCTTCTACATTAAGTAATGAGTCGTTAGTTAATTCAATGAATAGGTTATCGGGAAAGTCATTTTTTCTTGCTTGAGCATTTTTATTGGTTTGCCCACGAATTCCTGCTCCTCTTATAGTAGTTGGCGCTTCTTCGGCAGATTCCGTTTTGTTCAAAATATAAAAATCATCTTCTTCACTCTTCTCTAATTTAAGGTTATTTGCAAAAGCTATTTTCTCTAAACCAATATCAAAGGATACAGATTTTATCAGCCCATTCATTGGTTGTTCTTTAACACTTGGTGCAAGTATTATATTTTTCCCGGAGATTGTTGTTAGTTCACGAACAAACGAGGTTATACTATCATTTTTTAAATCGACAGTTAATAGATCCTTTTCATTGTCATAAATTATCTTAGGCGTAGGGTTTGTAATCGGAATCTCTTCTTTTTGAGGAGCTTTATAAGGATAAAAAGACATGATGCTCCCAATAAAATCGATGTCTAGCTCATATTTTTCACATAGAAAAAGGATTAAATCCTTTACTGAGACATTTGTAAAATTATTGGTAACTTTTGCTTTAATGTCTGGAGATACGCTAACATTTAACTCATATGCTTCAGCTGCACCACGAAGTAATTCCTGAATCGTTGCACTAACAACCGAGAATTCAGCCATTTCATTAAGACCCGGGACTTCTGATTGTGATAATCTGGTAAGCGTAGAATCGATCTCAGTAAGATGTTCTTTAAACTCTTCCTGAGAAACAACAATAAATGGTGCCAGAAAGAAAAGTATAACTATAAATATTGGTTTCTTCTTCATATTTCTTAATCAGCAAAAAGTAAACTATATACTTCGGTTACAGATGTCTTTCCTGTCATGACGAGGTTAAATGCCTGTTCCTGAATTAATTCTATGCGGTTTTCCTTAAGGTATTTACCAACAGCCAGATTCGTTGTTTTTATACTTTCACGCAATTCTTCATCGATACTGATAACCTCAAAAATTGCACAACGCCCTTTATAACCTGTATGATAACAATCCTCACATCCGTTTGCGATAAAATGGTGTTCAGGAATACTCTCAGTTTTAAATGATTGAGGTAGGATGTCGGGGCTGAATGTTTTTTTGATCTTACAGTTATTGCATAAAACACGAACCAGTGTAAATCTTCAGCCTAATTTGGACACGTTGGTATAAAAATTAAGAGATGGTTTTCTTAATTT
>NZ_JAXBMA010000009.1:0-24337 GCF_033963885.1 Draconibacterium sp. IB214405
AAATTAAGAAAACCATCTCTTAATTTTTATACCAACGTGTCCAAATTAGGCTGAAGATTTACAATCCAAAGCTATCAATTTGAATTGTGTCTTTCTGGGCATAAATAGCTAAACTTAGCATTAGTAAACCCACCATTGATAGGATTTTTCGTTTCATTTTTTAGGGTTGTATTGTTAATAAATATTGATTTGACAAGAAGCATTTACTCACCTTGTGAGCATCATGCAGGGTTAATAAAGACTAATTCATTTCGTCTGACTGTTTTAGGTTTGTATGCAATCTCGGATGAAACTATTATTCTTTAGCCATTCAAAAAATGTATACTTTACGACATGATTGTTTCAGTTTATAAACAGTCATATATAATTTATGAAAAGAGTATTAAACTACTTCAACATGAAATTTTAACTGAATTTTTCATTTTATTTGGTTCATTTCATTGCCTACTTCGAATTAACTTTCTTTTATGACGCCAAATTGAACCAAAGAAAGCCAAAACACACTAACACAAGAATTTGCATTTGATTCCACATGGATAATTCTGTACCTTTAGTCATTGACATCAAGGCCTTAACTACAAAAATGCCAGTCAAATACAATTCAAAGATGAACTCAAATGGAAACAATAATTAAGAAATCAGGATTACTTTTTTTTCGATTCAACCGAAAACTACGATGGATCTTCAATATTAGAATATTACGCAACCACAATACAACGATCCTTTTCATCCTGATTATTTGTCTTCTACTTCTGTTATTTGGACTTTGGGGCATGGGATTTTCATTTATCCATGTTATCTTCTACTCTGCCATAAGCATAACAGTACTTTTCTTGACTTTACTTTTTATCGGATCACTGAATGAAGCTCGCAGATTATCAAAACAAGTACCATCCGGTTGTTTCCAATTTTTGAAAAGTAATCTGAACGGAATCCATCTGCCAGGCCTGGGATTCACAGAATCAGACCGGAAAAACTTAAACCTGGTATTAAACAACCTTCAACCCAAAAGCAAAATCGATTTTCGCCTAGTTTCCGATAACCGAATTGCGGCCGATTATAAAAAGCTATTCAGAATACTTCATTTACTTATTGATGGAGGAATTAAAGAGTTCAAAAAAGAACGAAAAGAAATGCTATTCAAATTCATTGAGTCAACGTTTACGTTAAACGGTTCAGAAGTAAAAAAGACGAGTTTGAACTCGCGGTTTTCAGAGTTTGTGAATGAAAATGAAACGGAATTTTTTGAAAATCTAAAGGAGTTTCAGAAAATACTTTTTCGATAGACGGTATTTCTCCCGTAATTAGTCCGTAATTCAAATTACCTTCTTGATTTACTGCCACATACAGTTACATATTTGCTGATGAAATTTTCACGCATCAAGCGTCATTAATCATTAAAAATATGTCACCTATGGAAAATCAAGCATTTATTTCCACGCAAGTACTGAACGAATTAAAACAAATCAAAACCCTACTGGCAGAGAACAAAACTGTTTTTAATGTTGAAGAACTGGCTCAGTACACCGGGCTATCCAAAAGCAAAATTTACAAACTGCTCAGTAAAAAGCTGATCCCCACCGGCACTAATGCCAACATCCGGCAAAAGTTCTTTTATAAAAAGGACATAGATCTCTGGCTAATGGGTATTTCCAGAGAAGAACTGGAAGCGGAGGAAGAATTCAACAACTCATTATCAAGGAACAGAAAAGCATAACCACAAATACATTTTGAAATGAGTAATATGCCGTATATCCGTGTTGGAACTTCCTATTTCAAAAAAGTTAAAGCTCCTACCCTTTCAGGAGATTTTAACGAAATTCTTGTGCCATGGAACATCGATACCATAAAACAGGATTTTGGAAAAACGTATGTTGCGGATATTCCGAAATATGATGGTTTTACCTGCATTCCCAATCATATCAATTTCAAACAAGTCTGCTCAGGATTCTACAACAAGTACTCACCTTTGAGTAACAAACCAAAGAAAGGATCAATTGAGGTTTCAACACTTTTTGTAAAACACATTTTCGGGAACCAATACGAACTGGGATTGGATTATTTGCAGTTGCTTTATCAAAAACCAGTGCATATTCTTCCGATTCTTTGCCTTGTGTCAAAGGAAAGGTCAACCGGGAAAAGTACTTTTCTGAAATGGCTCAAAGGAATTTTTGAAAATAACCTTACCTACCTGACAAACGATAGTTTCGGAAGCCAGTTTAATTCAGATTGGGCAAATAAACTTCTGATCTGTATTGATGAAGTTCTTTTTAATAAAGAAGAACTGACCGAGCGGATTAAATACCTCAGCACTACCAACCACAATAAAATGGAAGCCAAAGGGAAAGACAAAATTGAGGTAGAATTCTTTGGAAAGTTTATTCTATGCAGTAATAACGAAGATAATTTCATAAAAATCGATGCTGCCGAAGAACGTTTTTGGGTACGAAAGATTTCAAAGTTTGAAACTGAAGATACTGACCTATTAGATAAACTGGTTAAGGAGATTCCTGCCTTTCTTTTCTTTTTAAATAACAGGAACTTTTCATCTCCTCGAATTACCCGGATGTGGTTTACTCCTACTCAAATCAGAACCCGCGCTTTACAAAACCTTATCCGGCATAACAGAAGCCGGGTAGAGAAAGAACTGGCCAGTATTTTATTTATGGTAATGGAGAAGTATGATTTGGATGAAGTCGAGTTTTGTCCCCAGGATGCCATGTTTGCCGTCAACCAAACAAGGGTAAAAACTGACCTCACACAAATCCGACATTTGCTGAAAAAAGAATGGAAGCTTACTCCAAAATCCAATTCGCTGACCTACGAAAAGTTTGCCATCTGGAACCGGGGAGAGATAACACGGGAAACCGATACGGGGCGCTTTTACACCGTGAAAAAGGAATTTTTATTGGAAATTTTTGATGAATTGATGAATGAGTAAACTATGCTGTTGAAAATAAAAAGATTAACTGCTCATCAAAGTCTCATCAAACACTCATCAAAATAAAAAATGATGAGAACAGAAAAGAAATACAAAAAACAAAATGATGAAACGATGAGAAATTGATAAGACATAAGCAGCTGATTGAAAGACAAGTTAGCTAGCCTCTCATCAATTCATCAAAAAAATTAGAGAAATACTACTGATGAAAAATAACAAACTACAATGCGATACAGCCCGTGAAATTCCGATAACAGAATTTCTGAAAAGATCCGGATACTCACCGGTAAAAGAAAACCAACATTCAGCCTGGTACCTTAGTCCAATCCGAAAGGAAAATGAAGCCTCATTCAAGGTTTCCAAGGTTCTTAACCGCTGGTACGATCATGGTCTTGGAAAAGGAGGAAATATTATTGACCTAGTAATTGAAATGAAGAACAACTGCAGCATTAGTGAAGCACTGGCAATCTTGGCTAAAAACATTCCATCTTTCTCTTTTCAACAGCAGCATAATTTGGTTGCGCTAGCGCCTGAACCTGAAATCCAGATCGATAAGATCCTCCCCATTCGGCACCCGGCTCTGATCAAATATTTATCGGAAAGAAAAATTGACGTAAAAACTGCAAGCGGTTTTGCCAGCCAGGTTCATTATTCGACTAATCAAAAGCGATACTTTGCAATAGGCCTGGAAAATGTTTCGGGAGGCTGGGAACTTCGAAATCCGTATTATAAAAATGCTGCAGCACCAAAAGACTTTTCCTATTTCACTACAGGGAAACAATTGTTGAGTGTTACCGAAGGCATGTTTGATTTTTTTAGTTTGCTAATGCTTTATCCTGGCTTACCACACCAATCAGATTTTTTGGTATTGAATTCTGTTTCGTTTATCAACCGCATCCATAAGATTGCCCAGACTTATCCCAAAGTTGGTCTTTATCTGGATAATGATTCAGCGGGTAAAAAAGCGACCAAACAGTTATTGGCCGATCTAACGAACAGTGTCGATATGTCGGCCATTTATAAAAACGAAAAAGATCTGAATCAGCGGTTGATAGCCCGAAGCCAACGTCTGCGGAGGTCTCCGTGGTAAGCCATGTCGAGAGGTGCCCAGGTTGCACCATGGGCATCTCTCGCTTTGCTCCCAGGCTCGCAAAGGGGCGCACAGCGCAGGTAAAATTTACAATTTTAAAGTTTAAATAGCATGAGAGTTCGCACAAAATATATCTCGTTTAGAGTTAGCAATATCGAAAAAAGAGCCATCACAATGGCTGCACAGGAATGTGGATTAGGTACCAGTGAATTTGCCCGACGGGCATCACTGAACATGAAAGTAACCTTACGGTTTTCGCCCGAAGAATTGGAGGTGTACAATAACCTGCACACCTACCATCGCAACTTTACAGCCATCGGCAACCTGGTAAGAAGCAAACATTTTAATAAGAACGAAACCATTCTCCGGGAATTGGAAGAAGTGATTAAGCTGATTAAAATCCACCTTGGAAAGTTTGAACAATGATCGGCAAGGCAAAAAGCATCTCACATACAGTTAATGCCGTCAATTACGCCATGAAAAAGCCCGGAGCCAAGGAGATCAGCCGGAATAAAGTTGCAGGAGAAACACCCAGGGAAATTGCATCGGAGTTCAGGATCTTTCAGAACCTGAATTCCAAATGCCAGAAGAATACCTTTTCAATGGTGCTAAGTCCATCCATTCCTGACGGTGATAAACTTAGTAACTCGGATTTTGCAAAACTGGCCGGAGACTTTCTGAAGCGAATGAAATTGGACGATCATCCGTTTGTTTCTTTTCTGCATACCAATGAGAAACACAAGCACCTGCATATTTTCGTCAACCGTATTGATTTTGACGGGAAAGCGTACAAGGACCACTTTATCAGCAAAAAGGCGCAGCGTATTGCTGAAAGTGTGGCTAAAGAATGGGGATTTACTACCGCCAAAGAAATTCAACAACAAAAAGAGCAACGACTGAGCAACTACGTTAAAGAAGCCCACCAACGGGTATTAACCGTAATGCCCCGAGATATTAATGATTATGCCCAATTGATGGAAGAGTATGGAATCCAAACGCACAGGAGAATTGCCTCCGATGGAAAAGTTGTTGGGTTGAAATTCCAGATTGGAGAGGAAACCATAAAAGGCAGTAGTGTTGGCCGGGAGTTTAGTGCTGCCAATCTGCAAAAACTGATTCTGCAAAATTATGAAATGATGTACCGTGCTGAACGAGAAAAACAAAGAAAACGAGAACAACAAAACCGTCCTTCAAGGGATTTTGGAATAAGCTTATAATACCATGAGAAAAAATTTATCGCAACAAAAATTACTGGAGATTTTAACCTCCGAAATTGAAACACTCAAACAAACCACAGAGAATATAAATGAGATTGCTCCTGAAATTGACAGGCAATTACATGCTCTTAAAACAACCAAATTAAAGTATGATATAAACACCGATAAGCTGGAGCAGCTTCTGGAGGATCATAAACGGAAGTTGGAAAAGAGTGTTGTTATCCCGAGGTGGTTTTTGTGGTTGATTGCAGCAATAATGATTTGGTTCATCTTTCAAATACTGTTTAAATTTATTTGAATCCCGATTTAACAAGAGAGATGTAGTAAGGATAGAATATTTTTTTTTAAAATCGCCAGCTATAACTTATAGCCGGTAAAAAGGGTAAAAAACTGCTCTTGTATAGTTCGGTTGTATAATCGCCGCGCCACGGTTTTCGTTGTTTATAGAAATAGTAATAAGGGTTTTTGCGGTTGTAAACATTATAAATGCCAATGGTTAAAGTGCGCTCCACTCCGTAACTTTCCCGGGTTCTTGTAAAACCAATGTCGAGGCGGTGATAGTCCTGCATTTTAAACGAATTCTTCCTTCCGTAGTATTCGCCATATTCATCAAACTGGTAATAGTTATTCGAGCCATTCGGGATATCATTCATTTCAATGGTATTCATTTTACCCAAAGCCAGTGTAATGGGGTAGCCCGAACCATAAACCCAGGTACTCGAAAAATTCCATTCTTCGTTTATCGGCACACTTACCACCACGCTTAAATCGTGTCGGCGATCGTATTTAAATGGGTAGGTTTCGCCGAAGTTAATTTCGTCAAATTGCCGGTCTGATTTTGCCAGTGTATAACTCACCCAGCCGGTTATTTTTCCGGTTTTCTTGCGGGCAAAAAATTCTATTCCTTTCGAGGTGCCTGTTCCGTTAATGGCAACACGTTCCTGCCAGTCGGTTGCATTTCCCTGGAAAACTTCTCCTTCTTTAAAAGTAACCAGGTTGTTTAGTTTTTTATAGTAGGCTTCAATTCCGGCCTCAAATTTTGAGGTGTTTTTTTCAATACCAATGGCGAATTGTCGCGAGCCGCTTGGCGGAACTTTTTCGGTTGCCGGAACCCAGAAATCGGTTTCGAAACCTGCTGTTGGATTCGAGAGCATATTAACATACTGGTGCATTTGTGTGTACGATGCTTTTACCGAAGTTGACGGGGTGATGGGAATACCCAGTGACAGACGCGGTTCGGCATAAAAGTAATTTTTGCCATCAACCAAAAAATGACTGAGCCGCGCACCGAGATTAAAATTCAGATGTTTGAAAGAGAATATGTTTTCTATATAAGCCTGGCTTTCGAATGCATGCAGCGAAGTACTTCCGTAGGTGCTGTCGATGTATGTTTCGCCTTCGTTTATGTTGCTAGCTGTTGTTTTTCCCGGCATGAAAAAGTGAAAAGTGGCACCGGCACCGGCCAGCATTTTATAGGCATTTCCCGGCTGAAATTCAACATCGTTGTTAACAGCCCAATCGTAAATACGACTTTTAAATGCCGAATTGTACTTTGTATTGTCCGCTTTGTTCTTGAACAAATCCTTGTCAATAAACCGGTACTTGGTAAACGACACTTTTGTATTATTGCTCAGGCCCGGCTTAAAGGTGTGGTTAAGCCGTGCAACAGCAAGCAGGTTCCCCCATTTTACCTTTTGTTTCGCTTTTTCACCAGTTCCTAATATTTTCTCTCTATAGCTAAATACCAGCTTGTCGTCGCCGGAATAAAGGCTTAAAAACAGTTTGTCTTTTTCTGATAATTGCAGTGTTGCTTTAGCGTTTACGTCGTAAAAGCTATAGCCGAACGAAGCCTTGTCGAAAGCAGCGAAAGAAAATGGGCGTGTGAGAAAATCGAGCCACATGCGCCGAACGGAAATGAAATAAGAACCTTTGCCTTGTTGCAATGGCCCCTGCATATTAAAACGACCCGAAATAGTCCCGATGCTTATAAATGTTTCACTTTTGTTTTTATCGCCTTCCTTCATTTGCACATCCAGAACCGACGACAGACGGCCACCGTAACGAGCAGGGAAACCACCTTTGTACAATTTGAAATTATTAACGGCCTCGGGATCGAAAATCGATGAGAAGCCGCCAAGATGATTGACATAATACAAAGGCGATCCATCCAGTAAAATAAGGTTTTGTCCCGGGCCTCCGCCCCGAACATGTAAACCGGTTTTTCCTTCACTACCGCCTTGCACACCCGGCAATAGCTGGTAGGTACGAAGCAGGTCGACCTCGCCCCCAAGTGCAGGCAATTTTTTCAATTCCTGCACCGGAATTTCGGTAAGATTAACTCCCATTCGTTTCTCAGAAAACAGGGGTGCTTTTACGGTTACTTCATCAATTTCAACGCCCGGTTCAAGATAAAAATACTGCGGTGCTGTATTCTTCAGGTTAATTTGTACTTGCCTGGTTTTATACCCGATGTATCGTAATGTAAGCATGTTTTGTGTTGCATCGGCAAGGCGCAACGAAAAATAACCGGTGTTATTGGTTGAGGTTCCGGTGCTGGTTCCGCTAATTGAAATGGTGGCTCCAATCAACGGCTCGTTGTTGGTTTTGTCCTTGATATAGCCGTGAACAATTACCTGTGACTTAGCTGCGATAAACGAACAAACAAACAGTATGGTGAGTAGTGTTTTCAAATGGTTTTATTCTGAGAGGTTTAAATAGTAAATATCGCGCTGATACCCGGCGAAGATTCCTTGCCCGCCTGAAATATTGGAATAAAGCGTAACCGGAGAATAGGGTTTAAAAGGATCTTCGTATGAGTAGGGCTCGTGTTTTAAAAGGCGCTTTTGATATTGGAAGAAATGTTCTGTTCCTGTTTTTAAAACTAAGGCAAACTTATCTCCTGGTTCGTAATAGGATACACATTTTACCGCAACTTTATAGTTCTGATTTTCAAACAAACCATCATTAAAAACAAAGTACGTTTTATAATCATTTGGAGATATTCCTTCAGCCAGTATTACCGGATCATTTGTAAAAAGCTCGACGGAATACCAATATTTTTCGTAAGTATCATATTTAATTCCCTGGTGTTCTAAATTTATGGAATAATAATTCGGGGTTTCTGCTTTGTCGGTAAATGATGCGGTAAACTGGTCGTAATAATCACCTTCATTATCTTTCCCTGCTTCATATTTCCCCATGCCGCTATCAATACTAACTTTTTTTGGTAGGGAGTCACTAGCTGTTGCTGTTGGATAACCGGGTACTTCTACTTTTATAGAATACATATTACCGTATGTTGGGGTAATCGATTTTCGGGTATAAATTCCATTTTCAGTGTGTTTTAAGGTGCCTTTCAAAATGTCATTTTCATAAATCGAGACTGTGGCATCTTCAAGATTTCTATCTGACAAATCGGGGTAAGTAGCCAGGCGACTAACATTCACGACAAAAGGCTGGCTTTCGGTAAAAAAACAATTTACCACCAGTTCGTGCGGTGTTTCTTCCACATCCAGATCAACCACCTCAATGCATGCCGAAAACAAACCGATCAAAAGAATAAGAAAGTAGATTTTTTTCATTCAAAACGGTATTTAATTCCTATAGCGAAAGTGGTTTTCATAACTTCCCCAAAAACAAATTCAGTATTTATCCCGAGGTTTTTGTAAACATAGCATTCTACTCCTGGAGCATACAGAAATCTATGGTTATTGCCATTTTCTTCAAACAGAAACATAAACCTGACGCTGTTGTATATTATAAGGTTATTTTTCATCCATTCATTGTGTGTAATCCAAGGTAATAAATTGAGTTTAAACCCTGCACTTATGCGTTTGGAAGGTTTAGAAGTATGGGATGTCCAATCAATTTTCCCCACACGTTCTAACATTAGTTCGGTGGAAGAGAAGTTGGAAAAACGGTATTCAGCACTTAGACGAGGATAACTGTAGTTGTTGTAAGCGTTCATGCTATGATGTACAAGGTGGATACCTAAATTCCATTTTTTAGGAAACTCAGGTTCGGTTTGTGCAATACTCAATAATGGAATTAAGGTTAAAAAAAGTATGATATTCTTTCTCATAATTGTATATTTAATATCCCCGAGTTGCCCCCGAGGATATATTTTATCTTGAATAAATCAGTATTGATGACATTCAATCATGTTTCTGTCGGTATAGATGGGGCCTGTGGAAAAGAATTTCCATGAATATAACATATCTAAACGAAAACCAACTAGTCTTCTTACATTATCCCATAGTGTTTTTTTTAGTTGATTCTCTGAATAGAATCCATACGAATAATCTGCTATATTGTTTTGCTTTCCATCTCTTTTGTAAAAACAATTTGTAGTGATACCAGAAGGTACCATACCCGATATGGGGGAATCAATTGTTTCATGTTTTATATAAGTTAAAGTCATTGCCGTAATTTTAGAAACTAATGAATTGTAAATTCCATATTTGTTATAGTCTACTGACGTTTCAATCCCTCCATCTAATACATGTATAGAATTTTCTTGACCACAATAACCTGCAACACTTTTTAAGTTTTCACCTTTTAAAATCGCAAAAACGTTGTCATCATAGTTAAATTCTTTCATCGAATTAATATCTACACTTTTTAAGTCGTAGTCGTTGCCAATAAACAGAGCTTCGACTTTTTCTTCATCATGATTTAATGTGAAAAGATAATGCTCAATAATGATTTGCATTTGTGGATTTAATAAGGTGGCAAATTTTTCATCTTCGATCGGACATGTTTGCATCACGCTATTTGACAAAGCTTGAAGTGAACTAAAACCAACTCCTTTTTCAAAAAGCTGGTAGTCTTTGACTTCTAAAGTTCCCAAAAAGTCAAGACATTTTTGGTAGTCCTCTTCAGTTTCAAATACCATAATATTATTCTCAACCGAGAATGCAATGGTGTCTAATCCTGCAAACAAGGAATTTTTTGTTGTTTCCTGATCTACAGATGGATCAATAAATTCTTCACTTTTTTCACAAGCATTAAAAATGCTTAAACATGCTACAGCCATAGCAAACAAAACTAATTTTTTCATTTCTTTGTAAAGTTTTGTGGAAAGGGGAGTTGCTGCTCCCCGTTCCGGTTTATAAAACAAGTTGTGTAACCCGGTTCTTTTAAAGGGCTGGGTTACTTTTGCCCTTGGGTTTATATTGTTTTAATTGTCGTTCTTGTTGTAATTACATTATTACGCGTGTAATAAATATCACATCTAAACATTTTAACAAAAACACCTCTGTGTTTTTGTTTTCCCCTCACTTACTTTATACTGTCCTTGTCCTGAAAATTTGTGTCGATGAACAGGGGGCCTGAATCAACATAACTAATATATAATTATTTGTCCTTTCTCTCATTGAAAATATGTTAAAAATAAAATGGGAGAACAATTTAAAATTATTCTAGATAGAGATGTTTTTAAAAAGTTCAATGAGATGTGAAATTAAGTTGATATATGTCATACAGTGGTAGAAGTACAATCTCTCTTATAAAAGACATACATTTGTGGAGAGGAAACCATAAAAGGCAGTAGTGTTGGCCGGGAGTTTAGTGCTGCCAACCTACAAAAACAAGTTCTTAAGAATTTTGAAGCCATGTACTATGCTGAACAGGAAAGGCGTAAACGACAAAGGATAATACCAACGAAGAATCCACGAATGAGATTTTAATACCAAGAGAAAAAATTTATCGCAACAAAAATTACTGGAGATTTTAACCTCCGAAATTGAAACATTGAAGCAAACCACTGAGAATATAAATGAGATTGCTCCTGAAATTGACAGGCAATTACAGATTCTTAAAACAACCAAATTGCAATATCATATTAACACCGATAAGCTGGAGCAGCTCTTGGAAGATCATAAGCGGAAATTAGATAAGAGTGTTGTTATTCCGAGGTGGTTTTTATGGTTGATTGCAGCTATCATGATTTGGCTCATCTTTCAAATACCTTTTAAATTTATTTGAAGATATTCATATAGCAGTATTTATTGACAAATTTCAACAAATTGATTTAGTCAATAATTGCTATATATCGTGTATCGATTTAAATCTTCAACTAAGCGCAGAACAAAATATAAAACTACTCTTACAAGGTTTATCGATACGAAATGTTGAAAATCAATTAAAAAAGAGTAAGTTATCCCACACATCAACAGTGACGGAATCAACAGAAAAAGCTCCGAATACTCCCAATTCGTTGCTCATATTGCTGTATACTTTCATGGGTTCGGCATAAATATCCCCTTCTATAATCTCATATTGATATTTTGATTTGTAGCTTTCAAATAACTCTTTAGATATGCTTCGTAAGTAAACTTTTATAAATTCCGTACCCCTGTACCTTGGGAACTGGTTCCAGGCAAGAGAAGGAGTATAGTCCTCTCTTTCTATTTTAAACTGAAGAGCATACTGTCTTCCGGAGAAAAGCTTGTCGGGAAATACACGGGGTTTATGAATTGAAATATCAAATGGCTCTTTAATTGAGCTTTGGTTATTAGGCAAGTAAGCAAAAACCGGATCTTCGATTGGAAACACCTGCTTTCTTGCGCCTCTTAAAGTATCAATATAAAACCTGTCGAGTGTATCTTTATAGTGCGTCGGATTTTCATAGTAGATGCTGTCTTTCAGATTGGTATCAATATAATAGGTATGATTTTGCAAAGCGGTCATATAGTAGTTTTCGGTATCCGAAGGGTCGGTAAAATACAAGGTAAAAAGGTAATATTCTTTTTCTCCTTCTGTAATTAACCTTTTGCTCAGACTGTCAATGCTGACCCTATCCGGAACCGTGCATATCCCAGAGGTTGCAGTATAGCCTTCTGCATTAACTATTAGTTCGTATTCCGAGCCGATAGTAATATTGGCCTCAGTATTCTCGAAATATTGATTAAGTATTTCTCCATCACTATACGTTCTGATTACCTGTTTAAATGAGCCGATCTTTTCTCCGTCCGACAACAATTCAAGTTCAACATTAGAAGGTAAAGGAAAGGAATCTCTTAGACTAGAATAAAGCGGATACGTTCTGTCAACATAAATCTGTGTTGGCTGATCGGGAGATACATAGCCAAATACGACGAGTTGATCCTCCTGAACGGGGAAAGGCTCATCTGATTGCTCAATATTAACCTGGTCAAAAATCTCGGTACAACCCAGAAGGGTGAAAAGTATTAGCGTTATTATAGATAGTTGTTTTCTCATAGCTTCAAAATTGATATTTGTAACCAATTGAGGGAATAATTGGATAAAGAGATGCTTCGTAAATCGTTTGATACAAGTATCCCATGTTAATAATGTTTTTTCTGGAGTAAACATTGTAAATGGAAAAGGACCAATGGTGTATTCCTTTTTTCGCTTTTTTATGATAGTTCAGAGCCATATCCAGACGATGATAAGCCGGTATCCGATAATTGTTCTTGTTGTCGTAAAATTCGTAGTTCCCTAACCCGGAGTTATAGCGATCTCCAAAAAAGTCGGCCGATCCTACCTGGTAAGTTGGCAACGAATAGGGATTGCCGGTATAGTACACCCAGTTAAGGCCTGCATCCCATTTTTTACTAAACTTTTGATTTAATACCACGGAAAATTCATGTCGCCTGTCGTAATTTGAATAATACGTATTGCCATTGTTTATATTGTCGAATTTCCGTTTCGCCCAGGAAAGGGTGTATCCCATCCATCCGGTGGTTTTTCCTTCTTTTTTCTGAAGAAAAAGTTCTCCTCCATAAGCCCATCCTTTTCCTGTTTCCACCTTATCTTCCCAGTCTCGTTTTGCACCGTAAAGACTTGATCCTTCCTGGTATTCTAAAAGGTTATTCATTTCTTTAAAATAAGTCTCCAGGCTTAGGGTTATTTCTTTGTTGAGCGCGAAACTCGTACCGGCAGCCCACTGTTTGGCAGTTTCCACAGGTAAATTCTCTGTGGCAGGGATCCAAAGGTCGGTTGGTAATTCCATGAGCGAAGAACTAAGTAAATGAAAAAACTGGCTGTTTTCAGAATACGAAGCTTTAAGCGACCAACTATCCATTAGCCTGATGTTCATTGCCAATCGGGGGCTTATAAAAGTTTCTGTTATTTGATTCGATGAAATATGAGTCATTCGCACTCCAAGGTTGAGTTTTAAAAAGCTAAATACTTGCCAGTCATCTTCAAGGTATGCCGTAGTTTCGTACAGGGCTGTTTCAGGCGGACCAACAGTGGTGTCTGCTATAGCTGTTTGTTGAGAACCTCCTGTGCCGGCTGCATACTCCCGATCAACTAAAGATGTAATGCCGGGGCTAAAATAATGGCGGGTTATGCCCATCCCAAACCGAATTCTATGTGCAGGATTCAGGTAATAGTCCAAATCGGTTTTTATGCCCACATCCCTGATTCCCGAACGATACTCTAACTCATCTCCGAAGCTGTCTCCCGCTCCTGTTGATTTAAATTCCCGTTCTCCGTAATTACCAAGGTAAAAATCGCTAAGAATAAGTGTTGTGTTGCTAAATAATTTTGGTGAGAAGATATAATTCCACCTTAGAGATCCTGTATAATTGCCCCAATCATAACCATAGGATGTTTTAAGCTTGTAGGGATTGTTGTTTATTTCAATGTCCTGCGGCTCCGACTTGGAATACTCCTTATCTTTTCCGTAGTAAAAGCTGAGGTATAATCGGCTTTTATCCGAAAATTTACGGTTTATTTTGGCATTGAAGTCTCCAAAATAGTAGGCGCCAACATCATCGCCAGATATCCATTGATAAGGAACTGCAAAGAAATCGAGAAGAGTTCTTCGGCCTGAAATACAAAAAGTGGTTTTACTGTCCAAAGGTCCGTCCAAGGCGAATTCTCCGGCAACCAGACTAATTCCTGCTTCTCCTTTTAGTTTTTCGGTGTTGCCCTCCCGCAGGTTGATTTCCATTACTGAAGACAGTCGCCCCCCATAACGAGCAGGAAAACTTCCTTTGATAATATTGGCCGACTGAATGGCATTGTCGTTAAAAACCGATACCAATCCTAACAAGTGAGATACATTGTAAACCGGTACCCCGTCCAACAATATCAGGTTTTGATCCGGATTTCCCCCGCGCACCGACATGCCGGAAAAACCTTCGCGGGTGTTTTTTACTCCCGGCATCAATTGAAAGGTTTTAATCACATCCTTTTCGCCGAAAAGTGCAGGGGTATTCTGAATTTCCGATAGATTCAATTCCATCCGTCCCATCTGAGTACTGTTCAGCTCCTCCTGTAAAGATCTGCTTTTTACAACTACCTCCTCAAGCTCGTTGGCTGTATACATTTTGAAGTTTAAGACAGTGTCCTGACTGAGTAGAAATTCCAATTCCTGATCCTGGTAACCTACGTAGGAAACAATCAGTTTAACTTTCCCTTGTTTTTGAGTAATACTATAATAGCCATAGTTATTGGCAACCACTCCCTTTTTTATTTCAGGAAGATAGACACTGGCGTTTAGTAAACGTTCGCCCGTTTCTCCATCTTCCACAAAACCTGATATTGTGATGGTTTGGGCACCACATAAAATTGAAATTCCAAGAAATAGGATTTGTAAAAGGATGGTTTTTTTCATCTTTTGAAAATATTAAATAGAAAGGGAGATGTACCCTTCAAAGTAGTTAGAACCATAGGATACATCTCCAAAATAATTTTTAGTTAATATAGAAAGTTTTATGGTGTAACTGCTTTCGTTTTAAGGAAAAGATCTCCGGCAATATTGATGGTATAATCAGTCGGGTGCCAATAGTAAATTGTTCCCTCACCAATATCGGTATCGGGTTCTTTTGTTTTTAATGTGATTTCACCAGCACCTTGAATACTAATATTCGAGTTATCAGTTACTTTGATAGCTTCATTTAGATTAAAGGTGATATTTAAGTCTCCGGCAAACCATCCAGCACCATCATGCTCATATACCTCCACATTGATAACACTTTTATAGAATTCCTGATCCCAGGCATTTATAATAAGAGGGAATTCCATATTCTTATATGTTGATTTGTTTGCCGTTTGATCTACGGAATAATAAGCTGACTCATAATTAATTGTAACTTCTTCCCTCCCACTAACAATTTCAGGATCATCATCTGAAGGACTTTCTTTCATTGCGACAGTAAGTACAAATTCTGGCTGGCCGTCAGTCCATTGTTCATAGGAATGATGATTTCTGAGTTCCATTTCCTCAATTTGTAAAAACTGACCTGCTGTGCGATAAGGGTTGTAAACAACATCATAAAGTGGAGTAGATTGGCCTAGATCATTATAACCAACTATCTTATATCTATATTTTCCACCTTCGGTAAGATTTGCATTGTCGACAAAATCCCTACCATATCGATCTGTTGAACCAATATATTGCCATGTTTGTGATTGATCGATTGGTAAACGATATAATTTATATCCCGTTTGTTGGGTATTAGTATTATCTGTCCAGTACATTTGAATTTGATCAGAAGCTTCTCCTTCGCACTGGAATGTAGTTACAGGGCCTGGAGCAAATTCGCCAATCGTAACCCCTATGGTGGAAGATATTGGACCTGTTACAATTTCCCCCGTAGATATATTCTCTCGTTCAATATAGCCGGAATAATAGTAAGTAACTCCCGGTTGTAAGCTGGTGCTATTATCAACATAGCTACTCGTGCCATCCATAACAAACATGGATGTTATAGGTTGGCCGTTCCGAAGTATATAAATCTTATCTATATAGTCATAGCCTGAATTATAATACCACTCCAGATAAACTCCTACCTGAGTGCTTTCCCCTGTTGTAAAAGATGGAGGTAAAGGAATCGGAGTATCGTCACCTGGTTCTATAATCAGAAATGGATATATATCCTGAACAGTTTTGGTACTGGCACTTTTTAATGATTTATCGTTTCTCAGCTCTTTTAAGCGTTGTTTTATATAAGTTGTTTCAATGTTTCCTTCTTTGTCGCTTCTTTCGTTTAGACTGACAACAATTACTGGAGTATTGGGAACTTTTGTTGCGTCAAATTGAATAATTTTCCCCTGCTCATCATAAGCTTCAATAATGTTATTACCTACGTAATTTGAAGAGGTTTTAAATGCAACCGGTGGTTGGAAGCTCACTGGATCCCAGTTTTCCATACCTACTGGCACGGAGATTTGAAGCTGCATAAATTCATTGGAAAAAGATTCCAAATCGTTGTTTTTTCCATCTCCGAAGTTTTCTGAAAGGAGATTGAATATTTCCTTTTTATTGGTGGGATGTGGTTTACTCTTGAAATATTTCCAAAGAATATCAAAATCACCATCTACCCTATTTTCTGCCTCTTCTTTAATATATTTTCTAAATTCTTCGTCTTTCAGAGCTTTAGACAATGCCTTTGCAAATTTCTTTATGTTCTTATCATATTCCTCTTTTTTTGATATATCGCCACTCTTTAATGAAATACTATCATCGACACCGTGATCGATAAGTTCCTCACTTTTTTCGCAGGCATAAAAAATGCCTAATCCCGCTATAATTATAGCAAGCAAAAATAATTTTTTCATACGTTTGTAAAGTTTTGTGGAGCAAGGACGTACAACTTCTTACTCCGGGTTTATAAAATAAATTCAACCCGGCACCTGAAATGCCGGGTTACTTTTTTAGATAATCCGATTTGAGGTGTTTGTTTAGTTACAAACCTATTTCAAATGTACCGTACATGAACTTTCCATCAGAGTTAACGAAACGAATCTCATAGATGCCGCTATCCCAATCTGAAACATCGATTGATAAACTCTGTTGCGTTTGAGTGTTGACGTTGTTTTCATAAATACACTCTCCAACTTGATTAGTGACTTCAAGATGGATATTCCCAATATTGTACAAAAATTCAACATTCAGACTGGTCGAACCAATTGTTGCATAAATTGGCTCCTTAAATAGAGATCTGCTTGATGCTTCAGGAAGAGTACCATACAGAATAACTTCCTTATTTATATCACTAGGATATAATAAGTTTAAATTTGAAGAATGACCAGTGCCTGTACTAAATAATACAAATACAATAAGAGAAATTAGAGCCAAATTTTTCATGTGAATTTATTTTAGGATTTGTTCACACAAACCTATTGGAGAAAATATCCTTACACAAGTAAAAAATTGAGATATAAAGTATTTTTAATAAAGCCACAACTTTATTCCTCTGATTATAAACATATTAAATAGGAGCCAATTTGCGGGAAATAAAGTTTATTTTATTACGCTCATTCATAGAAAAAAGTGATTCTTAACTTAATTGTCCGGTTTCAATTAAGAAATCACGAATATTACCTCGACTTTCTATATTGAGTTTTTTTCGAATAGTGCTCTTTTTTACTTCAACCGTATTTAGCCTGTAATTTAACACAAGAGCTATTTCTGTATTGTTAAAGTCTACAAATATTAAACAGCAAACACGAAACTCGGAATCATCAAGTTGCGGAAACGTGATTTTTAGCTGATCTAAAAAACCATTGCTTGTATTATTTAGTGCATTGTAAATAATATTCCAGTCCAGTTCTTTTTGACCGTAAACCACATCGTTAAATTTGCGCAGCAAATTCTTTCCTGTTCGTTTTTCATCTTCTTTCAGATAGCCCTCCAGCAAGGCTGCTTTCTTTAAAACGTCGAAATGCCGAATCAATACATTGCGGTACGAATTTTCTTTTTTGTTAAAACTCCGTGCCATTTCCTGCATCCGGTAAATTTTTCGCTCGGCATCCTTTAGTTTTCGTTCTTTCAAAACCGACCATCGTAATACGAGAAGAATAAGAAGTGCCAATACCAAAAGCAATGTTAACGACAGCAACAAAATGCGTTGTTTGTCGATTAAAAGTTGCTTATTCTGGTTCTCAATCAGTTGGAAATTGTATTTTGCTTCAATGTCGAGTACTGCCCTATTCTTATTTTCGTCGAAAATTGCTGTTAAGTAATCACTATAAAGTATGTATTTGTCAAGTGCTTCCCGGTAGTTGCCTTTATTTTCCTCAATAGTCGACCATTTGTTATAGATAGTTGCAGCAACGTAATTGTTCTCTTTATGAGTTAGATAGTTCTGTGCTTTTTGTAAATACACAATTGCTGAATCGTTTTTGTCTTGCTGTTGATATATACCTGCTAAGTTTACAGCCAGCTTTGCACTATTTAGTGAATCTGTCGAGTACTTGGTGGATTCTTTAAAATACTTTTCGGCCAGCTCCCAGTTCCCAATCTCGCGGTAGGCTACTCCTAATGCTTGCCTGAGTGCAGACTGTAGGTTTTCTATTTTGTGCTTATCAGCCAAGGCAAGTGCCTCGTTGTATTGAGCAAAGGCACTATCTTTTTTGTCCATCATCAATAAACAGCTGCCTATTGAATTACTTTCACTTATTTCGTTTTTATAATTTTGTGCTTGATGAAAATAATCTTTTGCTAATTTAAAATGAGTTATCGCTTTTTCTTTAAGTAGTTGGTCATAGTAAATCCTTCCAATAGCACTTTCACACAAACCCTTTAAATTAAAGTTATTGCTATGCGCTAAAAGCTGATTGGTATCGAAAAACAGTTGTAAGGCTGGTTCATAATCTTGTCGCTCCTGGTACACTCTACCGGAATAGTATGTTGCCAGTGCCGCTTTTTCTATATTGTTTTTATCGGCATAATAATTGCGAATTGTAAAAACCAACGAATCGGCGGTAATATCCTCATAGTTTTTGTATTTGGCCTGTATTTGCACAAGAAAATATTCGTAATACAATGATTTTTGCAGCGATTGCGGATTGGCAATTTCGTTAAGTATTACCAGGGCACTGTCGGGGTGAGTTTCTAACAAGACTTCGGCTCTTTCAAGAATTGGCTCTACCTTTTTATCCTGGAACCGACAGGAAACTCCGAGAAACAATATACAGGTAAATATGAAAATTGTTATTAGCCTTTTATTCATGTGATTAAGGTTTTTTTCAAATATAGAAAACGATTGGCAAATAGAAAATTATTTAAAGTTTGTTTGGGATCTAAGGCCGATTGTACTTGTCAATAAAAAATACAAACAGAACTATTGTATTTTGTGTATATCAAATACTTTCTACTATGGATTGGCAATAAAAGGCACCAACCCCTCTCACAAAATACTTACATTTTCGAAAAACAAGCCCTCCGGGTTTTCAAAAGCTTCCGACATAAAGCCATTCATTCCAAAACCGGAAGAGTTAATTGCCGCCTACACATAGAGCCAATTTCAAAAAGACTTAACCTCGTATACTTCGGTTAAAACTTTTTGAAATCCCACATCAACACATCCGCTTTTTCCATTCATTAATTATTTCTTTTCCTTTTGAAAATTTTCCGAAAATGTTGCTGGAGGTGTTTACGGGGTTGAACTGAGATTTGGTGTGTTTAATCTAAAGAAAAGATAATTTTTATTTGTTGGAACACTGGTTCTGCATCGATAGCCCCCATGCCCATTTGTTTAAAAATTGCATTGTCGGGCAATTCTTTGGAAATTGAGTTAACGAATGCCTTAAGATCGCTTTTTATTCCGGCCGGTAATTCAACCTTGTGCTCTGCTGGCAGAAGTACAGCCAATCGAAATATATCTGTTTTGTGTTTTCTGATATTCCGACCGTCAATTTTTTCACCCTCCAGTTTTCGTTGCGATAAATCCAGAAATGCTTTTGCTTTTAAGCAAATTAAAGCTTCTGTTCCTGCAAAGTGAGCACCTTCCTCCTTCTTGCTATTATCGATGGTGAACTTATAATATTCGTTATCCATCAAAATTGCTGAAAGACTTGACAAATCATCATCAACAGGAATAGGAGTTAACTGAGGCTCGCCGTCCAGATCCATTAAATCGGGAATCTTAGAAAAGAGTTCAATTTGAAGAGGGAAACCAACAGTTTTTGGCTTAATAAAACGATAGTATTTTCTTTCATCTTCACTTTTTTCTCTCCGTTCATAGTCACCATCATTGATGAATCCCCAAAACTTTTGAACGAATTCTTTAGATAAAGCTTCGACGATTAATATTATATCGATGTCTTTAGTAGCTCTGGCTTCAAATCCGGCATTGTCAATAATTACATCGCATGCCGTACCTCCGATAATTATATAATTTTCAGAATAGTCTTTAAAATACTCTTTGAATATTTCCAGCCCTCTAACCATAAATATATTTCTCTTTTATTTGTTCCAATGCCATTTCAATCCTTTCGTCGGTAGTGTTTTTCAGTGTCAAATGTAAAGATAAGGGGTCAACTACTAACTCAGGAAAAACGGCAGTATCAGTTAAGAGCCCTGGATTATATTTCCAAACTTCTAAGCAATAGTTTCCTTCTGTAGGATTTGCATTTGAAAGTAGGTTTTGCTTGTTTAGTCTATTGTATTCAGTTCTTCCTATTGCCACGTAGCTTTGTCGGCTCGGATTCATATCTGAGTACTCAGGTAGGGCAGATGTGTTGCAGTCCCATGTTTTTATCCCTGGAGGTAATGAATCGATATAAACACGTTTAAACACCGGATAATTCCAGAAGTTATTTTCTTCAATTTTTTCCCAGAGCTTTACTTTTTCGTAATTAAATTGAACGAATTTTTCTTTTTCACCAGCAATTGTAATTAGGCCAAGTGCCTGAAGATTGTCGACAGCTTTACTAATTGCCATTGGAGAATAATCCAGCATTAAAGCTATTTCTTTAAAAGGCTTTTGTTCTATATCCCAAAAATCACTTAATCCTAAAATCTGGTACAGTACTATAACTTGTGCCGATGGTATTAATTTCTGTTTTTCTTTAACGGGACTTTCTTTTGTGTCGCCGTCTTTTAAATCAACCAACATTTCGGGCAGAAAAAGCTGTTTCCCTGGCACGATAAAATTCACTTTCTTTTTTGTCAACCTGCTGCGGTTATATGACACCACACGGTTAAGTATAAGAACTACAGTTTTATTGAATAGTTTCTTTAGATTGCTTAACTGTTTCACGGTTTGGGCAATTGATATGTTCTCTTCATCAACAAGTTGTACCAATACCAATTCTACTCCTAAAAGTCTGGTTGTATAAATCCTATACATTTGGCTTACATACATCGGAAGTTTCGACATCTCGTATTCTGGCAATCGGTTCACAACAATTGTTTCACCGAGGACTTCCTTTATATATTCCAGAAGAGTTTTCATGATAAACTTGTTTTTTTGCACAATAAACCTACTAAGTTTATTGTGCAAATATAGGTTTATTATATTAATAATCAAACAATAATGCATTTACTGGCTGAAAAACCCGTATGCTCATTAAACTCAACATAACCAAGCTGGCAGGTAAGTAGTTTTGTCTTTCCAACCGTAAAATCAGAACTATTCTGATGATGGTGCCCAAATATCCAGAAATCGATATCTGAATCCGCTATTAAATCATGTAACTCAACAGCGAAAGCCGCATTTAAGCTACTGCCTTTATATTTTTCGGGATAATTCAGCATTGTAGGAACATGATGAGTTACCACTATGGTTTGCTCGCAATTGTTTTTAGCTAATTCTTGCTTTAGGGAACTCAAACAGGCGTTGTGTATTTGATTATAATCATCAGGGGCGAATACACGACCTTTGTTTTTTATCACCCTGAAATCGGATAATTGTTGCTGTATCGCAAATTGATTAACACCCGACAAAGCAGTCCACAGAGTTGTAAAAATTAATCTCACTCCATCGTGTACAAATGAAGTGTTGTTAACCAAAAGAACATTGCTGCGTATTTTTTCAACGAACTTTCCCGAACGTTCTTCTATCTCGGAATAATAATATTCATGATTGCCCGGCACCCAATATGTGTAACGAAAATTAGATGATACATAATCCCAGAAATCATCGTGCTCATTCATAACCTTAAAAGGCACAATGTCGCCAGCCAATATAAGAATATCTCCACCTGGCGTTATTGGGTTCTCCAACAAATACTTTTTATTCTCTGGAAATTCCAAATGTAAATCTGAGCAATATTGTATTTTCACGTGATTAGAATTGTTTATTTTCAGTGGTAACAGATGGAACTCGCATTTTAACTACTTTCTTTTATGCGAAGTACTTCCATGCTTGTTTCATCGCTGTAAAAGTATTCTAATTTTTACAATAATACCTCCATTGCTTCATCAACCAATGTATTGTCTAACTCTTTCAAATAAGCTTGAGTAATAGCCAAATTCTGATGCCCCAAAGATTCACTAATAATATCGGTTGCTATGCCTTTTTGTTTTAGACAGTTGGCATAACTATGCCGTGCTACATAGCTTGACAGTGGTTTTGTAATTTCACATACTTCACCAATCTCCTTCAACCTATTATTATATCTTTTCAGCATTTTTCTTTTGCGGTTTTCCAAATGAGAAAAGGTCATTTTATCCTGAAGCAAAATTGGGAACACATATTTAGTCCCACGATTTTGTGCTCTGTAGTAATCAATAATTTTTTGGGCAGGAGGAAGTATTTTAATCTGAAACTTACTTTTTGTCTTTGAACGGACGTAGTATATTCGATCATCTACAATATCATTCCATTCCAAAGTCATCATATCGGCAAAATTCATCCCTCGTGTGAAAAAGCTAAATACAAAATAGTTTCGATAATCGATTAATGTTGGATGTTCGCTTAGATCAAAACCGGCAATTTTATGAATGTCTTCTATACTTATAGCCCTCTTTACTCCATTTGATTTATGTTTTGAAACTTTATAAACACGGAACGGATAAAGATTATCCTTTACTAATCCGCGCCTTATTGCCGTATTAAAAAGAGCACGAATACATCTCATTTTTACACCTATACCGCCACCCGTTCCACCACGCGAGCGCAACCAAACTTCATACTTTTCCAAAAATTCAGGAGTAATTTGAAAGAAAGTTAACTCCTTGCCATTTCTGAACCTTTTTATAGAGGTCAGGACCTCGGCATGCACCCTTGCGTTGCCAGTTCTACCGGCCAGCCTCTGTTCTGCAATTATTTCTTCCCAAAACGGGTACAACAATTTGCTGTTTGGATTGGTTTCTAAACGCAAAGCACCCTCTACTTCTTCCAGTGTATAATACCCTTTTTCTTGCTCCAATTCGGTAATCACACTTGTGGCTCTGTCCATGAACTTAAACAGTAACCTGTTTTTATGTAGGTGGTTGGTCGCTTTTACTGTAAACATGCCTTGGTTAGCGTCCCACTCATTCTCAAAAGAGGTATACGGAGTACGGAAAAATATCGACTTCCGATTCATGGTAATTCTTAAAAAAATGGGGTACTTACCCGTAAGTAATTTCTTCTTTCTTAAAACAGTCTTAATACTAATCATTTCATCAAATTAGGGTACAACATAGGTACAACAAATGGTCAAATAAAGGTAAATAAATACCATTTGGTCTCAAAACAAAAATCATCTAAATAGCTGATTTTCTTACATATACAGACAAATGAAATTTGATGAAAAAGAAATTTTTCCCGCTCATAATCAGGGAGTCCCTGGTTCAAGCCCAGGTGGGCCCACCCAATTGGGGATTTTGTTAAAAATAACAGAATCCCTTTTTTTATGACCATTCAAATCCCTTGATATCTCTGGGATTATAGAAAAAAATCCATTTATTCTGGTGGTTCGATATTGGTCTTTTTCTCGATTATAGACAATTCCTTCAGGAAACAACAATTTTTGGAATATACGCTTTCCGTATAAATCTGAATTATCCCACAATTCCAAGGGATTCAGGCATATCCTAACAGTAAAATCGATCACCTTTTTCAGGTTCGATGAATAACTACCTGTCTTGCTTAATTCTTGCTCAATTTCGAAATGTTCTTTTTCATATTTTGGCCTGAACCGCTCATATAAGTCACGATGGATTTCACCGATCACAAAACGTTCGTCCATTGTTTCCATCTTCCGTTCTATTTCCCTTAAACGACTCTTTAAAGTCTTTGCTTCTTCTGTGGCAGATTTAAAGAAGCCGGCCAATTGTTCTTCAAGCTGAACTCTGATAAGAACCATTTCCTCCTGCCCTATCTGAAAATTCTTAAGTGTTTAACGTCAGAACCTATTGGACAAATTTTTCTATAAACTTAAGAGATACTTTTTACATTT
>NZ_JAXBMA010000010.1:0-22808 GCF_033963885.1 Draconibacterium sp. IB214405
TTGCTCCGGAAACGGTGGTCACTTTAGCCCGGAATCAGGTGGTCAGTTTGGCCGGTTTTTCCACTTTAAGCAAATATTCATTTAATTCTTCGTTTGTAGCCATTTTTAGATGTTCAGACGAATAGAGATTTTGGCCATAGACTAACGAAACAACTAAAAGTAAAAAGATGCATATGAAGGCTTTTTTCATGGTAGTTAAGTTTGGTTTTTATACACATAAGTTACAAATAATCTGATCCATTTGGTTTTAAATCAGCTTCCATAAATGTTAATTATTTCGGTTTTAATTCCAGAACGGAAATGAGAAAATTAAATTCATCATCTTCTTCTGACCGGTAGTTAAGTTCAATTGCTTTTTGTGCTGCCTCAATTGCTTTCTGTTTCTTTCCCAATGAATATTCGATAAGCGAAAGATTTTTATATGCATTTGCACTCTCAGGATTAATGGAAATAGATTTTGAAACACTAACAAGGGCCTCATCGTTACGTTGAAGCTTCAATAGAGTGTACGATCTCTCATCCCATGCAATTGCATTAGTTGAATCTAACTCAATAGCACTATCGAAATCCAAAAGAGCTTTTTTTTGATGATTTGATTTCGAATAATATGTTCCTCTGGCAGAAAAATAAATCGATTGCTGCTCCAGCTCAATAATATATGTTAGAAGTTCAATCGCTTTTTGATAGTCACCCGATTCACCGTAAGTTATTGCCAGCTCGTAATAACCTGTGGCAGACCCATTTATCTCTATCGCTTTATTAAAATAGGTAATCGACTCATCGTATTTTTTCATTTCTCTATACAATACTCCCTTTATACGCCAACCTTTATCATTGCCAGAATCTTTGAATAATCCAAAATTTATATCATCCTCAGCTTCGCGATACTTTTTCATTGCTATATATATATCCCCCCGTTGGAAATAAAAAATGTTTGAATCAGGATACATCTGAATAGCTCTTGAAACTGGTTCAATCGCTTCTTCATATCTCTTTAAATCATACAATAATGAAGCTTTGCTATTAAGAGCGTATAAATTAAAACTGTTTAACTGCAGACACTGTTCGAAATCTTCGAGTGCCTCTTCATCGTTACCCATCTTATCCTTTAATCTTCCTCGTTCAACGTAAGCAAATTCGAGAGTTGGATGAAGCTCTATTGACTTATTAAAATCAAGGAGAGCCAATTCATTTAATTTTTGTTCCGCGTAAATACGTCCTCTACTGAAGTGTGCATAATATGGATCTAAACCACTATTGTCCAAATTAATACTTTTATTAAGATCAGAAAGCGCTCCTTCATAATCACACAAAAGTTCTTTTAGTCTTCCTCTTTCCACATATCCCATTTCACAATTAGAGTCAATTTCAATTGCTGCATTTAAATCCTGAAGAGCCTGTTCATATTTACTCATCTGTGTGAAGACACGCGCTCTGTAGATGAATGTACTTGCGGATTGATAAAATTCGATCGATTTTGAAAAACTATTAATTGCTTTATCAAAGTTTCCAATTCTAAATTCAATTTCACCTTTATTGAAATAAAGAAATGCCGCTTGTTGATTTTGAGCTACCGCTGTGTTCAAGAATAAGCAAGTTACAATTGCAAATATTGTTCTCATTTATGAATTACATAAAAAATAACTTTATCATGAAGTATTTGGAGGCGACTTTTAATTTTTACGACCAACTACAATATACTGAATTTCACCTACATAAAAAATGACATTAGTATATGAATCTATACACGCGATGAGGCTTTATCATAGTTATTACAGTATTCAGCCTCGAGTTATTAAAGAATTGAAATCATAAAATAAAGACACATTACTCACGTTTCATTGTTTATAAAATGCTACGCTTTTCATCGGCAAATGGCTTTTTGAAGTTTATTTTTGGCATCAGCAAACTTTGTAACAGAAACATGAGACAACTAATTTCCTTACTACTTTTTATTTTACTGAGCACAACTGTTTTTTCACAAAAGATTACCCGCGATGCGTACATCCGGCAGTGGCAACTGGTGGCCATTGAAGAGATGAACCGCAGTGGAATTCCTGCCAGTATTACCATGGCGCAGGGTTGTCTGGAATCGGGAAATGGCAACAGCGAATTGTCGCGCAAATCGAATAACCATTTTGGTATAAAATGTAAAAGTAGCTGGAAAGGGAAAAAGGTGTATTACGATGATGATCGTAGAAATGAGTGTTTCAGAAGTTACCGCTCGGTAAAGGATTCGTACGAAGATCATACTGATTTTCTCATGAACAATCCGCGTTATGCCTCGCTTTTTCTTCTGGATCACACCGATTATAAAGGCTGGGCAAAAGGACTAAAAAAAGCCGGTTACGCTACTGCCCACGATTACGATAAACGATTGATTCGAATTATCGAAGAAAACAAATTGCACCGCCTCGACAAAAAAATGACTTTCACCCCAATGAATGGTCAAACTGCCCATAACGTACTCGACACCGACAACAAGGGAGAGCTTACAATTACATCGTTCAGTTCGCACACTGTTAGTAAAATTAACCGTGTTAAAGCAGTGGTAGCTCAAAAAGGAGATACTTATGAAATACTGGCGCAAGAACTTGGATTAAAAGATTGGGAGTTGTACAATTTTAACGATCAGCCAGCAGGTTACCGTCCGGTGGCCAACGAGGTGGTTTACATTCAGCCCAAAAAGAATAAAACCCAAAAAGATAAGCTAACACACCGCGCTCAGCCCGGAGAAACGATGCATTACATTTCGCAGTTATATGGCATAAAATTAAAACCGCTGTACCGCCGCAACAACATGAAAAAAGGTCAGCAGCCAAAACCGGGACAAGTGATTTACCTACATAGCAAGAAAAAGTAAGAAATTGAAGGACTGAAGGATTGATTGGTGAGTTGGTACGTTTTAATGCGAAAATGTTTTATTGATTCAATGCTTTAATATGACTTCCTCTTTGTGAAACGTTGTGGCTTCTCTGTGTGACTCTGTGGTAAAAATGTAAATCTGCGTCATTAATCCACCAACGATTTTTCTGCAAAGCTAAAACTTATAACTTGTGGCTTGTAACTCTAATTCCACAACTATTTCTTATTCCTTCTCGTAAATAGCGATAGATAACCAAAAATCGCTGTTTCAGCGTTCTTTAACCGAGAGGAGGAACCATTATGAGAACATTGAAATTTTACAAAACAGTTTTTCTTATTGCTGCAGCCTACGATCTAATCCTGGGCTTTTCTTTTTTTCTATTGTACCAAAATGTGTACGCCATGTTTAATATCCCATTACCAGAGACAGAAGCTTACCTGCAACTAAACGCAGCTTTTGTTTTTGCACAGGGAATATTATACTGGTTTGTTTACCGCAATATTAAACGAAATGTAGACATTGTAAAAGTGGCTGTGGCATACAAACTGGCCTACGCCTGGGTGGCTTTGTACAACTGGGGAATTGGCGAACTGCCACATGTTGTTTTTGCCGTGTTTGGATTAGTCGATGTGGCATTTATTGCACTTTTTATTCTCTTCCTTACAGATTACAGGAAGGTTACCGAATAAAAAGAGTGATCATTTTCCTGAGCACATCTTAAACATGAACTTCAGGGTGCTATTCTGATGATGCCCGGTACATGAAATACCTTAATAGTACACGATCGGCAAATAAAACAAATACCACTAAAAGATTTATACCTATCACCAACGAAGCATTGGAAGCCAGAAAAGACAACCAGTTATCAACTTTTGCGTTGTACCAAACAAAAGCCAACACCGCCGACACCACCATAATTCCGAATAGAACCGAAAGATAAATCAAAAATTCCCTGAGATATTGTGCCCAGGCAAACCGTTTTTCAACCTTCTCAACAAGTAAGTCGGTAAAATTCTCCGACAGCTTGAATTCAGGCTCCGAAGTGAATGCCTCTTTCAGGAGTTGGTCAGTATCAAAATTCCGATCTTCGTTATACATAGTCAACAAATATATTAGTTTGTTCCAAACGGGCAACTTTTTCGATCTTGCCTTTTAATAATTTTCGTGCCCGGCTCAGGTAACTTTTAATGGTTCCTTCGGGCATTCCAGTAATTTCTTCTATCTCTTTGTACGAGAACTCTTCGAGGTGAAACAGCGTGATCACCGTTCGGTAGTTCACCGGCAACGATTCAATCAATTGCATGAGATATTTTTTCGCTTCTTCCTTTTCAATACTTTTCTGGTTCAATCCCGGATCTTTTTCAGCAAGAATGAGATTGGGTTGTTCGCTGTACGACAATTCGCCTCTTCGTTTTTGTTTTCGATAATGTGTTATTGCCGTGTTGTACGCAATAGTTGCAATCCACGTCGACAGTTTCGAATCGCCCCGAAAACGTTTCAGCATTTTAAACACCTTAATAAACACCTCCTGACAAATGTCTTCCAGTTCATCTTCCTGCTGAATAATGCGCCCAACTACATGCATCACAAGTCGTTGATATTTCGAAACCAAAAACCTGAACGCATGATTGTTTCCGTTTAAAACCTGTTTAACCAGTTGCGCATCATTCATAACTATCCCATCAGACTATGCATGGTTGGCAAATGTTACAATAATTTTTGAAAAGTTTGAAGACGGTATGCCGAAGCCGGAAGAAAATGAAGGTTTGCAAATCATAAATTTCCTCCGCAAGATTTGATTTTGAACCGAAAGCCAACGAATAACACCCAGCATTTTATATATTTGCGCAGATTTTTTATAAACGATTGATTCGATCACGATCATAAATAAATTTTACACAGATGAGTTTTGTACAAGAGTTGAAATGGAGAGGCATGTTGCACGATATAATGCCGGGAACTGAAGAACAATTGCAAAAAGAAATGACAACTGCTTATGTAGGTTTCGATCCTACGGCTGAATCATTGCACATTGGTAGTTTAGCTCCAATCATTTTGCTGAAACGTTTTCAACTTGCAGGCCACAAACCTGTTGCCCTTGTTGGTGGCGCAACCGGAATGATTGGCGATCCTTCGGGAAAATCGCAGGAACGTAATTTGTTGAACGAAGAAACCCTTGAACGAAACTTAAACGGTATTAAAAAACAACTTTCAAAGTTCATCGATTTTGAAAGCGACAGCGCCAATAAAGCATTGATGGTTAACAACTACGATTGGATGAAGGATTTGACCTTCCTTGAATTCATTCGCGACGTAGGAAAACACATCACTGTAAATTATATGATGGCAAAAGATTCGGTTAAAAAGCGTCTGAATCCTGATGCCAAAGCCGGTATGTCATTTACCGAATTTACTTACCAGTTGGTTCAGGGTTACGATTTTTACTGGTTAAATCAAAACCTCGGATGTAAATTACAAATGGGTGGTTCCGATCAATGGGGAAATATTACAACGGGAACTGAATTGATTCGTAGAAAATCAGACAGTGAGGCATTTGCATTAACTATTCCTTTGATTAAAAAAGCCGACGGAACAAAATTTGGTAAAACTGAGTCGGGTAACGTGTGGTTGGATCCAAATCTTACATCGCCATACAAGTTTTACCAATTCTGGCTTAACACCTCCGACGAGGACGCCGAAAACTATATTAAGATATTTACTTTCCTGAGTCAGGAAGAAACAGAAGGTTTGATTGCTGAACACAAAGAAGCACCACACGCCCGTAATCTTCAGAAAAAACTGGCCGAAGAAGTAACCGTTATGGTTCACTCGCGCGAAGAATATGAGATGGCCGTTGAAGCCTCACAAATTCTATTTGGGAAAGGTACTGCCGAGCAATTGCGCAAACTGAACGAAAGTACTTTCCTTGCGGTTTTTGAGGGTGTTCCTCAATTCAACATCTCAAAAGAAGAGTTAAGTGCAGGTATTAATGTAATTGATTTGTTGGCCGAAAAAACAGAGGTATTTCCATCAAAAGGAGAGCTGCGTCGTACAATTAAAGGTAACGGACTGAGCATTAACAAAGAGAAGATCGGCGATCCTGACCTGATTGTAAACAACGATTTTTTAATCGGCGGCAAATACATCCTGGCACAAAAAGGAAAGAAAAACTACTACCTTATTATTGCTGAATAATCAGGAGTTTAAATACTAAAAACAGTTCGGGTGCGTTGAAATTACACGATCGAATTGAAACCACATCTTATGGATAATTTTTTTGACAACCAGCGTATCCTTCAACTCATTTGGAAACGCAAATTTCATTTTGTACTAGTTGGTGTAATTGCTGTTGTTTTGTCGGCTGTATTTTCGGGTCCGGCATTTATTACACCCAAGTTTAAATCAACGGCGCGCATCTACCCTACCAACATCTGGACGATGAGTGATGAATCGGAAACGGAACAGATGCTCGAGATCCTGAATTCAAACGACATCAAATTCAGAATGTTCGATTCATTTGATCTTGCCAGTGCGTACAAAATCAACAAAGAAGATCCGCAGTACAGAACATACATGTTGGCCGAGTACAATACAAACGTAAGTACAAGCAAAACAGAATACGAAACGGCTGAGATTAAAGTGATGGATGAAGATCCGCAGCGTGCTTCGGATATGTGCGATTCAATTATTTCGTTTTACAATCAAAAGGTTCGAGAGATACATAAAGCCAAAGACAAGGAAATGATTGATATAACCGGCAGACAGCTGGATAAAAAATATGCTGAGCTGGATGTATTAGAGCACGAGCTGGATAGTATACGTGAAAAATATGGCATTATCTCGTACGGGCAGGTTGATGAAATTACGCGTGGTTACATGAATGCACTGGCAGCAGGACGTGGTGCTGCAGGCGATACTAAAAAGATTGAAAAACTGTATGACAACTTCTCGAAAGAAGGCTCGCGCGCATACAGATTGGAAGATAAATACAACAGAGCAGTTCAGGCTATCGATTCATTGTCGATGCTTCATGAACTACATATAGTTGAATTCGAAAAAGAGATCACTTACAGCCACGTTGTTGAATATCCTTTCCCTGCTGATAAAAAAGCATACCCGGTACGTTGGTTGATTGTTGCTTTTACAACGCTGTCGGCGGTATTTTTTGCACTTCTTGTATTCTTGGTTCTCGACTACGGAAAAAAAGACTAAAGTGCCACAAAAAGCGGTCATACGAATAGCACTTTTTTATCTCATTTCCATTGGTTTTATTGCATTGAATCTTTGGTTTGTGGTAGAAAAGCACATGCAGTATGCCAATGTGCTGCCACTGGCTTTTGCGGTAGTTTTATTGGCCGTTTTTTCGTTCGAGAAAGTTATTTACCTCATCGCTTTTCTGGCCCCCTTATCCATTCCGCTCCGCGAATATTTGCCCGGGATTGGTTTCGATATGTACATTCCCACTGAGCCGCTGCTATTTGGCTTGCTCCTGCTTTTTATTCTGAAGGTTATACAGGAACGTCAATTTGAGCGGAAAATATTGCTTCACCCGGTATCGCTGGCTGTTTATCTCAATTTGTTTTGGATTTTGATTACCAGTGTAACCAGCACCATGCCAATGGTTTCTTTCAAGTTTTTGCTGATGCGCATTTGGTTTGTGGTGGGACTTTACCTGCTTACCGCCAAAATTTTTAAAGACGGTAAAAACATGGAAAAATACGTGTGGCTATATGTTATTCCGCTGATTGTGGTAATTTTCTATTCAACCTATCGTCACCTTGGCTACGGTTTATGGGATAAACAAGCTGCCCACTTTGTGGTTTCGCCGTTTTACCGCGACCACACTTCTTATGGGGCTGCCACTGCCATTTACATTCCTTTTTTGGTGATGTTTATTCTGAGTAAATCTTATTCAAAAAATATAAGAATACTGTCGTCCATTGCATTTGCAATTGTTACCATGGGACTACTACTTTCATACAGTCGTGCCGCCTGGCTTAGTCTGGTAATAGCTTTTGGAGTTTGGAGCGTTGTAAAACTACGCATCCGGTTTAAGCCGCTATTTATCACGGTGGTTTCTGTAATAGTTTTGTTTCTGGCATTCCAGTCGCAAATTTTAATGAAACTGGAACAAAACTCGGAAGAATCGTCGGCGAATATGATGACACACATTTCATCAATGTCGAACATTAGCTCCGATGCATCGAACCTGGAACGTATTAACCGCTGGAGTTGTGCCATCCGTATGTTTGCCGATAAACCGGTGGTTGGTTACGGGCCGGGAACTTACATGTTTAAATATGCCAAATACCAATTGAGCAAAGACCGTACAATTATCAGTACCAACTCGGCCGACGGAGGAAATGCACACAGCGAATACCTTGGCCCAATGGCCGAATCAGGAGTGTTGGGTTTGGCAACTTACTTGCTGATTATAATCGTGGTGATTTATACCGCCGTGAACACCTACACCCGTTTAACGGATTACCGCCTGCGATCAATCGTTTTGGCAGCACTTGTAGGTTTGGTAACCTATTACATCCACGGATTGCTGAATAACTTTCTGGATACTGATAAAATTTCAGTGCCGTTTTGGGGATTCACGGCAATGATCGTTGCCATTGATATTCTTTCAAGAAAGCACGATAAAGAAACTGCACAGAAACAAGTAACTGAATAATTTCTAATTCAGATAAGCACTCAATTCTGCTAATTTCATTTGCCGGTCCATGGAAAATGAAATGCTTTCGCGTTCCACCTTTTCCAAAATGAAATACGACTTCCTGAAAAAATCCAAACGTTTGTCATCCGAATCAGCCAGTTCGCCTTGCTCCTTTAAAACAAAAGCTACCATTTCCAACTGTTCGTTTACCAGATTTTTGTCTTTCTCCAGTAATTCGATCAAGGCTTCAACCGAAAGATTCTCTATATCCTCATCAATTTTCAGGTACTCGTAAAAAAACTGAATTTGTTTTTCAGCCTCTTCTTCTTCACCTTTTTTTCGGTGGCGTAATATTTTATGGATGACTTCGAACAACATCATCAACTGGCGCATTAAATAATCTTTCTCAATTCCCATGGCAAAAACTGTGTTTCGTGTTCTGAAAGATAAGTCAATTTGGCTACTTTTGAAAAAAATTTGAGAATGGGATATTTCGACGACCTTTTTCCTGATAAATACGAAGATGAGTTAAAAGAGGGGAAAGATTTTTACATTGAAAATGGCTACCGGGTAATGACCGAAGCTTACCTGACCAACCGTGGTTATTGTTGTGCAAACGGTTGCCGCCATTGCCCGTACTGGCCAAAAGCACAAAAAGGAAATACCAACCTCAGAAAGAAATAGTTATGCAAGGAAAAGACTTAAAAATAGTTTTTATGGGAACGCCCGACTTCGCGGTGGCCAGTTTACAGGCACTGGTAGAAAGCGGATACAATATTGTTGGTGTAATTACAGCTCCCGACAAACCGGCCGGACGTGGCAAGAAACTACACCAATCTGCAGTGAAAGTGTATGCGGCTGAGCAAGGACTAAATGTAATGCAACCCGAAAAACTAAAAAATCCGGAGTTTCTAGAAGAACTTAAAGCACTAGAAGCTGATCTGCAAGTTGTTGTTGCTTTCAGAATGTTACCCGAAGTAGTTTGGGATATGCCTCGTTTGGGGACTTTTAACCTGCACGGATCGTTGTTGCCACAATACCGGGGTGCTGCCCCGTTAAACTGGGCGGTGATTAATGGAGAAACACGCACCGGTGTTACCACTTTTTTGCTCGACCATGAAATTGATACCGGAAAAATATTATTCCGTAAGGAGATTGATATTTGGGAAAACGACACGGTTGGAACCATTCACGATGCACTGATGGGCATTGGCGCCAAACTGGTTGTTGAAACCGTTGATGCACTTGCCTCAGGAGATTACAAAGCCATTCCGCAGGAAGAACTGATTGCCGAGGGCGAAACAATAAAACACGCGCCTAAAATTTTTAAGGAGGATTGTAAGATTGATTGGTCGGCTGACGCCGATGCTGTTTGTAATCTAATTCGTGGATTGTCGCCCTACCCTGCTGCGTGGAGCACTTTAAAGCATAACGAATCGGGGAAAGAAATTGCAACCAAAATTTTTATGACCATGCGTGTTGAAGACAACCAAAACACGCCTCCGGGCACCCTTGAAACCGATGGTAAAAACTTTATAAAAGTAGCCTGCACCAATGGTTGGTTGCAAATTGCCGACTTGCAGATCGCGGGTAAAAAACGAATGAAAGTTCAGGAATTCCTTCGTGGATTTCAACAAATAGCAGAATACAATTTTTTATAAAAAAATTACCCGGCAAACTTCTGGATAACCAAAGTTGCCGGGTGATTTTATAGCGATTTTTGTTTGTCTTGTTATTTCTTAACGCCTTTTCCGTTCATAATAAAGAAATAGATAAGGAACCCAAGTGAGATACTAACCATTAAAATACCAAGTGGCAAAACGGCCTGGCTTCCTCTAACCATATCACGGTTAAACAATCCAAGTACTTCGATGATAATAAAACCCAAACCGGTCATTAAAGCTACCAATCCCCACTTTAACGAAGGATAACGGTTCGATTCATCACTTTCAATTTTTGGTTCTTCCAAAATACCAACTCTTTCGTACTGTTCTGCCTTAATAAGTTTTCGCTTAAGCAGGTGGGTCGAAAAAAGTTTAATAATGTGATATGACCCAAAAAAAACTACGGCTACTGCAATTAATTCTTCCATAATTATTGTTTTTAAATGTATTTTCTGACCGTTTGACTACGGCAGTGAAAAAAATGTTGCAACTTTTTTAAATTAATTTTCAGAGCAGATTAATCGCATCGAGTGAAGCAAGAAGAATTACTGTAAAAAACACGAAGTTATAAATGAATGATAGTGCGAAAAATTTCACTACTACCTTCCCTATCGATTGTCCGTAAAACTTCTTTAAAGCGACAATAATATACAGCGGAATAGAGAGAAACAAAATACCTGCAACCGTATTGATGTTTCCTTCAACCAGAAGATACAAGCCAATAATGGCGGTCATCACTAAAAAGATAAACGAATGGATATGAATGGAAAACACCAGGTGACGCATGTAATTATGACGCCTACGGATGTAGATCAATTTTAAAATCATTGCAAACAATGGCAGCAACAGAAAAAATGCATACGAAATGTACTTGAGTATTTTTGCCATGGTAGCTTCCGGAGAGCGTAACATTCGGATATTTTCCTGCAATTCGGCACGTTTTTCCGGATCGGTTTCTTCCTCCAACTCCTGTTCCATTTTATCAGCCTGTGCATTTAAAGCTAACCTGATATTATTAGCGCCACCCCAATCTCCCAAATTAATCTGATTTGCTGATTTGGCAACATCTACACTGTCCAGCTTAATATTTCCCTTATTTAAAACATTATCAATCGCCAGCTTTTCTTCCGCTGACATTTGATCGTTTACCTGATTAAAGATCGAATCAGCTGCAACTACAGAAATAGAATCAAGCCCTAACTTTGCTTCTTTTAAATCGGAATCCAATACAGTTGACAAACCACGATTGGTAACAATTTGCAACAAAAAGAAGAGAATAAAACTTACAAAAACAAAAATCCGGAAAGGTGGAGAGTAGCGTACTCTTCTTCCGGCAAAGTATTCTTTGGTGAGGAAACCTGGCCGTGCAACCAATGCCAGCAAGGTTTTAAAAAAGCGGGTATCGAAGGCAAAAAAGTCGCCCAAAAAATTAAAAAAGATAAATCCGAACGGTTTGTCGTACTCCTTTACTGCTTGCCCGCAATTCGGACAATAATGCCCCGAAAAGTTTGTGCCACAATTTAAACAATCAATATCGATGTGCCAGTTGGAATTGTCTTTTCCCTTAAAACGCTCTTTTATTTTAGACCACATTTTTGTAATTCTGGTTATCTTTCATATCAACCTCCCATCCTTCAATAAACGGGAATATTGATGGTGCAAACGACCGAATCGGTTCGTACATCCGCGAGTTTTGTTTTGCATCTCGCGAAAGGATATGCACGTCTTCATCAATTTTGTCGAAAATAACCAATATTATACTTAATATCAAGGCCGATTTTAAAACTCCGAAAACCAGTCCGGCTAATTTGTTGGCAAAACCGAGTAAAACAGTTTCGGCCAATTTGCTAACCGTACTGCCAATAATGTGCACCAGAATAACAATCACCACGAAAGTAATTACAAATGATATGATGTTCATGTGGTCCGGTTTCATGTTAAAGTTTTCGATCAGAAAATCGGTGGTGATATACGAAAATTTAATTGCTCCCCAAATACCAAGAATCAGTGCGGCTATGGAAGCAACTTCGGAGATCAATCCTTTACTAAATCCGTTAATTGCCGAGAGGATCAACAATATGCCTAAAACAATATCAATGTAATTCATAATGTAACTTCTTTGGTTGCAAGGTTTGTCAAAAATCGAATTGTATTGCGTGTTTTTGACGATGGTAAATATAAAAATTAGACTCTAGTATAAAAACAGGTCAATCGGTCAGCCGACTATTTTTAAGGTTAAACGGCGTTATTCCGTTTTTTATTTTTGTTTCGCTCTCAAATATTGCCCTCTGCCCACTTATTTTAGCTTGGATAATTGCCACAATTATTCATAAATTTGGCATCCATACAATTAAACGTAACAAATGCCTCTACTAAATTCAGTAATTAAGTGGGTAAACATAAAGCGAAACTACCAAATACAGTACTATCGCGAATATCCGCACGAAATCCAAAACGAAACGTTATTTAGTCTCCTGCAAAGTGCAAAAGATACGGAATGGGGCAAAGCGCACAATTTTGATGATGTAAACTCTTTAAGAACATTTCAGCAAGCAACACCGCTGCAAAGTTACAACGACATAAAACCTTATGTAGAGCGTCTGCGTCAGGGAGAGAAGGATCTGCTTTGGCCCGGCGTTGTAAAGTGGTTTGCCAAATCGAGCGGCACTACCAGCGATAAAAGTAAATTTATACCCGTTACCGCAGAAGCACTGGAAGACTGCCACCTTCGCGGTCCCAAAGATGTTTTTGCGCAATACATTACCACCAATCCCGATTCGAAAGTTTTAAAAGGAAAAATATTGACGCTCGGCGGCAGCCACCGGGTAAACAACTTTAACAACAACTCGTTTCACGGCGACCTGTCGGCGATTATGATCGAGAACGAACCGTTTTGGTCGGACTTGTTCAGAACGCCCGCTGCAGAGATTGCGCTTATTGAGGAATTTGAGGAAAAAGTTGAAAAGATAATCGACACCACGCTCGATCAGAATGTTACTGCATTTGCCGGTGTTCCGTCGTGGTACCTTGTTTTATTTAAGCGGGTATTGGAAAAAACCGGAAAATCGAACCTGTTGGAAGTGTGGCCAAACCTCGAAGTGTTTGCACATGGAGGTGTAAACTTTGAACCTTACCGCGAGCAGTACCGGAAAATTATTCCGTCGTCACAAATGCATTATGTGGAGACCTACAATGCGTCGGAAGGATTTTTTGGTATTCAGGACAACGAAGACCGCGACGATATGTTACTGATGCTCGATTATGGTATTTATTACGAATTTATTCCCATGTCGGAATTTGGCAGCGAAAATCCACGGGTACTTAGCCTCGAAGAAGTGGAGCTGAACGAAAACTATGCCCTGGTGATTTCTACCAATGCCGGATTGTGGCGTTATATCATTGGCGACACCATAAAGTTTACGAACAAATATCCTTACAAAATAAAGGTAACCGGCCGAACCAAACATTTTATCAATGCTTTTGGCGAGGAGTTGATTATTGACAATGCTGAGCAGGCGCTGAAAATTGCCTGCCACCACACTGGGGCAATCGTAAATGAATACACTGCCGGCCCGGTATTTATGGGCGACAACAGCAAAGGTGCACACCAGTGGATCATTGAATTTGCCAAGGCTCCGAAAGACGTCGATCACTTTAAAACGATACTCGATAATTCGTTAAAAACACTGAACTCGGATTACGAAGCCAAACGCCACAAAAACATGACCCTTGAAATGCTGCATCTTACGGTGGCACCAAAAGGAACATTTTATAACTGGATGAAACAACGCGGCAAAGTTGGCGGGCAAAACAAAATTCCGCGTCTGGCCAATAACCGAAAATATCTGGACGAACTTATGAACATTCTGGGGACTGGGCGGTAATTTTTTTATACTTTAGAATTTGAAAAAAATAATTGAATATGCACATTGCAATAGCCGGAAATATTGGCGCCGGAAAAACAACATTGAGCGAACTTCTGGCCAAACACTATAAATGGACACCACACTACGAAGACGTGGACGAAAATCCGTATTTGAACGATTTCTACAACGATATGCAGCGTTGGTCGTTTAACCTGCAGATTTACTTTTTGAATTCGCGTTTTAAACAAATTATCGATATCCGAAAGTCGGGAAAAACCATTATCCAGGACCGTACAATTTACGAGGATGCCGAGATTTTTGCGCCTAACCTGCACGCCATGGGTTTAATGAGCACCCGCGATTTTGGCAATTACAAATCCTTGTTCGATTTAATGGCCAGTCTTATCCAGCCACCGGATTTGTTGATCTATTTACGTGCATCAATTCCTACACTTGTAAACCAGATTCAGAAACGGGGGCGTGAGTACGAAAACTCTATCCGACTCGATTATTTGAAACAGCTTAACGAACGTTACGAGAGCTGGATTAGTGGTTATAAAATGGGAAAATTGCTGGTGGTTAATGTTGATGATCTTGATTTTACAGCCAATCCAGAAGACCTTAGTTTTGTAATCGATAAGATCGATGCTCAGATTCACGGATTATTTTAGAATATTAGCTATAAAATAAGAACTGTCATTTCGAGTGAAGCGAGAATCTGTAACAGATTTCTCAGTCATTCTTCCTTCGAAATGACAGTTTTTTTGAATTAAGTTCTACCCTTCACCCGTCATCTGACGGGAGCTCCCCTTGCAAGTGAGCAAAATTTCAAACTGGCCAGAACAAAACAATTATGTCTCTATTTCCAATAAAACTGTTTCCCCTCTGGAGGGGAAATGGCGACAGCCAAAGGGGTCGATAATCTGCCTCTGCGTTTAGCCAACAATCTTTTCAATCTCAGCTTTTACCGCAGGCCATTGATTATCGGCAAGGTTCGGTCCCATTACTTCGACCACTTTCCCTGAAACAAGTGCAGCAATTTTTCCACATCTTTCCAGGTCGTAACCATTTGTCAAGCCATAAAAGAATCCGGCGGCGTAAGCATCGCCAGCTCCGGTTGTATCCAGCGCTTTGGCTGGAATAACACCAACACGCGCCACATCCTCACCTTGTTTAATCATCGATCCGTCCTTACCAACTTTTACAACGGCAATCTTATCGCCTTTTGCAATTTCATGCAGGGCAGCTTCCGGATCAAGTCCGGTGTATGATTTGGCTTCTTCTTCGTTGGCAAAAACAATATCCACATAATCCCTGATCAACTCTTTCAAAAAGTCAAGATTAGCCTCAACAACATTAAAGCTCGAAAGGTCGACAGCGATTTTTACTCCCGCCTTTTTAGCAGCCTCAGCACAGGCTTTTATCAGGTCGTGATTAAAAACCAGGTACCCTTCAATATAAACATATTCATATCCGTGAAACAATTCCTCTGTCACCTCTTCGGGAAGCATTTCGGCAGCAGCGCCAAGGTAGGTAGCCATGGTGCGTTCCGAGTCGGGACTTACCAGGCCCATCACTCTTCCCGTAGCACTTTCGCTGTGAAACAGATGCGTTTTTACACCGCGTTTTTCAAAATCGTTACGAAAAAGATCGCCCAGATCATCGCGACCGATTTTCCCCATATACCCGGCATTTCCGCCAAGGTTGGCCAGTGCTCTTATCGAATTAGCCACTGATCCTCCGGTAGCCACCTCACTTTTTTCAGAGTAAGTGGCATCGTAAATTGTTTTCGACTGGTCGGCATCAACCAGTGTCATACTGCCGCGTGGTAATCCAAATTTTTCAAGCAACGAATCGCTCTCCAAAACCGAGATCACATCAACCAAAGCGTTGCCCATGCCCAATACAGCAGGAATATTTTGTTTTGTCATTTTTATAAAATTTATAGTGGCGCAAATATCAGCATTTTTATCGAATCGGTAAAACAGGTAATAAGGATGTAGCTAACGTACTACTACCTTTATTTTCAGTATAAAATGTAAATCAAGGTTGAATTTCTTGCACGAAAATCCTTGAATTCACCTCAACTCTAAAGGATGTCTGCGGATTTTCTCTCTTCTTCCTTTAGGATCGAGGTAAAAGGGAGAAAATCTTTCATAACTTAATAGTACCATTTCAACCTTGATCGGCTTATAAACCTATCTGTTAAAATTTTGTTTTCTAAAAAAAGCAAACATGAAAATTGAGGCAAACACACCCGACGAGTACATTGCACAACTTCCGGAAGACAGACAAAAAGCAGTTTCCACACTTCGTGAGCTTCTCCAAAATAATTTACCCGAAGGTTTTGAAGAGAGGATGAGTTACGGCATGATCGGTTACATTGTCCCTCATTCTGTTTACCCGGCCGGCTATCATTGCGACCCAAAATTGCCACTGCCGTTTATCAATATTGCATCGCAGAAAAATTTTATTGCGCTTTACCACATGGGAATTTATGCCAACAAAAACCTGCTCGACTGGTTTATTGCCGAATATCCAAAACACTGCACCACAAAACTAGATATGGGAAAAAGCTGTATCCGTTTTAAAAAGATCGACAAAATTCCTTTCGGCCTGATCACCGAGCTGGCAAAAAAAATGAGTTGTTCCGAATGGATCGATCTTTACGAACAGCAGATTAAACGCTAAACTACAACATCTTACCACTGTCCCTCAGCTTTCTTCTTCAGTTCATTTAATAGCTTCAAATACATTTATTTGTCTGCTATTCATTTCTTTTTGTTACTTTTACAATATGAAATTAAAAAATTGACGGTTGCAAATAAAACCCGCACTATTTTGCGCCCGATTTGATAAAAAAATAGAAGTATCAAAAAAAGAAAACTGACCACTTCCAGGTCTTTGATAAAAAACGTCAAAGACAAGGCTTTCGAGTTTTTGAAATCAAGGAGTTTACTAAATGTAAATGACTGTTTCAAAAGCGAGAGTAACGCAGTATTTGGCGTTTTCTTGCAAAGACTAAATAAAATTAAAAATCGAAACATATTATGAACTACAAAATCACAATGGTTATGCTTTTAGCGGTATTGCTTGGGGCATGTACACAGAAAACTTCACAACCGGAAACCTTTAAATCCTCGTTGTTTCAATACGACGAACAGATCGACGGGATCATTTCACAAATGACACTGGAAGAAAAAGTAAACATGTTACACGGAAAGTACATGTTTGTATCGGCCGGTGTTGAACGCCTTGGCATTGCCGACATGATTTATGCCGACGGACCGTTTGGAATCCGTGAGGAAATGCAGCCAAAAGGCTGGGCACCGCTTGGCTGGGAAAACGACAAAGCGACCTTCTTCCCTACCGGATCGGCGCTTGCAGCAACCTGGAGTCCGGAGCTGGCTTACGCCTACGGAACAGGAATGGCTAAAGAAGCCCGTTTGCGCGGTAAAGATGTAATTCTCGGACCTGCTATCAATATTCAGCGAATTCCAACCGGCGGACGTACTTATGAATACATGAGTGAAGATCCGTTCCTGAGCTCGCAACTGGCTGTGGAGTACACAAAAGGTGCGCAAGACAATGGCGTGGCCGCTTGTTTAAAACACTATGCACTGAACAACCAGGAAAACAACCGTGGAACGGTAAACGTGATCATTGGCGAACGCGCCATGCGCGAGATTTACCTGCCCCCGTTTAAAGCTGCTGTTCAGGAAGCAGACGCATACAGTGTGATGTCGGCATACAATAAAGTTAATGGCTGGTGGTGTGCTGAAAACGACGTGCTGCTGAACCAGATCCTTCGCGACGAATGGGGATTTGGTGGTTTTGTGGTTTCTGACTGGAGCGGAACTCACTCAACTGTTGAGTCGGTAAAACACGGTTTGAACGTTGAAATGCCCGACAGTAAATATTTGGGTGCAGCATTGCTTGACTCGGTAAATGCCGGTGCCGTTTCGGAAGACGTGATTGACCTGCGTGTACGCGAGATTCTGCGTGTTCGTATGGCCATCGATCCTGTTCCAGCTGAAGAAGCTAACCAGGTGATTACTTCGCAACCCGAAAGCCAGAAAATTGCTTACGATGTTGCAAGTAAATCGGTGGTGCTGCTGAAAAACGAAGGCATCCTTCCGCTTGATCTTAGCGAAAAACCATTGATCGCTGTAATTGGCGAAAACGCTGTTCGCGAAATGGGAAGCGGTGGTATTGGTGCAGGCGTAAAAACGCTGTACGAAGTTACACCACTTGAAGGCCTGAAAAACAAAATTGGCGACAAGGCAGAAATTCAATATGCACAGGGTTATGTTCCGGTGGAGTTGGATTACGAAGCCATCTTTGGAAACAAACCACAGGAAAAGATCGACCGCGAGGAAAAAGAGAAAGCGATCCTGAACAAAAAACTAAATAAAGAAGCTGTTGAACTGGCTGCGAAAGCTGATCTTGTGCTGTTTATTGGCGGCGACAACCGCGCCGTAGAAACCGAAGCCAACGACCGCAAAACGATCTTCCTTCCTTCGGGGCAGGATGATTTAATTAAACAGTTAAGTGTTGTAAACGAGAATATCGTTACTGTACTGGTAAGTGGTGCGCCAAACGATCTGAACGCAGTACAGCCACTATCGAAAGCATTGGTGCAATCGTGGTTTAACGGTACCGAAGGCGGAAATGCACTGGCCGACATTTTGCTCGGTAACATTTCGCCAAGTGGACGTTTGCCATTTACACTGCCAATTAAACTCGAAGATTCGCCGGCTTACGCGCTGGGCAACTATCCGCAGGGAGCTAAAAAAGGCGATATTTTTGTTGACCTTGTTGACGAAAAAGAATCGGAAGCACACGCTGCCGACGGCAACCTCGAGAACGATCCAAACACAGCTTATTATTCAGAAGAATCGCTGGTAGGCTACCGCTGGTTCGATACCAAAAACAAACCGGTGATGTATCCTTTCGGACACGGTTTATCGTACACCGAATTTGCCTATGCTGATCTGAATACAAGCAAAGAAAGTTATGGAGCTGATGAAACTATTTCATTGTCGTTTAACCTGAGTAATGCCGGAGAGATGGTTGCCGAAGAAGTGGTTCAGGTGTATGTTCACCGCATCAATCCATCGGTTGAATGGCCGTTTAAAGAGTTAAAAGCTTTTACACGTGTGGCGCTCGAGCCTGGCCAAAGCCAAACGGTAACTTTAGACATTCCGGTAGAAAAACTACAATACTGGAACGAAGAAAACCACGCCTGGGACAACGACCTTTGTGATATTGAATTGCTGGTAGGTGCTTCGTCAGGCGATATCCGTTTGAAAAAACAAGTTGCGCTGAAATAATATTATTCTCAATAAATTTAAAAAGCCCGGTTTCGCCGGGCTTTTTTTTATTCCCCCACACCAGTCAACCCAACTAACTTCCAACACATTACATCAAACCCAAACAATAAATTTCTTAAACCGGCTTAATTTTCAGAACAATTGCCCCCACTACCTTTGTTACCCTTGTGTAAAAGATAAATTCACGATGAAAAACACAAAGAAGATTGTTATTGTGGGAGGAGGTTTTGCAGGTTTGGAACTTGTGAAAAGATTGGGAAATTCAAACGACTACAAGGTTGTTTTGGTTGATAGTAACAATTATAATTTCTTTCCGCCATTAATTTACCAGGTATCCACCGGTTTTATGGAACCGTCGGCTATAAGTTACCCGTTTCGGAAGATTCTGCGAAAATTTAATAACGCCGGATTTCGATTGGGATCGCTTGAAAAAGTGGTGCCCGAAGAGAATAAAGTTATATTGAGCAACGGCGAAATTGAGTACGATATTTTGGTAATGGCAACCGGTACCGAGACCAATTTCTTTGGCAACAAAAACATTGAGCGCGACAGCTTGCCCATGAAAACGATAAGCGATTCATTGTCGCTGCGAAATGTTATTTTAACCCGCCTCGACCGCGCCACAAGAATTCAGGATGAAGAAGAGCGGAAAAAACACCTCACCTTTGTTATTGCCGGTGCCGGACCTACAGGAGTTGAACTTTCGGGTATTTTGGCCGAAATGAGAAGTTCAATTATTATAAAAGATTATCCGGAATTAAAGAAATCAGATCTTGGTGAAATTAGTCTGATCGACGGACAGAATTCTGTTTTGGCGCCCATGTCGAAACAAGCCCAGCAATACACCGCTAAAAAACTATCGGAACTGGGCGTGAATTTAATCATGAATACCATGGTGAAAGACTTTCGCGACGAAACGGTGTATTTGTCGAATGGCAAGGAAATTCCATCGAAAAACCTGATTTGGGCAGCCGGAGTTTCGGCAAAAACATTTCCGGGATTCTCCGATGATTGTTTTGGCGCCGGTAAACGATTAAAAACGAATCAATTTAACCAGGTCCACTCGTACGACAACATTTATGCTTTGGGCGACTGCGCCCTTATTCTTGGCGATAACGACTACCCGAACGGACACCCGCAACTGGCGCAACAGGCCCTGCAACAGGCAAAAAACCTGGCAGAAAACTTAATGCGAAAAGACGACAATTGGAAGCCATTCCAATATACCGACAAAGGTTCGCTGGCAATAATCGGAAGAAATAAAGCCGTGCTCGATTTCCCGGGGCAGAAATATTCGGTAAAAGGTTTTAACGCCTGGCTTATTTGGATTTTTGTGCACATTATGGGACTGGTAAATTTTAAAAACAAAGTACGAACCCTGTATAACTGGCTGGGGTATTACATCTATAAAGACCAGTATTTCAGAATGATTATTAAACCAACAGAAAGGGAAAACAGATAAACATGGACTTGTTTTATTCGGTTGCAATTCCTGATTCATTTGAATTGCAACCGAATAATTTTTCAATTTACAAAGTCAGTCGAAACATCCTTGATATTAAATTCCGAGCTCATCGGAATATGTTGGGCTTCGTATTTTGCTTCTGCAAGCGCTTTTTTAACATCAACCTGAAGCACATTTTGCCCCTGATAAGTTTTGAAGGAATAGGTGAGATTCTTTAAATCAATAACGGTGGTCCACGATGTTATTTCATTGATAACCGTTTCCTCCTCCCCGCTTTTTACCACATCGCGCACCGAACCAACGGGAATATCAAAGTTATTCATAAGATGAAAAACCTGGGGTACCGTTTCTTCAGCGCTTTCTTTTTGTTCTGCCGATTGAGAATATACCGTTGCACGAACAAACCGTGAAGGCGGAGTGCCGTCACCGGGTAAACCGTGCAAACCACTTCCTTCGCCAAAAGCGCTGAAATTAGTACCATTAAAGTCAACAGGTTCAACATTTACTACCGAAAGATTGATGTAATTATTCAGGTTTGTCATATGCCAGTCGAACGCAGGCGAATTGGTAAAAACTCCAACCGGATTATCGTAAATAACCAGTGTTTTGTTTAAAGGCTCAATAACGATACAAGCTCCTGTACGATCGTGAATAATGTAATGCGCAGGAAAACTCATTCCGCCAATGGCTTCAATCGGATTTTCAACCAGGAAAACTTTATCAAAGTTGGCTTTTACTTCTTCAACCGACGAGAAATTTGCCAGCAACCAGGTTCCGTAATCTTCGGCAGCCATGGAAACAGCATATTTTTGAGGATCGGGCTGGTTATAACTGGCATAACCGGGAAAATAAAATCCGCCAACATACAAACCTGTGTCGTTTATACCATCAATATGCACATCGAAACCAAATCCATTGGCCCCTACAATTCCATATTTCGACGTATAAGAAATACCTTTTGATTTGTCAGGTAGCGAGCTGAAGATTTTACTACCTGCCGGCAGCACCAGAATCTCCGATTGCGGATCGAGACCAAACTCCAGCGTTCGGCCAACTACAACTCCATTATCGGCTGCAATTAAGCGCAAACCGGTGCATGCATAAGTGTGTGGCAATGCAAAAATGCTTGCTACCACCAGTAAAATAAAAAACGATACTTGTGTTTTCATTTGTTGAGTTTATAGATAAATGATTTTGAGTATTGCTAGTATTATGTACTTGCGTTGGTTCATCTTTAATTAAAAACAACTTTAGCTCTTTTCAGAAGCGATGATTAAATACAATTTTCTGATTTGACTATACATTTAGTCTCTGCAAGGTACAGCGTGTTTTACAGAAAGTCAAGAGCACACGTCCTATTTTTCAAACATATGTCCATTTATAAATGATGGTTTCTTATTTTACGAACATGCTAAAAAACCGGGATATGCCATCCAATTATTACGCTTTAAGAAACTGTCTTTCAAAATGTCACCGAAAAAACATTATATTTAATGCAGTAAAAACCAAAGGCCGTTGAATACGCACCCACAAATAATAGAAGTCACAATTAAAATAAACATAATATGGTATGTTATTCCTTATATTTGGAGGTATAACATCACCTTTAAAAATGAGATAATGGAAATAACATCCATTGGTGATGTTATTCACTAGTTATGGGCAAGGTTGAAATTTAAAAAAGTAAATTATCTTAATAAATGACTAAAAGAAGATTAAAATATTTGGAAGAAAAATATCAGGATAAATTTGACTTGGTTAAATCTGCTTGTTTAATTGGAATTTTATTAGACCAAAATGATTCAAGTTCAGATATCTTTTTCGGCTCATGGGGTAAGACTATAAATGATTATTGCTATAATAATACAAGAGATTACACTTGGATTTGGTGTAAATCTTCAGCCTAATTTGGACACGTTGGTATAAAAATTAAGAGATGGTTTTCTTAATTT
>NZ_JAXBMA010000011.1:0-18853 GCF_033963885.1 Draconibacterium sp. IB214405
AAATTAAGAAAACCATCTCTTAATTTTTATACCAACGTGTCCAAATTAGGCTGAAGATTTACAATTGCTTCATTATATGCTTTTAAATATAATACAGTACAAATATACTACATTATATGCATTTAAATATAATTCGGACAACAAAATACACATTATATGTTAAAGCATATATTCTAAAGCTGTCAAACTGATGAAAGTAGCACACGAACGAGCATGTACCCTATATAAACGAAACTCAAAACTCGCAGGGGAAAGTCACCCCTGGAAGCTTCCATATAGGGCCGAAATCATCCCTTAAAACCAAGCAAGGCCTTTAAATTCCATTCTTCACAAAGTTCCTTGTATTCACCAAGTACTTTAATCGCCTCTGAAAGCAAACTGTGCAAGATATCCTCAGAAAAATGTTGGCTCAGGAACTTCAGATCATATTCCAATTGCTGAACAGCAGTCCTAAGCTCAGCGACTTCATCACTTTGATCCGGATCTTCATTTAAATCTTCAGGTAAATAATCGAAGTTGGCAATTTCCACGACATTCTCCTCCACATTGGAGAGAACCATTTCCAATTCTTCAAATTCTTCATCACCTAAAATCTCAATGCTCTGAAGGACATTAAAAACTAAATTATCCAACTCTTTCCCTTTGGCAAACATGGGATGTAAACTCGTCCCGTTATCATGCAAGCCCCATAAATCAAGATCGTAAAGTTCGTCTTGAATTTCGCTTAAATGTAAATCGTACTCATCAACATCTAAGTCTCTCCAAAAACCATATTCCCGAATAAAATCGCGTACCTCCATTAATGCAAAACCAAGCAGGTTGTCTCCGCGCCAATTGTCGGGATTCGTTATTGCCGGATCATCTTCAGTCAAACCTACTCCCCAGATAAAATCGACCGGGCTTGCTTCAACAAGTACTTTATTTCCGGTACTTAAAAGAAATTCGCCCAATTCTCTGTTCTGGCTAAACTTCAGGATATTCCCAAAAACAACAATTCCATACCTGTATCTTTTCCAGATTTCCTCATTAAAGTTCTTTACTTTTCTCCCTATTTCTTTTGCGGCTTTAGGTGTTTCGGTTTGCATAATACCACAACAAGAACGGTGGTCATTAAAAGCGATAGCTTTTTGATGCATCATCCATTGTTCGGTTGAGTGAAAAGGAAAGCCCTGATAGTTGAACGCACACCGGAACCACTGACTCATGCATGATTTGTCGATAAGGCCGGGACTGCTTTGTTCGTGTGTGAAAAAAAACAGAAAGTCAAGCTGATGATTCGCTTTTACCTGCTCTCTTAGAAGGTGAATATTGTATTTGAGTTTCATCCTGTGAATATGGTATTCAATTGAACAATTATTCACAATATATAAAATCAATTTAGTATCTTTCTGAACATAAGAAATAAAATTTACTAACTCCCCTGCAACACTTGCAGGATTGATGTACAGTCGTATGCAATTTGAAAAAGAATTAGATAAGATTATTAATGATAGGTCGAAAGAGAACTTAAAGAACTTTCTGAACTCTTATCTTCTAAAAGCCTACAATTTAGGTTGGAACATGAGTCTTTGGGGCGATGATGCACCGGCACTTGATGCAGCTACCGACAACGAGATTTTAAAGAAAATAAAAGAAGAGCCTTTGCATACAGAAAGTAAAAACAAGTGGGAACACGTTGACGTGATGTCGAATAAAAGCCTTCCGAAAGAATTACAGGAAGCCTATCAAAAAGCCATCCGCTTTGCAGGTGAAAAACACAAAGACCAGAAAATACCCAGCTCTGAAATTAATTACATGGTACATGTTTCAAACGTGGCGATGGAAATATTGATGGCTTACCAGGCAGAGCCCTATTTTGATGTAGTATATGCAGTACAGGTTGCTCTGCTGCATGATGTTCTTGAAGATACCGATACCGGCTATAATGAACTAAAAACGGCTTTCGGAGAAAGAATTACCAATGCAGTACTGGCATTGAGCAAGAATAAAAATATTCAGGATAAATCGGAGCGAATGAAGGACAGCCTAAAAAGGATACTTCAATTGGAGAAGGAAGTTGGAATGGTAAAACTGGCCGACCGGATTACAAACCTACAACCGCCTCCTAAGCATTGGACAAAAGAAAAAGTGATCATGTACAGTGAAGAAGCGCAAATAATTTACATGCACCTAAATCTAACAAATAAGTATTTAGCACACCGTTTAAAAACAAAAGTAGCGCAATACCGACGATATTTAGAATAACTAATCAAAGCCAAGATGAACTCAAAAAACAGCGAATTTAAAGAATTAGAGAAGAAACTAAATGAAGCGTACCTGGCGTTGCTCCGAGATAAGAATGTAGCTAAAACCGAATTGTTAATTAATGAAATAACGAATAAACTTGATGGGTTTGAAAGTAAAGAAGACTCCAATTACTTTCTTGACTATTTATATATGCTACGTAGTAATATCGCAATTTTTATTGCCTCCACTGGTAAAAGAAGCCTGGCAATTTCAATTCTAATTGACCTGGCTAAACTCCAACTTGAGTTTGCAAAAGAAACACGCGAACGCAAACACTTTAAACATGTAAATACGACTGTCCGAAATGCAGGAATGATCTCTCATCAGAGGCATTTAGAAGATACAGATTGTAGAGATTCGGAAAACATACACGAATTGTTTAACATCGTGTTAATGTATAGCAAACAATTAGATGACATAGCAGAGTTACAATTTACCCGACGGATCTACGCTAAATTCTTGAGCACATCAGGAGACAAGGAAAAATTAAACTTAATTCATACTGAACTTTTACAGACATTCAGCGAGTACAGGATTATCCCTGACTCTGGAGGAGATATTGAGAAGCACATGGAAATGATAATGGATGAAGAAAACATGAACAGACGCCTAAGAACGGATCTTAGATCAATTAATTATGAGTCAGCCTTAGGCCAATACGAATATGGGAAATACTTATGTGAAAAAGGCGAAAGCGAAAAAGGTATAGGGGAAATGAAATCTGCACTATTTATTATTGGTTATCTTCATGTTAGTGCCCAGGACATGCTAATATATGATCAAAACTACTTGCCGGACATCAACGAAATAGAAAAAGATATTGCAAGATTTGAACAAGATAAAAAGTCATAAAAGTTTTAGTACACAACATTACCAATTTTACACGATCAATATGAAAAACAACTACTACACAATTCACTAAGCAACAAACAAATACAACGAATCAAAATGAGGATTATAGTTCTCTCAGACACACACGGCAAACACAATAAATTAATAATGCCCGACGGGGATTTACTAATCCACTGTGGCGATATTACATTAAAGGGTACAAAAAATGAAACCATTGATTTCCTCAACTGGTTTGTGGAACAGAATTACTGCCATAAAATCTTAATTGCCGGCAACCACGATTACTATTTGGAAGAGAATCCCGGTTTTATTACCAAAACGTACCCGAATGAATTCTTTTATTTGTTTGATTCCGGGATCGAGATAGAAGGCATTCGCTTTTGGGGTTCGCCGTACACTCCCGAATACAAAAACATGGCTTTTAATTTACAGCGCGGAGAAGAGCTTCAAAAGCACTGGCAAAAAATACCTGAGAATGTAGATATTTTAATCACACACGGTCCGCCAAAAGGTATATTGGATAACACAGTTAATGGCGAAAATGCAGGTTGTGAAGCGCTGCTAAACAAGGTTTATGAAATAAAACCTCAGTTCCACCTTTTCGGGCATGTGCACGAAGCAGTTGGCAACTTCAGCAATGCTTACACCCGGTTTGTTAATGCATCGCTAACTAACAAAGCAAAAGGACTCCAAAATATGAAGCCCTATACTTTTGAAATATGAAACGTGCTGCGTTTGGAAATAGCATTAATCAAATCTAACTTGCTGTTTGTTCCTGACTAAAATTAGTCAGAAGCGATTCGTTGTATTCAATATTCTTACTGAGTTTTGGTAATTTTAATATGCCGGTTATGAGCAGAATAGGAGCTGCAACAGCACCAATAACAAAAGCAAGAACAATATAAATTAGTCCTCTCATAAACCAGTTAAACAATCCTCCTCCTGTAGAATTTATATCAGCAACAGCATCATCCAAACGGTTTTGAGCCTTTTGCTTTTCATCCGGTTTTAGCAATCGGTAAGCAGCAGGAAGACCGGCAACTCCCCAGTACATTGCTCCTTCCCAAAGATTACCTTCGCTTATAGCAACAGTAATCCCGATTGCCAGGAAAATTACGTTAACAACAATTTTTACTATCGTCCACATCTTTGCGTTCCGATCTGATTCAATACTCAAATTAATTTCTTCAAGGTTGCATTTCCTGCAGAGAGCTTTGTTATCTATCGTATATTCCGTTTCATTCACACAGTCGGAACACATTGCAACTCCACATTTTGCACATTCTGCAACCGCAACACAGTCTTGATGGTTAAAACAATTCATAAGTAAAGTATTTTTCAAATGCCTACTCTAAACGATTTTCGGCTTTCTCGCCCTGGTTTTTTATTTCGTTTGGATGCTCAGGGTGTTATTTTCCAAAGTTCCAAAATCACGGAAGGTCACTCCGAATCTGACCACATAAGAATTATCAGCACCTTTCGTTTAACCCAAATGCCGCTTCGGATCTATCTTTTTGCCGTTTTTTACAATCTCGTAGTGCAAATGCATACCGGTTGATTTTCCGGTGCTGCCAACTCTCCCGATGATTGATTCCTTATCAACATGCTCACCTATGCGCACATTAATACTCGAAAGGTGTCCGTACACCGTTACATAGCCATTCCCATGTCTGATCTTTATAAAATTACCATAGCCTTTTACCCACCCAGCTTGTTCGACAATACCACTTGCAGGAGCCAGTACAGGCGTTCCTCTTGGGCAGGACAGATCTATCCCGTCGTGATGGATAATTCGCTTGTAAATGGGATGTGAGCGATATCCAAAAGCAGAACTGATGCTGTACTTCCCCTGCACAGGAGCAATGTTTGGAATGGCATTTACTGCTTGTTGGTATAAACTGTCTTTTATTGCCGTCTCTTTTTCCGCTTGTCCAATCTTTGTTTTTAGTGCTTTAAGCTCTGTATCCAAATCAGCTTCTATCGAGACATAGCGTGGAGTAAGCATTTCGAGATCGACTTCTTCTTTCTCCGCTTCAGGGATTTCAATAACTGCAGGTTTTATCTCTTCTCCCAGTACAATCTTGTTCCAGTCAGTACGGTTTTTAAGGAACCGCTGGTATTCTTCCTCCTTTTGTTTTAGCCAGGCATTATAATCCTTTTCCTTTTCGCTTATCCACGCTTTGTATTCCTGGTTCTTTTTCTTTTTCCAATTCTCGTGGGCATCAGATGTTTCAAGCTGTTTTAAACTTTGTGCACCTCCCCTGTGCCAGGTAAACAGGCATACCACAAGCATAATTATGGTTACGGATGGTTGAGTTTTCATATAAAAGGGAATTAGTTAGCTACTCAGTTCTGAATAATGATATTTTCAATCGTGTGTGCTTTAGATGTTTCACCCCTTCCCGACTCGTCCTTGTCGGCCCAGGTTTGGAAACGCAGGTGAGAGAACGCTCTAATATCGGTGGGCACATCATCAAATATCCATTCGCCTTTAATTACCACACCGGGCGCAAAAGTTTGTGAGTAGAACCAGTAGCTATTTCCAAACGAACTTGCGGATAATTCAAGTACATCGCCGGCTGAAGAATGGAGTGTTGGCCGTGGACTTGATCCCCCGTTAAATTCGGTGGTGTAGCGACCGTTGTTTTGCACATTGAATTTGATGGTTATTTTTCGGTCATCACGTGTACAGCTTAATATGTTCATGGTATACGCTTCGTGTGAAACCGTTTTCGGATAAGCCGACAGCGTAGAAACTTCCACCGGATTACTGTAACTAATGCCGGTTTCATTTTCGGCATAAGCACGCACATAAAAAGTTGTATTTTCAGATGCTCCGTTAAGTTTAGTTGTATAACTTTTTCCGATGCTTAAACTTCCCATGTCTTCAATCAGATTTTGTTTGGTAGGATTTTCATCTGCCGAAACACAAAGACCGTGGCTGATTACCTTAGGTTCACCAACATCGCTAACACCCCAGTTTACAGTCCAGCCTGTTTCTGTAATATCGCTTACCGATGAAATGTAAACCACCGGTGGAGCCGGATCATCGCTTGTTGGATCGAGTGTTGTTACCATGAGCTCGCTGCTGTAAGAAGTTCCTTCGTTGTTCATTGCATAAGCGCGCACATGATAGTTGGTCAACGATTCAAGATTAGAAACTGTAACTGTGTATGTTTTGGTAGTTTCGCTGGTCCCCAGATTGCGTTTCTGATTATTAATGGTAGGATTCGGTTCTTTGCTCCAGACAATTCCGTATTCGCTCACCTTGCTACTTCCAACCGAGGTAATTTCAGCGTTTATCGTAAAGGAGGTTTTGGTAATTGCATCGCTGGTGTTAATATTTACAACAGGCTTGGCACTTTCCATAACTTTCCCCGAAACATTAACCGTTGCATTTCCTGCATCGCCGCCTGCCACCAGTATTGTTCCGTTATAATTGCCGGGAGTCAAACCACTTTTATCGAAAGTAACTTTTACCATCACTTCATCGCTGTTAATGGTGCCGCTCGACGGGCTTACTGTAATCCATTTGTTGCTGGTGCTGATGTTATAGGTAACCGTGCCGTTTCCGGTACGATTTCCAAGAATTATTGATTTCTCGGTTTCAAAAAATCCAAAATCAATGGTGGTGGTGTTCAGTTTTAAACCGGCACCAATAAGTTGTAATCCAAAATCGTTTACCACACTCATGTCGGCTGATACCACCACTTTTTTTATGGTCGATTCGTAGTTATTTTTTGTAACCACACAGTCGTATTCTCCAGCAGGAAGATCCGTGAATTCATAATTCCCGTCGCTGTCACTCAGCTTTGTTCCGGCAGATCCCATGCTCACCGCTGCTCCGGAAAGCGGCTCTCCCGTTTCAATGTCCGTAACAATCCCTTTTGCTGTTCCGGTAACAATCAGAGGTTCTTCTTCAATACAGGAAAAAGCAAGAATTGCGATCAATAATATGATAAAGTGTTTGTTCATTTTTGTTTAAAAATTATAGGTTAATCCATAGAACCGATACTTAAATTCAGAGTCGGTGTAAGCCGTCATTTTCAGATTATCCGGAATCCATGCATATTTTACTTTCCCTTTTGCCAAGGCGGCATCCAGTACATTCCAGACGTAAACGCCAACTGCCGTTCCAAGGACAATATTTCGCCGAAGCTCCCATTCGTCTGCCCGGTTGCGGTACTCTTTTATCAGCGACAGTTTTGTTGTTTCGTTTGATTTCCGAACATTGTCGGTGTACTGCATTCCGGAATACACAGCCGAACCAACTAAAACTCCTTCAGCAGCCAGAAAACAAAGTCCTTTGCCTGTTTGCTTTTTATAAAACTGTCCCCAGCCCGGAACCAAAGCAGAGCGCCAAACGGCCGCAAATCCGTACGATTGAGAATATTCAGGGACAATCGGAGTAAACTCCTTTTCGGACACCGCGTACAGCACCCACATCTGGTACTTGTCAAAGCTTTTTTCGTAATACTCGTCAAGCGCCGCAAACGACATACTGTATTCGTCTCCCGCGATTTTATAAGAATCAATGTGTTTTGTCGATTCATTGTAGGAAGCAACTCCGCTGGAATATAGGTCCTCACTCTGCATCTCAATGTTTCTTTCCGATTCCACTTTAACGCCTGACGAGAAACCAAGTTCCATGATCAGAAACAGCCGGGCATCTTCTCTGGAATCCTTTACCGACTTTCCTTCTCCGTGGGCAATCACATAGCGGAAATTTCCTGCTGCGGGTGGTAAATTCCCTTTTACCCAGGGTTGCTTTTCGTGGTGAGATTTACTTTGCTGTGCTTTCAGAGTATTTGGGGAAACAGCCAGAAGTAAAACTACCACAAAAAGCAGATGGAGTCTTTGGGGAAATATTTTCTTATTCGCTGACATCAAAACCTTCTTCGATGTATTTTGAAATCATTCGTGCATGCTCCTGTTTTAATTTCGATTCGGCTAAAGCTACTTTTGCTGCCCGCATCCGTGCCTGCGCCGCAGCTTCTTCATCGACAATAAACCAGGTTTGGTACGCATAGTTTTTTTCTTTCTTCTTAATCAGCGAAAAGGTAGCGTTTATCGAACCCTGTATCTCTGCCTGCACTTTACGCTCGTAAGCAGCATAAAAATTGTCAATTCCATTAGGCAGCTCCGTTGCCGCATTATTCGACAGTTCGGTTGTAACCTTTCCTTTGAGAAAAGCTCCGGCCGAATTTGCATAAGTGATAGCAGCATTGTCATAGGCATGCTGTTTCCCGAGATTTGCGCTTTCGCAGTTACTCACCTCACCAATTATCTCCCTTTTCTGCTCGTTAGAGTTTAAGGTTTTTAAATGCTTCATTACTGCAGCTTCAAGCGTTAAACTGCTTCCGGAAACTTCCCAGCCGTCCTTTTTTAGTTCTTTTGTTTTTTTCTTGTAAACTTTACTTAGCTCCTTTTGATACTTCTTATCGCTTTGTGCATGCACAACAACCGATGGTACAAGGGCTAAAATCATTACTACTAAAATTGCTTGTTTCATTCGTTTCATAACTTCTCAGTTTTAAGATTAATACTGTTTAATCAAGAGAGGTTATGTGAAAGCGAAATCTTACAACACAACTATTTTTTTTTGAAAAAATGTGGATTATTTAATTCAAAATGGACGTTACACGCTGATCTACTGCATGTTGATAAATATTAAAATTTTGCAAAAACAGGCACAAAAACTGAATGCCAAGTGAGAAATTCTAAATCTGATGGATTTAAAGGGGGCTTTTGTAGATCTTGTCGGATGAAAGGTTACGATTTGCGAAGTGCTTTGAGCATAAAAAAGTCAGAATCCTGCCAGGCATCCATAAAAACATCAGATGCAACTGTTTTAATTCCTTCAAAAACTACCGGGTCCTGAATTGAAATGCCTACAATTGTTTCACCTTCTTTTTCCACTCCAACAACCAAGACCACATGATCCGGGATCTCCTCAATAAGATCCTCCTGCTCTTCACGTTTTTGTTCTTCCGGGCTGTCACTCCATAATTCGCCCGAATCAACTGCCACAATTACTTTACTCCCGGCTTTACACGCCAGTTCCAGTTCCTGCAAAGTTGTATCAATTATCCTGTTGGTTTCTATGCCGTGTTTATTGAGTGTTTTGCCTACATGTTCCAGCAACATTCCTTTGCCTTCAACATACCAGCCCTCTTGCCGGGCTTCTTCAAGCAGTTCTTTTTCCGGGATTTTAATATCAAATTCGGCTAAAACAAGTTGCTGTACTTTTACGGCGCAGGTGTAATCCTTTTTACAATATTTACACTTGTTGGTGTGATGATGTTGTTGGCCATTATCGTTATTTCCGGCAGCATGGTAATTAAGAATTTCAATCGACTCATCTCCAGGAGTACCTTGTTCCGAACCAGTTACAACTTCTTCCAGTTCTGATTCCAGTGCAGCCCGCACAATATTGTAGCAGGTCGGGCAATGATCCAGATGAAGTAAAACCAGATCTTCATCCTTTTCAGATAAAGTACCCTCAATAAACTGAGCCAGCACATTATCATCCGGACAAATTGTATATGTCTTATTTTTCTCCATCTACCAATTTTTTAAAATTTTTTCGGGCCCGGTGTATTAGCACATAAGCATTTTTTATACTTACACCCATCATTTCGGCAATTTCTTCTCGCTCAAAACCCTTCAACAAATATGTAAGTATTTTCCGGTCTTTTGAATTAGGAAGCTTATTTATTAAATCTTCCAGTTCAGAATGCGCCAAATTGTATTCGTTCAACATGCTTTTTTGTAATATGGTTTCATTTACAAGAGGCATAAAACGACCTTTTTCTTTCAACTCATTCCGGTATTTATTCAGAAAATGGCGGTAGGCCACCGTTCCAAGCCATGTTTTTAGTTGCGACTTAAAGTTGAAGGTTCGCAAAATTCTCCAGTCATTCTTATTCAGTAGGATATAAATATCATGAATCAGATCGGCGGAGTTTACATCGATGTCATTTTTTAAATCGTATTTCCCGATCCGGTTAAAAATGTATCTGCAATTGTTATTCAGATAATGAACCAGCAGTTCGGCATTTCCATCCAGGGCATTTTGCACAATACGCCTGTCTGTGCTAATATCAGTAATATTATTGCCGGATTTCATCAATGTTTATTGGCTAAAAATTAGTTCAGTACAAAAGTTGCCTGTTGTTGGTCAACTTATTATGGTTTTTTGTTTTGTATAAAAGTAACTTTTTAAAACATTATGTTTTTAGTTTTTGATAGCCGGTTTAGGATTTTAACTTATGATTAATATTGAAATTTTTGGTATTCAAGTCGTTGAGCGATGACATGAAGTCATATGCTTATTAGCCATCGTGAAAAATTAAGTTCTGATGTTGAGCACTGAAGTCGGACTATGAATCTCCTAATATTTTTCGCATCCTTCCTTCATCATATTTAATTCCAGGATATTCTTTAAAAATAAACTGGAAAAAATTTTCTCTTTCATTACGCGAATTAAGCCGGTATACAATATTTGTCACATGATTATAATTACCTTTATTATCTATATGATTAAAAAAGTATTTCGCATCATTTAGATTATTTATTGTTTGAATGGTATATTTATACCATTCAGCTCGATGATAAGATGGTACCTTCCAATTAGGATATTTAACCGTAAGTGATTTGAATTCACTAAAAGTACGAACAACCTCTAAGTGTTTGCTCCTGTCCTTTTTTGTTTTCGCACAAAATTCCGTTAGTTTTTCTTGATCATCAATGTTCAGTTGTGCTTTCACATCTTCTATCACTTGTTTATTGTCTATTGCATTTAATCCCTGTGTAAAATATTTTGCATCTTCGATTTTAGCTATACTGTTCAATATGCTCCTATACCAAGGAGCGTTGTAATTAGGGAAATATGAGCCAGGAAATATCTCTATCAAAGCTCGAAATTCATTTATATCACTACAGAGATATAAACAAGACAAACTTAAATTATCTCTGTCAGGTTTATTTAAAACAAACTTCTTTTTCTCTTCAATGCTATCCAGTTGTTTCATAAGATGGACAACCTGAAGATCTTTTCTCCAAGCATCATCCAGATAATCATAAAAATAATTTGCATCATCCAAGTTGTTAATACTGCTTACCACTCGCTTGTACCAGAGAGTATTTTTATTAACCACTATATCCGGAATAATCTTCTGAATATCTTTAAAGTCATTAAGATTATTACAAGAAAAATGCAAAATAGATTCTTTTAAATTGTTTCTGTCGGGTTTGTTTTTAATAAATCTCTTTTTGTCTTCTAGGCTTCCTAATTGTTTTAGAATGTCAACAACTTGATTATCCATTTTCCAATCATCATCTAATGCTTCATAGAAATAATTTGCATCATTTAAATTTTGAATACTCTGTATCACTCTTTTATACCAAGGATTACCTTGACAATTTGAAGAAACTAAATCTGGGAAAACAGAACGAATAAGTCTAAATTCATTAATATCTTGGCAGGACCACTGCCAAGATCTGGCGAGAGTTTCTTTATCTGGCTCATTGGAGATATATTCATTAATTTTATTGGGCTCGTTTAATTGTTTTACAAAATCTACTTTCCACGAATTTTTTATTCGACTATAGAGCAAACTGGCATCCTCTGCACAGCTTATTGAGTTTATTGTATTCTTAAACCAATCCAATTCCCAAGGTAAAAAGTCCTTGTGTTTCGGAATTCTCCATTTAGAATCGAAGGCAAATACCTGTCTTACTTCTTGTATGTTATTTGCTTGTTGAAGCCAGAGATATAACAACTGAGACCAGAATCTCGTATCGTTTTTGAAAAACTTGATTTCAGTTGCAGTTAAAAGTGAAAACTGATGTGTGGTATATTCAAAACATCTACTCTCACCATTCTTATATAATGTGAATTTTTCAACAAATTGATAATAGGTTTCTTTATCCGGTGCTACAACCCTGTCTTCCCGAATAGCATCTACTATCATCTTTACATCTGAAAAAGCTTTACATTTAACAAATAGGGAATTGTAGTTTCGTATATTTTTTGTCGTAGATTCTTTAATTGAAGCAATTGCTTCTTCCAAATCTCTATCACGATTCAATATCGCATTTCTACTGCAATCTAATCTATAACTATACTCATTTTCTTTATTTAGCAATAGCTCCTGAAGATTTTGTTTTTCCTCATCCAAATCGAGTTTATCTCGGATAAAACACAACCAGATATTAAACGTTCTATCAAGATTTTCTCTGTCAATATCCCCTCGTTCTGGGATTAATATTTTTTCCTCCAGTTCTGTAAATACGTCAATAAACTCTTGATATGAAGTTACTTTTTTCAATAAGTTATTGTATAACACATGATTCGGACGAGGAGCCTGACGAAATACGACTCTTGCTTCTTCAAAGTTATCACAACATTCTAACCATATAGAATAAGTGGCTACATCAGGAATTATTCCGAACGATTCTAATTCTTTCAACGTTTCTGCAACCATCTGACTTTCCCCAGTCTGCTTGAAAACGTTTAATGCCTTATTAAGTCCATAGGTGTCTAATTGATGTTGTTGAGCCAGCTTTAGTATCGACGATTTAGGTGAAAAGTCACTACTCTTTTTCCATTTATAAAAGGTTATGATCTTCTCGACTATTAATTTAGGTAAGGGTGAACTATAAAATTTACCCCAATATTCTGACAAGGCAATCAAATCTTCATCCGATGTAATTTCGTGTGATAATTGTGATAAAAATTCTGGCGTTGGGGTGTAGTTTAAATCTTCAAATTCTTCTATTTTTTTTATTTTATTCGCGTAGCCGTCATAAGGTTCCAAAAAATTTTTAATACATAAATCATCATGTGATATTTCTGTTTTTGCAATATATTTTACATAGAGATCGAAATATTTTTCGTGTGCTGATTTTAATTTCTCATTCCGAAGGATTGACCTATAGGTAAAACTATCAGGATTGTATTTGTTCTGTAGCTCAACCATTAAATCATCAAAATTCTCATAGCTTATTATCCCTAGAAGGACATTAAATGAATCAAGAGATATTTTAGTTTTAGTTAAATGAGCTTTTTGAAATATTTCACATGCCATTTCCTCTCCATCCTCTTGAGAACTGCAACCAATGAGAAGTTTATTGAGACTGTACTTGTTAAGGACGAAATGTCTATATTTTTCATTAAACAGTTCACTAAACACATCTATCGGCCTAGCACCTAATATCTTAAGTTTCTGCACAATCAATGAAACCACAGAATATTCAAGATTAAGGGTACTGTTCTTCATCTCATTAAATACAAATTCTATTTGTTCAGAATTCTGTGTTTTTTTCATTAAATAATCAAATGAAAAATCATCTGGTGTTAATATTCTTTCATACCATTCTTTCGCTTCGCAATAATCTCTTGAGATTTGAGTCAACTTATTAAGAACTCGAATATTAATAAGGCGCTTTGGAATATTATTGATGGCAGATTGAGGATCCTTTGTATATTGCAAATGGGATATTAATGATACCATATCAGGCTTAATGTACTTATGTTCCAGACCCCATTTATAGAGCTTTGCATTATGCCTTTTACATCTTTTCAAAGCTTCATTAAATAATTCAAGGCCAAATTCAAAATGTTCCTCAGTTACACTGAATTTTGGAATATAACTATCAATAATATTCTCATATTCTTCTAATGACCAGTGAAACCTTCTATCCCGAATTAGGTGCCTCACGCATAACTTAAATTTATGCAGTTTATTTTCTTTAAAATAACATAGCGCATAGTCTTTTCTTCCAAAAGTTTTTAGAATCAAATGATAAGTAGCTTCGTTATACTGAAAAATCTCTTTAAGCTTCGGACATACCTCCAATAGTTCAACTTCAGTAAAATTGTTTAAAAGACTATTTAAAATATTGACTTTCTTGGGCTTATGCACTGATGCATTTGTTTCGTATTTTGTATCTTCTATTGATTGTGATAGATTAAGAATTTGTGTGACCTCATACTTTGTAGTTGCATATTTACTCAATGTTTGTATTGTTACAACATCATATCTTGACTCTTCACCAAGATACTTTCGAGCAAGTAGTTTGGCTACCTCAAAAGCAGTTAATTTCTTTTTCTTATTTGCTTCTTTAAATACTTGAACTGTCTTTTGAATGTATGCATTGTAGACCCGATTTATTAACCTATCATCTATTCTGTTCCTGAACAGATGTTTAATGTTAATCGCCTTTGGATGAACTATTAGTCGAGCAATATTTTTATTGTTCTTTGCATATTTAAGTATTTCCTTTTCAACATCTTGAAAAGAAAGTGTTTTAACTATATTTTTATAATAATCTTCATCAACGTGGATATCATCTTTATCGAATTCATTAGGTGAAATTTTATATAGAATTCCAAAATTAGCAAGAACCATTATTGGCTTCATCACATCCTCGATGCTGATTTTAAGCTGAGAATCTCGCTTCAGATTATAATATGAAATGTAATTATTTTGGGATACGGCATTATTTTGTAGCTTTTGGTTTAAATAATTAACAACTGATATACTTTGACACTGTTTATCTTTTGCTAAATATGTGATATTTCTAATAGCATCAAGCACATCATTTACAAATGGTAATTGTTCGTCCTTTTTGTAGCTTTCCCATGGGTAGCTAATTCCCAATAAAGCACCAATTGTTAGACCTTTTCTATGTGAGTAGCCCGTAAATTTTATAATTTCACTTACTTGCTCTTTAGTAAGAATCTTGATTTTGATCTTATCAAATGTTGCTCCAACTACAATTTTACCAAACTTAGTTTGAATCAATTCAGCTTTTATCAAATTATACTCAAATTCTGTACAGGAAGCTATTATTGGAAAATCAGAATAATATTCAAGAAGCTTTTCAATTTTTATGTTTGACAGATAACATTTATATAACTCTTCAAAAACAATAATAATATCATTAGCTTGTCTATATGATTTAAGGGATTCTATTTTTTGTAATGTAGCATTTATATTATCTTCAGTAATAAGAATAATTTTATTAAAAGGTGATTTCTCCGATTTTAAATAGTGATAAATAGCCCTTGATTTTCCAGCAAGTGATTTTCCATATAGTAAAACTTTCGGTGTTTGATAGCTATTTCTGAAAATTTCAACAATTTCTCCATCAATGTCGTCTCTTTCATAGTAAAACGAATCAATAAAACCTGATCTTTGATCCCCTCTCTGACCAAGAATATCCGAGGGCTTTAATGCAGAAGTATTTATCATTTCTAAATTTGCTGCAGTATTGCTAAGCTCAGGGAATTTTTCTACAATTTTTTTGCCTAGCTCTTCAGAAACAAATTGATCAACCTTAGTAAAGTCTCCTGAAAAATCACAAACATTGAATTCTTTGAATATATCAATATGAGTTTTTAGTTCTTCGGGTAAATCCTCACTTTTCGGAACCTCTGTTCTATTTACCAAAACTGGGAAAAAGATTACTTTATGACTTGATTTTAGTGTACATAATATTTCTGTTAAAACAAAGTCATCTTCATGCTTTTCTTTCTTTTCACGGAATTGGGCTTCCCAATCCCTATTAATTATTAAAATTAATGCCTTACAGGCAATTGCATTCTTTTCAATTTCTTGTTTGAATTCATCTCCCACTCCCATGCTTCTTTTATCAAAAAACAAATCGTCTTCGTGGATATTATATCTATATTTAAGCAAATCATTTATGTGCGCAACAAACCCTTTATAATTTGTCTCTTCATTTGTTTTTCTCCTATAACTAATAAATACAGAACATGCCATAATTATTTTTCCTCCTTCTTTCTTAAAACAGTAAACCCATTTTCTTTTAAATTCTTGATCATGTTCACAACTAGCTCTTTATCGTACTCTTGTACTTGTTCATTCGTTTTGCCAAGTTGTTCCCATGTTAATATATCCGGGTGAGTTTTATACTTATCTTCTCTTGGCCCTAGAGTCCATCCTGCCATTACTCTTTCCCCCACATATCTTGCATGTTCTGTTTGAGCCATCGCTTCAGAATGGATCACTTCAATGTTTTCCACCTTTTCGTAAAGTGTGTTGTCATAATTTTCATTTTCGATTAAATAATATCCTAGACCTTTAAGTTTTAATATGTAACTGTCAGCTAGATGTCGGTTCGACCACTTATACATCTCTGCCAGGTCTTCATATGGTAATTCACTTGGCTTAGCAGGAGAATTCCGATTGAGCCATTCCATTTGCTCCCCAGTCTCCAAATATGTTTTGTGCGCTGTTTGCGCTAACTTTTCTCGTTTTTGGTAATCCCTTAGAGCCATTAATTCAGTATCAAGCATCCCAAAGAAGGAGAAATGGGTGTATGCATTACTTCGTTCAGCTAGTCCCAGTTCTTTTGGTGGTATCTTTGCACGCCTCAGTAATTCTCCACCCTCTGCAATCTCTTGCCGAATCCAAATAGGGGTTTCTTTTTTGAAAACGATTTTTGGTAGATTAAGTGCAGCTTTAAATGCTTCACTTGTATTTCCAAGTGCAATTATAAAATGGGGTTGTATTTCGTATTTTAAATAAATTTCTTGGATGTAAGTTTGTACTTGATGAGATAAGAAGTTGTTATTAATAGTATCAAACTCAAAATCATATAATGATTGAAATCCGGGATAATTAAGAGAAAATTCCTCAAAAAGCTCATCAGCTTTCTTATCAATTATAGTAATTTTTGTAGTTGAATGATTGGGAAAATGTAACAGTCGTATCGCATTTCTAACAATACTTTGCCCCATTGTATTAAATCCAACAATTATTAACTCCAACCTTTTATTTCTATTTGATTGAAAGTCTTCGGCAGGAATTGATAATTTAAATAGATCTTTCTGATCAGGATGAATGCTTAACGGATCAGCAAATATTCTTCTACTCCATTCATCATAGTAATTTATTAATCTGAATTCAATTTTACTATTTGATTCAATATTATAATCTTTAATTACATCATAAAAAGTTTGATTTTCGATAAAGAGACTTACTGGTATAGGTTTATTATTTTTCTTTTTGTTGGAATGCGTTATTATACGGTTTTGAATAAGTTTAAAACTAGATAAACTTTTATTATCCCGTTCCCAATCACTTGATTCGCCTAATATGTAAATTGATGATGCTTTTTCCGGATATAATTGAAGTACATCTTCGACAGAATCTCTTTTACATTGATAATAGATTATTTCCTTTCTCTCTTTTAAACTTAAAAGAACGTTTATTTTTTCTTTAATTTCATCAGGATGGTTAGAAGTTTGAATTATAATTTTTTGTTTAGTCTTTTCTGCGATTTTCTTTTTTATTTCTCCAATAATATAATCCTCATAACCTGCAATAACTACATGATTGGTAAGTTTATATCGGACAAACCCCTCATTAATCCTTTCGATTCTTCGTTCGATCATGTTGGTTAAGGTTGAAATAAAAACTCCATTAAATAAGATTGCACCAACAATTGCAATAATTGCCGCATACCATTTCTTCCCATCAGCAGCCATATGTACGTTTCCGGGATCAATATATTGAGAAAAAATTCCCAGGAATCGATTATTCATAGAGGAGTTTATTCCATCATGAGTTGGTTGACTTTCCGGGACGTTCACAACTTCCTTAACTTTTGGATCTACTGGTTTTTCCAGATTGGGAGGATTATTTACCACCAAAAAACTAAAAATCCAAAAGAATAAAAATGTTGTCATGACTATTAGAAGCCATGAAAGAATTTGCTTTCTGGAGGATCCTGAGATAAATTTGTCTATACCATATTGGATTTTAGATAATGGTCTCATATTTTATTTATTTGATAACCAGAATTAAGAATAAATTGTATGGTTTGCAACGCCGTATTTCTATCATAATTTTTCTCTTCTTCGGATAGATCTTCATAATCGATCAAACAAGGATGAGTCTTCAGTTCATCATTTCTTCTATGACCATACCGCCATCCTTGATTAATTCGTTCCGTCATCCATGTGTTGTGAACATTTTTAGCTAACTGTTCCAACAATAGACTTAATTCGTCTGGAATTGCAATATTTTTATTCATTGATACAATGGTTTTGTTTGGTATAATTATTATTTGAAGAATCGTATATAATTAAGGGCTACAACTATTAGGGGCCATAGTCCAGGTAGTTGATTCCGAATTCAATGCTTTCTAAACTAATGATTATTTAATAATAATTAATATGTAAACATATTAGAATGATTCTAAATTTGGTAGTAGCATATTGTTTTAATTCATATATTCGTACAAACAAGTTCAAATACATGATGTAAACTTTAGGTGTGGAATTCGGGAGTTGCAGAAACCACCACACGCTATCGCACTGATAATGAAAGCATTAAAAAACAGGTTCAAGCCCAGGTGGGCCCACCCAATTGGGGAGTTTGTTAGAAATAACAGAATCCCTTTTTTTATGACCATTCAAATCCCTTGATATCTCTGGGATTAGAGAAAAGAATCCATTTATTCTGGTGGTTCGATATTGGTCTTTTTCTCGATTATAGACAATTCCTTCAGGAAACAACAATTTTTGGAATATACGCTTTCCGTATAAATCTGAATTATCCCACAATTCCAAGGGATTCAGGCATATCCTAACAGCAAAATCGATCACCTTTTTCAGTGTTTAACGTCAGAACCTATTGGACAAATTTTTCTATAAACTTAAGAGATACTTTTTACATTT
>NZ_JAXBMA010000012.1:0-15764 GCF_033963885.1 Draconibacterium sp. IB214405
AAATTAAGAAAACCATCTCTTAATTTTTATACCAACGTGTCCAAATTAGGCTGAAGATTTACAAGTGGGCAGGGAGCTACCGATAAAATCACTTTCGCTATATCAAAGGATGATGTACTGGACATTACAACCTTGTATCTTACTAATGGAACTAATGGAACTAATGGGGAGCAAGAGGCCAACGGAATGATTCGTGAAGACATTACAATAGCCACATTGCAACCAGTTTATGAGTCTTCAGTTGAATTAAGATATGAAATAACTGATTTTTCTGCATTTGATACTAATAATGATGGTTTATTCAGCCCGGGGGAGTCAATAACGTTAATGGATGAAGCCTATGTAACAGCTGGATGTGCACAACAATCTTACGCCACTCAATACCATGCCATGTGGGGATGCGATGAAGTGAACTGTAATGAAGAGGATAACGAAGCTAAATTTAGCGTTTATATAAATATTCCTAAAGGTTCTTCTTCTCTATCCCGTTCACTGCAAGTTCTTCAAAAAACAGATTTTTGTGATAATGATTTAGTATACATTATTGATTATAAAAGTAATGGATCGGGGCACGTTGATCCGGTTCAGGATGCAGCGATCGACTTTTATTACATGACACGCAAACATGAATTCAGTTCAATATATTTGGTTGATAGCGAAGGAAACAATCTCCTTGACCTAAAGCCGTATATTGAAGACAATGTTAATAGTTCATATAACTACTACCTAAGAGGTATGAAACTGACTACCGACCCTGATGGCACAGGAGTTGGTTTAGAGGATGTTGATTCTGATGGATATTTTGATGATCTGCCAGTCGGAAATAACGTTAGAATAAAAGTCTCCATATTACCGGAAACAGGAACTTCCAAATCCTATTACCTTTATAATTATGGCTATTATCACGACTTTTGTAACACAAGCTATAAAAGTTCTTATTATTCTTTTGACATTCTATATGATTATATTAGTAATTCAATCAGTGGTCCCACTTACATTTTCGAAAATGATACTTTACTATATAATTTTTATATCAGAGATGAATTCCGGAATTCGAATTATGTGGAACTCGGAAGTGTTTCTCATGAGGCCAGGATTAATGTAGTCCCAGGAATGCAGATTCAAAAATTTGAAGGTCAGACAGGGGGAGTTTGGCAGGAAACAGATTATACCCAAAATGGTGATACAATTACATTTACAAGAGATGTAACTAACTATAGAATGACTGTAGTCTTTGATTGCAATTCAGAATTAAGTCCTACTGAAATCATTCAATTGAATACCTATACTAATTGGCAAACCGCTTGCTTTGAAAGAAAGATTGCGTTGTATACCCGGAATTATACAGTTTACCCTTTATGTGGCGGTGGCCCGGGCTGGGATTCAACCGCATTCTCAATGGAAAGAACCTTTTATGGAATAGAATCGAAAGGTAGCAGTGTAAACTATCATTACAATGAATTTTATGGCGACGATGCCAGAACTCCAATAACTCGTGAAACCTGTGAGAAACCAAATTATGGATTGCCTGATGATAGAGTTGAAGCTACGATAAAAGGAAACATAGCTCAAGGATATGGCGCAAATATTAATGAACTTGTTTTTAGGCTAAACTACGTACCGGTTTCCTCAAACCGTGAGATCTTTAGATACGAAAATAGTACGCTGTATATAGGCAATAATAGTGTAAATATTGACAGCGTTGATTTTCTATCAGAATACGTGGATGGTCTTTATATGCTTAAGATTACCGTTCCGCTTAACGGACGCATGGTTAACGATGCAGAAGAAGTGAAATTAGTTGCTAATTTTAGAATAAATGCAAATTCCGGGTATAGCCGATACACACGATCCATACCCAACCTTACAAGCAACATAAATGCCGTCACCTCATCAGGGTCTGAATTTTCAAGTTCATATGTAAGAACAGGATTCAACTTCAATGGGGCTTATTTATATAACACACTTTATTCTGTAACCTATGAACCAGAACGAATTCTAAGTCCTTATCATCGTTTTTACCGAACCTATTACAGTAGTCTCGGGAATGAATATAGAGGTTCTTTGTATATGACTAAAATAACTGCCAGTTTACCAGCAGGATTTAAATTTACCCAAAATGTATCCCAAATAGGATCTTATAATCCGGTTGAAATTTTCCCAGATGCTCAAACAGAATTCTCCGAAGATTCAACTCAATTTACGATTGTTTTGGATGAAGCCAGGCTGATGGATATTAATCGATTATATACCTATTTTAAAATTGCGTTAGATGAAGAAAGTTTTACTCCTCCGGCTTTAGGTAATTACACCTATTACAGATGGAACTTGAGCATTGACTATGTTGATAACGCTCATCTTCCTTTAGAAGAACATACATTAAAAACTACGAATCTTTCTGGCGTAATTTATTATCGGTTAAACAGAAACCTTATCCTTACCACTAACGACATCCAGGAGGGATTTTCAGACCACGTTAAATGGCCTATTCAACTAGGTGTAACGGGTAATGCAGGAAATACTCAGAATACATACATTGCTGTTGAACTAAAACCTGAAGATTACAGTACTGTTTTGATGGGAATAGAAGATGATGCAGGTAATGCAATACCTGTCACTTTTTACGGGCCTGATAACATAAATGGCCCTGAGGGGAACAAAAGATATATGCTGGCAAATATAGGGACTGTACTTAACTACCGAACCAGAAATTTTAAAGTGGTTGCCCGCTATGTTAATTGTGTTGATGATCGCTTGCAGGATATAAACATTTATGCCGGATGGAAATACTATGATGCTATTAATGTTACAGATCGCGACAGTACCATATTAACAGAAGAGACCAAGCTTTTCCCAATACAAAAAGACGTATTGAGTATAAGGTATAAAACGGCAGACATGCAGTGGCAAATAAATAAACAAGGCGAAGAAGCTGGAAATTTATGTGAACCACACATTTACGACATTGATATTCTTAGTACAAAGTACGCTGATATGCATGATATTAAATTGAACGTAATCATGCCTCAGGGAGTATCAATAAACGATGCGGCCTTAACATATCAATATCCTGCCGGGAACGAATTTGCCACTCTCTCAACAAATGCTTATTCTGTGCTAAACGATTCTCTGATTATTCATGTAGATTCATTAACAGGATGGGGATATCTGCCGGGAACAAGAATGATTGAAAACGACATTAGAATACGAACCGAATTTTCAGCCGATTGCACAATTGATCCGGGAATTCCAATTGATTTTCAACTCCATGGCATAACCAACTGCGACGATACAATAGTTTATCGGGATCAACGAAAAATTATCCTCGAAGATTTCGATTTGGATGAATTAGAGATTGTAGCCAATGCTACCGACTTCTCTTATTTCAGAACAAACACATACATTGATATTCAAATTTCGAATGTTGGAGAAGAAACATCATCAGAGCAAGAATTAATTATTGAGTTACCTGATGGCGTTGATTTCTCTTCCGTGGTTAGTACCGACCTTATTACCGAACCTGAAATTCTGGTAAACAGTGGGCAAACTTCCTTGAAATGGCAATTACCGGAAGCTTATATAGGGAGTGGTATGGATAAATCATTAACAATTGAGGTAGAAAGAACAACAAACAGTTTGGCTAGCTTCACGGTTGATGTATCAACACAAATGCCCGGCGAAGTAACCTGTATTACCGATAATAGTACCTGCAATTTAACAGCAACCACCGGATCAGTTGAACTTCTGATAATAAATGCAGGAAGTGGTGCCGGTGTTACTATAACTCCGGAAACAGAATTGCCGTCATGCGAGGCATCAGCGCTCCGGTTATTAACCAAGGTTAGCGGTGCAGGTACTGCAAGTCTTACCTACACATGGCAAAAAAATGGAATACAAATTAACTCGGGCACCGAAAACTTTCTTGAAATACCAAACTTTACTGTCGATGCACTCGGAACCTACTCCGTTACTATTTCCGATGGTTCAGGGAAAAGTTTAACCGGGACTCTGGAACTACAGGCAGAAGATATTATCCCAATTCATAGTATTACCATAACCGGGCAAACACCAACAACTTGCGCCAACAGTACCGATGGCGAGGTTCGTTTTATGATTAACGACCCTACCGGTGATATGTATACTTATCAAATTATCGACGGACTTCATAATGTTATACATTCCGACAGTGTTGCCGGAGCTGCAGAAGCTGTTTTCACCCAGCTTCCAACAGGTGTATTTACACTTGAAGCTACCAGCCCCAACGGTTGTATTTCGTCCACTACTTTTACTATAAACTCAGGAAGCCCTGTATTGCAAATTGTTTGTACCTCTTCCCTACCCTGCGATATTCAGGATGGAGAACAAATCGATCTTTCATTCGATTTTGTATTAAACCGCCCGCGCCCGCTGGCATCTACATCCGAATTTGCATTTAGGATAAAAGATGGCAATGGAAACAGTTTGGTTATGGCTGATACAATGGCCTTTTACGATGAAGTAACAGATGTTACATTCCCATACACACACGGACAAGAGTACTTTCTGCAATATGTTGAGCTGGGCGGTCCATGTGGTGGCACAGGCGAAAGTGCAGAATTTCCGTTAAACTTTACTCCCGTAAACTACCATATCGTTTTAAATGGCGAAGGAAATGTATTCGAACGTTGTTACGAAGAGTTACCCGATAACATCGTAGCCGACCTCATATTAGATAGAAGTTCTTGTTCTCCTGAAATTACAGGGACATACACTGTTAATCTGTTTAGGCTTGATGACGAAACCGGAGACCGTATCGCGGTATCATGTAGTTGGTGCGATGGTTCAAACCAAATTATTTTCCCAACAACCATGGCAGTTGGCGAATACGTTATTGAGTCGAGCATTTCCGACCTGTTTTATGGCAACTGCTCAGCAACAGCATCGTTTATTATACCTGAGCCATCATCGCTTGAAGTTGAAATAACAACTTACGATGTTACCTGTGCAGGAGCATGGAATGGCGGGGCTAGTGCTGATGTTAAAGGAGGTTTTCCCAATTACGAATACTATTGGTATTATGGCAGTGAACTGCTTTCGCGCGATGAGATAGTCACTGGTCTTCCTGCCGGTAGCTATTTCCTAAAAGTACAGGACAGCCGTGGTTGTGAGATGCTTGAACAGTATAACTTTACCATTAACGATGGCGATGTAATGGATGCGATAACTGTTGATTTGCCTACGTCAACAGGAACAACATGCGATGTTTCGGCTAGTATTACCGGTGTTGAGCCTGGCGAAACATACACTTTCCGTTGGGTTCGTGTGGTTGAAGAAGTAAAAGATTCATGGTTACGAATGTTTGCCGGCGATTCAATTGATAGCTACGAAAACGTTAGCTTTACCGACGCCATTTATGTGGAAGATGGTGAAACAACAGCTACCTCGTTAAGTAATCTTAACAAGGTGCTTCCGGGCAATTACTACATTACAGTTACCAACAGTAAAGGTTGCCAGCAAAGTACCCTGTTACAAAACCTGCCTGCCTTTAACGGGCACCAATTGGGTGAGCTGTTTGAAATTAGTGGTGTGGAAGTTGAACGCGAATATAATATGTGTTTCAACTGGAAAACACATACCATTGAAGTTGATCCGGATACGGTTGCAGTTAACAACAATAATCTTCTGGCCTCGATTACCGCTACTGAAATTGCCTACGACCTAATGGATGCAGCACTTGAATGCGGAGCCATTGCAGGCAAACGTGCCGAAGCCTCTTTTGAAGATATTTGTTTAAATGCAGATAGCCTGAAAGATGAACTAACCATTGAATACGACGTAGAATATTATCACTTCACACTGTATTACTTCGACCGCGCAGGGAACCTTGTTAAAACAGTTCCTCCGGCAGGCGTAAATCCATTAACCGGCGACCAGATAAGCCGAATGAATTACCCCGACCATACCTTGCTAACCGAATACAATTATAACAGCCTTGGGCAACTGGTTACACAAACCACGCCCGATGCCGGAACCACGCGTTTTATATACAACAATGCCGGGCAATTGCGCTTTTCGCAAAATGCAAAACAGGCAGACGAAAGCACATTCTCGTACTCGAAATACGATGCGCAGGGGCATGTAATAGAAACCGGACAAGCAGTGCTTAACGGCTCGTCGTATGCCGGTGGAGGGATAACGGTAAGCGCCGGTGCATTTAACGATTTGCAACAGCTTGTTCCGGTTGATGCCGTAAGTTTTGCCTTGTTACCTGCCGAAGAGCGCTTCCCGGTAGCGGCACAGGCACCTACCGAGCAAACTTTTACTTACTACAGCACACCAACTGCCGGTATTACCTGTAACGGGCAAACGCAACGCCACCTGTTAAACCGTGTGAGCTATACTTTACACTACAACTCTAACAATGCCGATCCGGCTGCTACCTATTACAGCTACGATCCGCACGGCAATGTAGAATGGATGGTACAATACATTGATGGTGTTAAACCCAAAACCATTGCTTACGAGTATGATTTAATTAGCGGAAACGTGCGCGAGGTAGCCTACAACAAAGGCGAACCCGACCAGTTTTTCCATCGTTACCAATACGACGAGGATAACCGTATAATAGTAGCCGAAACCTCGCCAAACGGAGTAATCTGGGAACGCGATGCCCGCTACGAATACTACGCCCACGGACCACTGAAACGTACCGAACTGGGCGAAGACAAAGTACAGGGGCTCGATTACGTATACACCCTGCAGGGTTGGCTAAAAGCCATTAACCATCCGGGATTAGACCCAACACTCGACCCCGGTAGCGATGGAACAAACACCGGCCGCGATGTATTTGGTATGGTACTGAGCTATTTCGATGGCGACTTTGTAAACAGTAACCCCGCCAGTATTAACCTGGCTGCCGAAACCAAACCCGAAACCGGGCGCAGCCTGTACAACGGTAATATAGCCGCATGGACACATGCAACAGCACGTACGCCGGGTAACCTTGATTACAGCCACCTTAACGGGCAACAATTTACTTACGATGTGCTAAACCGCATAAAAAGTAGTAAATTTGAAAACCGCAGCACCGGAGAATACCAAAGTACTTACAGCTACGATCCGAACGGGAACCTGCTGGCGCTTACCCGCAATGCTGCCGGAACAACTGAAACAGAACAGGAAATGGACCGCTTAACTTACCAGTATTACGATAACACCAACCGCCTGAAACAGGTAACTGATGCTGTTGATGCTGCTAAGTTTACCAGCGATGTCGACAACCAAACGTCAACCGAAAATTATACCTACGACAAGATTGGCAATTTAACGGCCGATGAAGCCGAAGGAATTGCCAGCATAAACTGGACAGTTGCCGGAAAAGTAAGCAGCATTACCAAAACCGATGGCACACTCATTCGTTTCGACTACGATGCCATGGGCAACCGCGTGAAAAAGGAACTTACTACCATAGGTGGGCTGGTAACAGCTACCTATTATGTGCGCGATGCCAGCGGAAATATTATGGCCACCTACAACGAAACCGAAGAAGAAATTGACGGTGGGGTTGATAAAATTGCCGGGCTTGCCGAGCAACCGATTTACGGAAGCAGCCGTTTGGGTATGCAATTGGGCGATGCCAACCTGGAACTACAACGCCGCCGGGTTATAAACGGCGTAGCGCCCTATTACATTGGCGATGATAATACCATGTACCACGGGCACAGCCACTCGTGGGCATTAATTGCCGACAACGAGGCAACGGCCAACCTGCTTACGGTTGACATGAGTAGTACCCAACCTGGTACGCCGCAAAAAACCCTCTACCCTATGGGGCCTGCCAATTTTGCACCGGTTACCATGGCTGCCGACACCAGCGGAAACCACCTGTTTACCTTTGCCGTGGCCGACAGCCTTAACGGGCAGGCAAACGTGGCACTGGTATTCGACTACCGCGGCCTGCTAATGAAAGAAACCGATGGCGAACGCCCAATGGCACTGAGCAAAGGGGCCGCTATTACGGTTAAAAAACCGGGCTCCGAATCCAACTGGTTAATAATTACCACTGCCGAAGAAGGAAAACTACTGGCACATACCGTTAACACCGACAGTACAGGGTACGGTACAATTAACGAACCTGCCGGAGAAATTATAAGCAAAAATCGCTTGTTAGCTACCGGGCCATTTTTAAATGCCATGGCCGTACTGGCCGACCACACCGGTGGCACCGAAAAGTTGCTGGTGTACCTGCTGCGCCGCGAAAGCAGTACACAGGTTAGCCTGCAAACCTGGCTGGTTGACGAAAACCTTGCCACACGTATGCTACACAAAACACCACTGTTTAGCCTTAACACCTGGCTACCGGCTACCATTGCCATGGCAGGCGATGGCAAGCACCTGGCCGTGGTTATGGGCAAAGGGTATACCGCCCCCTTGTATGGTTTGGCGCAAGACGGTGCACAAATACGCTACTACAGCATAAACGATTACAGCCGTACGCCCGAGCTGGTAAAAACCGAACCGATTGAAGGCGAATTGCTGGTAAACAGCGCCGAATGGGATGCCGACCATGTAACCCTGTGTTACGCCACCATGGATGTATTTAACGCTTACAAACTGCACCGCAGCAATGCTTTTGGGCAAAGCCGCTATACCTATACCGATGTGCTGCCCAAACCGGCCTCGTTGGCGCGGGGTGCCAGCCACCGGGTATATGCCAATGCACTTGGCTTAAACAATTTGTATTTGCTCGATGGCGAAACCCTGACAGCCTCTGCAATTGGGCTGCCCGGCACAGTGGTTAATGGAACCATGCCAATGCAGCACCAGCTTATTTTTGATAAAGAAAAAGAAGAACAACTGCTTTATGCCCGTACACTGGGCAATAAAATTTACGAGATTACCGACCACTTGGGTAATGTTAGGGCAACCATTAGCGACCGTTTAACGCTAAACAATGGGGTGTACGAAGCTGACCTTTTAAGCACAAGTACTTATTACCCGTTTGGTATGACAATAGGTACACTCTCTGATGAAAGTGATTACCGATTTGGCTTTAATGGTAAGGAAAAAGACCAGGACGGTGAGTTTGGTTTAACGGCTTACGATTACGGGTTTAGGATTTATAATCCTGGTATTGCCAGGTTTCTATCTGTTGATCCATTGACAGCCTCATATCCCTGGTATTCTCCTTATCAGTTTGCAGGTAATAATCCTATTTGGGCAATTGATTTGGATGGTTTAGAAGAGAAAATCATGGTAGATGAACAACCTAAAAGCGAAGCATCCTTAAATCTCAAGTTTTCAGAAGATATTATGAGATCCGTTGCTCAATATTCCAATGCAAAAAAGCAGCTAATTGACAAAGTTTTGGCCGAGCATGATGTTAATAGACTATATGTTTCAAAGGAAATTGAGAATCGTGTAATAATTTTACCTACAGACAAAGCAACTTATGTCATTCCGAAAACCGAAGAAGGATTTAAGATTTCAGCTTTTATAAAAAAATCTCGTAAAACCATGGGACATATTACAACGGCAGTTGAGCTTTATGAAGATTACAAGCCGGGGATAATCTCTCCTAAGAATTTGAAAAGACTAAAAAATGCAAATAAGCTCATGAACCCTATTGAAATTATAAAAGTACATCCTGTAGTTGAAGTTGTATTAAATGTTCTTGAACCACTTGAAACAGGGGAAGGAGCCTCTACAACAAATATTGAAAAATCAGAAGCAGCTTTAGCAACACAAATAACTTTAGACAAGCTATTTGGTTTGGAAGTAGAGCAAAAGAAAGATAAATATAATTTTGAGAGAGAATTAGAAAACACAAGAACTGAGAAACAAGATGCGACAAGAGTAGCAAGAAATAAACATGATTAACTATGAAAGGTCCATATTACATAACTATAATTTGCTTATTATTACTTACCTCTTACGTTAAAGCACAAACAAAGCCCAATTATGATGAAATTATTGCTTATGCTTCGCAAGAACTTAATGAAGATAGTATATTGAATTCTTTTGCATTTAAACTTCGGGCAAAAGCTTATTACTCAAAAGGCAATAAAACTATAGCAATAAAGGATTACAATAGCTATATAAATCTGAATAAAGAAGACTGGGAAGCCTACTATGAAAGAGGTGTAATAAGAAAGGAACTAGAAGATTATCATGGTGCACTAATAGACTTTGAGAAAAGTTTAAAAAACACTCCAAATCTTTCAAACATTTATTTTGCAATTGGAGAAACATATCAATCGATAGATACTCCCACAAAAGCATTGGAGTTTTACAAAAAGGCAATATTACATGATGAAGCCAACTCAAAAGCCTATAATAATATTGGGCTTATATATTTAGAAAAATGTAAATATGAAGAAGCAATCAATTATTTTTCTAAAGCGATTAATAGTAATTCAGTGCAATTAAATTGTCTCTTCAATAGAGGCTATGCATACATGCAAATGGAAAGTTTGGCTAAAGCTGAAAATGATTTAAATAGAGCCTACAAGCTTAGCCCTGACAATGGTTATGTAAACTATTATTTAGGGCTTCTAAATCAAAAGAAGGGAAACCAAGAAATTGCATTAAAGTATTTCAACAAAGCTTTGGAAAAAGGGATAAGTAAAAACACTTTTAAAAAATGAAATTTAAGAATAACCTTCTGCCTATATTTAATACACAAGTTATTATAAACAAGGGAAATGACGATGTGATTAAATCCTTATCAGAGATAATTTCTGAATATAACCAAACATCCTATATATTTTATGGGAAAATTAGAAAAAATAAATTCCTTTTTACTCCTACATCCATATCCAGAAAAAATCAGAGTGAAATTACATTTTGTGGACACGTACAACCAATTACAGCCCAAAAGACACAATTGAATATAAAGGGAAGGTATACAATTTTAGCTTATATTGCTTATTTCATTTTAATGCTGCTCTTTATATTATTAGCCATTAATGAAAGCATCTTTCTAAGTCTAATATCTATTGTGATTTATATATATACTATTGTCAAAATTGAGAATAAATCTTTACTTATTGTCAATGAATTAAGAACTGCCTTATCTTCAGATATTGTAAAAAACGAATAATATTGTAATAAAACCTTGTATTCCCAACCTAACATATCAGCAAACAGCTTCAAAAACCCGGCTTACCGTTTTGGCTTTAATGGTAAAGAAAATTAAAACAGCATGAATAAATTTCATCATAAAATGTTAGTAATCTTGTTTGTAACTAAACATTATCACATTACACATATACATTAGAAAAATTTAACTTTAGAAAAAAATAGAGCTTGACAATTTACACCAAATACTTACGAAGAGGCGAATATATTTCATACACTGCAAAGGTTGTTGAACAGGAATATGGAATTTCCAAAGATGATTTTAATAAGGAATTTGCACCGTTTAATTCAATTATACGCAGAGACATAACTGTATTTTTTGAATATCCTTACGTTGATAAATTTTATAGAGATAGCTACTACACATATTTCTCCACAAAACATACTGCATATAAGCGAAATTCCATTCGGCTTTCTTTTTTTACTAAAGGAGTTGATGATTCTTATTTTAGGGATAAAGACAAAAAGGGAAAGTTACAACAAGCTTTTCTGGGATTTATTACTATTCGGCCAACCAAACGAGGATTAATCGGAAGGAGTTTGATTTCTCCCAAATTATATAGACATAACAATTTTGTTACTTGCTTAACTTCCTTTTCAACTTTAATAAACGGGGTAAAATTATCTATCGATGCATTCCCATATTGTTCGCAGGATACGGAAACAATTTCGTGTGCAGAAACCACTCTTTTAAATACAATGGAATATTTTGGAAGTAAATACCCTGAATATTCTCCTGTTCTTCCCTCAAAAATCATAAGACTCTTATCTTCACGAGCAAGCGAACGTCAGTTACCTTCTTCTGGATTATCTATTGATGACATTTCATTTGTTTTAAAAGACCTTGGATTTAGTCCAAAGCTATATTCGAAATCAGTTCTTGATAACGACAATTTATTTAAAAAAATCTTAGACATATACATCGAATCTGGAATACCCATAATAGGTGCAATAGAAAATGATAATTTAGGGCACGCTGTAATTTTTGTTGGCCGTGAAGAATTATTTAAGGACGGTCAGCTTGATGATGAGTTCGATAACCATGATTTTAATTTTTCAAATATCATTGAGAAATATGTTTTAATCGATGACAATTACCCTCCATATACCTTGGCAGATTACACCAATATTACTTCACACTACACAGATGAATCATTTGCCAATTGCGAACTAACAAGCTTTGTAGTCCCCCTTTACCCCAAAATTTATGTTGATGCGGAATTGGCTTTAAAGTTTTTTGAACAGCTTGAAACGTATATTCTATCAGATGACGAAAATTATTGTACCAGATTATTCTTAGCTTCAAGTAGGTCTGTAAAGAATTCTATTTCGTACTACGAAGATCTTAATCATAAAATAAAAGACCTAATAATTGAAACAGCAATGCCCAAGTTTGTTTGGGTTATAGAAATATTGGATAAAGAATCGTATAACAATAAACAAATAAAAGGACTTATAATTATTGACGCAACCGAAACAAATTTGGATATAAACGACCACTTGTTGTTTTTTATATTTGATAACTCTCTTATTATCTTTGGTAAAGATAAAATCCTTTCTAAGGAATTAGAAATGAATATTTTTCCTATCTTCGCAAACAATTTAAAAGGACGGCACAATTTATGGAACAATTATTAGAAAACAAATCAGATAAAATCATAGCAGGTTTAAGAACAAATAAAGAAAAAACTTTTACCAAAAAAGAAAGCTATGAGATCTTTGAAAGAATTTCTGATGCTTTAATAATTGAAAAGAGAAAAATTGAGCAAAATCAAAAGAAGTCAAGAATAGAAGCTTCAAAAACTACACTTACTTCGTAAGATGCTTAAAAAAACACCCTCTTCAAAAAGCAAGAAATTAAAAGAAACAACTTTACCCACAGGGCTTAAGGATGAAACTTACAAATACGCTTTAAAAAATCAGCTAATTTATTCTATCATTGGAGTATTTGCTGGTATCGTTATAGTTGTGCTTGGAATTTACCTGACAATGTCTGGAGTTGAATCAACTACTGACGAGGTTGGATTGGAAGTGCTTGGTGCAAAACTTAACCTAAAAAGAGTCGCTCCTGGAGTAATTCTATTTTTTCTTGGTTTTTTTATCATTTTCATTACACGCTTCTTTATAAAATCAGAAAGTGACAAAAAATAATACTTGTGGTATAAAAATTCAAATTTATTCTTATCACCAACTAGTATGGTATAAGATTCGGAATAAGATTATAATACTCTTACATTCAAAATCTAAAAGTTTGTAAATAGTTTTCTTATAATTAATCTCAATCGCTTCGATGATTGAGATAATAGTTATCAATTATTTGTCCAAAGATGTAACTAAGCTTTCTTAGTTCTGTTTATTTATTTGATAAATACTAATACGGATTAAACAAATTGAATTATGAAAAAGCTACATCTCAAAAACAAACATTTTATTCGGTTGGAAGATGCATTTCGCGAATGGCTACAGATTCTGGGTTATTCACAATCAATTGTATACAATATTCCGAATATCATTCGAGAATTTTTATATTTTCTTGAGAACAACTATATCTTAAAAATTGTAGAATTGCAACGATTTCATTATTCCAATTATTTTGAATACATAAAAAAAGAAGAAACCAGCGTAATGGTAAGGCTTTAAGTAATAATTATCGAAATAAACACAATCAGGCTGTTGACTTATTTATTGAGTTTTTACATCACAACGGAAATTGGCAAATCCCAACTTCAGAAGCAAGATTACTAAAACTAAATCCAAGAACAATAAGCATATTAACTATCTCCGAAGTTAATGAATTAATTGATTTAACATATCAAAAAAACACAACGCCATTGCAGGAGGCACTAAACGCACGTGATCGGATTTTAATCACAATTTTCTATTGTTGCGGATTACGGCGTAATGAAGGATCACATGTGCAAATTACAGATATAAACTTTGACACCAGGTTCTTACATGTAAAAAAAGGAAAATATAACAGAGAACGTTTTGTTCCATTTAACCGGCTAAGTGCAACATTCCTCAAGGAGTATATTAATAATTACAGAACGATGTTCTTAAAAAATCTAAATGAGTCAAATTTGTTCATATCGTCTAATTATGGCTCCCCCATGACGGGTGGCTCACTTTACAGGCGCTTACAACGACTTTTAAAGCGTAGCTCCAACCCTACCTTACGAAATAAACATATCGGACTACACTCTTTAAGACACTCTGTTGCAACCCATCTGTTACAAGCCGGTATGGAATTAAACAACATCCAACGTTTTCTTGGGCACACGAGTTTGGAAAGCACACAAATATATACCCATTTAGCCTAATTTTGAGATGGAATCAACATTTAAAAACTATCTTAATAGCCAGGGGCGCAGTACTAGTACAATTGTGCATTACGTAAGCTATATCAACAAATTTGAAAATTGGCTTAACAACAATGGATCCAGTTCTGAGAAATTACAAATGACTGAATTAATACAATACTTACATTTTTTACAGGATAGTGGAATATCGAACATAACAAGAGCAATCCGCTTAAATGTAATAAAGCAATATTTTGAATATTTATGTATTAATCACATCCGCACAAATAATCCTGCAATTAAATTAAAAATTAGGGGAACAAAACAAAAGAAACTTTATCCACAACTTACTTCTCATGATCTTGAAAGAATCTATAAATCATATAAAATTCCTGCTCTGAACTCCCCTTTAAGAAAACGGAACTGGTTTAATAAATACCGATTATCTAAAATGCGCAACAAAGCGATTCTTAATCTAATGATAAATCAGGGATTATTAACAACAGAACTAATCAGATTGGAATTTAATGATCTGAAATTACGTGAAGGAATAATTTATATTAAAGATGAGAAAAAAAGTAAATCACGCATTTTACATCTAAATTCAAATCAAATTGTTGATTTATTTGATTATAAAAAAACCGTCCGCCCCTTTCTTGAAAAACTACAAAATAAATCTACTAATTTCCTATTTTTACCATTACCAAAGGTCGGAGAAAGTAAAGCATTCGGAAGTGGGACTTTACAAATATGGAGAGGCCTCTCCAATGAAGTACGTCTGCTAAATCCCAAATTTGTAAATTTCAGACAGGTACGAGCTAGCGTAATTTCAGAGTGGCTAAAAAGGTTTAATCTACGTAGAGTTCAATATATGGCAGGGCACAAATATATTAGTTCTACTGAAGGGTATTTTGCAAACCAAACAGAAAATATTCTTAATGATATAGATCGTTATCATCCTATATTATAGAAACTAATGATATTTTTATTGAGTTAAAATTTACTCAATATTAATAAAGAGAAAATGAATATTGTCTATTATTACCTATAAATTATGAGAGAAAAACAAAAAATAATTTATTATTTGTATTTTAAGTAAAAAACAAATACTTTTAAAACCTGAGGCCTAAGTTAAAACACAAAATTATCGCTAATAGATGCCTGAACATAAAAATTCATTCACAGCAATAAACAAGACCAATTAATAGTAACAATTATGTTTTGATTACTATTAAAATGAATAAACTAAAAGGGGCGGTAAGCTTTACCCGCTAAAGTATTTGGTTGTTTAACGTCAGAACCTATTGGACAAATTTTTCTATAAACTTAAGAGATACTTTTTACATT
>NZ_JAXBMA010000013.1:0-14072 GCF_033963885.1 Draconibacterium sp. IB214405
CAGTTCAAAATTAACGTTTATTTGTCTACTTTTAAACTGTCCTGTTTTTGGGGAAGCTTACAACTTAACCTTGTAGAAAAAAATAAGGTGAATACTGCTATAAAGAAGTTTAAACGGAATAAGGAAATATTTCGTCTTCTTCTGGAAAAGAACGAGTATAAAGAATTCCATATAACTAAGGATAGTCTTATTTTTGGTAATCCAGATGCTCCAATAACTTTCACTGCTTTTTTGAATTTTAATTGCATCCCTTGTCAAAGAGCGTATGTTCAATTAAGGCAATTGATCGATAATTGCTCTGAAATTAAAGTTCATGCCATTTTTTCCAGTTATAATCAGAAGATTTCAAAAAAAATGATAAGTACCTTGTATTATTTGTATACTAAGAAAGGACCGAAACATGCTCTTATTTTCCTTGATCAATGGTACAACACAACCACGAGAAATGGAGTGAAAAAAAATGTTGATTCACAATTTGTTTTCTCTGAAATTCATGAAATTATTGAAAATGAAAACACGAAATTATTTGAAAAACACAAAATTTACAGAACACCATCTATATTTATTAATGGTTATAAATTTCCAAACCAGTATGAATACCATGACACAGAATATTTTAAAGATGAGCTTAAGTTATTAACCAGGGAAGACAGTCCGTAATTAAACGGAAAAGGCAGGAAGTCTTTGGCGATCTCATAAGATACTTCCTGCCTGACCTTTCCATAAAAGGAATGAACGGCAAAGATAATATTAATTCCGCAAAGGCTGCCGACCTTAACCTATGCGGTGTTAAATCCAAACACAAACAGGGCTATGTCCTGTAAAATCAGTAACTAATTTTAAATTAAATTTAGATGAAAAAGATTAGGAAAATAAGTCTTTTATCCAACGAGAAAAAGCAACTTAAAAAGCAAGAACTTATAAATTTAAGAGGTGGTGGTTATACTGAAGCTTGTTGTGAATGTCCTTGTCCCGATGGAAGTATAATGTTTACACAAAACGCCAGTTTAAGTACTAGCGGTTATGGAGGGAATTGTAGGATATATCATCCTGATGGAGGAATAAATACCCCTGCGAATTGTACTTATTAAAAATTAAGGTGTTCATAATGTCGTATCAGAAAAGTATGGAATTGTGATATATTTATTTGTCCATATGGATGATTTGATAATTATGAACACTTTTTTTGGTAGAAATATAAATTCTTCTTTGTGTGAATACAAATTTATTTTCCCTTCATTTTAAAATTACTATTTATGGACTCCTTATATCTAATTAAAACAAATAATAATAATCATTACTTTGTTAATCTGTTGCAAAAACGAATTATTTATTGTCATCCAATCGTATTACAGATATTCAGGTTATGGGTGAAGAATAGCTCAAACTTTAATCTGGATTTTATAGCCGAACAATTATCAAATTTCGATGGAAACCAACTCAAATATTACTTTAAAAAAACAAGAGAGTTTATAGAAGAGGGATTTCTTGTAAACACATCTATTAAAAGGCTTGGTAGAGAAGAGATGTTACCTGAACAAATAAAGGGATGGTTAGTGAATTCCAGACAAGTTACGTTTGAAGTTACGGAGACTTGTAATCTTAATTGTAAGTATTGTGGATTTGGTGAATTATATTCTGAGGAAGATAGCCGCACAAAAGCAAAAATGGATTCGCGAGTTGCAATAAGATTTTTGGAGTATATGCGATCATATTGGAATTCATCAAATAATAGATCCCATAATAAGTATATTGTTATAGGGTTTTACGGGGGAGAACCTTTGCTTAACATTGAATTTATTAGAACGGTAACTGACTTTGTGGACAAATCAGACTTTAAACATAACAGAATTGTTTATAACATGACTACTAACGGAGTTCTTCTCGATAAGTATATCGATTTTCTTGTTGAACAAAACTTTATGCTTACCATTAGTCTTGATGGAAATGAAATTCATAATAGCTATAGAGTACAAAAAGATAGTGGGGAATCTTTTAACAAGGTATTTAAGAATGTAGAATTTATACAAAAAAAGTATCCTGATTTTTTTAAGGAGAATGTATCGTTCAATTCTGTCTTACATGATCGGAATAATATCGAAGATATTCTCTTATTCTTCGAGAAAAAGTTTGATAAAGTACCTTCAATAAATCAATTAACAGAAGCGGGAATAAAAGAAGATAAAAAAGATTTGTTTTTAAAGATGTTCAAATCTTCGTTTTTAAGTTTAAATGAATCAAGAGATTTAGATTATTTAAAAAATAAAATGAAAATAACATACCCAGGGAATCAGGATAGAACATTTTTGTTAAATACGCTTTTGGAAAATACCTTTCATACTTTTAATGATTTACTCATTGATGAAAAAGTTAATGTAATAGAAAAGTTCCCAACTGGAACATGTTACCCTTTTACCCGGAAAATCTTTGTTTCAGCAACAGGAAAGATTCTTCCATGTGAGAGTATTTCTCATAAGTTTTCTTTAGGAGAAGTAACATCCAAGGATGTTGAATTGAACTTTAATTCTGTGTCAGACCGGTATAAGAAATATTATTCATCGATTAAAAATCAGTGTCAAAGCTGTTATAATTTTCATATGTGTAAAGAATGTTTTTACAAAATAGAAGGAATCGGTGAAATTGCCATCTGTGATCGTTTTATGGATTTAGCCAATTTCAAAAAATATTTGACTAATTCGTTAACGTATTTTGAAGACAATCCATTGTTGTACGAAAATTTAATGGAAGAAAATATTTTATTGTAGTACATCATCTTAGATGTAAAGAGAAATATTTTACTAAAAATAACTCTAACAAAACCGAATTATAATTATGAAATTAAACAGTAATGATTGGTTCTATTTAGAATCATATGTTATTTGCGAAGTAATGGCAGAAAACCTTGTTGTGATAAATACGAATGATGAGAAGTATTATATTTTTCAACTTGAAGGTTTATTAAATGAATTTATTTTAGAATTATTAAAGAATAGTTATTGTATTAAATTAAAAGAAAGGTATTCATCCGAAGAAAATGTGTTGGAATTTATTCAAAAAAGTAGGAAAAATTATTTTGGTGATATAATTGATGGTACAACTGTTAAAGTTAAACCGTTTATTCCATTTCCAATTGCTAATTATCAAAAAGACGAAAATAAAGTTATAGGATTAAATCCCATTCACGGAGAGGATCTAATTCCTAAATTAAGAGAACTTACGATTTATGTTAATTCTGAATGTGATAGAAATTGTAAACTATGTAATTCTTATTATAAACAAACCCTTTTTTGTACAAAGGTTTTTGATAAAGAACTTCAATATAGTCAAATAATGAACCTTTGTTCCCAATTTTCAGAAAATACTGTAATTGCACAAATTAACGTCTCTGGAGCCAATATTTTGAGATATGAAAAATTATCTGAATTATGTGAACTTCTAAAATTAAAATGTTCATATCTTAATCTTCAGCTTTATTATCAAAATATTGAAATCACAAATATTGATGAAATCGAGTCACTAAAAAAGGCTGATAACGTTGATATACTAATAAACTTTCCATTTCGTGAAAACGATATTCAAAAATTACGTTTGGCTCTTGACAAATACGATATTGCTTATAGTTTTAAGATTGCGATTGAAAGTGAAAAACAATTTTTTACTATTGATAAATACTTAAGCGACTATCCTATTGACGATTATGAAATAATTCCAATATTTAACGGAACGAACATAAGTTTTTTCGAAAAACATGTTTTTATTACTGAAAATGATTTAAAGACGTTGAAAGTATCACAAAACAGGTATTTTTTAAACAAAACATTTAATATTAACAATTATGGAAAGATTAGCCTGGCAAGTGATGGGACGTTCTATGCAAATATTAACCTCAAATCTTTAGGGCATTTAAATCGTAATTCAATCCATGAGATTTTATACTCAGAGGTATATCATGGAGAAAGTTGGAACTTGACAAGAAGCTCTCTACCATGTAAAGAATGTGTGTATCAGTTTATTTGTCCCCCAATTTCTAATTATGAACATGTACTAGGCAGAAATAACCTTTGTCATATCTCTGGTTGAAAAGATTGTGATAAATAGTAGGGATTAAAATTCACTAATATTCTCAAAAGTTTCTGATAATTTTTTATGAAAAAATTTCCTCATTATAAACAACTTGATTCAATGGACTGTGGTCCAACTTGTTTGAGAATGGTTGCCAAATATTATGGTAAAAGTTATGGCCTTCAATATTTACGTAGCCGATCTTATATTACAAGAGAAGGAGTATCTTTAATGGGGATTAGTGAGGCTGCAGAACATATTGGTTTTCGAACAAAAGGCTTTCGATTAACATGGGATGAACTTTGCGACGATGTACCTCTTCCATGCATTGTTCATTGGAAACAACGTCATTTTGTAGTGGTTTACGCAGTAAAGAGAGAAAAATCATACTTTAGACATTCAAGTAGAAATAATAAAAGGGAAGCTACTGTCTATGTAGCTGATCCTGCACGAGGATTACTTTCGTATAAAAAAGATGAGTTTTTAAACTGTTGGTTATCATCTACTACAGAGGGAGTAAGAGAAGGAGCTGTGCTTCTGTTGGAACCAACACCCGATTTTTACAAACATGAAGATGAAGAAAAAGAGAAACTTAAATTAATATATTTATTAAACTATCTCCGCCCGTATAGAAAATATATTGTTCAGCTTGGGATGGGGATGTTAACGGGAAGCATAATAAGTCTAATTTTTCCTTTTTTAACACAATCTATTGTCGATTATGGTATCAATAATAGCGATCTAGCATTTATCGTTATGGTGCTTATTGCTCAAATGGTACTAACGTTCGGACAAACTGCCAATGGACTTATTCGTAGCTGGATTATGTTACATATTACGAGCAGAATCAGTATTTCTCTTATTACCGATTTTCTGATAAAATTGATGAAACTTCCTATTGCTTTCTTCGATATAAAAATGGTTGGGGATATCATGCAACGTATTAATGACCACAGCCGCATCCAATCTTTTCTAACCAAGTCTTTAATTGATATATTATTTGCAACATTAACTTTGACAATATATATTGTGGTGATGGCGACTTATCATATGGGGATATTGGGCATCTTCATCATAGGTAGTATTCTTTATATCGCTTGGGTTTTAATATTTCTAAAACGACGACGAGAAATTGATTACAAGCGATTTCAGCAATCATCTGCAAATAGTAACAACGTTGTTCAACTGGTAAATGGAATGCAGGAAATAAAACTCAACGGCTGCGAAAAGCAAAAACGTTGGGAATGGGAAAGTATTCAAGCCAAATTATATCGGGTAAGTATAAAAGGATTGTCGTTAAATCAAAATCAACAGATAGGTGCCACATTTATTAATCAGGCAAAAGATTTGATTATTTCATTTCTATCCGCCAAAGCAGTTATTACTGGTGATATGACGCTTGGAATGATGATGGCAGTACAATACATATTGGGGCAGTTAAACTCTCCAATTCAACAGTTCATTGGATTTACCCAACAAGCACAGGATGCCAAAATAAGTTTAGAGAGATTAAGTGAAATTCACAATCGTGATGATGAGGAAAACCTGGAAGATCGAAAGATTCGAGAAATACCATCTAACGCTGATATTGAATTAAAAAATGTAATGTTCCAATATGAAGGACCGCATTCTGAAAAAGTTCTAAAAAAAATTAACCTTAAAATACCTTCGAATAAAATTACTGCAATAGTAGGTACTAGTGGTAGTGGAAAAACTACATTAATGAAATTATTACTTGGATTTTATGAGCCAATAAAAGGAAGTATATTATTAAACCAGAAAGATTTACAAAAATATAGTGAGTCAAGTTGGCGAAAAAGATGTGGGGTGGTGATGCAGGAAGGTTTTATTTTTTCTGATTCTATTGCAAATAATATAGGAGTAATGGATGAAATTCCAGTAATGGAGAAACTTGAGCAGGCAGTATTTACAGCCAATATTAGTAGTTTTATTGATAAACTTCCTTTGCGTTATGATACTAAAATCGGAAGCCAAGGACATGGTCTTAGTACTGGGCAAAAACAACGAATACTTATTGCAAGAGCAGTATATAAAAACCCTGATTATATATTTTTCGATGAGGCTACCAATGCTTTAGATGTTCAAAATGAGAAAATAATTATGGAAAATCTTAATCAATTCTTTCAAGGAAGGACGGTTGTCGTAATTGCTCACCGTCTAAGTACGGTGAAAAAGGCGGACCAAATTGTCGTTTTGGAGAAAGGAGAGATAATTGAACAAGGCACACATAAGGAGTTAGTAAATGGTAAAGGAACTTATTTTGATCTAGTGAAAGATCAATTGGAACTGGGAGAGTAGTTGTTATATATGCGTAATAATGTAAGTTAAAATGATCGATGATTTTATAGTAAAATCAATGAATAACTGAAGTTGAGGATTATAGATGAAGGATAATACGATGAAATACTTATTCATATGAAAAGGAAATCCTTAAACTCAAAGAAAGAAACTCTCATTGAAGTTCACAATGAGGAGGTTCGGGAGATTATGAAGGAAATCCCAGGACGGTTAATCCGATGGGGCCTAACAGTTATCTTTTCGGTTTTTCTTTCAATATTGTTAGGGAGCTATTTTTTTAAATTTAAGGAAGTAATATCTGGTTCCTTGGTTCTAACAACAACTAATCCTCCGGCTCCGCTTATAAGTAATACATCTGGTCGCATTGTTACATGGTTTGTCTCCGAAGGACAAGAAGTAAGTAAGGAGGATATGGTTGCGCTAATAGGTAATACTGCCAATTTAGACGATATATTACAGCTTGAGAATATCTTAAATAGCTTTAAGTCATCAGTTGAGAATACAGTTATGTCTTATGACTTGCCTGAAAATTTGTTCCTTGGTGAGTTGCAAGAGTTGTATAATCGATTTTTAAGGGATTGGAATAATTATCGGAATTATCTCAATAAGAGTTATCTCCCACAAAAAATTGAATTACTACAAGAAGAAACAATAAAGCTGGAAGAACAATACCTTCTATCTCTGGATGTAAAACAAATGATGGAAGATGAACTTGAAATAGCAAGAAAAGGAATACATCGCTATGAAAGGATGTTAGAAAAGGGAGGAATATCAATGTCACAAATGGAAGATGAACGGGCCAGTTTAATTCAGAAAAAAAAAGGATACATAAATTTTTTATCGTCCCTTAAATCTGATGAAATTAATCTCATTAGGCAGAAACAATCATTGATAGATTTACAAGAGCAATATCAAAATGATGTAGATCAGTTCGAGTTTGATCTAACAGATGAAATAAGCATTTTAAAGAATCTTTTAAAGAATTGGAAAGATAAGTATCTATTGATTAGTCCTATTGATGGTAACGTTACTTTAACTACCTATTGGAGCGAAAATCATGTTGTCGATGCAGGAGAGCGTGTCGCGACCGTTGTTCCAGTTGAAAATAGTGGCATTATATGTAGAGCTGTCATTCCATCCTCTGGCATAAGTAAAGTAAATATTGGTCAAAAAGTTAATATTAAACTTAAAGGGTATCCATATATGGAATATGGAACGTTGAATGGTACTGTTCAATCGATATCTCTTGTTCCCGAGAAAAATGAAGGTTATATCGTGGAAATCGGATTGAATGAAGGTATGCTTTCAAGTTTTAGTGAGCAGTTAAAATTAGTACAGGAAATGGATGGTACAGCGGAAATAGTAACAAAAGAGATACGGTTTATAAATAAGTTTGTTAATCCTTTCAAAGTGATCTTATAAATGGTATTTCTAATTGCATTATAACCATGTTTATATGAAAAGTAGAATTTAATATTTTTTTAGTAATAACTACTAATAAAAAAGTTATGTCAAAGCCGAGATATTCGAAATATGAGATTATAAATAGATTCTTTCATAAAATACATGTCGAAAGAACACGTTTTATAACTCAAAGGATCGATAAAATGTCTATCCCAAGAGGTAAAGATGAGTTACGGCTTTTTGTCATTGCAAGAAATGAATCTTTGAGATTACCATACTTTTTAAGGTATTATTTAGATAGAGGTGTTGACAGGATTTTTCTCATTGATAATGATTCGACAGATAATACAATTGAGATTGCACTTCAGTTTCCCAACGTACACGTATTTAAAATAACAGAAAGTTTCAAAAACTTTTGGAATTGGATCGAGTTTTTCTTGAATAAATATGGTAAAAATAGATGGTGCTTGGTTGTAGATGTCGATGAACTATTATCATATCCTTTTGAGGAAATTACACCATTAAAAACACTTGTAAATTATTTGGAGAAAAATAAGTTTGATGCTATCCGTTCTTTCCTTCTGGATATTTATTCGGATAAACCAATTATAGAAACTAATTACTGTCCTAATAATAATCCTTTGGAATCTTGCCCGTATTTTGATCCTACTTTTAATGAGGGGAGAATTAAGTTATTCGACAAGAAGAGATGGATGTATTTTGAAACAATAATATATTTTGGAGGAATGAGAGAACGAGTATTTAATAAAATTGCCAGAAGTTCGTGGAATTATCATTTATCAAAAATTTCATTATTTAAATACTCAGGCAATGTGTATGTTACTGAGGGGATGCACTCTGTTAATGGAGCTCAAATCGCAGATATTACTGGTGTCGTATTTCATACAAAGTATATGCAAGATTTCATTAAACGAGTAATGATTGAGTCACAAAGAGAAGTTCATTTTGGAAATGCAATGGAATATAAAATATATAATAAGGCATGTTTATCAGAAAATGATATCACACTTTGTTTTAAAGACTCAGTTCGTTTCGAGAACTCTAGACAATTAATAAAATTGGGAATAATGCGAACCTCCGTTCAGTTTAATAATTATCTGGCGGAGAAAGATTTAGATCTGAGCTTGATTATTCGTAAACTAAAATAACAATTATCATGTAATGGCAAAGTTTTTATTTTTTTTAAGTAAAGTAAGACTTCTTCCCCATCTGATTTTATTTAGAACTCATAACAATAGAGACGTTATTCAATATGAAGTTGAACGTTGGATGAAAATTCTAAAGATCAACAAGGACCCAAAGTTAGGGTTCTTATTACTGATGACTTTCTTCCCAGAATATAGAAATCTATTTTATCATCGCATCGGTATAAATGCATCGTTATATGTGAGCTGGCTTTGTCCGAAAATGAATACATTATATCTAAATACTAGAAATATTGGCCCTGGATTATTTATTCAACATGGTTTTTCCACAATTATCGCTGCACGATATATAGGAAAAGATTGCTGGATTAATCAACAAGTTACTATAGGATATTCAAATGGGATCGATTGTCCAACTATAGGAAATAATGTTACCATCAACGCAGGAGCCAAAATAATTGGAGGAATAACAATGGGGGATAATTCTATTGCTGGAGCAAATGCTGTGGTGGTTAAAAATGTGCCTGAAAGTTGTACCGTAGTGGGTATTCCTGCTTATATCGTTCGTAGAAACGGAGAAAAGATTCAAAAGTGTAACGACTGATAGGCATATAGTGTTAGTAGTTTTCGGATGTAATTTCGATATTTTAACTTCTTATTTCCGGCATTAAAAACCAATTTTCAACCCTTTTTGTATGGAAACCATCAAAAAAAGTATACTTTTGCCGAACTTTTTTATAAGATTATTGAGAAAATAGTTTAATTTTAAGCAAAACTGTTATAAACAAAACAATGGCAATCGCAATTAAAACCATACCTACTTTAAAAGAGGAGGAAGCAAAAGCTTTTACTGTAAAAGCCAATGCATCTTATACTCGCAAGGCTACTGTGGATTTTAGCAAGCAGGTTAAGTCTGCACGCTCGATATTGTCAAAAGCTAAACTTCGCTAAAATTATTTCAATTGTCTTTTCTTGCCGAAAAATGCACATTTACTGTTCTAACTAAAGAAGTTATTGACCAGTCAGCTGACTTTGATTGTGGTCATTCTGATTTAAATGATTTTTTTAGAAATGATTGTATTGATTATTCCAATCAACTGTTAGGCAAAACGTATTGTTTTTTGTTAGACGAAGATCCAACACAGATAATTTGTGCTTTTACCGTAGCAAATGATAGTATTAAAACCAATATCCTTCCAAATAGCAGAAAGAAAAGAGTCATAAAAAAGATCCCACATGTAAAACATTTTAATAGCTATCCTGCTGTATTGATTGGTCGATTAGGGGTTAACGAAGCATATAAATGCCAGGGAGTTGGGCGACAACTAATGGATTTCATTAAATCATGGTTCATCGACCCTTTTAACAAAACGGGTTGTCGCTTTGTTGTAGTGGATTCTTATAATGAAAAACAGCCTGTTCGTTACTATCAGAAAAATGACTTTGATTTTATTTTCTCTACTGAAGAGCAAGAACGAGAGGCGTTAAGACCGAAAAGCGAGGAGCCTTTAACAACGCGCTTAATGTATTTCGATTTAATTATACTATCCGCGGACATCTCATAATAATTCTTTCCAACCTTTTCAATATCTTTTGTAATTGTTAATCAGGACAAAGTACAACTTATCCATTGCGTATTTGCATTTTATATAAGTTTCTAATTGGAAAAACCGACCAAACTGACCACCTGATTCCGATTGAAAGTGACCACCCCTTTCCGGGGTAAAGTGACCACCTGAAACGAAGAGACTTTTTCATGTTTTTGAAGGCCTAATTTCGTGTGTAAATCAATGCACGAGATATGGCTAATAAACTAATAAACATGAGTAAAGTAAGAAAAGTAATCCAACTGCACTGCCAGGGAAAAAGCAAGTTATTTATCAGCAACTACCTTTCGTTGTCGCGCAATACGGTAAAAAAAATACATTGCGTTGTACCAAATGCTAAACCTGTCACCCGAGGCTGTAAGCTTCCCCTTTTTAGGACTACTTAAAAATAGATTATTTTCTTTTTTATAACCAAATTCTGAAAGCTTTTTCAGTGTGATTTCTGGTTCTGTCAAGGGCGACTGAGTGAGCGAAGTCGTTTATATACCCTTTACAGGTTCGTAAATCACATTTTCTTTGCTTTTCAGCTTTTGGTTTTTCATTTTATTGGCATAACCTATCGGAGTCATTCCTCCCAATGAATCATGCGGTCTTTTATTGTTGTAATCAAATATCCATCTTTCTGTTTCATCCCTGGCTTCATCCAATGACTGAAACAGGTAAGCATCAAGTACTGACCTGCGGTAGGTTCCGTTTAAACGCTCTACAAAAGCATTTTGTGTTGGTTTCCCTGGCTGGGTATATAAAAGTTCAATTCCTTGAAATTTGCTCCATCCTTTTAACAACTCTGCAATAAATTCTGGGCCGTTGTCCATCCTTATTTATTCTGGTTTGCCCCTGCGTTTTATCAGGTGATTCAGCACATAAACTACTTTGTTGCTTCGGATGGAGTGGTCAAGCTCAACATGGAGCGCTTCTCGGTTAAAATCGTCCATTATATTGAAACTCTTTATCTTTCGCCCATTTTCTAAGGCATCGTGCATAAAATCAATCGACCAGCAATTGTTGATGTTTTCTGGAATTACCAAAGGAACTTTTACCCTGGCAGGAAGCCTTTTCTTTACTTTCCTGCGCATATTTAGTTTCATCATACAATAAACCCGATACACCCGCTTATGGTTCCACTCATTGCCTTCCAGGCGTAACCGACCATATGCCTTCCAGAATCCTTCTGTAGGGTGGTCTTTCGCTTTTATGGTAAGTGCATCAATTACCTCAGCATCGTCTTTTATCGACTCGTAGTAGTAAACGGAACGACTCATATTTAACACACGGCACGCCCTGCGGATGCCAACAGTAGGATTGGTACAAACTTCTTTTGCAACCTCTCTTTTCTCACAAGGCTTTAAAGCTTTTTTTCGATAATCTCTTTGGCAAGTTTTAAATCCAGAGCTTGTTCGGCATACATCATTTTTAACTTGCGGTTCTCCTCTTCCAGTTCCTTGAGCCTTTTCAACTCTGAGGCTTCCATGCCACCATATCGTTGCCGCCATTTGTAAAATGTAGCTCGGCTAACGCCATGCTCACGAACAATTTCTTCTACGCTTTTGCCGTTTTCGTACTCCTTTAAAATCGAGGAGATTTGCTGTGGTGTAATCTTTTCTTCTTCATCTTCTAACAGTTCAAAATTAACGTTTATTTGTCTATTTTTAAACTGTCCTGTTTTTGGGGAAGCTTACAACTTTAGCCTTTCCCCAAATAATGGTCATTCAATGGAAGACCTATCAGAATTGACAAAAATTCATCACAATTCATATATTGGGCTTTCTCAGGAGGGTATATCGCCTTTCGTTTGCTGTAGTCGAACATGGTCCGATTTTCATGCTGAATATGTTCGTCACTTCACAAGACAGCAACGACTTGACAACAAAGAGTATTTCAAAAGGTTTTTCAAACCGGAGTTAACTCTACCAATTAACCAAATACAAAATCAAATAGATAGAAACTTAGTAACTCCAATAATAAGACATATACATTCTCCTGCGATGGATCCGGCTGGACAGATTATTCACGTAGAACAAATACATATACATTTTACCGAAGGAAGTGCTTTGAATATAGATGGGACATGGAAACATGGGCAAATTGAAATACCAAATGCAGCTTGCAACCAGTTGGTGGATTGGGGTTTCTTATTACCAGAAAATCTACAATAAGGTATAAACATGAACTCATACTAACGTGTCCAAATTATACTGCAGACTAACAGTTTTTCCTACTTGCTCAGAATATTGCAAGTGAGCCTTTAATAAATATGTTTTCAGTACTGGTTTGAAGATGACCTTTAATAGTCTTTCAAGATGCAAGGTTGCAATCACGATAGTTGGATTGATTTGCCCTAAAAAACACGATTACATATATAGTAAGAGAGACCGAAGATAGTATTATCTTGTTTGCGGCACTTTGTTTTTTTGCAGTAATTTTTGAACCCTTTAATGATGATTAAATTAAGAAATGTATCTCATAATTTTTATACCAAAACGTTCAAATTAGGCTGTATATTTACACTAAATTTTATTTACTCATCACCATCCTCCCATATTGAAAAAATAACAGTAAGATCTAATTGAAATTTATGTTCACCTAATTCAATAATTCTTACCACCAATTTGCATTTTATAAAGCCAAAAATACACTTTGTTGATCCTGAGGTGCCATTCGTAAAATCGATATTTTATAAATGGTTACAGAATTATACATTCATCATATAAACTAAAACCTCGTAAATGAAATAAGAAAATAAACCAGTGTATTGCTTACAAGGTAGGTACACACTTCTACCAACATTAAATCAAATTTTTTAATAATATCAAACACCCATTAATAATGAAAAAGAAAATTCTAACAGTAGTTGGAACGATATTCTTGTGGTCATTTGGGCATGCCCAAATTAGCAGTCCTCTAGTCGATACTACATTGGAAAATCAAGAATCAAGTTCGACCATTACTCCATTACTGGTTATCCCTAACTTGGATGTAACCCAGGCGACAAATTATAACGTTATTCCGCAAAACCCACAAGCCGCGAGTCTTGGTAGTTTTGGAAATCTTGGAATTAATGAAGCAACAGGATCACCTAATATAAATATACCTATATATACGATATCGGAAGATGGAGTCAACGTGCCAATTTCTCTTTCCTATGACGCGACAGGTATACGGGTTACAGACATCTCTACAGAAGTTGGTCTAAAATGGAATCTCAACGCTGGTGGCTCAGTTTCACGAACAATTAGAGGATTAGCTGATGATGATGTTTCCGGTTGGTTCTACTATTCAGGAAGTAACTTCCCAAGTTTAACCTGGAACAATAATGTTATGTGTTATCAAAATCAATTGTCAGCAGTCTCGGATAACACGGTAGATGTGATACCCGATTTATTCTATTACAACTTTAATGGAAATAACGGGCAGTTCTTTTTTGAGCAGACTATGGATATGCATAAGGCTTTTGATGATGATCTTAAAATTGTTCCAACTTTTACGTATGGAGGGATTAATACGGAATTTACAA
>NZ_JAXBMA010000014.1:0-11402 GCF_033963885.1 Draconibacterium sp. IB214405
ATCGTACAACACTGGCGAAACAGCGCCTGTAGTGCAATATTATGATGGGTTTGGCCGTCCGATAGAAGTTGTGCAGGTAAAAGCATCGCAAAATGGTGCCGACATGATAGGCCTGCAAACTTACGATTACCATGGGAGAGACGACAAGCAATACCTGCTGTATGCAAAAAACTCGAACAATGGAGCTTTTGTTACTACTTCCACTTTTGCTTCATCACAAAGCACTTTTTTAAGTAGTATTTATGGTTCAACCGATGGCAGCAAAGGTTATGCGCAAACCGAATACGAACCATCAGCCTTAAGCAGGCCTGTTAAACAAGGGGCACCCGGTGCCAGTTGGCAATTAGATAATAATCCTGTAATCGTAAACTATAAAACCAACTCTACTGCCATCTCTTCATGGCGTTATACTGGTAGTAGTTATTCATCGGTTTCATTTCCGGCCGAAAGTTTATTTTTGACCGAAACTACCGATGAAGATGGAAAGGTAAGTAAACAATACTCCGACTTTGAAGGCAAACTGGTACAAACTGAAATTAACGGGCTAAGGACAGCTTATTGTTACGACGAACACGGTTTGTTACGTGCCGTTGTACAACCCAAAGGATCATCGCCGGCATCAACCAGCTCCTGTTTTTTATATAAATACGACGATAAAAACCGCATGGTGGAAAAGTGGATTCCCGGAAAAGGATGGGAGTATTTCGTTTACGATGACCGCAACCGTGTAGTACTTACTCAGGATGGAAACTTAAATACTGCTGATAAATGGCAATACACAATTTACGATGGGTTAAACCGACCCACAGAACAAGGAATTTGGAGCAGTACCTCATCTCGCGAAACTTTGGCAAATGCTGTTGAAAGCAATATCGATTATATGGAGGGAAGAACCAGTCGTGTTGCCTATAAATATTTGTCGTATGACGATTATAGCATGAGTGATGAAATTGCCCTTGGTTCTGATGCAGGTACTTTGGGAGAAAGCCAGGCTTCCGATAATACAGGGCGTTTAACCATGGAAAAGACCATCCTTTTAGATTATGAAAGCGGAATGGACCCCTGGATAACAACCACCTACTACTACGACAAATACGGGCGGTTGATTCAAACAGCGAAAGACAACCACCTAATGGGTAAAGACTATATTACAAATGCCTATAATTTTGCCGGTTTGGTTGAACAAAGCCGTTACCGTCACACCGCAGATGGTACCACAACTTATGTCGACCAATATACTGACTACGACCATCGTGGACGCATTATGAAAGTACGACACCGTATAAACGGGGGAACTGAAGTTTTGCTAACCGGAAATAATTACAACGAAGCTGGATCATTAGTGGATAAATACCTGCATTCGGTTAGTAATGGCACCTTTTTACAGCGTATGGATTACAGCTATAATATACGGGGTTGGTTAATCCAAATTAATAGTCCAACAAGTTTTACCGAAAACGATAAATTTGGAATGCAACTATATTACAATTCGTCACCAAGTGGAGGTAGTGCAATGTATAACGGAAATATCTCGGGTATAAATTGGGGAACACCGTCCAACACGAATATGCTTTACCGTTTTACATACGATGGCATTAACCGACTTACCAATGCTGATTTTTATAATAGTTCGTATAGCTCGTATGCATTGGATGCCAGCTATGGTTACGATAATAACGGTAACCTGGTAGATATAAACCGTAGAAACAGTTCAGGAACTTATATCGACCAAATAGACATTACCTACACCGGAAATCAAGTTTCTACAATTAAAGATCTTTCTGGAGATGCTTCGTCGACGGTTGATTACCCGGGTAGCTCTACGGCCCAGTCCTTTACTTACGATGCAAACGGTAATGTTACACACGAAAACCATAAACTAACCATTACCGATTACAATTTGTTAAACTTACCTCGCGAGATAAACTGGTCGGGGCAAAACAAGTACGTAAATTATTTTTATACTTTTGATGGTGAGAAGCTACGAAAAACGGTAGAAAACAGCGGTACTATCACAAAAATGGACTATTGTGGTATATTTGTTTACGAAACCAACAGCGGAACGCGTTCATTAAAATATATTATTACACCTGAAGGAAGGGCCGTTAAAAACGGCAGTAGTTGGGATTACGAGTATAACCTGAAAGACCACCTTGGAAACGTTAGAGCAGTAATTGATGACTCAGGAGTACTTGTACAGGAAAGACATTATTATCCGTTTGGCATGGAGATGAGTTCACTTAGTTCGGGTTCCAGTACAAACAATTATCAATACAACGGGAAAGAGCTGGAGAATGATTTTGATTTGGGGTATTATGATTACGGGGCTAGGTTTTATGACCCAGCACTGGGTAGATTCCACACGCAAGACCTGCTTTCGGAAAAATACTACTTTCAATCATCATATGCATATGCAGCAAACAATCCAATCTTATTTATCGACTGGTTAGGAATGGAACCCAAAGTCAAGGGGCCATATTCAGGCAGAGCTTATGTCCGAAATAATGGTACGGTTGTAGTCTACAGAATTACAACTAGTCAAAGGGTGATGGCGAACATAACGAAGCAAGCAATATATTCAACTGGATGGTTAGGAATTGGCTTAAGTTTTGCAGAATCGTTAGGAGCTTTTGATGGAAAAGGGATGGCACAAACAACTCTTGGTGCAGGTATGAAATTTGGAGAAGATGTGTCCAGAGAAGCATCTAAACAAGCAATTGTTGGCCCGAATAGAGGTCTATTTGCTAAAACGTCAAGTGTGTTTGGGAAAATGGGAACAGGTTATAGTATTTATCAGGTCGCTCGAGCTGCAACAGATAATACACCAACTCAGGCAGAAGCATTACACTCGGCAACTTTTAATCTTACAGAGAAGTTTCAAGATGGGAATGTTAATATTGCCAACCCTGCTTTGATGGAATTTTCAAATGGAGAGAACTCTGAAAGTGTGGAGAACCACATGAATGCCATCTATAATACTTTGGAGCAAAACCTTTCAGGTTTTGATTTGACGACAAACAAAGGTGTTAAAGAGGCGAATAATTACCTTAATGACAACCTTGACCAAATTGTTAGACAAGTAAACCAGATGCTCAAAGATGATGAACAACAATAAAGATATAGATGCCAAGTATACATTGATTAATTCTAAAAGATTCTACTTCAAGAAGGTAACTGGACAGATATTGGGAACAATTGCCATACTGCTTGGAGGGGCTGTTATTGGAAGAGGAAGAGATGGCAGTTTCATTAGTTTGTTCGTTGATGTTTCCTTTTTTGTTGAAGTAATGTTATTTGTTTTTGCGCTTATTTTAGTTATGTTTTCAATCGCTCTTCAGTTTAATAAGGAAAAGAACAAAGGGGAAATTTACTTTGACACAGACCGTTTGGATTTATCAGGTAAAGAAATAAGCTTGGCAAATACCCTAGTAACCGTTTCGCTTAATGCCTCGAAAGAGAAACGGATTTACGAACGAACAATAAAAGATGGCGGAGGTAACAACTGGGTGGAATTTATTCAAAATGGTAAGCTAGAAAAGTTTGAGTTTTTAATCCCCTCACAGAAGAAAGAAGAAGAACTGACAGGGTTAATAGATGAATACTGGAAGAAAGGATATACAATTGAATTAAAATCTTCACAGCCTTCATTTTGGGAGAAATTGAGTTTTTAACAAATAGAGTATGCATGAGAAGAGCCCGACATTAGACGGGCTCTTCTTTATAATACTTGAAATACTTTTACTTCCGTAAGCCTGGCGGGCTTTGGTAGCGGTAAAAAAATCAGTATTGCAACAAGATTAGGTGCTAATGATAAAACTATCTTACGAACTGGTGCAGAATTAAAGTTGAAACTGCTTCAATGGTTGGGTATAAAGGCAAATGAAAAGAAGAAATAGTCATTGTGGATTCAATAAATTATTACAAATTACTTGGAGGAATAGCAGCCCTGATATTGGGGATAGTTTTTAATTATTAGGATAAAAAGTCCAATAGAACCAAAGGAAGATGTCATCAAAGACAATATTGGAGGACTTATTGGTTCTGTTCTTGCTATTGTTCTTGGTATATCACTAATAATAAAAAGTTTTGGCTAAGATGGAATTTAAACATGACAAGAGAAGTCGGCAATTGCCAGGCTTTTGTATTTTAGAGTTCTATCAGTTCATGAGTCATTCTGCTAAGCAAACCGTGCATTGCTTTTAACGTCACTTCTTTGTCAAAAATAAACCGGTGCCTGGCGGCTTTGGTTTGCTGTATAAGTTCTGCATATTCTTCAGGCAGATTGGTAACAAAAACAATTTGTTTGGGGTGGAAAACAGTGTTGTAATCTTTTAAGGTATTGTCAAAAAGCTGGTTCAGGAGTTCCACGGTAACCTCCGGCTTCTTATTAAAAACCGGCTGAAAGGCAAACTCGCTTAAGCCATCCATTGAGTGAAGAGCCAAAATCCATCCTTCGGTTGTTTTTATTTTTGCTGCATGTATATAAATACGCTCAAATACTTTCCCTGGTCCTTTTTTCATTATTTTTAGTTATAAATGTTTCAAGTATACCTTAACCACTATGAAATTATAATTTCATACAGTTATTGGCCATATATACAGCTCCCATCGCATTCCTCCATGCCCAATATTCCGCATCCCATAATTTGTCCCGTTCTACAATTTTGACTCTCCACACAAGAAGCTTGAGTATCATTGCAAAAATCGCTACCAGTGTTACAGGAACATTCACTTCCTGCCATTGGATCTGTAGAAACAGATTTTGTGTTCATCCCTAGGTTCCGCTCCGTTTGAAGCGAAGCAACTATAAGACTTAATGTTTCCTTATCCCATTCCAGAGTGTCAAGAGCATACCCTTCCCATTTAACATAAAAATCCAATAGCTCGTCAAACAATTCTGAGTTTTCAGGATCAAAATGTTTTACTGTTAGTTGATTCATAAAACTTTCGATATGAATTTGTTCCTTCTCGCTAAAGGAAGGGTCTAATAGCAGTGTCTCATATTTTTCGTTCCAAAGCTCAAATCTCCTCTCGGGCGTATTCATTCTTAATGCTGCTCGCTGAATTTCTGTACTATAGCTTGCAAGCAGTTCTAAATTGCAAGTTTCAAATAATTCCAGGTTTTCTTTTACAAAAACATCAACCTCCTCATCACACGAATATTGATATTGTTCCTCATCACAAGCAAACAATAAGGTTAATAAACCAATAATCATCAATACCTTTCTTCTCATAAACGTCTTTTTTTTCTAATTTAATTTTGTATCTCTATAATATCTTCTATATATCCATACAAAGGCAACGGATATAATCAGTGGAAAAATATATTCAAACCAGGTAAAAGTATTCCATACTTTAAATAAAAGTAGCTCCTTTTTTATAAGTTGTCTGATTAGCATATAGTATAACCGGTCTATGGATGCAAGAATAATAGTACCAATTAAAATATAAGTTGCAGCTTTTGGGTCTAGTTTTATTTTACCAATAAATTGCAGGAAGCGTTCTTCTTTTCTAATTAAGCTTAAAGCCCCGACAAAGGTCAGAAGGCAAATCACTTGCAGGAATATCCTGCTAAAGGTGTAGGAAACATGTGGAGGGATGCCCAGATTTGCAAGTGCGATCAATATACTTTTATCGATTACCAATGCAAGGTAACTCGCAAAGAAATAGAAAAATATACCGCCAAATAATCCCAACGTTTTTTTGATTTGTAAAAAGTGAAAATTCGAATCTTCAAACTCGCTCTCCCAATCCGTTTTATTGCCTAGTCTTTTAATTGCGAGTAAAAATGCTTCATCATCATCAAGATCTTTGCTTTTGTACTCGTCGTAACGATCCAAAAGATTAGCTTTGAGGTCTTCGCAATCCCGTTGTGTTATGGCGGGAGAAGATTTTAAATCTTGTTCCCATTCTTTTAACTTTTCGTTTAAATTGAATTCGGCTGTGGCTTGCATAATTGAATTAACATTGTGTGAATCAGTTGCCAGTTGTGAAATTCCTTCTCTAGTTCCTTTTCTCCAACCTGCAATAGCGAAAAATACCTACGAGCTCTTGTGCCTGAAGTGTTCCAGTATGATCTGATATAGCCTTGCTGTTCCAGTTTTTTCAGAACTGGATAAAGACTTCCATCTTTCCATTTAATTTTTTCATTAGATAATTCGTATACCTTTTGTATAATCTCATAGCCATACGAATCGCCTTCTTTTAAAATTGCCAGAATAAGAGGTATGGCAGATGCTCCAATTAATTCCCTGGAAATGTTATTAACTTTCATTCTAATTTAATACTAAGTTGATCAATGTATAGATGAATTAATTATTTTTGTCATCATGGATCAAAAGTATTAAATTTTATTTAAGGCTTAAATAAATATGAACGATATATAATTACGAACCCTAACTGGAGCTAGTTTATGATTAACAAATCTTTATTAATAACGAATGCAAAATATTCGGAAATAGTAAAACTTGATGAGGTTGTTTTGATAGAAGCCCAAGGAAGTTATTCCGAAGTGGTATTAGATAGTCATCGAAAAATTTTGGCAACCCGAAACCTTGGATGGTTTGAAAAGGCCGCTAAAGATCAATCATTTTTCAGGGTTCACAAATCGTTTTTAGTGAACCTTAATTTTGTACAAAAAATTTTTCACGGCGATCAGCAAATTATTTTAAGTAATGGAAGCAATATCCCTTTATCGAGAAATAAAAGAAGTGAGTTAAAAAAACGATTAATTGAACTACTTATGATTGATTAATTCCACTAGATGATATTTTTACGATTAAACATAACATGTGTTGTTATCCCACCAATTTTACGGAATAGCTTTAACTTAAAATGCTAAATAAAGAAAATAGCAAACATGGATATGATACACACTGTAAGCAAGGCTAAAAAGTATTGACACAAATTTAGAATGAAAGAAGAATCTCAAATAAGCGCAGACTTTCTATTTCACTTCACGACAAAAATAGAACATTTAGAAAGCATACTTCTCAATTATTTTATGCCATTTTACTGTCTTGAGAAATTGGATTATTTAAACTTAATCGATAGTAAAACAAACGATTCATTTGAGATGGCTTTTCCCTTAATATGCTTTTGTGATATTCCGACACCATTACAAAAAAATCACAGATTTAGATTTGGAGACTATGGAATAGGCTTAGACAAATCTTGGGGAATAAAAAATAGATTAACACCTGTTGTATATACTCATAAATATTCAATGCCATCTATAAATTTGAAATATTTTGCAGAATTGTATGAACGATTATCAGATAATAAAATAACCGAACAAGAATTACAAGGACTTAATAATCATATTTCGTACCTATTAATGAATTACAAGTCCTATGAAGGATTTGCATATATAAAAGACCAACAAAAGTTTGACTCCAAAATCACAAGATTTTATGACGAAAGAGAATGGCGGTTTCTACCAATTGATTGCAATGGACTTAAACTTAACTTGACTCGAGATGAGTTTGAATCAAAAACAATTTTAGAAACGGAAAATCGTAAGATACAAAAGGATAATAAACTAAAATTTAGATTATCAGACATTAAGTATTTGTATTTAAAACAGGAATCAGAAATTGAACCCTTTTTAAAAACTCTAAATACAAAATACTCTGACTCAGAACTTGATGAGATTAAACAAAAAATTTGTATAGTATAAATGAAAATAGAAATATAGCCCAACTTATGACACATGGATTAAGTCCTGGCTGAGTTTGTACGGATTCGACAAATCGAATCTCGTCCCAACCTCAGTTTCGGTCTGACACTAGACTCTTGTCAGACCGACACTACCTCATACAACCACAGTTCGCAAACATTTTAAAAACTGAAAAATTATGGCAGAAAAAACATTTGACCAAGAATTCAATGGATATCGATTGGAAAGTAAGATAAAAACTCTTTCAACCAAATCGGGAGTTTATGGTGTTTATAGGTGTATTTACAACAGAGAAAAAGACACGGTAGATTTGAAAGAACTAATATATATTGTCAAAGCCGACGATATAAATGACAGAATCAATACTCACGAAAAATGGGATGACTGGAAAACGTATTTAAAAAGAGGAGAAAGCATTTGTTTTTGTTACACGTTTATCGATAAAAATTACAACGAAAGAGTTGAAGCGGCTTTAATAAACTACAATCAACCGCCTGAAAATATTGAATACAAAAATTCTTTCCCGTTTGATAAAACTACTGTTAACTGTTCAGGAAGACATCGATTTATAAAAAGTAGCAATATTGTAAATAGACATTAACTTCAATAAACATCAAACAACTAAAGCAATGATTAATATTTCATTGACGGACTTCATTAAATATATTTCAAAAGTCGGATTCTCAAAATTTACATTTGCTAATTAAATTCATGGCCGTGAGAATAACAAGCTGCTTTTGACTTTTGGAAAGCAATAGGGGAGGGAATCGTTAATATACATCAGAGCAACAAAGAGAAATCAGTACTTGGCAAAATTTTGTAGGATTATGAACAAAACACTAAATAATGAACATTAAATTTATAGATGTCTTAAACTTCAGAAAATTAAAAAAATGTAGAATTGAATTATCTCTCAAAGAAACACTGTTTGTGGGAGCTAATAATAGTGGGAAGACAAGCGCAATGGATGCTTTAATATTATTCTTTAAAGCAAAATCAAGATTCACTTCAAAGGATTTTACACTTTCAAATTGGAAAGATATTAATTCAATAGGAGAAAAATGGATAAATACGCAAAAGAAGGAAGAACTTGATCTTTCTATGGAACCCTGGGAGAATTATGTTCCTTCAATTGATGTCTGGCTGGATGTTCAGCCTAACGAGATTCATCACGTTCATCATTTGATACCAACTTTAGATTGGACGGGAGGTTTATTAGGTGTTAGATTACGTTATGAACCCAATAATATTGAAGAACTATATACCGAGTTTGTTGATAAAATAAAAAGCTCTCAAGCAATCGTTAGTTCCCGAAAATTTCAAAATGGAGATTTTAAAATGTGGCCTAAAGATATGTGGGACTTTCTGGATAAAAGGATTAACAGCTTTTTTTCAGTTAAAACTTATCTTTTAAACCCAGAACTTAGTGATAATGTACAAAAGCTTCCTAACAATAGTATTCCATTAGAATCTGAAGCATTCAACGGGTTAATTAAGGTTGACATCATTAATGCTCAGCGTGGATTTTCTGGAACAAATCCTGAAGAAACAGAATCTTCAAATATTAAAAATCTATCTAGTCAGCTAAGAAGTTACTATGATAAACACCTTAATCCATTTGAAAATCCAACGCCGGATGATGTAAATGCGATGGAAGCTATACAAGAAGCGAAGAAGATCTTTGATACCAATTTAAAGGATAGTTTTAAAAGTTCATTGGGAGAATTGGAGTTATTAAACTATCCAGGTTTTGGTAATCCCAAAATTACTTTATCTAGTAAATTTAACACAGTTGAAAGTTTAAATCATGAATCTTCTGTTCAATATAGTCTAGATGAAAATCATCCTGAACTGAGTTTGCCGGAGAAGTACAATGGCCTTGGCTATCAAAATCTTATTTCAATAATATTTAAGCTTATTCGATTTAGAGATGAGTGGATGCAGGTTGGTAAAAGTTACAAACAAAAATCAGAAACTCCGGATAGCGATTTCGAACCGTTGCATTTAGTTTTGATAGAAGAACCGGAGGCTCATTTACACGCCCAGGTCCAACAAGTGTTTATTAATCAGGCTTATAATGTGTTGAGAAATAATACAAACCTAAAAGGCAATAACAAGTTCTCGACACAATTGATAATAAGTACGCATTCGAATCATATTGCTCATGAAGTAGATTTTACATCGCTCAGATATTTCAAACGAAATATTGTTAATAATGGAGAAATTAATACTTCTACAGTCATTAATCTTTCCAAAACTTTTGGAACAGAAGATGACACAACTCGTTTTGCAATAAGATATTTAAAAACTACTCATTGTGATGTGTTTTTTGCTGATGCTGTTATCCTTGTTGAAGGTCCTGTAGAAAGAATGCTGGTTCCTTATTTCATAAAAAGACATACAAACTTAAGCAACTGCTATATTTCGATTCTGGAAATTGGCGGTAGTCATGCTCATAGACTTAGACCTTTGATAGAGAGTCTGGGGGTAATAACTTTAATAATTACAGATATAGATTCAGTATACAAAAAAGAGGAAAGCGGAAGATGGAATAAAATTCAGCCGGAAAAGCAGAAAGGATACAAGACTGGAAATGACACATTAAAAAATTGGCTTCCGAATGAGGGTGATCTTGATAAACTGTTAGAACTTCCGGAGAAAAATAAAGATCATAAATCTTTGCCTATCAAAGTTGCTTATCAGATACCATTAATATTAGACGAAGAGGAGAGTATAACTGAAGTATATCCATACACATTTGAAGATTCATTGGTGCTGGAAAACCAAAGTGTATTTAAAGCATTCTCAGGAGCTACCGGATTGGTAAAGAAAATGTATAAAGCTTCTATGGAACCTGACATTAAGGATGCAGCGAAGAAAATGTATGAAGCTATAACCGCAGAGAGTGTAAAAAAGGCTGAATTTGCACTTGAACTTTTATTCCTTGAAGAGCCAAACAAATTAAAAACACCATTATACATCAAACAAGGCTTAGATTGGCTTGAGGAAAAGTTGTTAAACAAAAGCACTGAATTATCGCTTAACCAAATTTCTAAACCATGAGTTCTCAGATTAGTGACAATAATATTGACAACAGTGTTGATGATATAATATTCGAATGTTTAAAACTAGAGTCTCCAAAAAGTTTTTTCCTTTTTGCTGGAGCAGGTTCGGGGAAAACAAGGTCATTGGTAAATGTATTAGAGAAGTTCGAACACAGTTATGGAAAGCAATTTCGTTTGGAAAGGAAAAAGATTGCTACAATAACCTATACTAATGCTGCCGCTGACGAAATAACCCACCGGTTGAAACATAGTTCCATATTTCATGTAAGTACAATACATAGTTTTGCCTGGGATTTAATAAAAACTTTTACTCACGATATTAAGCAATGGTTGAGAGAAAACCTTAAAGATGAGATCTCAGACCTTGAAGAGCAACAAAGTAGAAGTAGAAACCTCCAGAATAAAACTTCTATTGAAAGAGCCAAAAAAATAGAATCAAAGAGAAAACGTGTTCAATATTTAGACAGGATTGTAAGATTTACCTATAATCCTAATGGGGATAACACAACCAGAGACTCGCTAAACCATGCAGAAGTAATCAGTATTGCTGCTTTCTTTATTAATACAAAAAGCTTAATGCAAGATTTACTTATTTGTGTAAATCTTCAGCCTAATTTGGACACGTTGGTATAAAAATTAAGAGATGGTTTTCTTAATTT
>NZ_JAXBMA010000015.1:0-10642 GCF_033963885.1 Draconibacterium sp. IB214405
AAATGTAAAAAGTATCTCTTAAGTTTATAGAAAAATTTGTCCAATAGGTTCTGACGTTAAACAGTACTGTCACTAAAGAACACAAATTAATAAAGAAAGTAAAAGGAAAGAGTTGGAGATGGGGAGGTGACTTCTCCAAACCTGACAAAATCCACATGGATAAAAGAGGGACGGATAAGAACTTTAGAACCATTAGAGATGCGAACCAAAAACAAATGAATGGTAGCAATACAACGAGTATTAATGATAAATATGTAAAGAGAAAAACAACCTTGACATTTAAGAAAAAAGATGAAAATTAATAAGATAGCTTTATTGGTAACTGTTATTATTCCTTTTTTTACTTTCTGTAGTCCTCAGCAAGAAACAACGCAAGAAAATAGTTGGGAATACTATAAGATTATTGGAGACAGCGTGCTGCTAAACGTTAACGAAGAAGACAATCATGTTTACCTTCAGACAGAGCAAGGGAGCTATAAATGTATTACAGGAGAATCTAATTGGGACGAAGATTATCTGTCAATTATTAACATTGTGATTGATAGAGATGTTCTAATTTTTGTTGAATCCCCTTATAGCGAATCTGGGGATTGGAATAATAAATACACCTCCTATTATGATGCAAAAGGTAATTTAAAGGCTTTAATCAGAAAATCTTCTTTTTTCAACGGAGTATGCAGAGATGGCGTAATTACAGAAAAAGAAATTTATTCTCTGGAAGCAAATAAGTTACAACGGGAGCAGTATGAAATTTATGATGAAAATATGAATTCTATTCTAGATACATCAGAATGTGTTTTTAATTATCGTTTCAAATTTGATTTTTTTGGGAGATATGAAGATATACCAATTGTTAAAGAACTAGATTTATATAATGAATAAATTAAGAGCCTCGGGAAACCGGGGCTTTTGCTTTATAAAGCTAACTGTTTAAGTTTCTTTTTAGTAATAAACGCATCCAAAAAAACCTTAACCACATTCTTGTCCGCTTCCGGTAGTTTTTCAATGCTCTTAAACTGGTTCAACAGTTCTTTATCTGCCAGCGAGCTTTCTGCCAAATCATCTGGTGTGCCGTTTGTCAGGTAATCTGAAGAAACACCAAGGGCATTGGCCAGCTTTGCCAAAACCTCTGCCGATGGCTGTGCGCCCTTTTTCTCGTACCTGCCCACCTGGGTATAATGTATCCCAACCATATTGGCAAGGTCAGTTTGCGAAAGCCCCCTGTCCGTGCGTGCCTTTTTTAACCGTTGTGCAAAGCTCATGATTTCAAGATTAAATCATTTATCAACATCACAAATATAGTGCAATTGCATGCTTTGGGCAATAAACTTGATGCTCATGTTCATAAAACCCAATTCTTATAATCTATTGCAAATATTAAATAATGATTAAACCGAAAGAATGAGTTTCGCAATGAATGTAATAACGGAAAATAAACGATCAGCATGGATTGTATTGTTAAAGCATTTTGTTTGCAACAATACCGTTTATATACTGAAGCTTACCGCTTATTAGCTAGAACCTACCGTTTAAAAAATAAGATATAGAATACAGAAATTTTTTTCTATGTTTAAGCGGAGCAAACCTTTAATGAACATATTGATTAATCAATCTAAAGCTAATATGAATATTGTACCCGGCTCTTTTAGCTACTGATGAATATCCAATATGTGGATATTTTTCATTATTGGCGAGAGTTATTTCGAGTAAAAATACCCGGGAAGAATCAGGTAATTCTACTCGATTTTGTATGAACTTTAGCAATTACTTTTGAAGCAAATTTATAAACCATTAAATCCTTAATACAAATCCATCTTATGGAATGCTTAGTCATTAATACCTCTTCAGGTTCAGAGATTATCTGGCTTAATACAATTATTTATTGTTCTGCCGAAGGGAGTTATTCACGAATTCATTTAGATAATAAACGAAAGGTTTATTGTTCAAAAAATCTTACATGGTTGGAGCAAAAGATTTCTTCTCCTTATTTTGTCAGAATGCACAGATCCTATATCGTTAACTTGAGATTCATTCATAAAATCGTGAAAAATGAAAGTAGGTTATTTTTAGCCAATGGTGAAAAACTGCCGGTTTCAAAATCCAGATCAAATAATTTGTGGGAATCCATCTCCCTGATTAGTTGATTAGGGCTGTTTTTTTGTTGCCTTTTCCTTAATCATAGAGATTCGAGTTTTCATTTCGTGTTTGGTCCTTGATGTATGAAATGACTAATTAATATATGGGATTAATATTTAAAATTAAATCCCTAAATTTATAGTTTGGAACCTAAAAAATGAAGCACGGATTTAACCATATCAAAGTAAAAGAAAACTGTTACCAGTTTTTGGGATGTGGTAGCACTGTGTTTGATGGGGAAGAAAATTTTGTTGTACCCATGTTGTACCCGGCTAAAAAACGAAAAGCACCTTCATCGCTGAAAGTGCCTTGTTTATTAGGGTGGGCCCACCTGGGCAAGTATCGAACTTTTTACTGGAAGATTATGAGGATGTATTGCATTTTATGAATACAAATCAGAAAAATAAAAAGGTTAAGAATGTGAGATTGTAGAAATATTATTATGTAAATCTCGCAAAAGACCTTGAACTCCGAATTTCAATTATGTGTTAACAACAATCTAAGCCCAAAATATTCTCTTCTGTTTCAAGAATAAGTAACTTTGAAAGATGCTAATTGAGAACAAGAACATCAACCTATACAAATTTCTTTTCAGAGGGAGGACAGATATTTATGCAGTTCGTTGGGAAAAGGATGGACGAAGTGGATATATGCCAGCGTAAAAGGTTGATTGGACGGATTCAACGTTCAAAAAGTCCACCAGTAATTTTTGATTACAGGGATTTAAAAATTGATTACTTTGAGAAAATGTTCAAACAATGAAAACGATATTATAACAAACTGATAAAATAAATGCCGGAAAGTCAAAATATAGAGTGGAAAGAAAGTTGGAGAGATGAATACCTTAAATGGATTTGTGGTTTTGCCAATGCTAAAGGTGGAAAGATAATCATTGGTAAGAATGATAATGGAGAAATTGTCGGCGTTGCAAAGGCAAAGCGATTGATGGAAGATATTCCCAATAAAATCCAAACCCAGCTTGGAATTATTTGTGATGTTGATTTGAAAAACAAGGATGGAAAAGAATACATTGAAATTGATGTAAAACCATACGATGTTCTGATCTCATATCAGGGCAAATATCATTACAGAAGTGGAAGCACCAAACAAGAACTTAAAGGAAATGCTCTAAATAATCTTCTGCTTAAGAAAGCAGGAAAAACATGGGACGATGTTGTTGAACCACGTGCTAACTTTGAGGATATTGACCTTTCTGCTATTGAAGCGTTTAAAAAAGGAGCTATTGCAAGTAAAAGATTGCCATTTATTGCAGAGGAAGAAAACCTAGAGCAAATACTTGACAACCTTTTACTGTTGGAAGATGAGAGCCTCAAACGTTCGGCAATACTTTTGTTTGGTAAAAATCCGTGTAGATTTTTCATAAACGCTTTTGTAAAAATTGGAAGGTTTGGGCAAACAGATGATGACCTGCGTTTTCAGGAAGTAATTGAAGGAAATGCTTTTCAATTGGCAGATAAAGTCTTGGAGGTTCTTGACCGAAAGTTTTTTGTTTCTCCAATTTCGTACAAAGGGTTGCAACGTGTTGAAAGTTGGGAATATCCTTACGAAGCTATTCGTGAGATCATTTTGAATGCTATCGTGCATCGAGATTATATGGGTGCACCAATTCAAATCAGTGTTTACGACGATAAACTCATTGTATGGAATGAAGGTTCACTGCCGGAAGACTTGACATTTGAGGACTTGAAAATGAAACATTCATCTCGTCCTCATAACCCGATTCTTGCAAGTACATTTTTTAAAGGTGGTCTAATTGAAGCATGGGGACGTGGAACAATCAAAATTATAAACGAATGTAAAAAGGCTGGACTACCTGAACCGATAATTGAATATTCTTCCGGAGGAATTAGTGTAACGGTATTTAAAGATATTTTCTCTAAAAAGCATCTTCTTGAAAAAGGTTTAATTGAAAGACAGATTGAGGCTGTTCTTTATACTAAAGAGAATGGAAAAATTACAAATAGTATTTACCGTGGAATGTTTGGATTAACAGAAAAAACAGCATTTAGGGATTTTGAGAAGTTAATTGAACTCGGAATTCTTATTAAAGTGGGTGAAAGAAAAGGAACCTTTTATAAATTGAAAGTCCGATAAATGTCCGATAAATTGGGTTAATGTCCGATAAATGTCCGAATAACCTGAAATATTCCACCAATTAAAAACGTATGGAAAAGTTGGAGCAGGAACATCGTATAAATTGATTGGCTCATAAATGGCTCAATTGGCTCATAAATGATTCAGTATAGACCCAAAAATAATCGCGCCATATTTTTACAAAATTCAATTTATGAAGACCTCAGAGAAGAAGGATCACCCGTAAAATGTTTGATAACCCATGAATATGTCCGATAAATGGTTATAAAATATTGGATATTCGGTGAAAGCTGAAAATGTATATGAAAAAGTCGTTAAAAAAACAAAAGGGTAATGAAGACAAATCATACCCTTTTGAAGACAAGTGGGCCCACCTGGGCAAGTATCGAACTTTTTCCATGAAGATTATGATGGCATTTTGAGATATATGAAAAGAGAAAAACAGAAAGGAACTCCGAAATTATAGTAGGTGCTATATGCGGGATATTGTCAAATTACATGATCTGACTCCATCCCAAAATTTAAAACTGATTTTTACACTACAATAACTTGACCGGCATTTTAATTCCTCTGATAAATCAGATATAATGAAGAGGTGAATCCATGACAAGAAAATTTAAAAAGGGAGAATGATTATTTTATTAAGTATGATTCAAAATAACTCTGAAAATGTCCTGTCCGTTTTGGAAAAATCAGAGGTGGTTAATTTGCTTCTTGACCGGTGGGCAACTTATATCGTAAAAGGGTAGTCAAATTAGGTGGATTTTCACACTGTATCCTTTATATGGCAAATCTGGAGGTATGCAGAGATGTCAACAACCTTCAAATAATGTATGTATACAATTTCCTCCGCTCAGGAAATCCTTTATGAGTTGCATGGAAAGCCTCGTCGACGGATCGACACAACTGATTTATTAAAGCTTACACATTTAAACGAGGGATTAAACAAACTTGAAATAATATGATTGCAAATTAATGTGTGTAACAACGTATAGGTTTGTAATTGTAGTTCGTTTATTCTACTTTCACTATTTCAACTTTTTAACCTATAAACGAACTTATATATTATGATTTTTGGTTATACCAAGGTTTCAACAAAAGAACAAATTCTAGACTCTCAGATTGACTCACAAGAATCAGCTGGGTGTCAAGAAATATTTTCAGAGAAGATTTCAGGAAAAAGAATACTTAAGCCACCGTTTGATCTATTAATATCAAAGTTAAGGATAGGAGATGTTTTTGTTGCTGATAGTCTAGACAGATTAGGGCGAACCTCTAGAGGGTTAACTGATTTACCGCATTATTATATTGAACCCGGAATTCAGTTTAAAAGTCTGAAAGAAGGGATGTTTGATATTACTATCCCGATTCGAGAAGCCATATAAAATAACTAATCGACCCTGATTGGAATTAAACTCAAAAACTAAACTATTCATCTCACTTATTTTAAATCTTAAACACATGTACAAAGGAATATTTATTCTGGTCATTTTGAGCACAATTTTATCCGGTACTTCTTGTCAAAAACAATCAAAAACAATTGAGCCTATACTTGATCAAGCAGAATCAATTCTTGAACTGAACCCAGATAGTGCCTTGCTTTTACTTCATGAAATAACCAATGTGAAAAGATTAAAGAAAGAGGTCTACTATCAATATTACCTGTTGGGTCTACAGGCTAAGTATAAATCCTTTAAAGATATTACCTCGGACACTTTAATTTTTACTATTCGTGATTATTATCAAAATACTAACAACCCAGAAAAGATTGCATTGGCAACCTTTTATTGCGGCAGAGTTTATCAAGAGCAAAAGAATTATGAAGAAGCACTGCAGCAATATTTAGAAACAGAACAATATTTAAAGAATAGCACTAACTTTAATTTAAAAGGATTATGCCGAAGTGCTATAGGGAACATTTATTATCGACAACTTCTAAAAGATAAGGCAATTAGTCATTTCGTAGCTGCCAGAGATTATTTCAGTCAAATCGAAGACTATAAGAACCAGGTCATTTCTTCAAAACTTCTTGGCAACTGTTTTTTGGTGTTAGGTAAAACGGATAGTGCTTTTCTCCATTACAATAACGGCTTATACCTGGCTGACAAATACAATATTAAAACTGAACAGATAGGAATACGAATGGGACTAGGAGTAGCTTATAGAGAACTCGAAGATTGGAAACAATCTAATTATTACTTCAAGGAGGCGATGGAATTTTGTACAGATTCATTAAATAATGCGAAATTGCTAACTAATATTGCCCGTGTTTATGAATTAGAAGGGGAGAATGACTCAGCGATTGTTCACTTGGAAAGAGCTTTAAGGCATTTACCTCACGAACAGAACAATTCTCTTGTTGCCAGCATATACGATACGTGGTCCGGCATAGAAGAAAACAAAGGAAACTATAAGAATGCACTAGATAAATACAAATTGTTTAATAAACATCTCGCTGAGATTCTAGCAGAAAATAGAAACAAGGCTGTTTTGGATATTGAAGCAAAATATAATTTCCAGGTAATTGAGAACAAAAATCGACAACTTTTAATAGAACGACAGCGATTTACTCTTTTTGCTTTGGGGGTGGTATTTATTTTTTTATTAGTTATCCTCTGGTTTTTGAAACGGGTAGCGAATCGTGAAAAAGAATTACGGGAAGCTGAACAGAAAATAGCGCAGATGAAGGAAATGGTTCGTACGTTTAATGAAAAAGAAGACACCTTCAGAAATGTGCTAATACGCCATTTCGATATATTGAAGAAGGCCGCATTATTAGAAAAATATCTTAAACGAGATGAAAGGAAAAAAAGTGAGCGTTTGCTCCTAAAATTTAATGAAGTTGTTTATGGCCAGAAAAATATAGATTGGAATTTATTATTTGAAGCATTAAATACAGCAAGCAATGGTTTTTTTGAAAAATTAAGAAGCAGATTCACTCAACTCGACAAGTCTGAGTTTCGTATTTGCTGTTTAGCTTATGCAGACTTTAACAACACAGAGATCGCACTTATTCTAAATTATAGGGTAAGTTCCATCGAAGTCAAAAAAAGTGCTATTAGAAAAAAAATGGGTATAAAAACTCGCGGAAATCTTCGTGATTTTTTAATTCAAGAAGTAAAATAGAATGGAGAAACCAAACATGCATAACAGCTAGATAGTACTGAGTATTATAATTTGCCGGTGTTAGCTTTCAGAATATCTTCAAGTACAAAGTACATCCCTTTTTAACTTTGCGGTTGATGACTATACTGCAAATTATATTGAGAAATCATCACTTCTAGAGTACTTGACCTTCCCTAAAAACTTAATACAATCAAAAAAGGCGCAAGCTTAACATGTTGATACATAGGGATGTGTAAGTGAGGTGCTCTGGTGAAATACTTAATAGCCGCATTCTATGCTTGTTTAGAAGTTTATTCACGCATAGCTTTGTTTATCAAATCGATAAAACCCAGAATCATGAAAAATTTATTCCTAATCTGTTTTATTTTATTTACAATTTTACTTCCAAATATTAGCCATTCTTTGAATCGTCTTCCTATCAATCCTGGTGATACTGATACGAAAAAAGAAATAATCCTTGATGGGTCTTTAGATGATTCAGGCTCGCGGTCGCCACAACAGAATCCAATATACGCAGCTGTTGGTTCATCTCAGTTAGAAGTAAACTTTTTATTTGATATCGGAAACATCATTATTGAAATATACTCATTAATCGGAGGTTTAGTTTATGAAATGAATATAAATACACAAACACAACAAGATATTTTTATTAATATTTCTGACTGGGATAATGGTACTTATGAAATCCGTTTTACCAACTATGACGGTAACTATTTGTATGGTGACTTTGAGATTATCCATTAAGTCTCAAATTTGAAAGGCAACATAGCTCTTGAGTTCATCCATTTAATCAATAGCATGAACAAAAGTTCGTCTCAAAAATACAAGCTCTCATATCCAAGTAGATATTATTCTTACTAACTACTAATAATGTTGAAGTAACCAATTAAATGCAGAATTTATACAAACAACTCTTAGTACATCCTACACTTGATAATTCATAAAGGTTGATTTTTTTGTATGCCAATAAAAATGCAGATAGACAGTGAGTTATAGTTGTGATTGCAAAAGGTAATTGTGGGGTCATGAGGCCTTGTCGTATGCCTTATTTAGTATATAAATCTCTCTTATTTTAAACTTAAATTTTAAACCATGAAAAATTATTACTTACTATTTTTATTCTTTTTGTGTGGGCTTAACTTAAAAGCTCAAATGACCACTGCAATTATTTGTTCCAATAGTCCGGATTGTGAAGAGGTATGTCCCAATGACGTTCAGCAATACGAATATGAAACAAATTACGGTGGTTATATCATAACAAATGAAGCATGGGTGGTTGAAGGTGGAGTGATCATTGAAGGTGGCGGTGAAAATGACATTTCCTGTAAGGTTAGATGGAATGATGAAGCTACAGGCAAGTTAACAATCCCCAGCATTACTGCATCAACAAGTTCAGGTACCAGCGCAGTTGCAACAAATACGACAATCGGCGTACAGATCCACTCCCTAAATGGTGCTAGCTCGAATGGCATTTCTGGGATTTGGGAGGTAGAATTTTCATCATCCTCACCGATTACTTACTCAGCGTTAGAGATAACAGACCATGCAGGACTAGAAGTTTCTGAGTATTTATGGAATATTCCGGCCGGTTGGAGCGTAGGCGGTGTCGTTAGTACAGGGACAAATGAATATGCAACCACTTCTCGATCAATTACTGTAATTCCAGATGAATGTTCAGGAGGTGATATAAAAGTTTGGGGGGAAAACAATCATTGTGGGACTCAGTTTATTCCATCAAACAAGAAAATAAGGACTGTCTCAAGAGTACTTACAGGATTGACAATTGATGGCCCTTCAGTTATTTGTGGGTCAGAAAGCTATCAGATAAATAATATTCCATCAGGTTTTGATATTGTATGGGATGCTACAAGTTTCATTAACAGGGTTAGCTCTCAGGGAGCCAATCCCTGCACTTTTTCAAGTTCATCAGAGGGCGACGGTTATATTAAAGCAACGCTTGTCAACTCGGGCTGTAATGCTTCTGTTGATTTGCCGGATAAACATGTCCGTTTAAATGGTCCGTCTTTTGATGATATATATTTAGACCTATTAACTTCGGGAGGACAAGATGCCTCAGTAATGTGCGAAAATACAACATATCATATCTATTTAATGAATGAAGGGCCCTGTACAACATCGTCATATACATGGAATGTACCTTCTGGATGGACACAATACTATACATGGAATAATATGGTATCAGTAAATACAAATTCATCTCCTGGAGGAATGGTAGAGGTATATGCCAATACATGTTGTGGAACGAATAAAAAAATCGAAACCGACTATATGTATGGTGGATATTGTGGTGGATATTATGTCACAATGTATCCCAATCCCGCAGATAGCTATGTCGAATTAAGCTTTATGGAACTCCAAGAAGAACCCGAAGTTACGTTAGCTAAAACATCTACCTTAGAAGGAAGTGTAAGTGAGAAAATAATAAAGAAAAATGAATTTGGGGAGCTAGGTAATTATATGATAGAAATTCTGGATAAAAAGGGTAATGTTTGGAAAAAAGTTGACAGTTCAAGCCTTAACGAAAGGATTGAAATAAGCGATTTAAAAACTGGCACATACTTTGTTCACATAATTACTGAAAAAGAAGTATATAAGCGCCAGTTAGTTATTGAATAAAAACCATTAAAATGTCTCGCATCCCAACAATCGTATCAAAATTTCTATTATTTCTAACCTTTACCATGATGTTCTTTGTTTCAACTGGGCAAGACAAAATGTACGAAGTCAATATAGGAACCAGTACTCTTGATGCATTTTCGTTAAGATACAAATTCGGAAACGAAAATAGACTGTTCAGGATTTCTACTACACATTTAAGTTATCAGAGAAATGATATGACTGATCCGGAAGAGCGAGATAAGTTTATGAATGTTGGAATAATGTTAGGTATGGAATTCCCGAAGTGGACAGTGAGAAGAACAGTCGAATATTATTATGGTTTTGAGTTTGGCGGGGAATTTTCCCGCAGTTTCGAAGTAGATATAAATTACTACACTTTTCGAGCTAATCCGATTTTAGGTGTTTCCTATTACTTTAACAAAGTACTGAAATTGGGAGTTGAAATTTCACACGGTTTTTACTATCAATTTCATGATACACCTGGAGGCATCACCCATAAAAACTATGGGCTTAATATATCAAACGGTCTAGCTGAAATTCAACTTGGGTTTAGGTTCTAGATTGGAAAATCCGCTTAAACTGACCACCCTTCTACGATTTAAGTTGACCACCTGCGCCGGAGTAA
>NZ_JAXBMA010000016.1:0-5706 GCF_033963885.1 Draconibacterium sp. IB214405
CATCCGAACAGATGGTTTCGTTTGTTACGATCGGAGCAGGTTCCGGAGTTACAGTAATATTCAGTACAGTATCCGGCGCACAGTTGGCCCCTTCGTAATGAACAGTAGTATCACCCTCAGTACCGAAGTATTCCACTCCGTCCACAGTCCATGTATAAGATTCATCCGAACAAAGATTAATAGAAGTTTCAACTGGAGCTGGTTTTGGTGTAATTGTAACGGTAGCATAACCAGTAGTTTTTTCAATTCCAGGGCAGATATTACTGCTAATAATTGCTCTGTAATATGTTGTAACTTGTAGATTATCAGCCGTTGTTAGCGAATTAGATGTGTTTGGAATATCTGTCCATGTAACATGATCTGTACTTTTTTGCCATTTTAAAACACTTCCAAAGACTCCAGTCAAAGTTAATACCGTTTCTGTATTTTCATCAATGCAATATTCAGCATCACCGTCGATATTCCCATTAACATTGTAATCAAATTCGATTGTCTGGGCACTACAAACAGAGGAGTTTATGCTTCCTCCTGAGAATGCGATGTACTGAGCTATATGTATATTGCCATCGTTCCCCAAATCACATAGATTTGTAATATTGCTATTACCTGTTAATGGAGCCCGTATTTCAGAAAATTCACCATCACTTGCAGTAAAATCTCCAATATGAGTTCCATATTCAGAACCATCTGCTACCCAGATTTGGTTATCTTCATCCCAGTTGTACACTGCAAACTTGTTGTCTTTACTCACATCTATTTGAATCACGACATCCGCACTGTCAATGGAATAAGTGGTTCCACTGTGGACTTCTTCTGTACAGCCTTCTCCTGGAATAGTATTAAAGTAATAACGGAAAATGGCTGAACCATTGTTTCCGTTACGCAGTCCCAGCACCAAATAGTAATCAGTACTGTCTGGGTTAACAACCACTTCCTGAACGGCAGCATAGACCGTATGAACATCACATGTGCTATTGGCATTTGAGTCGACAACTATTGAGTCGCCCTCGTCATATTCGCCAGGAGTATAGCTTCCATCGAAAACTACTTGTCCATAACTACTTATGGCTCCAAAAAACAAAAACACCATTCCTAGTAATAGGATTCGTGTTAAATTACGCTTGGGTAAAAATTTTTTCATATCGATGTTGATTTAATAAGTTGCTAATTCTTTTACATAAAATTAGAAGCACCACAACACAAATGTTCATTAACATTTGTCGATTTGCTTAATAAAACTGTTGATATGAAATTCTCGGAAAGATTAAATAACCCCTTATTTTCTACCTTCTTTAAATTTCAGAATCAATAAATTACGTATGCAAATTATGACTTAATAATATAAAAACCAAATTTTACTTTGTGGTTTACTTCGTCCATATCGCTCAATAATTTTGTTTAGTACGTTCTGCGTGCCAATATGCAAACGATGTGCCTGTATTTGTAATATGCAGTATGACAGTGCATTAGGTGTGTGTTCCTTTTTGTTTTTTGTCCAGTAATGGGACAAAACTCCCATTAGGGCAAAAAACACACCAATAAGTATTTTTATTTTAAATTGACGTTTAACTTATGATAATACCAATGTTATAATAGATAAACCTCTTATTTAACAGAAATATGATAAGTTAAATCAATCCCTTTTTAACATATCTAGTTTGATAATTTCCATTGGAGATGATGTTCTGGAAGCTGGTTTACATATTTTATTCTCATCAAACATAAGAATGTACTTCATTGATAAAATCATTATATATTTACAGAGTTTGTAAAAAATTTAAAATCTAATTTCAATGACCAACAAAGTAATTGCATTCATCTTTTTGCTGCTTGCAGTGGCCTGTAGTAATGTTACGCCTCCTGAACCTGTATTGCCGGTTCCCTCCGAAAGGCAATTGGCCTGGAACGATATGGAATATTATGCCTTTATTCATTTTAATATGAATACCTTCTCGAATATGGAATGGGGATTTGGTGACGAAGATCCTGAATTGTTTAATCCAACGGAACTTGATTGTCGGCAATGGGCGAGGATTTGTAAAGAGGCCGGCATGAAAGGAATAATTCTTACGGCCAAGCACCACGATGGATTTTGTTTGTGGCCAACTGCTACTACGGAGCATTCGGTAAAAAGCTCTTTATGGGAAAACGGTGAAGGAGATGTAGTACGCGAACTGGCAGATGCATGCCAGGAATACGGATTAAAGCTTGGACTTTATCTTTCTCCATGGGATCGTAATAATCCGGAATACGGAAATGAAAAATACATCGAAACCTTGAGAGCACAATTGCGGGAGTTAATGTCGAATTATGGCGACGTGTTTGAAGTTTGGTTCGATGGTGCCAATGGGGGTACCGGTTATTACGGAGGCGCCAATGAAGAACGTCGGGTGGATAAACTTACTTATTACGATTGGGAAAATACATATAAGATAATTCGCGAGTTGCAACCTAATGCGGTAATCTTTTCTGATGCAGGTCCTGACGTAAGATGGGTTGGTAATGAACATGGATATGCGTATCCAACCACATGGTCGAACTTAATGCGCGATGAGATTTACGGAGGAATGCCTGAATATTCAGAGAAATACAGTAGGGGGCAGGAAAACGGCACGCACTGGGTACCGGCTGAGGTAGATGTGTCTATTCGTCCGGGGTGGTATTATCATCCATACGAAGATCATAAAGTGAAAACTTTGCCGCAGTTGCTCGACATATATTATAATAGTATAGGTCAAAATGGATCGTTGCTAATTAATTTTCCGGTAGATACTCGAGGACTGATTCATGAACAAGATGAAAAACAGATTTTGAAACTCGCCGAAGCCATTAAAGCCGATTTTGCCAATGATCTGGCAGAAGGTAAAAAAGCAGAAGCTACAAATGTGCGAGGAAATTCAAATAAGTTTAAAGTGGCGAATTTAACCGACAATAATCCTGATACCTACTGGTCCACTGATGATGGAATTATTCAGTCATCCGTAACCATCGATCTTGGTGAAGAAACTACATTTAATCGTTTTCTGGTTCAGGAAGACATTCGTTTGGGACAACGCGTAAAGGCGTTTTCGGTAGAAGCATATATTAATAATAAGTGGGAGGAAATCGATTCTCAAACAACGATCGGTAGAAAACGTATTCTGCGATTGCCGGAAATCACTGCCTCGAAAGTTAGATTTGCGGTTAAAGATTCAAAAGCATGTCCGGTAATCACAAAAATCGGAATCTACCATGCACCGAAAGTAATTATCGAGCCCAAAATTTCAAGAACGAAAGATGGTATTATCAATATAGAGACATTCGATAATGGTCTTGATATATATTATACAATCGATGGAAGCGAGCCTGATATTAATTCTTTAAAATACAACGCGCCATTTGAGCTTGCACAGAAAGCAACCATTAAAGCGATTGTGGTAGATGTAAATGAAAACAAAACGAGCACTGTTTCTGTCGCAGAGTTTGATGTCCCAAAAACCTTATGGAAAGTAGTTGGGGAATATAAAAATGCTGAAAAGGCAAACGCAATATTTGATGGAAATGAAAATACAGCGTTTACGGTAGGTGAATCGGCTCCTGTAGATTTTGTTTTCGACATGGGAGAGATTCTGAACATTGCAGGTTTTAAATACTTGCCCGATCAACAACGTTTTAATCCGGGAATAATATTTAATTATAAGTTGTATTTAAGCACCGACGGTAAAAACTGGAAACAGCCGGTTGCGGAAGGTGAGTTTTCCAATATAAAAAACAGCCCGCTTTGGCAAACGAATAAGTTTACTCCGGTTAATGCACGCTATATTAAATTTACTGCTTTGTCGCCGGCGGAGGAAAATGGCCGGATTGGAATTGCCGAATTCGATATTATTACACAGTAATATATATAACCTAAACCTATGAACATGAAAAAAGCAATTTTATTGATGCTGCTGATTGCAGTTGTAAATCAGTTGGCATTCTCGCAAAAGAAGATTTGGAATGAAACCCAAGCGGAGAAAACCGAGCGAATGAAGTGGTGGACCGATGCGCGATTCGGAATGTTTATTCACTGGGGATTGTATGCGCAGGCAGCGCGACATGAATGGGTGAAAAAAAACGAACGGATTTCGGATGAAGACTACGAGAAGTATTTCGAGGTTTTTAATCCTGATCTTTTTGATCCGTCGGAATGGGCAAAAAAGGCAAAAGCTGCCGGAATGAAATATGCTGTTATTACAACCAAGCATCACGAAGGCTTTAATATGTTCGCATCGGGGTACACCGATTATAATGTAATGAATACTCCTTACGGTAAGGACATAATTAAACAGTGGGTAGACGCTTTTCGTGCCGAAGGTTTGGGCGTTGGATTTTATTATTCATTAATCGACTGGCATCATCCGGAGTATACCATCGATCGGGTGCATCCGCAAAGTGCATCTTCAAAAGAGGAATACGAAGAGCTGAATAAAGACCGGGACATGAGTGTTTATCGTGAATATTTGAAAAACCAGGTGCGCGAGATATTAACCAATTATGGCAAGATCGATATTCTTTGGCTGGATTATTCTTTTCCTGGAGAGTTTGGAAAGGGAAGAGACGATTGGGGCTCTGAAGAACTCATGAAAATGGTTCGCGAATTACAACCCGGTATTATTGTAAACGACCGTGCCGACTTGAAAGATTATTGGGGCGGCTGGGACTTTACAACACCCGAACAATTTAAAGTAGATAAATGGCCCGAAGAGAACGGAGTGCGAATTCCTTGGGAAACCTGCCAGACTTTCTCCGGCTCGTGGGGTTATTACCGCGACGAAAATACCTGGAAAGACAATAAGCAGTTATTGGTATTATTAATAGAGTCGGTAAGTAAGGGAGGTAACCTCTTATTAAATGTAGGGCCAACCGCACGAGGTACTTTTGATGAACGGGCCGATAATGCATTGGCCAAAATGGGAGAGTGGATGAAATACAATAGCAGGTCGATATATAATTGTACGCAGGCGCCCGACGAATTTGAAGCACCTGATAACACATTGTTAACATACAATTCGGAAACAAACCGGCTTTATGTACACTTGCTGGATTATCCATTGCAGAATTTCCTGATGCGTGGTTATGGCGATAAAGTGAAATATGCGCAGTTTTTACACGATGCATCTGAGATTAAGATTGGGAAACCACACGGTTACTGGGTAGAACAAAAGCAGGCTGAAAACGATATTAATCTGCAGCTGCCCGTGAATAAACCAAATGTAGAAATACCCGTAATTGAGCTTTTCTTAAAATAAAGAAGTTGTAATAACGAAAATACAGGCCCTGGAAGTCATCTTTCGGGGCTTTTTGTTTTGTCAGAAAAAGTGAATTTCATTTCAATTATTTAATGCAAGAATTGAAACCCTATTTGGTTCTTCTCGTAATAATCAATCTGTCTGCTATTTTTGTTGAAATAGATGGCGTCTGACTTTCAGTAGATTAGAAAAAAGTACGAAAAAAAGATGTGCAAAAAGCACGTAAAAGTTTGGAAGTATAAAAACCTTGATTACTTTTGCAGCCGCTTTGAGAGAAGCGAGTTCATAGAAAGAATGGGATAAGGAACGGCAAAGGCAGAGCCGGTAGTTGCGACGGAGACTTCGGTCTTTAGAGCGATAAAACGGTTCGGAGAAAAAGTTTCGAAAAAACTTTAAAAAGTATTTGGCAGAAACAAAATAAGAATTACCTTTGCAG
>NZ_JAXBMA010000017.1:0-5222 GCF_033963885.1 Draconibacterium sp. IB214405
TGAACACGGGCTTAATAAAATTGGCAGCGACCTACTCTCCCACTTTTACGCAGTACCATCGGCGCTGACGGGCTTAACTTCTCTGTTCGGAATGGGAAGAGGTGGTACCCCGTCGCTATAGCCACCTAAAATCTTTCGTTCTGTTCTCTACAAGGAGAACGAAACTTCATGGCTTACTTTCTTAACTCTTACGTTAGAAAATACCAATAAAATATTTTAGCAGTTGGGAAGAGAGTACAAATTCTCAATACAAGGACAAACTAATTGTAGAAAGTCTTCGGGCAATTAGTACTGCTCGGCTTTGATGTCACCATCTTTACACCTGCAGCCTATCAACGTAATAGTCTCTTACGGCCCTCAATGGAAATCTCATCTTGAGGTGAGCTTCGCGCTTAGATGCTTTCAGCGCTTATCTCATCCACACATAGCTACCCTGCAATGCAGCTGGCGCCACAACAGGTACACTAGCGGTATGTCCAACGCGGTCCTCTCGTACTAGTGTCAGGTCCTCTCAAATTTCCTACGCCCACAACAGATAGGGACCGAACTGTCTCACGACGTTCTGAACCCAGCTCGCGTGCCACTTTAATGGGCGAACAGCCCAACCCTTGGGACCTTCTCCAGCCCCAGGATGTGACGAGCCGACATCGAGGTGCCAAACCGCTCCGTCGATATGAGCTCTTGGGAGCGATCAGCCTGTTATCCCCGGAGTACCTTTTATCCTTTGAGCGATGGCCCTTCCATGCGGAACCACCGGATCACTATGCTCTAGTTTCCTACCTGATCGACCCGTCGGTCTCACAGTCAAGCGCGCTTATACCATTATGCTCTACTGACGGTTACCAATCGTCATGAGCGCACCTTTAGAAGCCTCCGTTACTCTTTTGGAGGCGACCACCCCAGTCAAACTACCCACCACGCAATGTCCCCTGGTTGTACAGGGTTAGGCTCCAAGTAAGCAAAGGGACGTATTTCAAGGATGGCTCCACGATTCCTGGCGAAACCGCTTCAAAGCCTCCGTCCTATCCTACACATTACTTACCCAGAGTCAATGCGAAGCTGCAGTAAAGGTTCACGGGGTCTTTCCGTCCCGTTGCGGGTAAACGGCATCTTCACCGTTACTACAATTTCACCGAGCTCGCGGCCGAGACAGTGCGCACATCGTTACACCATTCGTGCAGGTCGGAACTTACCCGACAAGGAATTTCGCTACCTTAGGACCGTTATAGTTACGGCCGCCGTTTACCGGGGCTTCATTTCAATGCTTCTCCGAAGATAACATCCCCACTTAACCTTCCGGCACCGGGCAGGTGTCAGGCCCTATACGTCATCTTTCGATTTAGCAGAGCCCTGTGTTTTTGATAAACAGTCGCATGCGCCATTTCTCTGCGGCCTACCGAGGTAGGCTCCCCTTCTCCCGAAGTTACGGGGTCATTTTGCCTAGTTCCTTAGCCGCGAATCACTCGAGCGCCTCAGGATTCTCTCCTTGACTACCTGTGTCGGTTTACGGTACGGGCCCTATACTCGCTTTTCTTGGAAGCAACTTCACTACTTCGCTTCGCCCGAAGGCTAGGCTCAACGTGCTATTCCGTCAGCACGTAGCAGCTACATCGCTCCGTCACTTTTATTGTATAGGCGGCGCAGGAATATTAACCTGCTTGCCATCGGCTTCCCCTTTCGGGTACACCTTAGGTCCCGGCTTACCCTGATCCGATTAGCGTTGATCAGGAAACCTTAGTCTATCGGCGAGCGGGTTTCTCACCCGCTTTATCGTTACTTATGCCTACATTTGCTTTTCCAAACACTCCAACATGGCTCACGCCACATCTTCAACGCAGTTTGGAATGCTCCTCTACCACTGTACATTGTACAGTCCATAGCTTCGGTGGTATACTTATGCCCGATTATCATCCATGCCCGATCGCTCGACTAGTGAGCTGTTACGCACTCTTTAAATGAATGGCTGCTTCCAAGCCAACATCCTAGCTGTCTAAGCAATCAGACCTCGTTTGTTCAACTTAGTATACACTTGGGGACCTTAGCTGATGGTCCGGGTTCTTTCCCTTTCGGACATGGACCTTAGCACCCATGCCCTCACTCCTGTGAAACATTTTGCAGCATTCGGAGTTTGTCTGGATTTGATAGGCGGCGAAGCCCTCGCATCCAATCAGTAGCTCTACCTCTGCAAAACTATCACAAGGCTGCACCTAAATGCATTTCGAGGAGTACGAGCTATTTCCCAGTTTGATTGGCCTTTCACCCCTACCCACAGGTCATCCAAAAACTTTTCAACGTTTCCTGGTTCGGTCCTCCATGTTGTGTTACCAACACTTCAACCTGCCCATGGGTAGATCACAGGGTTTCGCGTCTAGCGCCACTAACTTTACGCCCTATTCAGACTCGCTTTCGCTTCGGGTACGCCCCTTAAGGGCTTAGCCTCGCTAGTGACGACTAACTCGTAGGCTCATTATGCAAAAGGCACGCTGTCATCCCGATAAATCGGGACTCCAACCGCTTGTAAGCGCACGGTTTCAGGTACTATTTCACTCCCCTGTTCGGGGTGCTTTTCACCTTTCCCTCACGGTACTTGTTCGCTATCGGTCTCTCAGGAGTATTTAGCCTTACCAGATGGTCCTGGCAGATTCAGACAGAATTTCTCGTGTTCCGCCCTACTCAGGGTACTGCTAGGATAGTATTTCTTTCCTGTACCGGACTTTCACCGTCTATGGTAGGCTTTTCCAAAACCTTTCCAGTTCAAAATATGTCTCCATGTCGCAGCCCTACAACCCTGGCATTGCCGAAACAATACCAGTTTAGGCTGTTCCCAGTTCGCTCGCCACTACTATGGGAATCATTATTATTTTCTTTTCCTCCGGGTACTTAGATGTTTCAGTTCCCCGGGTTAGCCTCCTTGCGGATACCTTTACAGGTGGGTTGCCCCATTCGGAAATCTTCGGATCGATTCATATTTGCTAATCCCCGAAGCTTATCGCAGCTTGTCACGTCCTTCATCGCCTCTGAGAGCCTAGGCATCCTCCGTACGCCCTTAGTAACTTTCTTTTTAGAGAATCCTCGTATTGATTCAATTGTATCTCTTGTAAAATTGTCGTCTCTATCTTGTGATTTGACTCTCGATAATTACTTTCGTAATCATCAAAATTTTTTCCCAACATGCCAAAGAACTTTAAAGCACAGAAACAGTTGCCTGTTTCAACTTGTGTAGATAATTAAGGAATCGAACCTTATCTCGTTTGTGCACCAGCATTATCTTTTGCTCACTATTACTATGAACGTGCCACTTTTTTGTGGTCTTTTTTCGACTTTTCAGCCTCTCGTGGAGAATAAGGGAGTCGAACCCTTGACCTCTAGAATGCAAATCTAGCGCTCTAGCCAACTGAGCTAATCCCCCGAAACAGTAGTCCCGCCCAGACTTGAACTGGGGACCCCTACATTATCAGTGTAGTACTCTAACCAGCTGAGCTACGGGACTGTTTTTTCTAAGCGCCAAGCTTGCTGAGCTTTGGCTTTTAGCGCAGCTCCCGCTTTGCAACTCATTGTGTAATATTTTAAAAAAAGCAAGGACAACTTTTGTCAATCTCGTCACAGAAAACTTTTAAACCTGTGCTCCAGAAAGGAGGTGTTCCAGCCACACCTTCCGGTACGGCTACCTTGTTACGACTTAACCCCAGTTACCAGTTTTACCCTAGGACGCTCCTTGCGGTCACATACTTCAGGTACCCCCAGCTTCCATGGTTTGACGGGCGGTGTGTACAAGGCCCGGGAACGTATTCACCGCGCCATGGCTGATGCGCGATTACTAGCGAATCCAACTTCATGGAGTCGGGTTGCAGACTCCAATCCGAACTGGGATCGGCTTTAGGGATTGGCATCCAGTTGCCTGGTAGCTGCCCTTTGTACCGACCATTGTAACACGTGTGTAGCCCTGGACATAAGGGCCGTGCTGATTTGACGTCATCCCCACCTTCCTCTCACCTTACGGTGGCAGTCTCGCTAGAGTCCTCAGCATTACCTGCTAGCAACTAACGATAGGGGTTGCGCTCGTTATGGGACTTAACCCGACACCTCACGGCACGAGCTGACGACAACCATGCAGCACCTTGTAAATAGCTCCGAAGAGAAAAGATGTTTCCACCTTATGCAATCTACATTTAAGCCCAGGTAAGGTTCCTCGCGTATCATCGAATTAAACCACATGTTCCTCCGCTTGTGCGGGCCCCCGTCAATTCCTTTGAGTTTCAACCTTGCGATCGTACTCCCCAGGTGGATCACTTAATGCTTTCGCTCAGCCGCTTACTGTGTATCGCAAACAGCGAGTGATCATCGTTTACGGCGTGGACTACCAGGGTATCTAATCCTGTTCGCTCCCCACGCTTTCGTGCCTCAGCGTCAATCGTAGCTTAGTAAGCTGCCTTCGCAATTGGCGTTCTGTGTCATATCTATGCATTTCACCGCTACACAACACATTCCGCCTACCTCAACTACATTCAAGAACTTCAGTATCAATGGCAATTTTACCGTTAAGCGGCAAGATTTCACCACTGACTTAAAGTTCCGCCTGCGCACCCTTTAAACCCAATAAATCCGGATAACGCTTGGACCCTCCGTATTACCGCGGCTGCTGGCACGGAGTTAGCCGGTCCTTATTCATTTGCTACCGTCAAATACCTACACGTAGGTAACATTCTTGGCAAACAAAAGCAGTTTACAACCCATAGGGCCGTCATCCTGCACGCGGGATGGCTGGTTCAGGCTTGCGCCCATTGACCAATATTCCTCACTGCTGCCTCCCGTAGGAGTCTGGTCCGTGTCTCAGTACCAGTGTGGGGGATAATCCTCTCAGAACCCCTAAAGATCGTCGGCTTGGTGAGCCTTTACCTCACCAACTACCTAATCTTACGCATGCCCATCTTGTACCGCCGAAGCTTTAATCACAATAACATGCGAAATTGTGATACTATGAGATATTAATCCACGTTTCCATGGGCTATCCCTCTGTACAAGGAAGGTTGCATACGCGTTACGCACCCGTGCGCCGGTCGCCATCTACCCGAAAGTAATGCTGCCCCTCGACTTGCATGTGTTAGGCCTCCCGCTAGCGTTCATCCTGAGCCAGGATCAAACTCTCCGTTGTAAATATAAAAAGTTTAATATCTTTCGCTCCAGGTTTACTTGTCTCTCAGAAATCAACAAAGTTGTTTTAT
>NZ_JAXBMA010000018.1:0-3172 GCF_033963885.1 Draconibacterium sp. IB214405
ATTAGATAATAATCCTGTAATCGTAAACTATAAAACCAACTCTACTGCCATCTCTTCATGGCGCTATACTGGTAGTAGTTATTCATCTGTTTCATTTCCGGCTGAAAGTTTATTTTTGACCGAAACTACCGATGAAGACGGAAAGGTAAGCAAGCAATACACCGACTTTGAAGGCAAACTGGTACAAACTGAAATTAACGGGCTAAGAACAGCTTATTGTTACGACGAACATGGTTTGTTACGTGCCGTTGTTCAACCCAAAGGATCATCGCCGGCATCAACCAGTTCCTGTTTTTTATATAAATACGACGATAAAAACCGGATGGTTGAAAAGTGGATTCCGGGAAAAGGGTGGGAGTATTTTGTTTACGATGACCGCAACCGAGTGGTACTTATTCAGGATGGAAACTTAAATGCAGATGATAAATGGCAATACACAATTTACGATGGGTTAAACCGACCCACAGAACAAGGAATTTGGAGCAGTACCTCATCTCGCGAAACTTTGGCAAATGCTGTTGAAAGCAATATCGATTATATGGAGGGAAGAACCAGTCGTGTTGCCTATAAATATTTGTCGTATGACGATTATAGCATGAGTGATGAAATTGCTCTTGGTTCTGATGCAGGTACTTTGGGAGAAAGCCAGGCTTCCGATAATACCGGACGTTTAACCATGGAAAAGACCATCCTTTTAGATTACGAAAGCGGAATGGATACCTGGATTACAAACACCTACTATTACGACAAATACGGGCGGTTGATTCAAACAGCGAAAGACAACCACCTAATGGGCAAAGACTATATTACAAATGCCTATAATTTTGCCGGATTGGTTGAACAAAGCCGTTACCGTCACACCGCAGATGGTACTACAACTTATGTCGACCAATATACTGACTACGATCATCGTGGACGAGTTATGAAAGTACGACACCGTATAAACGGGGGAACTGAAGTTTTGCTTACCGGAAACAACTACAACGAGGCTGGATCATTAGTGGATAAATACCTGCATTCGGTTAGTAATGGCACCTTTTTACAGCGTATGGATTACAGCTATAATATACGGGGTTGGTTAATCCAAATTAATAGTCCAACAAGTTTTACCGAAAACGATAAATTTGGAATGCAACTATATTACAATTCGTCACCAAGTGGAGGTAGTGCAATGTATAACGGAAATATCTCGGGTATAAATTGGGGAACACCGTCCAATACGAATATGCTTTACCGTTTTACATACGATGGTAGTAACAGACTTACCAATGCCGATTTTTATAATAGTTCGTATAGCACGTATGCATTGGATGCCAGCTATGGGTACGATAATAACGGTAATCTGGAAGATATAAACCGTAGAAACGGTTCCGGAACTTATATTGACCAAATAGACATTACCTACACCGGAAATCAAATTTCTACAATTAAAGACCTTTCTGGAGATGCTTCGTCGACGGTTGATTACCCGGGTAGCTCTACGGCCCAGTCTTTTGCTTACGATGCTAACGGCAATGTTACACACGAAAACCATAAACTAACCATTACCGATTATAATTTGTTAAACTTACCTCGCGAGATAAACTGGTCGGGGCAAAACAAGTACGTAAATTATTTTTATACTTTTGATGGTGAGAAGCTACGCAAAACGGTAGAAAACAGCGGTACTATTACAAAAATGGACTATTGTGGTATATTTGTTTACGAAACCAACAGCGGAACGCGTTCTTTAAAATATATTATTACACCTGAAGGAAGGGCTGTTAAAAATGGCAGTAGTTGGGATTACGAGTATAACCTGAAAGACCACCTTGGAAACGTAAGAGCAGTAATTGATGACGCAGGAGTACTTGTACAGGAAAGACATTATTATCCGTTTGGTATGGAGATGAGTTCACTTAGTTCGGGATCCAGTACGAACAAATATCAATACAACGGAAAAGAGCTGGAGAATGATTTTGATTTGGGGTATTATGATTATGGAGCACGATTTTATGACCCGCAGTTGGGACGCTGGCACTCGGTTGACCCGATGGCAGATGCTGAACACAATTTCTCATTTTCACCTTACAATTATGTCGTTAACAATCCAATGATTTTTATTGACCCCAATGGAGAAGACTGGTATGATGTTAATGGGACAATTACCTGGCATGACCAAGAAGGTGAATTAACTATTGGAGACCAGACTTACCAAAGTTTAGGTAAAAATGTTTTAGTTGGTACACACAACAGAGATGCTGATGGAAATGAGGATGTTAATTCTGCCACATTTAGTCTTTATCTTGAATCAAATACAGAAGGGGCTTCAGCTACTATTGAAGGCAATACAGTTCCTGGGGATATTGAAAAGTTTGGAACACTAGCTGAAGGGATTTATGACGCTGATTATGCTGAATATAAAGGAAAACCTGCCTTGCTTATAGGTAAGGGTGGAGATTTGCCAACTACTAATGGAAATCCAAATAATCCAGATAATTATAACGCTGATGGAACACTAAAGCCAACCTCGGAGCATGTTATGGATGAAATCTTTTTTCATAAAGGCAATGTAGGAAGAGAGAGGTTATGGTATCAAAAGCCTAATGGTAAAAAAGGTTTTATCACAGAAGGTTGTCAAACAGGACCTAATAAGCAAAATAGCTTGCCACTGTATTTAAATTTTATGAAAAATGTAGACAAATCCTTTAGTGGTAAGTATTATTTAAGAAGGAGGAAATAACATGGGTAGAATCTATTTTATATCATTAATATTTTTTGTTTTTCTGAGTTGTTCTTCTGCATCTCAGTTATCTCAAACAAAATGGGAATGTAAGATTAGTGAAAACTGTTTAAATTATATTGCTTTCGAAAATGATAGTAGTGTAAATTTATATAGCTGCGAAGTGGATGAGACTGTGTTCGGTAGATATTTTATGAGAAATGACACTGTATTTATCTATACCAAAGAGGGACAGTATGATGATGAATTTGAAGAAGATTCTCGACATAGACATGAATCGTATTCATTCTGTCTTTTGTTAAGGGACGATGAAATGTATTCCCCTGCTGTTCCAGAAATGAAATATTTAAAAACAAATAAATAACAAGAACGCCCGGCAAGCCGGGCTGTAAATCTTCAGCCTAATTTGGACACGTTGGTATAAAAATTAAGAGATGGTTTTCTTAATTT
>NZ_JAXBMA010000019.1:0-2616 GCF_033963885.1 Draconibacterium sp. IB214405
TGGAAAATCCGCTTAAACTGACCACCCTTCTACGATTTAAGTTGACCACCTGCGCCGGAGTAAATTGACCACCCCCGATTTTCCCAAAACGAGAAGAACATTTTCAGTGTTATTTTGAATCAAATTTAACAAAAATAATTACTCTTCTTTTTTACGTTTTCTTCTCATTGATTCACCTCTTAGTTCTATCCTGTTGGATTGATGGATTAACCGGTCGAGTATAGCATCGGCAATGGTTTTTTCTCCGACAACAGAATACCAGCCAGCAATAGGTATTTGTGAGGTTACAATCAAAGAACCTATATTTTGCCTGTCTTCAATAATCTCAAGCAAAGCAAGCCGGTTGGGGTTATCAAGCGGTTGCAGCCCAAAATCGTCGATAATAACCAGGTGTTGGCGCTCTATTTTAGCCAGTTCTTTCAGGTAAGAACCATCGGCTTTCGCCATTTTTAGTTTCGCAAACATTTTATTGGCATTAAAATACATCACCCTGTACCCCTCGATACAAGCCTGGTAGCCCAAAGCTGTTGCCAGGTAGCTTTTCCCTACACCGGTGCTTCCTGTAATCAGTATATTTTCACATTTTTCGATATAATCGCATTCTGCCAGCCGTAGAATACTGTTCCGGTCAATGTTCCTCATTTCATCGTAAATAATGTTTTCGATTGATGCTTTGTAATGGAACCGGGCGTTTTTAATCCCCCTTTCAATCTTGCGGTTCTGTCGGTCGTCCCATTCGGCATCAACCAGCATCGATACAAACTGATCTAAAGTGTAATCGTTTGTTTTGCCTGTTTCAATAGCAGTACGAAAAGCTCCATGCATTCCATAGAGCTTTATCTGCTTCATTTTCGTTAAAGTAGTTTCATTCATATTAACCTGTTTTTAGTTGTAGTAATGTTTTCCCCTGATGTTTTGATGCTCGGGAAGTATTTGCTCATTTTGCTCTTCTTCAATTGAATCCAGGCCGTTTTCGAGTATTCGCTGGATTATCCGGTAATTTGATATATCGTATTCGAGGGCACGCTTACAGGCATTGATAAGCCGCTGTTTTCCTACTTTCTTTACAAAAGAGAGTACGCCCATACAGCTTTTGTAAGCCTGTTCGGGATGTTGTTTTTGTTCCAGTATCCTGCAAATCAGTTCTTCAACACTTGGGTCGATGGAAGTTGCCCAGTCGATAAAACGTTGTGGTGTCCAGTCGGTAACAAACTGGTGGGTGCTTGCCAGGTGCTGTTTTTCAGTTGTGTAGTGATAAGGCTTCAGGTTTCTTCGGTGAGATGCAATCCGGTTGTATTTGTAATAGATCTCAACACTGCTGCTTGTAAACAACAGCTTTACTTTTTTACGGATATACTGAAACGGGACACTGTAGTAATGTTTGTCTTTGCCCAAAAGCACATGCCCGTTCATCATTACTGTTGCAAAAGATTGTTGTTTTATCTCGAAACGGGTAACGGGAAGGGATGATAGTTTTTCCTGCTCATCTTCTTTAAACGACTGGTAACGCGAGTATGGCCGCCCGGTGAGTTTCTTGTTGTTATGCTGCTTTAACAGTTCCCATACACGGCTGTTCATGCTTGTAATGCTGGAAAACTCTTCTTGTTTTATAATGGGGTAAATACGTTGGTAAAGTATTTTAACAGCTCCTTCGGCCAATGATTTATCGCGGGGTTTATAGGCCCTTGCCGGAAGTATGGTCGTTTCATAATGTTCGGCAAAATCCAGCAATGTTTCGTTTATGGTGGGCTCGTAACGACTGCTTTTGGTTACTGCCGAACGCAGGTTGTCGGGTACTATGGCGGCAGGAACTCCCCGGAAGTAGTGCAGCGCATTTTCTATTGATGCGATAAAATCTTCTTTTTTCTGACTTGGCGATACCTCGGCGTAAGTATATTGGCTGGCTCCGAGTATGGCCACAAAAAATTGTAGTTCTTGCATTTCTCCGGTTTCGGGGTCAACGATTTCCAATGTCTTGCCGGCATAGTCCACAAACATCTTGTCGCCTGCCTTGTGTGTCATGTGCATTACCGGGTTAACCTTTTTACCCCAGCGTTTGTAATACTCGCAAAACTGCGAGCTTTTATACCCATCGGGATGTTTGGCAATGTACTGTTGCCACATTGAAAGTTTGGTTACCCCAACCTTTTTCAACTCACGCTCCATGTGTGGAAAGAACGCATACAGATCCTTTAGTTTGGGAGACAAATCGGGTTCTTTATTGCTGATAAACAGTGTTTCCAGTTCAACATCGCTCTTCTGTTTTATGGCCTCGGGCGACAGGTTCAGCATTTGGTACAACGCAATGTATTTTTTAACCGTATTGCGCGACAACGAAAGATAGTTGCTTATAAATAACTTGCTTTTTCCCTGGCAATGCAGTTGGATTACTTTTCTTACTTTACTCATGTTTATTAGTTTATTTGCCATATCTCGTGCATTTATTTACACACGAAATTAGGCCTTCAAAAACATGAAAAAGTCTCTTCGTTTCAGGTGGTCACTTTGCCCCGGAGAGGGGTGGTCACTTTCAATCGGAATGAGGTGGTCAGTTTGCTCCGGAAACGGTGGTCACTTTAGCCCGGAATCAGGTGGTCAGTTTGGCCGGTTTTTCCA
>NZ_JAXBMA010000020.1:0-2318 GCF_033963885.1 Draconibacterium sp. IB214405
TAGCGAAAGCGTTTATCAGGATTATATATATTATTCCAATCCGATAATGGATAAAAATCTGACTTTCGGCCATGGCTACGAGCGAGTTGAAATATCCCATAATTATATGCGATCTGGTTCGCCAAGCGGCGATGCATTAAAAAGCTACAAAGAAGTAAAAAGCTTTAATCTTTTAAGACTCAATAATACAATAGTTCCAAAACTTACTGAGGTTAAACTTATTGACGGGAATTCAAATCTGGTAAAACGGATTGAAAATACATACATTGAAGGCACAAGTACAACACAGGTAGATGGATGGTCTATCACTGAAGCATTTGCAAGGGAAGGACTGGTTTCTGGCTGTGACGTCGGGGAATTTTTCGAGTTTTCAGGAGAAACCTATTATGGTGAGATATATAAGGACATCCATTGTACTTCGCATGGAACTGTAATTCTAGATAAAACCACAACAGTAGATTATTTCAACTCAGCTGCTGATAGCATTAAAGTGCTCGAAGATTTTGATTATAATACAAACCTTCAGGTTGAAAGAGTTACAAAGGATGAAGACAACCAAAAAGAAACACTACTAACTTATATTACATATCCTGATGATTATCCAACTGACAATACCCTAATTACATTAAATAATAACCATTTAGTGGGATTGCCAGTTACTATAACCCAAAAGAGGAAAATCAATTCAACCGAATATGTGTCAAATAAAAGAAAGTACTTATACGACACTTCTGGTAATATTATTAAGGACTATAATTTTGATGATGGATACTCAGACGATTTAGATCTGAACAATGAAATAACTTATTTGTCGGGTACAAAAAAAATAAGGGAGATTAAATCGCCGGGAAGCGAATATGTCACTTATTTGTGGTCGTACGGAAAAACAAAGCCTGTGGCTAAAATTGAGAATGCTTCCTATTCAGCGGTATCTTCAAAAACTGGAGCTTCGTTGATTTCAAACCTCGAAAATGCTACAACACAATCAAGTATCGATTCGTACCTAAGTCAGGTGAGAAGTAGCCTAAGTAGCCTTTCCAATATTTTAGTAACTACCTATAAATACAGGCCTTTATTCGGAATCGACGAAGTTATTGATCCAACCGGAGTTAAAACAAGCTATACATATGATGAGTATGGGCGCTTACTTGAAGTTAAAAACGACGACTCTCAGATTTTAAACAGGTACCAATACAACTATAAATAATCCATCCTAAATACTAAAATAATTAGAAATGAAACGTTTAATAATATCTCTGGCTATTATAATAACAGGCTTTTGCGCCTTTAGCCAACAAATGGAATTCGACTGGATTACACAAGCAGGTGGTCCCGGGTGGGATATTGTAACCGATATTAACGAATTACCTAATGGTAATCTGGCTGTTGTCGGTACTTTTTACGAATCAATCAATTTTCCTAACGATACGCTCTACTCAAAAGGTAGCCGCGACATCTTTATAGCAAAGTATGCCCCCGATGGAAGTTTGCAACAACTGACTTCAATAGGGGGGCAAGGCTATGACTATGTAAAAACATTGGAAATATTTGGTGAAAATGAACTGATTCTTCCAATAAAATTCTATCAGGACCTGGAAATATCGGGCAAAACCTTCGAAAGTAATTTTTCAAATAATTTCCTTATTAGCTGGCTCGACCAGAACTTGACTTTAACTAACAGCTTTTTGTTGGGAAGTACTAAAGAGTTCGACATTAGTAGCATACAAGCTGAGCCTGATGGTGGATGTTTATTTACTGGCTGGTTTTCTGACACATTGATGGTTGAAAATATAGTTTATGAGGCAAAGGCTGAAAAAGACATTTTTGTGGGCAAGCTTAATGCGAATGGTGGGCTATTATGGTTAAAACATTTTCAGGGAGAAGGTAATGATATTGCGACTAATATTATATCAACACCAGAGAATGTCAGTTTATTAATAGGAACGACAACCAAAGGATGCTTCGATGTGGAAAACAATCCGAAGTTTAAAGGGGATAAGTATACCCACATATTTTTAGTTGAGTTAGACTCGCTTGGGAATACTCAAACAATAAGCTATCCGTTTTCAGGTGTTGAAATTGAACCAGTTGATGCACTGGTTGATAGTAATTCAGTTCTGTTTCTGGCAAACATTAAAAATCCTGTTTACACTGCGAGAAATGAAAAAATAAGCCCGATAGAAAACAGCGATATCCTACTTATTAAGGTGGACAGAAATAGTCAAGAAACCGAATACTTTCTGTTAGGTGGAACCAGTAATGATTTGGCTGATGGATTAATTAAATCCGGTGAGAATATTCTGGTGACAGGTTTGTTT
>NZ_JAXBMA010000021.1:0-1796 GCF_033963885.1 Draconibacterium sp. IB214405
TAGCGAAAGCGTTTATCAGGATTATATATATTATTCCAATCCGATAATGGATAAAAATCTGACCTTCGGTCATGGGTATGAGCGAGTTGAAATACTTCACAATTATATGCGATCTGGTTCGCCGAGCGGTGATGCGTTAAAAAGTTACAAAGAGGTAAAAAGCTTTAATCTTTTAAGACTCAATAATACAATAGTTCCAAAATTAACAGAGGTTAAACTTATTGATGGGAATTCAAATCTGGTAAAACGGATTGAAAAAACTTACCTCGAAGGCACTAGTACAGCACAGGTAGATGGATGGTCTATCACCGAAGCATTTGCGAGGGAAGGACAGGTTTCTGGCTGTGACGTCGGGGAATTTTTCGAATTTTCAGGAGAAACCTATTATGGCGAGATATATAAGGACATCCATTGTACTTCGCATGGAACTGTAATTCTTGATAAAACCACAACAGTAGATTATTTCAACTCCGAAGCTGATAGCATTAAAGTGCTCGAAGATTTTGATTATAATACAAACCTTCAGGTTGAAAAAGTTACAAAGGATGAGGACAACCAAAAAGAAACGCTACTAACCTATATTACTTATCCTGATGATTATCCAACTGACAATACTCTTATAACATTAAATAATAATCATTTAGTCGGATTGCCAGTTACCATTACCCAAAAGAGGAAAATCAATTCAACGGAATATGTGTCGAATAAAAGAAAGTATTTATATGACACCTCTGGCAATATTATTAAGGACTATAATTTTGATGATGGATACTCTGACGATTTAGACCTCAACAATGAAATAACCTATTTGGCGGGCACAAAGAAAATAAGGGAGATTAAATCGCCGGGAAGCGAATATGTCACTTATTTGTGGTCGTACGGAAAAACAAAACCTGTGGCTAAAATTGAGAATGCTTCTTATTCTGCAGTATCTTCAAAAACTGGAGCTTCGTTGATTTCAAACCTCGAAAATGCTACAACGCAATCAAGTATCGATTCGTACCTAAGTCAGATAAGAAGCAGCCTAAGTAGCCTTTCCAATATTTTAGTAACTACCTACAAATACAGGCCTTTATTCGGAATCGACGAAGTTATTGATCCAACCGGAGTTAAGACAAGCTATACATACGATGAGTATGGGCGCTTACTTGAAGTTAAAAACGACGACTCTCAGATTCTAAACAGGTACCAATACAACTATAAATAATCCTTCCTAAATACTAAAATAATTAGAAATGAAACGTTTAATAATATCTCTGGCTATTATAATTACAGGCTTTTGCGCCTTTAGCCAACAAATGGAATTCGACTGGATAACACAAGCAGGTGGCCCCGGGTGGGATATTGTAACCGATATTAACGAATTACCTGATGGTAATCTGGCTGTGGTCGGTACTTTTTACGAATCAATCAATTTTCCTAACGATACGCTCTACTCAGAAGGTAGCCGCGACATCTTTATAGCAAAGTATGCCCCCGATGGAAGTTTGCAACAACTAACTTCAATAGGGGGGCAAGGCTATGACTATGTAAAAACAATGGAAATATTTGGTGAAAATGCAGTGATTCTTCCAATAAAATTTTATCAGGACCTGGAAATATCGGGCAAAACCTTCGAAAGTAATTTGTCAAATAATTTCCTTATTAGCTGGTTCGACCAGAATTTAGCTTTAACCCATAGCTTTTTGTTGGGAAGTACTAAAGAGTTCGACATTAGTTGCTTACAAGCTGAACCTGATGGTGGATGTTTATTTACTGGCTGGTTTTCTGACACATTGATGGTTGAAAATATAGTT
>NZ_JAXBMA010000022.1:0-1326 GCF_033963885.1 Draconibacterium sp. IB214405
TGTAAACTTCCCCTTTTTAGGACTACTCAAAAATAGATTATTTTCTTTTTTATAACCAAATTCTGAAAGCTTCTTCAAGGTGATTTTGGGTTCTGTCAAGGGCGACTGAGTTAGCGAAGTCGTTTATATACCCTTGACAGGTTCGTAAATCACATTTTCTTTGCTTTTCAGCTTTTGGTTTTTCATTTTATTGGCATAGCCGATTGGAGTCATTCCGCCCAATGAATCATGCGGTCTTTTATTGTTGTAATCAAATATCCATTTTTCTGTTTCATCCCTGGCTTCATCCAATGATTGAAACAGATAAGCATCCAGTACTGCCCTGCGGTATGTTCTGTTTAAACGCTCTACAAAAGCATTTTGTGTTGGCTTGCCTGGTTGGGTATATAAAAGTTCAATCCCTTGAAATTTGCTCCATTCTTTTAATAGCTCAGCAATAAACTCTGGACCATTGTCCATCCTTATTTGTTCTGGTTTTCCCCTGCGTTTTATCAAGTGGTTCAAAACATAAACTACTTTATTACTTCGGATGGAATGGTCAAGTTCAACATGAAGTGCTTCTCGGTTAAAATCATCCATTATGTTGAAACTCTTTATCTTCCGTCCATTCTCCAGTGCATCGTGCATAAAATCAATCGACCAGCAATTATTAATGTTTTCGGGGATTACCAAAGGAACTTTCACCCTGGCAGGGAGTCTTTTCTTTACTTTCCGGCGCATATTTAGTTTCATCATGCAATAAACCCGATACACCCGCTTGTGGTTCCATTCATTGCCTTCCAGGCGCAATCGCCCATAGGCTTTCCAGAAACCTTCTGTAGGGTGGTCTTTCGCTTTTATGGTAAGTGCATCGATTACTTCAACATCGTCTTTTATCGACTCGTAATAATAAACAGAACGACTCATATTTAACACACGGCACGCCCTGCGGATGCCAACAGTGGGATTGGTGCAAACTTCTTTTGCAATCTCCCTTTTCTCACAAGGCTTTAGAGCTTTTTTTCGATAATCTCTTTGGCAAGTTTTAAATCAAGGGCTTGTTCTGCATACATCATTTTCAACTTGCGGTTCTCCTCTTCGAGTTCCTTGAGCCTTTTTAACTCTGAGGCTTCCATTCCGCCATATCGTTGTCGCCATTTATAAAATGTAGCTCGGCTAACGCCATGGTCACGAACAATTTCTTCTACGCTTTTGCCGTTTTCATACTCCTTCAAAATCGAGGAGATTTGCTGTGGTGTAAATCTTTTCTTCTTCATCTTCTAACAGTTCAAAATTAACGTTTATTTGTCTACTTTTAAACTGTCCTGTTTTTGGGGAAGCTTACAA
>NZ_JAXBMA010000023.1:0-1105 GCF_033963885.1 Draconibacterium sp. IB214405
ATCGGACGGCCAAACCCATCATAATATTGCACTACAGGCGCTGTTTCGCCAGTGTTGTACGATGTAGAGTGAGATGTTTTGGGTTCGAGATACGTGTAATTAACCACATAGTTTTGCGAAGATGTGGGGGATACCGACTGACTGGTAGTACTAATATCAGCCGGAAGATTTGATGGTGTTCCTTGTCCGAAAACCGATAATACGGCAATAACAAAAAACAGTATAGTATTATATATTTTTTTCATTTTATTCAAATTTTAATGCTTTGGTTCTATTTTTTCACCACGACTTTACCAACTTGGTGAAAATTGTCTCCCGAAATTTCAACCATATAGATACCCTCGGTTTGTGATGATAGATTTATGGTATAAGATTGTGCACTAATTAGTTTTACTTCTGAGTTTTTAACCATCCTCCCAGAACTATCGAACACCTTAACTACTGCATTGCTATTTAACCATTCAGAAGCAGGCTGCCAGTTCACAAAATCAGATGTTATTGTTGGGTAAAGTTTAAAGTCATTTGCACCCAGGTCTTCAATTGTGCTTGCACTTTTTTCGGGTGTAAGTTCAATTTCCCCTGAATACTTACATCCAAAAAAATCAGTTACCGTAAGCGAATATTTTCCAGGTGTGTTTGTTGTAAAATATCGAGAGTTTGAACTATTGTCCTCCCATGAATATTCAACAAAATCGGCCCCGGCATCTAATTCCCAACCGGCATTAATATCGTCTTCGTCCATCAATATTGCTTCTATATGCAAAGGGTTCTTGGCATTGCAGTTTTCTACCCTTGCTAAAAAGATGTCTTCCTTCCCAGCCGACACCAATTCTTCGTTCCTGATTTTTATTTCAGTTCTAAATTCACCGGTAACATATACTCCAGTCTTTGAAGCAAAAGCTGAACACGGAAACTCGCTACTTTCGCCAGTCAGAATGAAAATATCTTTGGGATTGCAGTTGCTATCGAAAGCCGCAATAAAAACATCGCTACCGCTATTCTTGGTTTCGAGGATTTCTTTATCAAATAAAAGAGAACCATTAAACAAACCTGTCACCAGAATATTCTCACCGGATTTAATTAATCCATCAGCCAAATCATTACT
>NZ_JAXBMA010000024.1:0-1054 GCF_033963885.1 Draconibacterium sp. IB214405
TTGATGATGATCTTAAAATTGTTCCAACTTTTACGTATGGAGGGATTAATACGGAATTTACAATATACGATTCAAAAGGCATTAAATATGAATTTGACATTCCTGCTTCAACAACTACATCTTCGGTTGCTGGATCAATTATTAATTCAGCTAGATCTGCTACCGGGATAACAGAGTGGAAAATAAGCAAAATTACAACTCCGAACAACCAAACTATTGATTTCACTTATGAATCATATACTACTGAATATAGTTTGGCTAATTCTCAAGTTAGAAAGAACGGTAACAGTAGTGCCCCAGCTACATATAATAATGTGGTAAATCATACAACAGATTATGATTTATACATGAAACTTTTAAGTTCAATCGAAACGGATGCAGTTAAAGTTTCATTTATTTACAGCACAGATGCTAGTGCAGATATCTGGCAAAAAAAGTTAACTGAAATAAAAATCTTAGACAAGATCCATTCCGAATCGAGAAGCTTCATTCTTGAGTATGGAAGATATGTAAATAATGGTCAGTTACAACTTCAATATTTAAAAGAAAAAGGAACTTCAGGAAATATCAGCGATAAGGTTTGGACGTTTTCTTACAATGGCTCTGACAATCCAGCTAACACATCAAAAAGTGTAGATTATTTTGGGTACTACAACGGGGCTTCAAATACGGGATATATTCCGATCTATTTAAATCGATCGACTATGCAAACGTATAGTCTCAATGATAGGGATATTAATAACACTTATATAGCAAAAGGGATATTAAACCAGATTACTTATCCAACCGGAGGAAAGACCAAATATTATTATGAGACAAACACTGGAACCGATAAGTGGGGTAATGATATTTGTGCTGGAGGTGTTCGGGTTTATAAAATCGAAGATATTGATCATGATGGGACTATTGCTAAAATTAAAGAGTATACCTATTATGGTCTTGGTGGCAATATTCACATTAGGGATAATTATCAAAAATACTGGAGAAATTTTAGCGAAAGCGTTTATCAGGATTATATATATTATTCCAATCCGATAATGGATAAAAATCTGAC
>NZ_JAXBMA010000025.1:0-980 GCF_033963885.1 Draconibacterium sp. IB214405
CCATATTGGTGCTAAGTTCCCAGGCAATGATATAACGGGAGTAATCGTCCATAATAGTAGACAAGTAATACCAACCCCAGTTTATCACTTTAAAGTACGTAAAATCGGTCTGCCATTGCTGATGAACGTGCCTGGTTTTGTCTTTAAACTCATCAGCCGCAGCCATTACAATCCAGGCCGGACTGGTTATTAATCCGCGCTCTTTCAAAATCCTGTAAACGCTCGATTCACTTATAAACCATCCTTGTTTATCTGTGATGTGATAGGCCAGTTCTCTTGGCGATAGTTCAGTTTGCTCAAGTGCCGTTTTTACTACTTTCGCCTTTTCTGCCTCAGGTATTTTATTCCAGAATGTTTTTCTGCTGGACTGCTTCGGTTTTAAACCTTCATAACCGTCTTCCTTGTAGCGTTTGTACCATTCATAGAATGTACTACGGCTAATACCCAGTTCCTCCAGCGTTCGTTTTACTCCAAGTTCAGAATCCTGAACAATGCGGATAATCTCCATTTTTTCGCCAGTGCTACGTCTCATAAATCTATAGTTTGTTCGGAACCAATTGCGCTTTTTTTAAGTGCCCTGATATGAAGACTTTGCTCAGCAACAAGCAGTTTTAAGTCAGTGTTTTCGTTTTTTAGATCATGTACTTCAACAGAGTTGGCTTCACGCTTGACATCGCCTGCTAAACGGCTTTTGCCAGCTTCCATGAAATCCTTGCTCCATTTGTAGTATAGGTTGGCATTAATGCCTTCTCGCCTGCAGAGGCCAGCTATACTTTCTTCTCCTCTCAGTCCTTCAATTACAATCCTGATTTTTTCCTCTGCTGAATACTTCTTTCTTGTGTGCCTCTTAATCTCTTTAATCTTGGCTTCGGCACTTTGTTTTTTTACAGTCATTTTTGAACTTTTTAATGGTGATTAAATTAAGAAAACCATCTCTTAATTTTTATACCAACGTGTCCAAATTAGGCTGAAGATTTACA
>NZ_JAXBMA010000026.1:0-853 GCF_033963885.1 Draconibacterium sp. IB214405
AACGATTGGTTCTGGTTCCGGAGTTACGGTAATATTCAGTACAGTATCCGGCGCACAGTTGGCGCCTTCGTAATGAACAGTAGTATCACCGTCAGTACCGAAGTATTCCACTCCGTCCACAGTCCATGTATAAGATTCATCTGAACAGATGGTTTCGTTTGTAACGATTGGTTCTGGTTCCGGAGTTACGGTAATATTCAGTACAGTATCCGGCGCACAGTTGGCGCCTTCGTAATGAACAGTAGTATCACCGTCAGTACCGAAGTATTCCACTCCGTCCACAGTCCATGTATAAGATTCATCTGAACAGATGGTTTCGTTTGTAACGATTGGTTCTGGTTCCGGAGTTACGGTAATATTCAATACAGTATCCGGCGCACAGTTGGCACCTTCGTAATGAACAGTAGTATCACCCTCAGTACCGAAGTATTCCACTCCGTCCACAGTCCATGTATAAGATTCATCTGAACAGATGGTTTCGTTTGTAACGATTGGTTCTGGTTCCGGAGTTACGGTAATATTCAATACAGTATCCGGCGCACAGTTGGCACCTTCGTAATGAACAGTAGTATCACCCTCAGTACCGAAGTATTCCACTCCGTCCACAGTCCATGTATAAGATTCATCTGAACAGATGGTTTCGTTTGTAACGATTGGTTCTGGTTCCGGAGTTACGGTAATATTCAGTACAGTATCCGGCGCACAGTTGGCGCCTTCGTAATGAACAGTAGTATCGCCGTCCGTACCGAAGTATTCCACTCCGTCCACAGTCCATGTATAAGATTCATCCGAACAGATGGTTTCGTTTGTAACGATTGGTTCTGGTTCCGGAGTTACGGTAATATTCAGTACA
>NZ_JAXBMA010000027.1:0-849 GCF_033963885.1 Draconibacterium sp. IB214405
GATAGACATGGATGCTTCTCCTTGAGAATAGCGATGTGGATTGTGTCGGGTGAACCGCCCCGGTGAGTCCGGAGACTCTCTGATCTGAGACCTCAGCCGGCGGCTGGTCTCTGGCGTTGAGCGTAGTAGGCAGCCTCGAGTTCGACCGGCGGGACGTCGCCGCAGTACTGGTAGAGGCGGCGATGGTTGAACCAGTCGACCCAGCGCGCGGTGGCCAACTCGACATCCTCGATGGACCGCCAGGGCTTGCCGGGTTTGATCAGCTCGGTCTTGTATAGGCCGTTGATCGTCTCGGCTAGTGCATTGTCATAGGAGCTTCCGACCGCTCCGACCGACGGTTGGATGCCTGCCTCGGCGAGCCGCTCGCTGAACCGGATCGATGTGTACTGAGATCCCCTATCCGTATGGTGGATAACGTCTTTCAGGTCGAGTACGCCTTCTTGTTGGCGGGTCCAGATGGCTTGCTCGATCGCGTCGAGGACCATGGAGGTGGCCATCGTGGAAGCGACCCGCCAGCCCAGGATCCTGCGAGCGTAGGCGTCGGTGACAAAGGCCACGTAGGCGAACCCTGCCCAGGTCGACACATAGGTGAGGTCTGCTACCCACAGCCGGTTAGGTGCTGGTGGTCCGAAGCGGCGCTGGACGAGATCGGCGGGACGGGCTGTGGCCGGATCAGCGATCGTGGTCCTGCGGGCTTTGCCGCGGGTGGTCCCGGACAGGCCGAGTTTGGTCATCAGCCGTTCGACGGTGCATCTGGCCACCTCGATGCCCTCACGGTTCAGGGTTAGCCACACTATGCGGGCACCGTAAACACCGTAGTTGGCGGCGTGGACGCGGCTGATGTGCTCC
>NZ_JAXBMA010000028.1:0-809 GCF_033963885.1 Draconibacterium sp. IB214405
TATCCCATTCTTTCTATGAACTCGCTTCTCTCAAAGCGGCTGCAAAAGTAATCAAGGTTTTTAATAATGCAAGCCCGCAGGGCAAAATAATTGCAGGTTTTTTGGAGCAAAAATCGCAAGTAGCTGAGTATCTGAACAGGGCGGTTTAATAAATTTTTAGCGAGGCGGATTTAAAAAGGCAGTATACCCGCTGTCCCTTCTCAAGGCACATACTTTTTTGTGAGGCTTCGGTGACTTCTACAATGATGTTTTCGCCTACATCGACTACGCAAAAAGCAAGGCCGTCTTTTAAAAATACTTCTTTCATGATCCCTTCTACCTGGTTGCGGAGCGAAATATTTTGCACTGGCTCTTTCGATAAGGCTATGCTTTCTGGCTTGATGAGCACTTTTAATGACTGATTTTGAGTTTTCAATGATCTATTTTCTTTTCCAGTGCTAATGACTAAGGTGTGAATCGCCTGCTTTATCAAGTCAATCTTAGATGAAATACTAATTATTACAGATTATACTTTAGAATCTCGCGAATATGAACACCAAGTTTCAATTAAATTTTTAGCGATTAGAAATACTGTAGACAGATGGGAAAGTTGGTATTACAGGGCATATACGTTTGAAAAAGATAGTTCCGGACATTTATGGGTTAGACAAAGAAACAAACGGGAATCCGTTGTTGCTGGGCTGTAGCACTAATGATCTGGATCACTGGCCCTAGTATATTATACAATAAAAAAGCCCGTGCTCTGTTGAACACGGGCTTAATAAAATTGGCAGCGACCTACTCTCCCACTTTTACGCAGTACCATCGGC
>NZ_JAXBMA010000029.1:0-806 GCF_033963885.1 Draconibacterium sp. IB214405
AGTAGTATCGCCGTCCGTACCGAAGTATTCCACTCCGTCCACAGTCCATGTATAAGATTCATCTGAACAGATGGTTTCGTTTGTAACGATTGGTTCTGGTTCCGGAGTTACGGTAATATTCAGTACAGTATCCGGCGCACAGTTGGCGCCTTCGTAATGAACAGTAGTATCACCCTCCGTACCGAAGTATTCCACTCCGTCCACAGTCCATGTATAAGATTCATCTGAACAGATGGTTTCGTTTGTAACGATCGGAACAGGTTCCGGAGTTACTTTAATATTCAATACAGTATCCGGCGCACAGTTGGCACCTTCGTAATGAACAGTAGTATCACCCTCAGTACCGAAGTATTCCACTCCGTCCACAGTCCATGTATAAGATTCATCCGAACAGATGGTTTCGTTTGTAACGATTGGTTCTGGTTCCGGAGTTACGGTAATATTCAATACAGTATCCGGCGCACAGTTGGCGCCTTCGTAATGAACAGTAGTATCGCCGTCCGTACCGAAGTATTCCACTCCGTCCACAGTCCATGTATAAGATTCATCCGAACAGATGGTTTCGTTTGTAACGATTGGTTCTGGTTCCGGAGTTACGGTAATATTCAGTACAGTATCCGGCGCACAGTTGGCACCTTCGTAATGAACAGTAGTATCGCCGTCCGTACCGAAGTATTCCACTCCGTCCACAGTCCATGTATAAGATTCATCCGAACAGATGGTTTCGTTTGTAACGATCGGAACAGGTTCCGGAGTTACTTTAATATTCAATACAGTATCCGGCGCACAGTTGGCACCTTCGTAAT
>NZ_JAXBMA010000030.1:0-654 GCF_033963885.1 Draconibacterium sp. IB214405
ATCGTTACAAACGAAACCATCTGTTCAGATGAATCTTATACATGGACTGTGGACGGAGTGGAATACTTCGGTACTGAGGGTGATACTACTGTTCATTACGAAGGTGCCAACTGTGCGCCGGATACTGTATTGAATATTACCGTAACTCCGGAACCAGAACCAATCGTTACAAACGAAACCATCTGTTCAGATGAATCTTATACATGGACTGTGGACGGAGTGGAATACTTCGGTACTGAGGGTGATACTACTGTTCATTACGAAGGTGCCAACTGTGCGCCGGATACTGTATTGAATATTACCGTAACTCCGGAACCAGAACCAATCGTTACAAACGAAACCATCTGTTCAGATGAATCTTATACATGGACTGTGGACGGAGTGGAATACTTCGGTACTGACGGTGATACTACTGTTCATTACGAAGGCGCCAACTGTGCGCCGGATACTGTACTGAATATTACCGTAACTCCGGAACCAGAACCAATCGTTACAAACGAAACCATCTGTTCAGATGAATCTTATACATGGACTGTGGACGGAGTGGAATACTTCGGTACTGACGGTGATACTACTGTTCATTACGAAGGCGCCAACTGTGCGCCGGATACTGTACTGAATATTACCGTAACTCCGGAACCAGAACCAATCGTT
>NZ_JAXBMA010000031.1:0-586 GCF_033963885.1 Draconibacterium sp. IB214405
CTATTTCCCGGACTGGCTGCTGCAGCGCCGCAAGCGAGCTGAACGCGCACTGACCAGCGTGGTGGCGACCTGCTACCTGCTGGGAGTATCCACTCGCCGGATGGAGCGCCTGGTCGAAACACTTGGTGTGACAAAGCTTTCCAAGTCGCAAGTGTCGATCATGGCCAAAGAGCTCGACGAAGCCGTAGAGGCGTTTCGGACCCGCCCGCTCGATGCCGGCCCGTATACCTTCCTCGCCGCCGACGCCCTGGTGCTCAAGGTGCGCGAGGCAGGCCGCGTCGTCGGAGTGCACACCTTGATCGCCACCGGCGTCAACGCCGAGGGCTACCGAGAGATCCTGGGCATCCAGGTCACCTCCGCCGAGGACGGGGCCGGCTGGCTGGCGTTCTTCCGCGACCTGGTCGCCCGCGGCCTGTCCGGGGTCGCGCTGGTCACCAGCGACGCCCACGCCGGCCTGGTGGCCGCGATCGGCGCCACCCTGCCCGCAGCGGCCTGGCAGCGCTGCAGAACCCACTACGCAGCCAATCTGATGGCAGCCACCCCGAAGCCCTCCTGGCCGTGGGTGCGCACCCTGCTGCACTCCATC
>NZ_JAXBMA010000032.1:0-535 GCF_033963885.1 Draconibacterium sp. IB214405
ATGGACTGTGGACGGAGTGGAATACTTCGGTACGGACGGCGATACTACTGTTCATTACGAAGGGGCCAACTGTGCGCCGGATACTGTATTGAATATTACTGTAACTCCGGAACCTGCTCCGATCGTAACAAACGAAACCATCTGTTCGGATGAATCTTATACATGGACTGTGGACGGAGTGGAATACTTCGGTACGGACGGCGATACTACTGTTCATTACGAAGGGGCCAACTGTGCGCCGGATACTGTATTGAATATTAAAGTAACTCCGGAACCTGTTCCGATCGTTACAAACGAAACCATCTGTTCGGATGAATCTTATACATGGACTGTGGACGGAGTGGAATACTTCGGTACGGACGGCGATACTACTGTTCATTACGAAGGTGCCAACTGTGCGCCGGATACTGTACTGAATATTAAAGTAACTCCGGAACCTGCTCCGATCGTTACAAACGAAACCATCTGTTCAGATGAATCTTATACATGGACTGTGGACGGAGTGGAATACTTCGGTACGGACGGCGATACTACT
>NZ_JAXBMA010000033.1:0-510 GCF_033963885.1 Draconibacterium sp. IB214405
GCTATCGATGTAGACGGACCTGAAGATATGGAGGTAGACCACTGTGATTACCTGACCCAGGCCGATCTTGATGATGCGTTTGACGCGTGGATTGCTGATTTTGTAGTACTGAGCAACGAGTGTGACGCTGACGTACCTGATCTGTCAGGGGAGACAGCACCAGACTTGTGTGATGGCGGAACAGTAAGTATTGTATTTGCTGTTACCGACAGTTGTTCAACCGATACAGCTCGGGCCACCTTTACTGTAAATGCCGCTACCGCTATCGATGTAGACGGACCTGAAGATATGGAGGTAGACCACTGTGATTACCTGACCCAGGCCGATCTTGATGATGCGTTTGACGCGTGGATTGCTGATTTTGTAGTACTGAGCAACGAGTGTGACGCTGACGTACCTGATCTGTCAGGGGAGACAGCACCAGACTTGTGTGATGGCGGAACAGTAAGTATTGTATTTGCTGTTACCGACAGTTGTTCAACCGATACAGCTCGGGCCACCTTTACTGTA